>NZ_JBHFIZ010000038.1:132888-230945 GCF_057334535.1 Achromobacter colocynthidis
CCCCCCCCCCCCCCCCCCCACCCCACCCTGCTTTGGGCGCGCGACGCCGCGCAGGCCGCCAGCATGGCCGCCTCGCACGAGAACGCGCGCTACCTGCCGGGCATTTCCCTGCCCGCTTCCCTGAATTTTTCGTCCGATCTGGACGCCACGCTGCGCAGCCTGCAGGACGAAGCCGACGATGAGAACACCCGTCGTCTGATCGTGCTGGGCGTGCCCGTGGCCGGGCTGGCCGCCATCTGCGGCGAACTGGCCCGTCGGCTGCCCGTACTGGGCCTGCAAGACACCCCCATCGTCTGGACGTGCAAGGGCTTTGAGGCCGACACGGCCAGGCTGCCCCACGAGATCGTGCAAGAGGCCCTGCCCGGCGCGATCGGCGGCGCCTTGTCCGGCCCGTCCTTCGCGCGTGAAGTGGCCCAAGGCCTGCCCGTGGCGCTGACCGTGGCCAGCACCGATACCGGGCTGCGCGATGCCACCACCTCTGCTTTCCACGGGGCGGCGCTGCGCGTCTACGCCAGTTCCGACCTGGTTGGCGTGGAGGTCGGCGGCGCCTTGAAAAACGTCATCGCGGTCGCCTGCGGCATCGGTGACGGGCTGGCGCTGGGCACCAATGCCCGCGCGGCACTGATCACGCGCGGCCTGGCCGAAATGACCCGCTTCGGCGTGGCGCTGGGCGCGCGCGGCGAGACCTTCGCCGGGCTGACCGGCCTGGGCGACCTGGTGCTGACCGCCACGGGCGAACTCTCGCGCAACCGTCGCGTAGGCCTGGAGATCGGCGCCGGCCGCAAGCTGGCCGACATCCTGGCCAGCGGCATCACCGCCGAAGGCGTGCGCTGTGCCCGCGCGGCGCGCGATCGCGCCCGCGCCATCAATGTCGAACTGCCCATTACCGAAGCCGTCTGCGCCGTGCTGTTCGACGGCGTTGCGCCCATGACCGCGGTGTCGGCGCTGCTGGCGCGCGACCCGCGCGATGAAAGTGCCGACGTCAATGCCAACCTCAGTGCCACCAGCAGCGCCAACGGCGCGCTGGACGATACGCTGGGCGGCCATCTTTGACCCCTCTCTAACAACAACACACACGCCCCACCCCGAGGAGACATCCGTCATGACGCAAACCCGCAAATTCCGGGTCGGCCCGCTTCTGCGCGGCCTGTGCCTGAGCCTGGCCGCCGTGCTGCCGGCCGCCGCCCATGCCGATTGGCCCGACCGCCCCATCCATATGGTCGTGCCGTTTCCGCCCGGCTCGTCGCCGGACATCCTGGCGCGCACGATCTCCGAGCCGCTGTCGCAGGCACTGGGCCAGCCCATCGTCATCGACAACAAGCCCGGCGCGGGCGGCAATATCGGCACGCGCGTGGTGTCGCAGGCCAAGCCGGATGGCTATACGTTGCTTTACACGATCAACGGCCCGCTGGTGACCGCGCCCACGCTGTACAAGAAAACGCTGGGCTACGACCCGCTGAAGGATCTGGCGCCGGTCACCCTGGTGGGCACCAGCCCGAACGTGCTGGTGGTGCCCGGCAGCCTGAAGGTCGACAACGTCCAGGACTTCGTCAAGCTGGTCAAGGAACGCGGCAATTCGTTGAACTACGGGTCGGTGGGGCCGGGCAGCTCGGCGCATCTGGCGATGGAGATGTTCAAGGAAAGCGCGGGCGTGGACCTGGCGCATATTCCGTATTCCGGCTTTCCGCAGGTGATTACGGCGATCATCGGCGGCGACGTGCAGGCAGGGTTTATGGTGCCGGCGATTGCAGTGCCACAGGCGCGCGACGGCAAGGTCAAGCTGTTGGCGGTGACCAGCCTGCAACCCAGCGAGGCCTTGCCGGGCGTGCCGACGATGGCGTCGCAAGGGTATCCCGACTTTGAGGCGATTTCCTGGAATGCGGTGCTGGTGCCGGCGGGGACGCCGACGCCAGTGATCGAGCGGTTGAATAGCGAGTTGGCGCGTGTGATCAATAGCGAGGCCGTGCGCAAGCAGTTGGCGTTGCAGTATTTCACCCCGGCGGCGTCGACGCCTGAGGCTTTGACGTCGCGGATCAAGAATGAGAAAGCGCGGTGGGATCAGGTGATTGAGCGGTTGAAGCTGTCGCTGGATTGATGGGTTTGCGTGGTTAAGAGCGGCGGGGGGGATGGCTTTTATTCGCCCCTGCTTTGTGGGGAGAGCGGTGTGGTTTCGCCGCTGCTTGATGGGTTTGCGCGTTGGAAGGCTGCGTTCTTGGGCAGGCTGTGGCGCGCTACACCCATCCTACGATCAACGGAAGGTGGTGGTCTTGGGCGGGCTGTGGCGCGCGGCGCCCATTCACGATCCGCCTTCGAAGCCTTGTTGGCGCCAGGCTTCGAAGACGGTGACGGCGACGGCGTTGGACAGGTTCAGGCTGCGTTGGCCCGCGCGCATCGGCAGGCGCAGGCGCTGCTGGGGCGGGAACATCGCTTGATGCTCGTCGGATAAGCCGGCCGTTTCGCGGCCGAAAACGAAGACGTCGCCGGGCTTGAAGGCGATGTCGGCCACGCTGCGCTGCGCGTGCGTGGTCAGCGCGTAGATGCTGGAGGCGTCGGCCCCCGTGTCATCCAGCGCTTCCTGCAGAGTGTCATGCACCCGCACAGGCTGCCACTCGTGATAGTCCAGCCCGGCGCGCCGCATGCGGGCGTCATCCAATTCGAATCCCAACGGACGCACCAGATGCAACTGGGCGCCCGTGTTGGCGCACAGCCGGATGGCGTTGCCGGTGTTGGGGGGAATCTCGGGGCAGACGAGGATGACGTGGAACATGGCGAATAAGGAAGCAGGACGGAAGACGAGGACGGCTTGCGGCGCCAGGGTGGCGGCGTGGCGGGATTGTCGCCGATTTGTGGCGGAGGCGGGCTGAGGGCCCGGGGCTTCACCCACTTTGTGAGGCCGCCGCGCTGACGGCTAGGAACTTTGCCCGCCTTCTGGGGCAGCCGCACGGACGGCCCGGCGCTCCACCAGCGCGGTAACGAGGCCGGTGCCTGCGCCATTACGGCGTCCGAGCAACTACCAGCACCGTTACTCCAGCCGCCCCCGCCGCCAACAGCGCGACCGCGGCGGCCTGCACGGTGCTGCCGGTGGTCATGACGTCGTCCACCACCGCCACGTGGCGGCCGCGCACCACTGTAGAGGCTTTGAACAGGCCGGCGGCCACCTGGCGCCGCGCGTGGCGGCCCAACGCCGTCTGCCTGGGCGTTTCCCGGCGCCGCCGCAGCGCTTGCCGGATCAGCGGCAGGTTCAGTTCGGCCGCCAGGCGGCGGGCGATCTCCGCCGCCGGGTTCATGCCGCGTGCGCGCAGCGACGCGCGGCTGGCGGGCACGGGCGCCAGCAAGACGCCATCGGGTAGCCTTGGTTCATGGCGGATGGCCTCAGCCAGCAAACGGGCCAGCACCGGCGCCATGCTCAGGCGCAGTTGCGTCTTCAACATCCTGATCAGCGCGTCGGCGGGTGGAACGTAGTCAAAGGCCGCGATCGTCCGCCCATAAGCCCTTGGCGCGCCGAGACAGGCGGGGCAAATTGGCGCCTGAAGTGGGGCTGGGGCCGGGGCCGGAATTGGAGCCGAGGCCGTGCTCGAAGCCATGTCCTCGCTCAACGCCGAGGCCACCACCGAAGCAATAATCGGCAACCGCAGCGCGCAGCGCGGGCATCTCGGACGCCCGCCCGGAGGCGCGGCGGTGATGTCGTCCGCGCAGCCGCCGCACAGGCGCGCACCCGCCACTCGCGCCCCGCACAGCGGGCAATCGCAGCCCACGCGGGACCAAAGCCGCCGCCCCATGGCCTGTAGGGGCAATCGAATTCGTCGGCCGGGATGCGTAATAATGGATGCCATTCCTCATGAAACCATGTTCCGCCCCGCGGCCAAGACGCGGGCGCGACCGAAATGTCCCTGCCAGAATCCGCACCGCTACCCACCCTTCCCATCGTCAGCGCCGACGTACCCCGGCAGTTCGCCCGCCGTGGCGACTTATCCGACGCCCAGTTCCTTTATGGCGAAGTGGCGCGCCGCATGCTGGGCCGCTTGCAATACATCCGCGTGCAGCCGCAAGCCATGCTGGACGCGGGCTGCGGCGCGGGAGACAACCTGCCCCTGCTGCGCGAGCGCTATCCCGACGCGGCATACACCGGCCTGGACAACTGCGAGCCACTGCTGGAACTGGCTAGAAAGCGCCATGCCCCCGCGGGCTTGGGCGCCTGGATCGGCAAGCTGGCCCGGCGCGGGCCCGCCGCACCCAGCTTCGTCAACGCCGACCTGGCGGAAACCGGGCTGGCCCCCGAATCATTGGAGCTGGTGTGGTCCAACCTGGCGATGCATTGGCACCGCGCCCCGCATGCGGTGCTGGCGGAATGGCGCCGCATCCTGAAGGTGGGCGGGCTGGCGATGTTTTCCTGTCTGGGGCCGGCCACCCTGCGCGAATTGCGGCAAGCGCTGGCCGATGCGGGCCTGGCCACCGCCACGCCGTCCTTCGTGGACATGCATGACTTTGGGGACTTGCTGGTGGAAAACGGCTTCGCTGACCCCGTCATGGACCAGGAGATTCTGACGCTGACCTACCGCAGCCCGGAAAAGCTGCTGGCCGACGTGCGAGCGCTGGGCGGCAACCCCGCCGAAGGCCGGCGCGGCGGGCTGGTCGGACGAGACTGGCGTAACCGCCTGTGCGCTGCGCTGGAAGCACAGCGCCGCCCCGACGGTCTGATCGCATTAAGCATCGAAGTGGCTTACGGCCATGCCTGGCGCGCCGCGGCGCATCGCACGGTGGCGGGCGAGACCCGCCTGTCCGTCAGCGCCATCGGCGGCCGGCATCGCGGTAACCCCTGAAACAGGGGCCACCACTACTGCTAACTACGACTGCTACTTAGTGCAAGCGTTCCGGCAACGGCACGCTGACACCGGGTTCCGACGCCGACAAGGGCTGCATCGGTTCGGAATTTGCCCGGATGCGCCGACGCAGCACGGCGGTGGGCTCAGCCGGCGGGGCTGCCACCGTTTCACCACGCCAAGCGTGCGTCATGGCGTCAACCATCAACGGCAGGTCGCGCAGGCGATGGAACTGGCTGCGCAGCCAGCGCGAATCGTTGCCGCTGCGCATGGCCTCGTCGCGCAGCGTGGCGATCATGTCGCCCGTGCCCAACTCTTCGGCCACCGGCATCAGGCGCTGGAACAGCGTGCGCAGGTGGTCCATCAGGCGCAGCCGCTGGCCGTCCGGCGTCACGTAACTGCCCTGCAAGCCAAAACGGCAGGCTTGGAAATGATTGCTGCGGTAGGACAGCCAGGCATTGTCGCTGGGGTCGTCCTCGCGCATCAGCAGCACGGCCAAGGCCTGGGCGAACGCGGCGATCTGGCAGGCGCGTTCCACGGTGAGAGGCGTGTCGCAGACCCGGATCTCGACCGTGCCGAATTCCGGCTTGGGGCGAATGTCCCAATACAGGTCCTTGATGCTCTCGGCCAGCCCGTAGGCGCGCAGTTGCGACAGATGGGCCTCGAACTGATACCAGTCCTTCACCTCGGGCGGCATGTGGCCGGCCAGGGGGAAGCTGTTGACGGCGTTCAGGCGCGAGCACGAGAACAGGGTATCCACGCCCTCGCAGTACGGCGACGAGGCCGACAGCGCGATGAAGTGGGGCACGTAGGGCGACAGGCGGCGCAACAGCTTGATGGAGTCATCGCCACTTTTCACGCCCAGATGGATGTGCTGGCCGAAGACCGTAAATTGACGCGCCAGGTAACCATACATTTCGGCCAGGTACTGGAAGCGCGGGGTGTCCGAAATGGATCGTTCCTGCCAACGCATGAAGGGGTGGGCGCCGCCGCCGGCCACCGACACGCCAACCGCGTCGGCCGCTTCGACCAAGGCATCGCGCATCTCGCGCATTTCGGCCAACAGGCCCATGGGGTGCTCGTGCACCGAGGAATTCAGTTCGATCATGGACCGCGTGATCTCGGGTTTGACGCGGTCGGCAATGGGGTGGTTGGCCATCTGGGCCAGCAATTCGTCAGAGGCGGCGGTAAGGTCAAAACTGCGAGGGTCGATCAGTTGCAACTCTAGTTCGATGCCCAGGGTGTTGGGGGCCGACGAAATGAACGGGATCGGTTCCATTCCGGACTCCTTTGAATGTTTGATATGAGGGGACGCGCCGTTCGACCTTGAAGCCCGGTAACTTCCCGGGGGGCACTAGACGGCGGCTTGTGGAATGCATGATAGCCGCAGGTTTGTGGCAATACGATTGAAAATCGTGACATTTGTGTGCAACATCGCGTAGCACACGGTTTTGCCCTCTGAAGATAAGTGAGCAAGCGCTTACAAGTCAGGAACGACGCGGGTTGCCAAGCGATGGCGGCCGGAATCGCAGCAACCAAGCGGTTTTCGGAGAGGGGTGGGATAACCCTTTATCGGGTTATTCCGGAGAGGCTTTGGGGGTCAGCGCCCCCTTATTTGCGCCAGAACATGGGGGTGAACAGCACCAGCACGGTCAGCAATTCCAGGCGGCCGATCAGCATGGCGAAGGTGCAGACCCAGATCTGGAAATCGGACAGCACCGCGAAGCTGCCCATGGGCCCAACGGGCCCGAGCCCGGGGCCGGTGTTGTTGATGGTGGCAAATATGGCCGAGAACGCCGTGATGGGGTCCAACCCAGACAACAGCAGCAGGCTGGTGAACACGGCGATGGACAGCCCGTAGATCAGCATGAAGGCCAGCACGGACGACATGGTGCGCCCTTCCACCGCCCGGTCGTTGATGCGCACCGGGCTGACGGCATGCGGGTGCAGCATCGTCACCAGTTCATTGCGGGCTTGCTTGACCAGCAAAATGGCGCGAATCATCTTGATACCGCCCCCGGTTGACCCGGCCGACGTGGCAAAGCCCGAGAGCAGCAGCATGGTCAGCGGCGCAAACAGGGGCCACTGGGCGAAGTCGGTATTCGCGTAGCCGGTGGTGGTAGCCATGGAAATGGTGTTGAACATGCCAAAGCGCAGCGCTTCCAGAGGCTCGTCGTAGACGCCCTTGATGTACAGGAACACCGAAATGACCAGGCCTGCTCCCAGCACCACGACCAGGTACGGGATGGCTTGCGGGCACTGCGCGTAGGCGCGCGCGCTGCGCTGGCGAAAGGCGTTGAAATGGGTGGCAAAGTTGATGCCCGCGATCACCATGAACACCATGGCGACCATTTCCACGGCTACCGAATCGAAGTGGGCAAAGCCGTCGTCCCAGGTCGAAAAGCCGCCCAGCCCCATGGTGGTGGCCATGTGGCACCAGGCTTCAAACCAGGACAGGCCCACCGCGCGGTACGCCAGGAAGCACAGGATGGAAAACACGAAGTACACCGCGTACAGCGCCTTGGCGGTACTGGCGATGCGGGGCGTCAGGCGTTCATCCTTCATGGGGCCGGGCGTTTCGGCCCGCACCACTTGGTGGCCGCCCACCCCCAGCAGCGGCAAAATCGCCACCGCCAGCACCAGGATGCCCATGCCGCCAATCCAGACCAGCGTGGCGCGCCACAGGTTGATGGATGCCGGCAAGGCGTCCAGGTTGGTCAGCACCGTGGCGCCCGTCGTGGTCAACCCAGACATGGCCTCGAAATAGGCGCTGGTGAATGACAGCGGCAAGCCGGCCCGGTGAAAGTAGAGCAGCAGCGGGATCGACGCCAGCAACGGCAGGCCGGCCCACACCGCGGACACCAGCACGAAACCATCGCGCGCGCGCAGCTCGCAGCGGCTGCGCCGCGTCAGGGCGGCAAGACCGCCCCCGATGCCCAGCGAAAGCAGGAAGCCGTGCAGGAAGGCGTCGCGCGCCGCGTCGCCGCCCAGGTAGGCGATCGCCAGCGGGATCAGCATGGTGAGGGCGAACATCACCATGGTCAGCCCAAGGATATAGAGGGTTCCGAGAACTCGATTCATGGAGCTTATCCGGCGACACTCGGCCCGCGGCGGAGCATGGGCAAGGTGCGCATCAGAAGAAGGACGCGGAAACTTGGAACAACTTTTCCACGCGCGGCATCTGCCGGCGCGAGGGCACGAAGACGATCACGTGGTCGTTCGTTTCAATAATGGTGTCGGCATCCGGCAGGATGATCTCGTCGTCGCGTACCAGCGCGCCAATGCTGGCGCCCTTGGGCAGGCTGATCTGGCCCACCGCCCGGCCAACCACCTTGGACGTGGAGCGGTCGCCGTGCGCAATGGCTTCCAGCGCCTCGGCCACGCCTTGGCGCAAGCGGTGCACCGCGGCCACGTCACCGCGCCGCACGTGGCGCAGCAATTCGCTCATCGTTGCCTGCGAAGGCGACACGGCGATGTCGATATGGCTGCCCTGCATCAGTTCGCCATAGGCCTGGCGGTTGATCAGCGCGATCACCTTGCGGGCGCCCAGCCGCTTGGCCAGCAGCGAAGACATGATGTTGTCCTCGTCGTCGCTGGTCAGGGCAAGCCAGGTGTCCATGTCTTCGATGTTCTCGCGCTCCAGCAAGGCTTCGTCCGTGCCGCTGCCGTGCAGCACCAGCACGCTATCGGGCAGTTGGGTCGCCAGGTATTCGCAGCGCTTCAGGTCGCGTTCGATGATGCGAACGCTGTATTTTTCTTCGGCCAACTGGCGCGCCAGGCGCAGGCCGATGTTGCCGCCGCCCGCGATCATCACGCGGCGCACGGCCCGTTCGGCATCGCGCAATTGCCGCACGGCGCGGCGCGCGTCGCGCGAATCCACCACCAGCACAACCTCGTCACCCGGCGCGATAACCGTGCCGCTGCCGGCCCGTAGCGGGCGCCCGCCGCGCAGCACGTCGATGACGCGCGCCTTCACATCGGGCCAGACGTCACGCAGCTTGTCGACGGGCGAATGCGCCATCGGGCTGCCATGCCCCACGCGCACGGTCACGACCGACACGCGCCCTTCGGCAAACTCCACCACCTGTAGCGCTTCGGGAAATTCAATCAGGCTATGCAGATAGGTCGTGACGCTGCGTTCGGGGCTGATCAGCGCGTCGATGCAAAAGCCCTCTTCGCTCATGAGTTCCGGGTGTTCCGGGAACTCGGCCGAGCGGATGCGGGCAATGCGACGGGGGATGTTGAACAGTTGGCGGGCGATCTTGCACGCCACCATGTTGGCGGCGTCAGAGGCCGCACAGGCGATGAACAGGTCGGTATCGGCCGCGCCGGCGGCTTCCAGAACCGACACTTGCGAGCCGTCGCCATGGACGACACGCAGGTCGAAGTGTTCTTGCAGGTAGCGAAGCTGCGTGGGGTCGGTATCCACCACGGTGATGTCGTTTTCTTCGGACACCAGGTTTTCGGCCACGCTGGTGCCTACGCGACCAGCGCCCATGATCAGGATTTTCATGTGCTGCGCTTGCGCGCCGACTCAATGCCCAATTGCTTGAGCTTGCGATACAGGTGGGTGCGTTCCAGGCCGGTGCGCTCGGACACGCGCGTCATGCTGTGGCTTTCGCGTACCAGGTGGTATTCGAAATAGATGCGTTCGAACTCGTCGCGCGCTTCGCGCAAGGGCTGGTCCAGCGAAATGGTGCCCAGTTGACCGTTGGACGCCACCGGGACTTCGTTGGCGGGCGCCGCCGTCAAAATGGGAGGATCCAGCTCGTCTTCAAGCGCCACAGCCGTGTTGGCGACCGCCGAATGCACGGCGACAGGCGCCGGTTGCGGTGCACGCCCGCGCGCCAGGCCCGCCGCCACGGTCTTGAGCAAGCGTTGCAGCGTAATGGGCTTTTCCAGGAAATCCATGGCGCCGATGCGCGTGGCTTCAACCGCGGTGTCGATGGTGGCATGGCCGCTCATCATGATCACCGGCATGTCGAGCAGGCCTTGCGAGCCCCATTCTTTCAGCAAACTTACGCCGTCCGTGTCCGGCATCCAGATGTCCAGCAACACCAGATCAGGACGCATGCGAAGGCGTGCCGCGCGCGCTTGCGCCGCGTTCTCGGCCAGTTCGACCGTGTGCCCTTCGTCGTAAAGGATCTCTGACAAAAGCTCGCGTATACCGACTTCGTCGTCAACCACCAGAATTCTGGCCATAAAGCATCCACCTATTGCGTAGCCGCATTATCCTTTTCTTGCGCGGTCGCGTCCATAGTATCTGCCCCGGTCGCCAACCGGGTCAGCAAGATGGAAATCCGCGCGCCCCCTTCCTTGCGGTTCGCAAGGTCGATACGTCCGCCGTGCTCTTCCACAATCTTGCGTACGATTGCCAATCCTAACCCAGTCCCGTGGGACTTTGTGGTTACGTAGGGCTCGAACGCCCGCTGCATCACCTGCGCCGGAAAGCCCGGCCCGGTGTCTGCCACGGTAAATCTCAAGGCTTGCTGGTCGGCCCGGTCGGGCTGCTCGCTGCGCATCAACTGCGTCGTCACGCTGACCCGCCCGTCACCGCCCAGTTCGGCAATCGCGTCGCGCGCGTTGGACAGCAGGTTGTGAATGACCTGGCGCAGTTGGGTCGGGTCGCCCTCGATGTCGGGCAGGCCCGGCGCCAGCGTCACATCCAGATTCATGGCCTTGCCGGTGATGCGGGACGCCCCGCCGTCGGGCTCCCAGCCATACAGCGACAGCACGTCGGCCACCAGCGCGTTGAAGTCGATGCGCTGCATCACGGCAGGCGGCGTGCGGGCGTATTCGCGGAAATCGTCCACCATCTGCTTCAGCGACGCCACCTGGTTGACGATGGTATTGGTGGACCGCTGGACGATCTGCGCCTCCGCCGGTTGCAGCTTGCCTTCCAGTTTCATGGCCAACCGTTCGGCCGACAACTGGATGGGAGTAAGCGGGTTCTTGATTTCATGCGCCAGGCGCCGCGCCACTTCGCCCCAGGCCACGGTGCGGTTGGCGGAAATCACTTCGGTAATGTCGTCGAACACCACCAGATAGCCGTTGCCGCGCCCGTCCACGCGCAAATGGGTGCCGCGCGCCAGCAAGGTGAGCGGCTGCGACGCGGTGGCGGCATCGCCCTGGCCAGGGTTGATTTCGAATTGCTGCTGCCAATGCTGGCGTTCCGATCCGACCGCCGCATGCGTGGAAAACGCCTGTCGAACAATGTTCGCAAATTCAAGCATGCCGTCCACCGTTTCCAGCGGACGGCCGATTACCGAACGCAGGTCCACCCCCAGAATGGTCTGGGCGCCCTGGTTGACAGTGGTAACGCGGAACGACTCGTCGAACACCAGCACCCCGGAGGACAGGTTCGACAGCACGCTTTCCAGATAGACGTTGGACCGCTCCAACTGCTGGCGATTGCTCTCGACCATGCGGCGCGCTTCATCAAGCTGGCGCGTCATGGCATTGAACGAGCGCGTCAACTGGCCCACTTCGTCGCGCTCCGGGGGCTCGGGCAGTGGCCGGTAATCGCCCACGCCCACCGCCTGCGTGCCGCCCGCCAGGCTGAGCAAGGGTCTCACCAGGCGCTTGGACAGCGACAGCGCCACAGCGATGGCGCCGAACGCGGCCAAGAGCAGGGCCAAGGTCAGGGTGATGCCGTAAAGCTTGCGCAAGCCCAGCCGCGACAACGCCAGCTCTTGATAATCCCGAAACCCCTGCTGCACCAGATTGGCGTTGTGCGCGATCTGCTCCGGCACCGGCTGCAGCAATTGCAGCCAGCGCGGCTCGGACGAGCCAAGCAGGTTGTCATAGCGCTCGGGCCCGGTCAGCGGAATCACCACACGCAGGTGCAGCCCGCCTTCGGCTCCCGCCGTAACGGGGTCATCTGCTTCGGCGGCGGAATAGCCGCGTGCCAGCCGAAGCTGGTTCATGACCGTGGACGGGGGCATGGCGGGCATCAACTGGCCGTACTGGCTGGTGGAAAACGCCACCATGCGGCCGCTGCCCGTGAACACCATGGCCTCTTGCACGCCATTGGCCTCGCGCAGCCGGGTCAGCGCCAGCGTCACGCCGCTGTCCGTGTTGCGGTTCAGTTCGACGGCCATGGAGCGCGCGCGGGCGTCCAGATCGGCCAGCAGCGAATCCAGCGCCGCGCGGCCCAGGTTCAGGCCGGCTTCCAGCGCCGTATCCACCCGCACGTTGAACCACGATTCAATGGACCGCGACATGAACTGCACCGACACGGTGTAGATCAGGGCGCCCGGCACCACGCCGATCAGCGCGAACGCCAGGGAAAAGCGCGCGGTCAGCCGCGCACCGAACTGCCGGCGCCGGATCTGGCGCGCCAGCCGCACCGTCAGCGCCACCACCCAGACAAACAGCGCCAGGGCAAAGATGCCGTTCAACACCAGCAGCGTGTCGTAATAGCGCGCAAAGCGCGAGGCGTTGCCCGTGGACCATGCCAGCAAGCCCAGCAACGCCAGGCCGCTTACGGCACCTACCATCAGGGCCAGCCGGAGCAACAGCCTCATGAGGGATCTTTCTCCTTGTCGCTCAGCGTGAACGAGAAGTCCATCCAGGGCGTGCTCTGCGCCCACGAACTGCTATTCAAGGCGTTGACCTGGAACGGCCGGGGCAGCAACGACGTATCCAGGCGCAGCCGGATCTGTCCGCCGTAGAGCACGTCGGCATCAAAGTCAGCGGCATCCGCCACCGACCAATTGCGTATATGCCGGATGACGCTCATCGCATCGTCCAACGAAGCGACCGGAAAGGACAGTTCGCCCACGCCCGCGCGCCATTGCCGCGTCAGCGCGTTATAGATGACGCGCCAGGTGCGCGAGGTGTCCACCAGCGACTCGTCGAACCACCACCAGCGTTCACGCGTCACGGTAAGGTCGGCCGTGAAATACAAGGGGATGCCGCGTTGGGCCGCATCCCGCAACTGCTGATTCAGTTCAAATTCGATATCCGCATCGAATTCAAGCTTGCCATTGCGCACCGCCGGCTCAACCCGCGTCACCTGCGGTTCGGCGGCATGCACCTCGCCGCCCGGCACCGTGGAAAGCAAGGTAGATACCAGCAACAACCCTAGAAATAAACGCGAAATAATGGACATACGACACCGCAACACCGTTATGCCCCTATTCTTGGTGATTCAGGACTGCTTGGCAAACAAGGCATAGAAAAAGCCGTCATGTTGCTCGACGGGTGTTGCATTGAGCGCAACTGGCAGCAACTGCCCCGGCGCGTCCAACCGTTGGGCCTCGGGATGGCGCTGCAAAAACTCAAGCGCCTGGCGCGCCCCTTCAATCGGGAAGACCGAGCACGTCACATACAACAGACGGCCACCGGGCGCGACGGTTTTCCACAGGGAGTCCAGAATCCGGGCCTGCAACGTGGCCGTGCGGCGCACATCGTTTTCCCGGCGCAACCAGCGAATGTCCGGGTGGCGGCGCACGATGCCCGAGGCCGTGCAGGGCACGTCCGCCAGCACTGCGTCAAAGGGCGTGCCGTCCCACCAGGCGTCCAGGTCAGCGGCGTCGGCCGCGTCCAGGTGCACGCGCTTGCTTGCCAGGCCCAGGCGGTCCAGGTTTTGCTCCACCCGTTCCAGCCGTTCGCCGTCGGCGTCCAGCGCCACCAGGTCGATATCGGCCAGTTCCAGCAGATGCGCCGTTTTGCCGCCGGGCGCCGAGCAGGCATCCAGCACCCGCATGCCGTCGGTGGGCGCCAGCAGCTCAGCCGCCAATTGCGCCCCCGCATCCTGCACCGACCACCAACCTTCGGCAAAGCCGGGCAACTGCGTCACGGGCTTGGGGCTGCCCAGCACCACGCCGGCCTGGCCAACCGGCTGCGCTTCCAGGCCTGCGGCTTCGAAGGCGGCCAATACCTGTTCGCGGCTGGCGCGGCGGCGGTTGACGCGCAAAGTCAGGGGTGCCGGCACATTGGCCGATTCCAGAATCCGCTGCCAGTCCTGCGGGTAGGCGATTCCCAATTGCTTGACCCACCAGCCGGGGTGATTCCATTGCGCCTCGGGGCTGTCGGCCACCGCGGCTTCCAGCGCCGCGCGCTCGCGCAGGAAGCGACGCAAGCAGGCATTCAGCATGCCCTTGAACGACGCCAGGCTGCGGGTGTTGGAGGCGGCCGTCACAGCCTGATCCACCACCGTGTGGGCCGCGTAGACCGGCATGCCGGGCAACTGCGCGGCGGCCTCGCCCTCTTCTTTCAGCAGGGTCAAAGACACCAGCAGCAGCGATTCGAACAACACGCTGGGGTAACGCTGCACCAATTCCCGGCCCACGGCGTCGGCCCAACCCAGGTAGCGCATCGCATGAAACGACACCGCCTGGGTGGCCGGGCGCAGGGCAACACTGACGTCTGTCAATGCGTCCGTCAGGGAACGGCCGTCCAGCACGCCCTCGACCACCCCCGCGCTGGAAAGAAGAACGGAGGACAGCGGAGGGGCAAGATGGGGGGAGTCGGAACGCGTGGACATGGTGGGAATTCTGAGGATAAGACCGATATGGTAGCCGGACCTGGACGATTGGCGCTGGCAGCGTCAAACTGGCCGCTGCCTAGGAGCGCTTTATGTCCACCACCACGCTGCTGCTGTTCATCCTGGCTTCGGCCGTCGCCATCATGACGCCCGGCCCCCCCCCCCTGCTTGCCATGAGCAACGGCTCGCGCCACGGCGTGCGGGCCGCTGGCTGGGGCATGGCGGGCGCGGTGCTGGCGGATTTGATCCTGGTCGGCTCGGTCGCGTCCGGCCTGGGCGTGGTGCTGGGCGCCTCTGAAGTCGCCTTTCAGATCATTAAATGGGTGGGCGCGGCGTATCTGGCGTATCTGGGTTGGAAGATGCTGCGGTCGGATTCAGCGTTGGTCTTGCCGACCGCCACTGCGGTTGACGGCCGCCCAGTTGGCTTGGCGCTGGGGGTGCGCAGCTTTCTGGTGGCGCTGACGAATCCCAAGGCGCTGTTATTCATGTCGGCGTTCTTGCCGCAGTTTATCGATCCGCAAGCGCCCCTGCTAATGCAATACGCCATCGTGGCGGGGGTGCTGGCGACGATCAATGTGCTGACGATGCTGGTTTATGCGGCATTGGGCGCGCGGTTGGTGCGGGTGTTTAGAGGGTCGGGGCTACGGTGGCTGAATCGGGTTTGTGGCGGGGTGATGATGGGGCTGGCGGGGATGTTGGCGTTGTATCGACGGGGGGTGGGGTAGGTGGTGGGGAAGGGGCCTGCTTGGGGGCTCATCTAGAGGTGTACCAGTTAGTCCAATCAGTTAAGTACTTCTTCGACACCGTTCCGAGTTGGCTATCCACTTTTCTTTCAAGATCGCTGTCTTTAGAAATCTGTGAGTTTATAGCCTCGAGCAAACCTGTTGCGACAGCGGTATTGAGGACAGCATCGGAAGAATTCATTCCTTGCTCGACCCCATCAAAAATATAAGCCCGCTCGTCAAGCGAAAAACTCTCGAGTTCATCGACGATAGCTCGTCCCAGTTGCGCAAGTAAAACGGTGATTGGGATGCCACTCCCCCACTACTGAACAGCGGCCAGCCTAGCCCGTCGGATAGCGTAAATGCGGGCTAAATTATCCACAAAGAAATGTGTGCACTTTACCGCTGATCTTGCCTCCCTCCAACTGTTGAACGGCCTAGATCTTGAGCTCTCGGCCGTGAGGCTGACGCTTGGCATCGCTCGGCTTGGCTTCGGGTTTGGATTTATCCATGGCACCCCTCCTTCAAGTATTGTCTACTTCTTAGGGGGCCCGGAACACCCGGGTTAGCTCAGTCTGACACGGTATTTTCAACAGATTCAGCTAGATATTCCATTGTGCGTTTATTTCCAGCCCGGTCGAAACTCATACCCCCTTCACTCAATGCACTTTACACACCAGCGGTTAACGCAGGCCAAGCGCATTAACCGCTCGGCAGGTTTTTGAGCGGATGAGGAATCCCGTTTGGCCTAGCGCTAATATTCCACTATCACCTCTATTGCTCTCCCCTTGATTAAGACGCGCCCCCAGTCGCCCGCCAACTCATAACCACCACCACAGCCGACAAAAATATCGATATTCCCATAATCCAATTCACCTGACGCATCTGTGAACGCCATAAACTTCCGATCAATCCACTCTATAGAGTCTACATTGATAAATCTCAGCGAAACTCTAGCGTAACTATAAAACTCTCCAACTCGAGGAGTTTCATAGTTCGGATTATCTTCCGTAAGAACGGCTTCCAATTCAAAAACAAAGACCGCCCTATGTTCGTGAATCGATAGGACATAGCTATCTTCCAAGTAAATGTTTGAAAGCGCAGGAATTTCGTAGTATTTCATTTTCATTCTTACAGATCATAATCAATTGGCATATGATTACCCGGACTTTTTCTAGCGACTGGATTACCGAAGGCGTCTGTTCTTTGACCTATTGCACTTTTAAACTCAACATGTGGATCAGAACTTCCCGGCGCTCGTGAACTGCCTTGTTTGATTGTGACCCGTGCAATGCCATTTTCGTCAACGTATTTAAGAGGCCCCCCGTCCGTCTGAGTGGGCTTCCAACCTTGCGCTTCCGCATATTGCTTCAGCTCGCTCGCTTTTGGTGTCCGACCCGGTTTAAAAATTTCATCGACACCTTTCGCCCCAACTATCTCGGCCTTCCCCCCCACCTTCCCAACATCAAGCGCCTTCTCCGCCATCGCGAACGCATGAACCGATTGGCCACCCTTTTTCAGCATCCCGCCGACCACCGGCACCAATCCGATCGCGGCGAAGTATCGGTTTGCATCGTCGCCTGTCGCAGTTTTGCCCGTCAAAAGCTCGTAAAGCGCACTCGCATTGGACACCCCCGGCGCCAGATCTAACACCGATTGCGCGAGCATGTCCGTCTTTTCTTTGCTCAGCTCTGGGTAGTGGCTTAGTGTCAGTGCAACGTCGTACGCTGCCGCCATCTTGTCTGCCCGAGCGAACTCCGCGGACAAACATGCACCGTCACCGCCGCAAGAGGCAATCGCCGAAGTGGTGATATCCGCCTTCATCCGCGCAACCTTGTCGCGGTTCTGATACTGGCTATTGTTCTCCGCCTCGATGCGCGCCGCGATTTCCGCCGGCACTGCCGCACTCGGATCAATCGACGCAGCAATCCCTGCGACGATGCTGCTAATCAGGTTGACTCGCGCTTGCGCCTCTTCAGGTGACAAATCCTTGGCGTTGGCTCCATCCATGCTCTCCAGCAGCTTGCTCAGCACAACCCCAGAAAACGCGCCCGCACCGCCGGCACCACACGATGCGCCTTGCGCAGCAGCCCCCGCGCAACCCAATACCGCATGCAGCGCTGCGTGCCCGACGGAACCCTCGCCGCCCAGCGCACCACTCAACTCCTTGATCTTCGCTGCGCCCAGGGTCTGCAGGTAATTGACGGCTGCAGCTTGGATGAACTGGCTGCTGCTCCCGGTCACGTTGCCGCTGACCGCGCCCAAAATGATCGTGGCCCATTGGCTAGACGTCCCTTGGCTGCCCCATTTACTTTCTAGATCAGCGTATTCCTGGGCGGCTTTAGCGCGGTCAGCGTACGAAAGGGACTTATCTTCCGAACGCTCCCTAGCGTCTTGAATTTCCTTGCCCCGATTCACCAAAAACTGCCCCACCTGCCGGCCAGCTTCCCCCACGATCTCGAACCCGGCCCGGATCTCCTTCTCGTTAAAAATCGGATCCAGGCTGTTCAACGTATCCTGGGTGTCGCGGTTCAGTCCGGCGATCACCTCGGCCGCCGTTTGTCCTGTCTGCGCCTTCTGCCCCGCCTCGTCGCGAATGACGACCGTGCCGCCGCTGATACCGCTGAGCGTGGTGGAGCTGGACTGGCCGCTGGCGCCCATGACGACGGGCACGCCCATGCTGATACCGTTCGCGCTGGCCAACTTCGAGTTCGGCGTCGCCTTGCTTCCGCCCGCGACGTCCCCCTTGCCGTCGGTGCCGATGTTGCTCTGGTCCTTGCCAGAGTCCTTCCCGCCGCTTTTGGCGCCATCCTTGCCGCCGCCAAAGCTCACGCCTCCGCCCAACTGGATGGACTGCCCTTCGTAGCTGGCGCGGTTTTCGACGTCGCGGCTGGTCAGGGTGCCGGTGGTCAGGACGTTCTTACCATCGGCAACCGCCTTGTCGCTGCTGGCAATGACGCCACCGACTAGGCCGGTGTTCTTCGCCACATCAATCTGGAAGCCGCCGTCGCCCGCCCACAGGCCCGTCTGCTCCGTGACGCTAGCGTACTGGCTGTTGATCTTGCTGTGGCCATAGTTGCCGCTGACCGAGCTGGCGCCGTAGCACAGGGGCGGTATGCACAGGCTTACCTGCACGCCCACGCTGCGGTCGCGCGCGGCGTAGTGGCTGATGTCCTGCAGGCTTTCGACAACAAGGTTGCCACCCACCGTCGCCATAATCCGGTCGGCGCTGGCTTGCGCGCCACGCAAGACCGTGTCGCCGCCGGAGTTCATGGTCAGGTTGCCGCCGGCCTGGACATGGGTGTTGTTCCACGTCGTATCCCGGCCATCACCTTTGTTCTTGCTGCCGCCAGCCGCCAAGTTGATGCTGACGCCGTTCTGGGCTCCACCGATCGAAAAGCCCACTCCGACACTGGCGTTGCTGCTCTTGCCGTCAGTCTTCTGGCTGGCGGTATTCTGCTGGGCGGCAAGCAGGATGTCGCCCTGTGCGTTCAGCAGGATGTTGCGGCCCGCGGCCAGGTCGGAGCCGGCCACGACGATGTTGGATTGATCGGCCTTGCCCGCTGCGATGATCGTCAGGGCGCGGCTGGCCGCGATGGCCGCGCCGCTTGCTGTGCTGCTTTGCCCGCTGCGGGTCTGGCTGGCGCTGCTGGCGCCGACATCGACGTTGATGTTGATGCCGCCGACCTTCGAAGGATCTTTGGCCACGGCATCGTAAGCATTCTTGGCAGCCAGCCCCGCCGCGACCGCAGCGATTGCCTGCAGGCGGCCATTGTTGGTCTCTTGCGCAGCCTCGCGCATGCGGTTGGTGCTTTGCACGGCGCTGACAACAGGATTGCTGGCGCTGACGGTGAGGCCGACCTGGCTGGTCTCCTGAAACTGGCGATACACGCTGGTGTCGAAGCTGCCGTCGATCGTGACCGCCTGCCCGCCCATCAGGACGTCTCGGCCCGCGCGGATGTCGCTACCGCGTACCAGCACATCTTCCTTGGCGACAATAGAAACGTCGCCCAGATGGCTGGTGACGGTGCTGCCGGCCGCGCTTGGCGTGCTGCTGCGCTCATCCAGGCTGCCGCTGCTGCTGCGGACACCAACACTGAAGCCGCTGCCTTCGCGCCCCAGATCGCCCACCGCCTTGTTGCTGTAGCTGCTGCCTTGGTCGCGCGTCGCGTTGCCCGTATCGACGGTGATCGATCCGCGATTGGCCAAGAGGCCCACGTTGTTGATGGCGTCGATAGCCGAGCCGGCGATACGGATATCGCCATCGCGGCTGTTCAGGTGGACGCTGTTGCCAGTGATAAGCGAGGCCGTCTGCCCCGTACCCGAGGACAGCTCATTGGACTTTGCCGACTCGCTGCCGTAGGGGAACATCTTGACCCCGCTGGAGTTCGGACCGCCATCGATTGCCCGTCCGATGTCGCCCAGGCTCATGCCGCCCAACTCGAAGCTGGTGCTCTTGCTCGACTCTTCACCTGTCTTGGTCTGACGATTGTCGGAGCCGACGACGGAGATATTGCGCTGGGCGTCCAACACGACACCGCCCTGGGCGCGCAGGCTGGATCCGGAAATCAGGACGTCGCCATCCCGTGCACGGCCCGAGGCATCGCGCGAGCCGTTGCCGGTGGCACGGATCACGATATCGCCCGCGGCACTAAGTGAAGAGCCACTGCTGACCTGGCTAGACGAATCGAACGAGCCGCTGCTCTTGCTGCCGCTGTACGAGAACGACATACCGGGCATCGTGGCCCCGCTGTGGGCAAGCTCTTGCGCCTTCGCTTTAGTGGTGCCGGCGGTGGCCAGATTTTTGAAGGTATTCATCAGCGTGCCGACAGCGGCCACGCCAAAGCTGCTTTCCTTCAGCGAGTATTCGCTGTGGGTGTTTTCAACGTCGCGGCCTGCCACGATGGCGACGTTCTCTGCCTGGATATCGATGTTGCCCGTGTTGCCGGCGGTATCGCCCGCGGCCTTGCCTGCGACCACATCGCTGCCCGCGACCAGTACGTTTCGTCCCGCCGTCACGATGACGTCGCCGCCCGTGGTACCCAGAAGACTACGTGCGTCGCTCTGCGTCATGCCATCGACGGCCTGCAGCGATCGAGCATCGCTGCTTTTGTACGAGATTCCCAGACCTCCGGCGGAAATGCCGCTTTTCTTCACGCGTTTGTAATGGTTTTCCGCGTAAGTGTTCGTGCCGGCCGTCACCGACAAGTCGCGACCGGCATCGACGATGAGATTTTCGCTGGCAAGGGCCTGCGACGCATTCAGCGACACGTCGCGGCCAGCCTGAAATACGACGTTATCGCCACTGAAAGTGGAACCCTTGGCCTGCTCCCAATCGGTCGAATTAATGATGTGCGTGGTCTTCGACGACAAGAAGCCGCGCTTTTTATAGTGAAGTTCGTCGTACGCCGAACCGGACTCCACCCCGGCCGTCAGATTGATGTCGCGACCAGCGCCCACGGCCAACTTTTTGTCGGCAGTGACATCAGCCGCGCGCGCGTTCACGTCTTGCCCCGCGATCAGCGTCAGGTTGGCGCCCGCGGCAATCGCCGAACCGATTTCCTTGCTGGTGCTCAGGTCGTGACGGTTTTTCTTGTTGATGACGATCGACTCGCCGTGGCGTTCGGTCAGGGTTTCCAGATTGATGTCGCGGCCGGCTTGCAACCCGGCGTTGCGCTCGGCGTTGACTTGCGCGGCAGTCAAGTTGATGTCGCGACCGGCGCGCAGGTTCAGGTCACCGGCATCCACGCGAGCCACGCCCGTGACGTGCGAACCCCAGGTGCTGCCGAAGTTCTCGGACGCCGCCGTCGAGGTCAAGGCGATGTCGCGCCCCGCCTTCAGCGTGACGGCATCGCCCTGGATCCGCGACACCAGGTTGGTCAGGTCAGTGTGCGCGGAAAGATCCACGGTGGCGCCCTGGATCAGGCCGCCGGCCTGGTTGACGATGTTGGACGCGCTCATGACGGTGGCATGGCGCGCGCCGATCGTGCCGCTGTTGTCGATATTGCCGTCCGCGACGAGCTTGACGTCGCGCCCGGCCATCAAGGTGCCGTCGCCCTTCAGGTCGTTCTTGCGGACCAGCAGGTAGACCTTGGGCACCAGCACCGTCTCGGCACTGCCGTCGGGCAGGGTGACCGTCTGCGCCACCAGCCAGACCAGATCGGTCTTGAGCTGGAGTTGTTGCGCTTCGGTCAACGCCACGCCCACCTGCACGTTGTGGTCTCGGGAAAATTGCGCGCCCGCGGCCAGCAAGGCCTTGTACTGGCTTTCGTTGTCGCCAAAGCGCTCCAGGAAGCGCTGGCCGGTGGTGGCCAGGATCTGGTCGGATACGAGCTTTTGCTCGTAGAAGCCGTCACCCAAACGCTTGGGTTGGCCCGATGGCGTCAGGAACCTGGCACCCGCGGGTACCAGGGCGTCCCAACCCGCCAGCCGCGCGCTGGACAGCGTGTTGCCGCCTTGTACATCGTGGCCGGCGATGGGGCTGCTGCTGCCCAGGGCAGCGCCATATACCGAAGACGCCGCTGGGGCGTCCAGCCGTTGCGCGTCCACGCCGGAGCCGGCACCCACAGCGGGGCCGGCCGCAGCTTGCGTCGCGACGGCGCCCGCGCCGATGGCGGCTCGGACCAGGCTGGCGTCGGCGGGCTTGTCGACGCGCGGGCCGGTGAGCCCCCCGCCCGCGCCCGCGCCGCCTGCGATGGTGGCGCCCGGCAGCGCGCCAGGCTGGCGCAGCAGCTCGAACAGATAATCGCTGGACACGGTCGGCCGTTGGCCGATGAAGCGCGGGTCGGTCGCAACGAGGTAAGGCGCATCGGGCCGCTGGTTTACCGCAAAAAGCTGGCTGTCTGGAATGCTGGCCGGATTGGAGACGGTGCGCACGACCGTGCCACCGGGCAGGTCCAGGCTGGCGACCAATACGGGGCCCGGTGTGCCGACGCCAGCGGCGCCCGGCACCGACCCGCCCAGGGCAACGTTGGAGTATCCGCCCGAAGTTCCCACGGGCAGTTCAATGCCCTGAGCCGCCAGCTTGGCGGTGTACGGAACCGAAGTTTCATAGCGGTAACTGGAACGCGGCTGCGAAAGCGTGGCTACGCCCTCGCGCACGACCGTGCGTTGGCCGCCCGCGCCGATGTTGTGGATGGCCGGGCCCGCCACATGCAGCGCGCCGCCGGCGGCGATCTGGCTCTTGTCGTTGGTGACCGTGCCCGCCAGCGTCATCGCACCGCCGGACAGGATCTTGCCCGGGTCCGACGACAGCGTGCGCGTCTCGGTGACTGTTTCGTTGACCTGGTAATAGGTCAGAGAGCCGACCAGGCGGTTGTTGAAGTCTGCGTTGAATTCGCGAATACGCGCGTCCAACTCCATGTGTGGCGCTTTGTACGCGGCATAGGCCGCTTCAAAAGCTTTGCGGCGCGCGGCTTCCGCCTGGCACTCCGGACTGTTGTTAAAGCAGGGCGCTGGCGGGGGAACCCAGACAGGCAAAGAGCCCGAGGGCGGCGTAACGCCGAAGACGGCCCATATGCGGGCGTCCGAGGCATAGAGGAATTTCTCCGGCTCATTCCAGCAAGGGCCGCCCGCATCTCCGCCGGCGCAACCGATGTTGGGCGCCGTATAAGTGAGAGCAATCGGTGAACTGACGCGCGCCTTGCGCTTGCCGCCCGGCGTGTAATCGAACGGCGGGCCATACCGCTCCTGCGGGTATTTGGCGGACGGCAGCAGGAACATGCGTTCGGGGTCGTCGTTTAGCCAAGCCGGGTCCTTGCTGCACATGGGCGTGACTTCGTCGCACAGCCAGTTTGTGTCGGCGTCGTACATGTCCGTACTGCCCGCCGGGGTGAAGTACACCTTCGACCGGGACGACACCTGCACGGTCTGGCTGGCGTAGTTGGCGTTATGGCTATGCAGCGACGCCGCCGACATGCGGGCATTGCCCGCGGCTTCGATGGTGGCGCCTGTGTTCAACAGCGACGCCGCCTGGCCCACGGCGTTGCCGCCGGCATCCAGTGCCCCGCCGATGGCGAGGTCTGCCCCGGCATAGATCAGCGCATGCGCGCGATTCACCAGAGATGCGACCCCCAGGTCCATGGTGCCCCGAGACGCTATGACGGCCCCGCCGCCCGCACCGGCACTGTTCACCAGCGTATTGGCCAGGATCGCGACCTTGTCGCCGTAGATGCGGGCCAGGTTGTCCACACTGCCCGCGTTGATGCGCGTGACTGCGCCATCGATCAGGCCGGCATTGGTCAGGCCGTGCGCGACGGTGATCGTATTGGCGCCGCCCGCCAGAAGCTGACCGGTGGCGTGGTTGGTGAGCGAGTTCGCCTTGATGTTCAGGTCGCGCGCGGCGCTGATGGTTGCGCTGTTGTCCAGCGCGCCGCCCACGGACAGCGTCATGTCGCGGCCACTGGACAGGTCGCCCGGCTGGTTCAGCGCGCCCGCATAGTGGAAGCTCAGGTCGCCCGCGGATTGCAACGTACCCAAGCCATGCAGCACTTGCGCGATGACCGTCAGGCTGTTGCCCCCCAGCAGCTTGCCCTGGCCGTTTTTCAGCGTATCAGCCACGATGTGGGCGTTGCCTTGGGCGGCCACCTCGCCGCCCTGATTGTCGAGTTCGCGGGTGGTCAGGGTCAGGTCTTGACCCGCCTGGATGGAGCCGCCCTGGTTGTTGACGCGGTCCGCCACAATGGTGACGACCTTGCCCAACACGCCCTGGGGTGCCGACTTTGCTGACCCCAGCGTGGCGCTGTTGTCCAGCGTGGCCGCTGTCAGCGTCAAGGCGTTGTCGGCCTGGATCAAGCCACGGTGGTTGTCGAGCGCGCCGCTGGCGTTGATGGCAAGATTGCCGCTCGCCATCGTGCCCGCGCGGTTGCTGACCGTTGCGGCATCGACTCGCATGTCGCCTGCCGCGGCGATCAGCCCTTCGGCGTTGTTGAGTTCGCCGCCTAGCGCCAGACGGGCGTCACCGGTCGAGGTGAGTTTGCCCGCCTGATTGCGCAGGTTGGCGGCCGAGATGTCCAGGCCGCCGCCCTGCACGACGGCATGGCGCGTGTCGAGGTCGCCTGGCGTGCCTAGCGTGATGTTGCCCACGGCCGAGAGCGTGCCGTGCGCCAGGTTCAAGCCACCAGCGGTAAGGCTCAGGTCCTTGCCAGCAAGGCTGGTGCCGGGGTGGACGATGGCGCCGGCCGCAAGCGTCAGACTGCCCGGCTGCTTAAGCGCGCCTTCACCATCCACGCCTGCCACGAGACGGCCGGCGTTGTTCAGCAACCCCGGCGTGGTGACGAGCAGGTCGCCTCCCGCCAGGACCGAACCCGCGTTCAGCAACGTGTTGCCCGCGCTCAAGCGTGCGCCTTCCTGGGCGGAAACGACGCCGGCGTTCGCCAGCGCACCGCCCGCCTGCAATTCCAGGGCTCGGCTTGATTGAAGACGGCCCTCTGCCGTGACGGCCAAGTCACCCGCCGCGCGAGCCGTCAGGTCGCCTGCCAGTGTGGCGGCGATGCCGCCGAGCGTGGCGTCCGTGCCCGCACGCAACGCCATGCCCTGACCCGCCGCCAGCGAACCCTGCGTGCGCAATGCCGCGCCGGCTTCGGCCGTCAGCGCGCCGCTGGCCTGCACGGTCGATGCCGCGCCCAATGCCAGGTCGCCCCGCTGCGAGGTCAACGTCAGGTCGCCGTTCAGCGCGGCAAGCGTGCCGTTCACCGTCAAATCGTTGCCTGCGATCAGCGTTTGCGACTGCCCGGACAACAGGCGACCTGCTGCAAGCAAGGCGCCTTGCGCGGTGGCGGCAAGCGTGCCGCCTGCTTGCGCAAGACCGTTTGCCGCAACCGTCACGTCGCGTGCTGTCAACGTCAAGTTGGCGTCGGATGCGGCGGTGCCGTCTATGCGCAAGTCGTGCGCGGCGGCCAATGCCATATTGGCCACCGAACTCAGCGCGCCCGCGGCGTTCAGGTCGCGACCGGCACGCGCGGTCAGCGCGCCCGCGGCCTGGACCTGTGCGCCTTGCTTGACGGTCAAGTCGTGTTGCGCCGAGATCAGCGCATCGCCTGCCGCGCGCTCGCCCAACGCCGCTACAACGCCGCCCAATCGGGCGTTTTCGCCCGAGGTTAGCGTGAGGCCGCCGCCCGCAGCAATGACGCCGTCGGTATCCAGGTCCGCACCCGCGCTTGCCGCAAGGTTGTCGGATGCTTGCATCCGACCTGCCGCGCCCACTTGCAGATTGGCGCCGGCGTCGGCTTGCAGGCCGCCGCCCAAGGCCGTCGCGATACCGTCGATGTTGATGTCGCGAGCCGCCTTCAAGGCGATGGGTGAGCCGGCGGTGACGATGCCCGTGTCCGTGATGGACAGATCGCGACCGGCCTGCGCGAGTAGCGCGCCGCCCGAGGCGGCACGGGCGCTTCTTACGCCCGGGGTGCCCGCGCCCCGGGTGTCCGCTCCTTCATTGCCCGCGACCGCTGCGGTGCCGGCCGTGCCGGCGATGCGCAGGTCTTGGCCCGCAGCCAACGACAGCTTGCCGCTGCCTTGCGCCAGGGCCTGCTTTGCTACCGTCAGATTCTCGCCGGCATCGATTGCGAGCGCGCCGTTGGCGACTGTCTTGCCAGACAGTTCAGCGTCCTTGCCCGCAGCCAGCACGATGTCCATTTCGCTGGAAACGGTGCCCGCCGCAAGCAGCTTGCCGCCCGCCCGTGCATCCAGTTGTCCGCCGGCTTGCAGCGCGCTTGCGCCGCCCAGCGTCATGTCGCCGCCACTGCTGGCGACAAGTGCGCCCTTGTCGGCCAGCACGGTGCCCTCGACCGCCAGGTCTTTTTGCACCTGCACGTGCGCCGACTGTCCGGCAACAAGCATGCCGGCAAGCGTCGCGGCGTCCGCGTGGACAGCAATCGCGCCGTCGGCCTGCAGGCGCGAGCCCGCCAAGGTGGTCAATACGCCGCCCACGTTTGCGCTGAGTGCTCCCGTCGCCAGCGTCTGCCCGGCCACTGTCATGTTGGAGCCCGCATCCAGGACCATATCGGCAAGGGACGACATGGCGCCCGCCGCCATCAGCGATGCGCCCGCCCGCGCCAGCAAGGCGCCGCCCGCCAAGGCCTGGCTGCCAGACGACAGCGTCAGACCTTGCCCGGCAATCAACTGCAACGGCCCCTTGGCCGATGCTGCCGTGCCCATCATGGCCAGCTCGCCGCCGGCCAGGATGGATGCGCCTTGGTCGCCGCGCACGGCGCCCGCGATCGTTGCGTCGCCCTCCGCCTCGACACGTGCCTTGCCAGTCGATTCCAACTGCGCCGACCCGCCGACACGCACATCGTTCTTCGCAAGCAGATCCAGCGAGCCATCCACGCCAACCTTGCCGTTGACACTGGCATCCCGCTCGGCGCGCAACTGTGCATGGCCCTTGGACACCAGCACGCCATTGCCCGCAAGATCGCGCCCCGACTGGGCGTGGACGCCCTGCCCTTGCAACTGGCTGCCCGCGCCCAGCAGCAGATCATTGCCGCTCTTCAGGTCCAGCGTGCCACCGTCGGCCAGCGCATTGCCCTCCACGCGCAGGTCGCGCGCGGCCGCCAGCGCCATGCCGCGCTGGGACAAGGCCGTGCCTGCAAGGGTCAGATCCCGGCCCGCGTTCAGCGCCATCGCGCCGTCGGACTGCAGATGCGAGCCGCTTGTGGTGCTCAAGGACTGACCCGCTTGCACCTCCAGCGCGCCTGCGGCGTAAAGCTGGTTGCTGATGCTGGCATTGCGCGCGGCCTGCAACGTCAATGCCTTCAATGAGCTGACCGTACCCGCCACGAGCAGGTCGCCATCCGTCTTGGCGCGCAGGGGTCCTGCCGCCGCCATGCGCGCCAAGGCGCCCACGGACAAGTCACCGCCCGCGCTCAGGTCCAGGCCGCCCACGCTGGCGGTCAGTGCCCCGTCCACCGTCAACGCGCCCAACGCGGCCAGCGTCATATCGCCATTGCCGCGCCAAGCGCCGGACAAGCGCATAGCGTTACCGGCTTCTGCCCGCGATGCGCCCTCTGCTTCCCACTGCGCCGCCTTGCCCATGCTGAGATCGCGCGCGGCAACGAGGGACGCGTCGCCGCTTGCCTGCGCGGAGCTGTCCACTTGAATGTCGCGACCCGCGGTCAGTTCGATACCGCCGCGCGACCCCATCGTGCCTGCCGCGTAGAGATCGCTGCCCGCCGTTGCCGATATACCCTCGCCTTGCGTACGGCTGGCCTCACCCAGCCGCAGCGCCTTGCCCGCGTTCAGCGCCAGTGCGCCGTCATAGGCTCGCGCAACGCCATCGATGCGCAGGTCGACGCCGGCATCCAGCGTGATGCTTGCGTTGGCTTGCGCCTCGCCCGCCAAGAGCAAGTCTTGACCGGCTTGTAGTGTCATCGCGGCTTCTGATTGCAGGTGCGCCTCGGCGCTCGCCACGATTTTTCCGAACGCCTTGAGCGACAGTGGGCCACCCGCTAGCAGCTTGCCGTCTACCGTGGCGTCACGCGCGGCCTGCGCCGTCAGCCCCGCCGCCGACGACGCCGTTCCCGCCGCGTTCAGCGCGCCGCCGGCACGCAACGCCAGCGGCCCGGCCGCCTGCACACGGCCGCTGGCGCCGATGGACAGGTCACTGCCCGAGCTCAGGTTCAAGGCCCCCCGCACCGCTTCCGCCGCACCGGTGATGTCCAGCTTGCCGGCCGCGTTCACCTGCGTGCCCAGATTGCTGCGCAAGCTGCCGGCCAGCGTGATATCGCTGTCGCTCGACAAGGCCGCGCTGCCGGTCGCCTCGAAGGTGCCGGTGACGGAGGCCAAGTCCGTGGCCCGCAGGGTCAGATCGCCGTCTGCGCCTAGCGCGCCACCGAGCGTCGCGTGCCTGCCCGCCGTCAATACCGCCGGACCCACGGCCGATATCTCACCGCTGGTGTGGATATCGCGCGCCGCTTCCATGGCAACGCCTACGCCTTGAGTCTGGCTGCTTTTACCCAAGCGCAGATCATTCCCGCTCTTCAGGCCAAGCTTGCCGCCGTATGCCAGCACGGCGCCGTCCGCGTTCAGATCCCGCGCTGCCTCGATCGAAATGGCGCCATCACTCACGGCCGAACCCGCCAGATGGGCGTCCTGCCCTGCGCTCAGCGTCATGTTCTTGGCCGATTGCAGTTGCGCGGCCCCGCTCGTGCCCAAGCCCAGGCCTGCGCGCAAGGACAGCGTGTCGCCGGACAGCAGTTGGCCACTTACGTTGATGTCGCGCGCCGCCGTCAGCGCCTGGGCGCCTTGGCTGGACAGTGCGCCGTCTACCGTCAACGCGCCGCCGCTCTTGCCCTGTAATGCGCCGCCCGCCACTGCCTTGCCCGGCTTGTCGACCGACAGGTCTCCGCCCGCCAGCATCTCCAACCCGCCTTGCGCGACAGAGATTTCGCCGTCCAAGCGCAATGCGCCCTTGGCTTGAATGCGGTTGCCTTCGTTGCTGCGCAGCGCGCCGGCAATCAGGATGTCTTGTCCCGCCTTGATGTCCGCACTGCGTTCCGCGTCCACGCGCGCGCCCTGGGCCACCGTGACGTTGCCCCGGCTTTGCAGATTCAGTTGTCCTGTCGCTTGCGCTTGACCGCCGACAAGGGTGTCGCGTCCTGCCTTCAAGGCCATATCGCCACGCGAAGCCATCGCGCCGTCAGCGATAAGATCGCCGCCTGCCTGCGCGGACACGCCGTCGCCTTGGGTGCGGCTGGACTTGCCCAACTGCAAGGTATTGCCCGCGTTCAACGCCAACGCGCCGGCGTAAGCGTGCGCCGCGCCATCGATGCGCAGGTCGCGCCCGGCATCCAGCGTCAGGCCCGTATTGGTTTGCGCCTCGCCCGCCAGGGACAAGTCGTTGCCGGCAAGCAGCGTCATGGCGCCTTCTGATTGCAGCCGCGCATTCGCGCCTGCTGCCATATCGCCCGCAGCGTCAAGCCGCAGAGATCCACCCGCCAACAACTTGCCGTCGACCTTGGCGTCACGCGCGGCCTGTGCCGTCAGCGCCGCCATGGATGACACCGTGCCGGCCGCGTTCAGCGCGCCTTGCGTGCGCAGCACTACCGGGCCACCCGCCTGCACGCTGCCGCTGGTGCCGATCGACAGGTCGCCGCCAGAAGCCAGCGTCAAAGCGCCTTCCGCAGCATCCGCCGCACCGGCAACACCCAGCGTGCCCGCCGCCCGCACGTCCACGCCTTGATTGCCGTTCAGCGTGCCCGCCAACAGGGCATTGCCGCCTGCCTTCAGGTCGACGCTAGTCTCGGACACCATGTCGCCGCCCGTGCGCACATCGCCCCCGGCATTCAGCACGATGCGCTTGCCCTGCGCCTTGCTGGCCTGGCCTAACCGCAGATCGCTTCCGCTGTTCAGGTCAAGCCCGCCGCCGTAGGCCAGCGCGCTGCCATCCATGCGCAGATGACGCGCCGCATCGATCGACAGCGCCCCGTCCGTCAATGCCACGCCGGCCAGATTGGCGCTACCGCCCGCGCGTATCGTCAAGCCCTGGGCCGCCTGCAGATGCGCGCCAGCGTCGGAAGCCAGGTCCGCGCCCGCCTGCGTCAGCAAATTGCCGGACGTGTATATCTGGCGCGGCAGCACCAGGTCGCGTCCCGCTTCCAGCGTGGCGCCTGCCTTGGCGGAGACAACACCGGGCGACATCGACGCGCCGCCTGCATGGGTTCCGGCAGCCGTGCTTGCTGCCGATGCGCCGGGTCCAGCGCCGCCGGCATTGCCGCTGCTTCCACTGTTTCCGCTGCCGTCTCCCGCGCTGCCGCCATTGCCGGCGACGTTTCCGTTACCAGCCAAGCTCCCGTTGCCCGCACCCGCACCGGGCTGCGTCACCAAAGCCGGCACGCCAGCCACCTTCAGATTGCGGGCGGCAAGCGCATTGATGTTCTGATCAGCCGTCAGCAAATGCCCCGACAGCACCAGGTCCTGGCCGGCCGCAACGCGCAGCGCGTCCGGGGTACGCAAGCTGCCTTGCGCGCCGACGGTCACATCCTTGCCGCCCCGCACGCTTAACGGCCCGCCGGCCCCCACCGCGCCCTGAATGCTGGCATCGCGGCCCGCGATCAATGTCGTTGCGCCCGCGGCCTGCGCCGTGCCCTGCACGGATAGATCCCGACCGCTTGTCATGCGCAGCGCGCCCGCTGCCTGCGCGGTGCCGCTGGGCGTAATGCGCAGGTCTCCCGCGGCGTCAACGTGCAAGTCGCCCGTCAGCGCCACCAGGTTGCCGCCGATGTTCACGCCCACGCCGGCCTCGGTACCGATCAGCCTGATGCTGTTTGCATACATGCCGCCGAGTGCGGCCGTGTCCAGCGCCACGTCGGGCTTGGGGCCTTGCCCGGCTTGGGCGGATACCGCGCCCGTGCCGTAGTCGACGCGCGCGGCGCCGGCCGTGACGTTAAGCCTGTCGGCCCAGACGCCCGCATTGATTTCCAGCGTGCGGGCCAGCAGATCCACCTGGCTCAGGTTGGCGCCGTACAAGCCGTCGCCCTCAATGCGCAGCTTGCCCGACGCAATGTCAAAGCCGATACGGCCATCGGAACCGACTTGCGGCCGGCCGGTCGTCAGCGTGGCGCGGTCGGCGTTCAAGAAGCCGCAGCCATTGCAGGTGATGCCGGCGGGGTTGGCGACGATGATGTTTGCCCGGTTGCCGGCCACCTCCAGGGTGCCCAGCAATTGCGACGGGTTCGGCGCGGTGACCTGGTTGAGGATGGTGGTGGCGCGCTGGTTGCCCAGCATGATGTTGCCCGCGACCTGGCCGGCCAACTGCGTCTGGCTGGCGCCGCCGCTGTTGTTGAGCACTACCCCGGACGGGCCCACGTTGAATTGCGTGTAGCGGTTGTTCGAGACCCCGCCCGCCGAGGGCGGCGCGATGTTGATGACAGGCACCCCGTTGGTGACGCCCACGGCAGGCTTGGCGCCGGCAACGCTCTTGTCCACCGTGATCGGCAAGGTCTGCGCCAGCACCGGCGACCAGACCTGCAAGAAAACAACGGACCAGACAATCATCGAACGAAGCTTGGACATCACGCGTACCCGGTAACGTAAGGGTCGACTGCGGCGCAAGCCGTGGCGCCCGGGGCGAACTCCGAGCCATGTCGACCAGATCTATCAAGAAGGCTGGCGGCGCAAGACCGCCGGGTCAGAACTCGAACATCAGTGCGGCCGCGAAAACGGTGGATGCGGTTTTCAAGGGCTCGGGCTTTTTCAGCGGCCAGCCGGCGGATAGGTCGTAACTGGCATCCACGTAAGGGATGGCGAGCCTGCCGCGCAGTCCGGCCACCGCCCCCACCAAGGTGCGCCCGGTCAGCCATTGCGCCGATTCGCCCCCCACGCGGCCCGCGTCCACGCCCGCATACAGTTGATGGCCCGGCACGCCCAGCATGTTTTCCAGCCCCAGCGACAGGTCATTGCGCAGGGTCCAGCCGTCTTCCGCGGCCAGCGTCATCTGGCCGTCGAAACCACGTACCGCGTAACGATTGCCGATGGTGAAGTAGTCCGATGGCACGACTGCCGTTTTTGCGTGTTGGATCTGCCAGTTCACTTGGTAGGCCCAAGGCTGGTCCGCCAGTTGGAATGGCAGGTAAAGGCCGGCATTGGCCGCCACAATCGTGCTGCGGCCATCCCAATCGGGTTTGCCGTACACGTAGCCAGGCTGGTCGGACATTCCTGTCAGCGTGCCACGCACGCCTGCTCCGATGTCCAGCACGGCGCGCCCCAGGTAATGGCGGTGCCCGAAGCTGAAGTCGTAACCCGTGACGTCGCGCCGCTGGACTTCAATAGGGACGTCGTTCAAGGTGCTGCCGACACGCTTGCGCAGCATCGCCAGGGTTGCCGTGCCCTTGTAGTCGGTGCCGCGATAGGGCACCACCGACACGCCCGCCTGCAACTGCTTGGTGGTGCCGCCATAGACGATGGGCTCGTCAAACCCGGCCACGGCTTGACGATAGGTGGATTTGCTTGCGCCCGCGAACAGCGCCCAGTAGCCGAAGGGAATGCTGTAGTTGATGGATGCCGCCCGCGTGTTCGAGTCCGCGTCGCGCCAGCGCGCATTGCTGTTCCACGACACCGACAACTGGTCGTAAAGGAACAATGGGGAATCCAGCGTCAGCCCGGCGTTGACTTGATATTTGCCGATGGCGTCCAGGCCGCCGTTATCGCCGCCCACATAGCCATGCCAGCGTTTGCCCGTGCCGGGGCGAAGAACGATGTCGGAGTCGCCAAGTTCCGGGCCGGGTCCCACGTCGATGGCCGCGTCAGCCTGGCCGCGAAGCCGCCGAATGTTCTCCAGCGCCTGGTCCAGATCGCGCTGGTTCAACGCACCGCCGGGGCCGGTCGGCAACGCGGTACGCCACCAACCGACCGCACCATCGTCCTGCACGCCGGAGATGCGGCCTGGCAGGTAGCGCAAGGTCAGGATGCCCGCGGCCAGGGACTGCTCGGGTACGACAACGCGCGCGGTCACCTGGCCGCCGCTGATCAGTCGTTCAATCAAGTGATCCTGCAAGACGCGCAGGCCTTGCCCGCCAACGCAATGGCCGATGACGGCGCTGGCTGCGTCCGCCAGTACCGCGGGCGGCGTCGCGCCCTCCCAAGCCAGTTCGCGCATCACGAAGCAAGGCGTTTCGACGGGCAGATCCAGCTTGGTCCTGCCCGACTCCGCGCCAGAAGACATGACGTCGGGGCGCTCAGCCGAACGGGCGCGCTGAACGTCCAGCTCTTGCTCAAGCCTGCGTTCAATTTCGGAGGGAAGCACAGCCGCCTCGGGCAGGCTTTGTGCGACGGATACGGTGGGTAAGGCTCCTGCCACCAACAGGCTTGCGATGACACGCCAGCGCCAAAAGGAATTCATAACGGGTCGGCGCCCGCAGCGTGTGCGCGGAGCGATCTATCTCACAGAACTGAATGAGGCGGCAGTCTGTCGTGAAAGATCGTTAACAACAATACTAATTTGGCATCGGCAAGCAAAATCTGATTTTTACTAATATTTGAACGCTGTTTGGAAGGACTTAACGAAATAAGGCGAGTTTTGCCAAATCAGCCACTCGGTCTGAGTGGCGAAATGGGTCGAGGGTATCGGCCTTTTATGCCGCGTTCGTCTGGCACCGGCACTTCATTCAGAACCGGCCGGCGCAGCCCGTTTGCCCCTAAAATAACGGCCCCCGCTCTGCCGCGCTAAAATTGCGCAGATTTTGATCATTGGCGCCGGCTCGCGCCCACCGAGGTATTCCATGTCTTCCCCCAAAGTCGGCTTCGTCAGCCTGGGCTGTCCTAAAGCCCTGGTCGACTCCGAACGCATCCTGACCCAACTGCGCACCGAAGGGTACGAAGTCACGCCCGAGTACAACGATGCGGACGTCGTCGTCGTCAACACCTGTGGATTCATCGACAGCGCCAAGGCCGAATCGCTTGAAGCCATTGGCGAGGCGTTGGCCGAGAACGGCAAGGTCATCGTCACCGGCTGTATGGGCGTTGAGGAATCGGTGATTCGCAAGGTGCACCCCAGCGTGCTCGCGGTGACCGGTCCCCAGCAGTATGAAGAGGTGGTGCGCGCCGTGCATGACGCCGCGCCGCCCAAGAAGGACCACAACCCCTATCTGGATCTGGTGCCGCCGCAAGGCATCAAGCTGACGCCGCGCCACTACGCCTATCTGAAGATCTCGGAAGGCTGTAATCACCGTTGCAGCTTCTGCATCATCCCGTCGATGCGCGGCGACCTGGTCAGCCGCCCCGTGGGCGATGTGCTGAGCGAGGCCGAACGCCTGGTCAAGGCTGGCGTGAAGGAACTGCTGGTGATCTCGCAGGACACCAGTGCGTATGGCGTGGATGTGAAGTACCGCAGTGGCTTCTGGAACGGTCGCCCGGTCAAGACGCGCATGACGGAGCTCTGTCTGGCCTTGTCCGAAATGGGCGTCTGGACGCGCCTGCACTATGTGTACCCGTACCCGCACGTGGACGAAGTGATTCCGCTGATGGCCGAGGGCAAGATCCTGCCGTACCTGGACATTCCGTTCCAGCACGCCAGCCCGCGCATTCTTAAAGCCATGAAGCGCCCGGCGTTCGAAGACAAGACGCTGGCGCGCATCAAGCGTTGGCGCGAGATCTGCCCCGACCTGACCATCCGCTCCACCTTCATCGTGGGCTTTCCCGGCGAGACCGAGGAAGACTTCCAGTACCTGTTGGACTGGATGCAGGAAGCGCAGCTGGATCGCGTGGGCTGTTTCCAGTATTCGCCGGTGGAAGGCGCGCCCGCGAACCTGCTGGACAACCCCGTGCCCGACGAGGTCAAGCAAGACCGCTGGGAACGCTTCATGGAATTGCAGCAGGGCATTTCGACCGCGCGCCTGGCCCGCAAGGTGGGCCGCGAGATCGACGTGCTGATCGATGAAGTGGACGAAGACGGCGCCATTGGCCGCAGCAGCGCCGACGCGCCTGAGATCGACGGCTGTGTGTACGTCAGTTCGGAAAAAACGCTGAAAGCGGGCGACCTGGTGCGTGTGCGCGTCACCGAATCAGACGAATACGACCTCTGGGGCGAGGCGATCTGAATCTGATAAAGCAGGGGCGCGCCGCCAGCCTTGGCGGTGCGCCCCTCTTGGTTTGATCGCGCCCGCCAGGCAGACGCCATCGCCGCGCGATGCGGCTGCTTGTTTACAGGAAATCCGCCAGATCGTCGGCGTGTTCCTCTTCCACCGCCAGGATCTCTTCCAGCATCCGGCGCGTGGTGGAATCCTGATCACCGATGTATTCGATCATCTGACGATAGCTGTCGATGGCGATACGTTCGGCGATCAAGTTTTCCTTGATCATGTCTTGCAGGCTTTTGCCTTCGACATATTCCGAATGGCTGCGCTCCAGGATGCCCTTGGGCGACAGGTTCGGCTCGCCACCCAACTGCACGATGCGCTCGGCCAGACGGTCGGCGTGTTCCTGTTCCTGCGTGGCGTGTTCGGCGAATTCCGCGGCCACCGGTTCGGCGTTCAAGCCACGGGCCATGAAGTAGTGGCGCTTGTAGCGCAGCACACAGACGATTTCCGTGGCCAACGCTTCGTTCAGCAGTTTCAGCACGGTTTCGCGGTCTGCGCGATAGGTGTCCGTGACGGCGCCGGACTCGATGTCTTGGCGTGCCTTGGCGCGGATCGCCTTCACGTCCATGTCGAATGGGCGGCTGGCCTTCTGGGGGGTTCGGGTTGCTTGTTCCATATCGTTCGCTCCTCTAGTTAGTGAAAGCCCTACGACGCTGGATTTCCAGTCGTACCGAACGACTCAGTCTACCGATCACAGCGGAACTTGCTGTGTCCAAACATTGCTCCTGCCACCAATTTGCACTGGCTGGAGCCCCCCAAACGCGCCCGCTGACCTTCTCGTAAACTATCGACTTCCCGGAACGCCCGTGACGCAATCTGTAACGGGCCCGGCCATCTTGAACCTGTTATGAACCTGAAGAACATCTGCGTGTATTGCGGCTCGAATCCCGGCTCGCGCCCGGACTACATCGAGCAGGCCCGCGTGCTGGCCCGCGAATTGGTCAAGCGCGACCTGGGGCTGGTGTACGGCGGATCTGTCGTCGGCATCATGGGCGTGGTGGCCAACGAGGTGCTCGCCGCCGGCGGCCGCGTCATCGGCGTGATCCCCGAACTGCTGCAGAAAAAGGAACAGGCGCACCGTGGCCTGACCGAATTGCACCTGGTGCAGAACATGCACGAGCGCAAGGCGATGATGATCGAGAAGTCAGACGGCTTCATCGCCCTGCCTGGCGGCGCCGGCACGCTTGAAGAGTTTTTTGAAGTCTGGACCTGGGCGCAATTGAACATGCACCAGAAGCCCTGCGGCCTGTTGAATATCGCGGGGTATTACGATGCGCTGGTGCAGTTCGTGGACCACGCCGTCGAAGAAGCCTTCATCCGCCCCCAGCATCGCGACATGCTGGTCGTGGAAGAAGACCCCGCCCTGCTGCTGGATCGCTACGCCATCTACGAGCCGCCCAACGTCTCGAAGTGGTTCGATCCCATCACGGCCTGATGTCCCACACCCACACACTTGAGACCATGACGGAAGCCCTAGCAATGTCCTCCGATTCGTTGTCCCCCTCCAGCACGGAGTCCGTGTTGCGTGCGTATTTTCACGCCAAGGACGAGAACCGCCCCCACCACATGGCGCGCGCATTCGCCCCCGACGCCGTGCTGAAAATGGCCCTGCGCACGCAGGCCATCGCGTTTCCGCCCGAATCCCACGGCTTGGCGGCAATAGCCGACACGCTGGTCCGCAAGTTCGGGCAAACCTACGAAAACGTCTACACGTTCTACCTGTCGCGACCCGCGGCCGACGCGCGGCTGCCCGACTACCAGTGCGACTGGATCGTCGGCATGACCGAAAAGGCCACAGGCAATGTGCGCGTGGGCTGTGGCCGGTACGACTGGAAGTTTCAGCCGGAGCCCTATCGCGCGACCGACCTCACCATCACCATCGAAACCATGGTCACGCTGCCGGCGGCTGACATGCCCGCCGTGTTCGGCTGGCTGCTGGGCCTGGATTACCCCTGGACCAACGCCGCCCGTGTCGTAGCCAGCGCGCCGCCGCTTGAAGCCCTGGCGCCGGTGGTGCACTATTTGCTTCACCCCAACGGCTTGTAGCGCCGCCGCAAGCCGGCAAACGGATTGATTACTTGAAATACGACATCGCTGCATTCGACTTCGACGGAACCTTGGCGGACACCATGCCTTGGTTCAATTCCATTCTGAACACGGTGGCCGACAAATACGGCTTTCGCAAGATCGACTTGTCCGAACGCGAAAACCTGCGCCATCGCGAAGCCTCTGAAATCCTGAAGTACCTGGGCATTCCGCTGTGGAAGTTGCCGGCCATCATGACGCACGTGCGCACGCTGATGCAGGACATCGACCCCAGCGTGCACCTGTTCGACGGCATCCCCGATATGCTCGCGCAATTGAAGGCCGGTGGGATGCGCCTGGCGGTGATCAGTTCGAACTCCATTGAAAACGTGCAGCGCGTGCTGGGCGCCGACACCGCCGCGCTGTTTGACGACTATGAATGCGGCACCGACCTGTTCGGCAAGGCCGCCAAGATCGACCGCTTGATGCGGCGCCATGAAGTGGCCCCCGAACGCTTCCTGCTGGTGGGCGACGAAATGCGCGACATCGACGCCGCCCGCAAGGCCGGCGTGCGCGTCGGGTCGGTCGCCTGGGGCTATAACCACATGGACGCCCTCCGCGAACGCAAGCCCGACGAACTCTTTACAGCCGTTGCCGACCTGCCCGCCATCCTGGCCTGACCCCGCCCACCGGAACCCGCCATGCACACCGACCCCGCTCATCTCGTCACCGACCCCGCCGCGCTGCAAGCGCTGTACGGGGAGCCTGGCGAGGCTTCGTTGAAGAAGGAAGTGGACCATGTGCATCCGCACTACCGCGCCTTCATCGAAGCGGCGCCTTTCGCGATGCTGGCGACCTGCGGGCCGGATGGCTTGGATGCATCGCCGCGCGGCGACCCCGCCGGCTTCGTGGTGGTTGAAGACGAAAAGACGCTGTTGCTGCCTGACCGCCGTGGCAACAACCGCATGGACAGCCTGCTGAACGTGCTGGCCGATCCCCGCGTGGCGCTGCTGTTCCTGGTGCCGGGCGTGGGCGAAACGTTGCGGGTGAACGGCACGGCGCGCATCAGCGTCGACCCGGCCCTGCTGGAACGCTTTGCCATGGACGGCAAGCTGCCGCGCTCGGTGCTGATCATCGATGTGCAAACCGTGTACTTCCAATGCTCGCGCGCCCTGCTGCGCTCGCGCCTGTGGGACCCGGCCACGCAAGTGCCGCGCAGCGCGCTGCCCAGCACCGGCCGCATCCTGTCGGACCTGACGGCCGGCACCTTCGACGGCGTGGCTTACGACCGCGACCTGCCCGCGCGCGTTGCGGGCACCTTGTACTGATATCGGCCCCGGGGGTCCGCACACATGGCACGCAACGTCGAAATCAAGGCCCGTGTCGATAGCATCGCCGCGCTGGAACCCCTGGCCGCCGCGCTATCAGGGCAAGAGCCCGCGTCCCTGGAACAAGACGACACCTTCTTCACCTGCACCCATGGCCGCCTGAAGCTGCGCGCGTTTGCCGACGGCACGGGCGAACTGATTTTCTACCGCCGTGCCGACGACACCGGCCCCAAAGAAAGCTTCTACTCAATCTCCCCCACGGAATCACCCGACACCCTGCGCGAGACCCTGACGCTGGCCTATGGCGCCATCGGCCGCGTGAAAAAACACCGTGTGGTGTTCATGGCCGGACGCACCCGCATCCATCTGGACCGGGTCGAGGGCCTGGGGGAATTCCTGGAACTGGAAGTGGTGCTGCGCGACGGCGAAAGCACCGACGCCGGCATGGAAGAAGCCCGCACCTTGATGGCCGGGCTGGGGGTAGCGCCCACGCAATTGGTGGCGGGCGCCTACCTGGACTTGCTGGCCGGCAGCCGCCAGCCCTGAGGGTTCAGGCCGGCTGCCAGCCGCGCATGAACACATCCACCGGCTGGCGCTTGCCGCCCGCCTTCTGCAATTCCAGCAAGCGCAGCACGCCCGCGCCGGTGGCGATGTCGATACCGTTCGCGTCAGCGCGCAACACGCTGCCGGGCTCGGCCGTCACGGCCATATCCAGCGCCTGCGCGCGCCACACCTTGACCGGATCGGGCAGGCCGGCCAGGCGGATGCTGGCACCGGGCACGGGGTTGAAGGCGCGCACGCGGCGCGCCAGCAATTCGGCGGGCTGGGTGCAGTCCAGCGCGGCTTCGGCCTTGTCCAGCTTGGCGGCGTAGGTCACGCCGTCTTCGGGTTGCTTGCGCGGGGTCAGGCCGCCTTGAGCCAAGGCGTTCAGCGCATCCACAATGGCTTCGCCCCCTGCCAGCGCTAAGGCGTCGTGCAATTGCGCGGCGTTGGTATCGGCGGAAATGGGCACCACGCGCTCAAGCAGCATGTCGCCGGTATCCAGGCCTTGATCCATCTGCATGATGGTCACGCCCGTTTGTGTGTCGCCTGCTTCAATGGCGCGCTGGAGCGGCGCCGCGCCGCGCCAGCGCGGCAGCAGGCTGGCGTGGATGTTCAGGCAGCCCAGGCGCGGCAGGTCCAGCACCCATTGCGGCAGGATCAGGCCATAGGCGGCCACCACCATCACGTCGGGCGCCACCTGCTCCAGCAGCGCGCGCGCCTCGGCGGCCTCGTCGGGGTAGCGGCCATCCAGGCGCAGGCTGCGCGGCTGGGCAACGGGAATACCGGCATCCAGCGCGGCCTGCTTGACCGGGCTGGGCGTCAGCTTCAGGCCACGCCCGGCGGGACGATCGGGTTGGGTCATCACCAGGGCAATCTCGTGACCCGCGGCCCGCAAGGCGTCGAAAGCGATACGGGCGAATTCCGGCGTGCCGGCAAAAACTAGGCGCATGGGGATGTCAGACCAAAGAGTGGAAAACGGGAATCAGTCGCGCAGCGCTTCGCGCTCGGCCTTCTTCAGCTTGGTCTTGATGCGGTTCTGCTTGAGGTTGGACAGGTATTCAACGAAGACCTTGCCTTCCAGGTGGTCCAGCTCGTGCTGCACGCACACGGCCAGCAGGCCGTCGGCGTCGAACTCGAAGGGTTTGCCGTTGATATCCAGCGCCTTGCAGCGGATACGCGAGGCGCGTTCGACCTCGTCGTAGACGCCCGGCACGGACAGGCAGCCTTCTTCGTAGACCTTGTGGTCATCGCTGCGCCAGGTGATCTCGGGGTTGATCAGCGTGAGCAGTTCATTGCTGTCCTCGGACACGTCGATCACGACCACGCGCTCATGCACGTCGACCTGGGTTGCGGCCAGGCCGACACCCGGCGCGTCGTACATGGTTTCGGCCATGTCGCGCACCAGTTGACGAATGCGGTCGTCGACTTCGGCTACCGGCTTGGCCTTTTTATGCAAGCGCGGGTCCGGGTAGCGAAGGATAGGAAGTAAAGCCATTGAAAGGGGATCGCCAGTAATTGATGCTTGGGCAAGAGTTTAATTCATTAGAGTCTTGATTTCTAATAGTTTTCGGCTAAGTCCGGCATTGCAGGATTGCTGCGTCCCCGCTTGTTGATGAGGCGGGTCCGCCCCCTTTTCAACGGCGATCCAGGATCCTGGCCAGACCCACCACCGTTGCATCACACGGCCCCTGCCTGGACGCTTTCATCCCTGCCCCGCCGACGCGCATCGCGCCTTGCATGCGACACTTGCCCACCCTGGTTGCCCACCTACCTGCCCGCCTCATGCCGCTTACGCATACTGTTGACGAACTGTCCGCCTGGTTGCGGCTGTCCCTGGAGCCCAATGTGGGTTCCGCCACCGCCTGTACGCTGCTGAGCGCGCTCGGCCTGCCCGAGCAGATTTACGCGCAGCGCGCCACCGCCCTGGCCCGGCACTTGCCCGACGCGCTGGCGCGCCAACTGGCCGCGCCCATGCCGGCCGACATGGCGGCCCTGGTGGAAGGGGCGCTGCAATGGGTGCAAGGCCCTGACCGCTACATCCTGACGCTGGCCGACCCGGCTTATCCGCAGAATCTCTTGACCATCGCCGACCCGCCCATCCTGCTGTACGTGGTGGGTAATCCGCAGTTCCTGCAAGGGCCCTCCCTGGCGGTCGTGGGCGCGCGTAACGCCACGCCGGGCGGCCAGGAGAACGCACGCGCATTTGCCCGACATCTGGCCGGACATGGCTGGCGGGTGGTCAGCGGCCTGGCGCTGGGCATCGACGCCGCGGCGCACGAAGGCGCGCTGGACGCGGGGGCCGATGGCGCGGGCACCGTCGCCGTCATGGGTACCGGCATCGACCGCATCTACCCCGCGCGTCACCGTGATCTGGCGCACCGCATCGCCGCACGCGGCGCGCTGGTGTCTGAATTTCCCTTGGGCACGGGCGCCCTGCCGCCGCACTTTCCCAAGCGCAACCGCATCGTGGCGGGCCTGGCGCGCGGCGTGCTGGTGGTGGAAGCCGCCAAGCAAAGCGGGTCGCTCATCACCGCGCGGCTGGCCGGCGAAAGCGGGCGCGAGGTCTTCGCCATTCCCGGCTCGATCCATTCGCCCTTGTCGCGCGGCTGCCATGCTCTGATCCGCCAAGGCGCCAAGCTGGTGGAAACAGCCGCCGACATTACCGACGAACTCGGCGGCGGCCCCCCGCCCCCCGCGCGCCGTGTGACGCCGCCCGCCCCCGCATTGCCCAGCCACCCCGTGCTGGAGGCGCTGGGCTTTGATCCGCTGCACCTGGACGCCATCCAGGTCCGCTCGGGGCTGGCCGTTGGCGACCTGCAGGCGCAATTGGTGGAACTGGAATTGCAGGGCCGCATCGCTCGCCTGGATGATGGGCGGTACCACCGGCTGACCTAGGAGCCGGTGCGCGGGCTCTCAACCCACGTACCTTGCGCGCGGCTCATAGACACATCACCCGCTTGGGCAGCGCGCGTTCCGATGGCGCTAATATTGACGATGGCGCCGCAGCCTTGCGCGCCGCGTCACCCAAATCGAACCAGGAAGAGACATGGCTTTGCCCTCCCGCGTGAAGATCGTCGAAGTGTCGCCCCGCGACGGTCTGCAGAATGAAAAGGAATTCGTGCCGACCGAGATCAAGGTCGAGCTGATCAACCGCCTGTCGGCCGCGGGCTTCCCCAATGTGGAAGCCGCGTCGTTCGTGTCACCCAAGTGGGTGCCGCAGATGGCCGATGGCGCCGACGTCATGGCGCGCATCGAGCGCCGTCCGGGCACCATCTATTCGGTGCTGACGCCCAACATGAAGGGCTTTGAAGGCGCGCTGGCCGCCGGCGCGGACGAAATCGTCATCTTCGGCGCCGCCAGCGAAGCGTTCTCGCAAAAGAACATCAACTGCTCCATCGCCGAATCCATCGCCCGCTTCGAACCCGTGGTGCAAGCCGCGCGCGAAGCCGGCATCCGCGTGCGCGGCAGCATCAGTTGCGCGCTGGGCTGTCCGTATCAGGGCGAGGTCCCGGTCGAGGCCGTGGTGGACGTGGCGCAGCGCTACCTGGCCATGCAGGTCGATGAGATCGACGTGGCCGACACCATCGGCGTGGGCACGCCGCAGCGTGTGCGCGACGTGATGGCGGCAGTCACCCGCGTGGTTGACCCGGCGCGCGTGTCCGGCCATTTCCACGACACCTACGGCCAGGCGCTGGCCAACATTCTGGCGGCGCTGGAAACCGACATTTCCATCTTCCATACGTCGGTCGCAGGCCTGGGCGGCTGCCCCTACGCCAAGGGCGCCACCGGCAACGTCGCCACCGAAGACGTGCTGTACATGCTGCGCGGCCTGAACATCGACACGGGCGTGGACTTCGACGCCGTGGTCGATATCGGCCAATGGATGTCGGCCCACCTGAACCGCAAGGGTTCCAGCCGCGCGGGCAATGCCATCGCGGCCAAACGGGCCGCATGAACCAGCCCGGCCCTGCCCCGTCTTTGGAAGACCGCGCGGCATTGCTGCGCGAGATCGGGCCGTTGCCCTTGTCGGGGCAGGCGTGGCCGGATTGGGTAAGGATTTTGGCCTGGGTCATCCTGGCCGTGCTGGGCGTGCAGGTGGTCACCACCGCCATCCGCGCCCCCGCGCAGCCCTTCGACACCCTGCTGGCCGTCGTGGTGGTGCTGTGCTTTGTGGGGCTGCTGTTCGTGTCCTGGCACATGCAGGTGTCGATCACCACGATCGACGAGCGCGGGCTGCGCCAGTCGTGGTTCACCCGCCGGGAAGTCGCGTGGGAAGACGTGCGCTACGCCCGCTTCGTCCCGATGCTGTTTTCAAAACGGCTGGTGATCTTCACGCACCGGGGCCGGCCTGTGATTCTTCAGGGCGGCACCCGGGAACTGCGCACCGCTTTCGTGAAGATCGCGCAGTTGTACCGACAGGGGTGACGGGCGGCGCTGCGCTAGCGGCAGCGCCATCGGACGATCAACGGATCGGCAGCGCGTACATCAAACCACCCTGCGTCCACTGCGCATTCAGGCCACGCTTGATCTTCAACGGGCTGCCTTCTCCCACGTTGCGCTCAAAGCTTTCGCCGTAATTGCCCACTTGCTTGACGATGTTGTAGGCCCACTTTTCGTCCAGACCCAGATTGGCGCCGCTGCCCGGCGTCACACCCAGAATGCGCTTGATGTTGGGGTTGGCGCTTTTGGCCTGCTCGTCCACGTTCTTGGACGTCACGCCGTATTCCTCGGCTTCGATCATGGCCGACAGCGACCAACGCACGATGTTCAGCCACTTATCGTCGCCCTGGCGCACGAAGGGCCCCAGCGGTTCTTTGGAGATGATCTCGGGCAACACCAGGTAATCGTCGGGATTTTGCAGCTTGGAAATGCGGATCGATGCCAGGCCCGACGCATCGGTCGAAAACACATCGCAACGGCCCGTGGCAAAAGCGTTGACCACTTCGTTGAACGTTTCGATCACAACCGGCTTGTAGGTGACGTTGTTGGCGCGCGCCCAATCGGCCAGCGTGTTTTCGTTGGACGTGCCCGTTTGCAGGCAGATGGTGGCGCCGCTGATTTCCTTGGCGCTTTTCACGCCCAGCGACTTCGGCACCAGAAAACCCTGGCCGTCGTAGAAGTTGATGCCGGCGTGGATGATGCCCAGCGCGGTATCGCGCTGCTGCGTCACGGTGGTGTTGCGCGTCAGCACGTCCACTTCGCCCGATTGCAGCGCGGTGAAACGCTGCTGCGAATTCAAGGGCACGATTTTGATCTTGTTGGCGTCGCCGAAGACCGCCGCAGCAATCGCGCGGCATACGTCTACGTCCAGCCCCTGCCATTTGCCTTGCGCATCGGGCGCCGAAAAGCCGGCAAAGCCCGTGGTGGTGCCGCAGGCCACGGCGCCGCGCTCGCGCACGACGTCCAACGTTGCCGCCTGCGCACCTTGCGCCGCTGCCATCAAGAGCGCCGCGCCCACCAACCCTTTTGCAATGTTCATGACCTGGTTCCTGTTTTTACCGGGCGCGGGGACGCGCCGAGGCAAGAAGCTTATAGACATGAAGCGCCTGCGCCAAATAACAAGCGCTTATTAAGGTATGTGCGCGGCGGCTCGCAAGCGAGCGCAGCTTTGCCGCGACGCGGTTATGCCGTCACGCCGCCAGCGAAATCGACACGGGCTCGTTGGCTTGGCAGGCATCCAACGCGCGGCCCAGGCGCACCATGCCCTGGGCGATCTGGCCTTCGTTCATGGTGGCGAACGACATGCGCATGGCGAACAGGTCGGCCTGTTCGGCGTTGGCATAGAACGCCTTGCCCGGCACATAGACCACTTCGTGCTCGATGGCGTAGGGCAACAGGCGGGTCGCGTCCACATCGCCCGTCAAGCGCGCCCAGAAGAACATGCCGCCTTCGGGCTTGCTGAAGCTGACACGGCCGTCCAGCTCGCGGGCCAAGGCCTCGGCCATGGCGTCGCAGCGCAAGCCATAGGCGGCGCGTATGCGCGGTACGTGTTCGTCGTAGCGGCCGTTGGCCAGGTACTGCGCCACCACTTCCTGGATCCATGCGGATGACGCCATGTCGTCGGCAGCCTTGGCACTGACGCAGCGGCGGCGGATTTCGGGCGGCGCAATCAGCCAGCCGATACGCAGCGCCGGCGCCATGGTCTTGGACATGCTGGCCAGGTACACGGCCCAGTGACGGGCTTCGCCCTCTGCCAGGGCCGCGATGGGCGGCACCGCTTCGCCGGCAAAGCGCAGTTCGCTGTAGGGGTCGTCTTCCACGATCAGGAAGCGGTGCTTGACGGCCAGTTCCAGCAAACGCAGGCGGCGCTGGCGCGAGATCGTTGCGCCGCAGGGGTTCGAGAACGACGCCACCACGCAGACCATCTTGGGTTTGACGCGCGCGGCCAGTTCGTCCAGCGCATCCACGTCGATGCCATCCGGGCCCGAGGCAACGGTATGCACCGTGGCGCCGGTGTAGCGCAAGGCCTGCACGGAATTGGGGAACGCGGGCGATTCGATGATGGCGTGGTCGCCGGGTTGCAGCATCACGCGGGTCAGCAGCGCCAGGGCCTGCTGCGAGCCGCCCGTCACGACAAGTTCGGTGTCGGCGTTGCATTGCAGGCCGCGCGCGGCCGTCAAACGGGCCAATTCGTTGCGCAGGCTGACCTGGCCGTCAATGTTGGAATACTGCAAGCAGGCGCCCAGCCGCGACATGACCTGGGTGGACGCGATGGATAGACCCTCGACGTCGAACAGTTCTTGCGCGGGGTAGCCGCCCGCCAGCGAAATCGTGCCCGGCCGCAAGGCATACGGCATGAGCGATCGGATGGGGGATGCGGGGGGATTCAGGAACGGCGTGGCAAAGGCGTATTCAGGCGCTGCGCTGGACATGGCGGGGAGACTGGGAAGGGGAAGAACCGTGTCGCCTGCTGGGGCGGCGCCGGAGGGCATAGAACATTGAAATATAAACAAATCTCTGCAAATTCTAAGCCTGCGGATTACGCAGGGTCAACGACGGTCGCAGGCGGTGTGGCGAAACCGTCCTGCACAGTCCTACACTATGGGACATCCTGTTCCTGCAAGAGAGCTGCATGACCGTCGTAGACACCATGGCCGGGCGCATCGCCCACATCCGCCAACGCATTGCCGACGCGTGCGCGCGCGCCGGGCGCAGCCCGGACAGCGTGGTGCTGCTGCCCGTCAGCAAGACCTTCGAGGTGGACGCAATTCGCGAAGCCATGGCGCTGGGCCTGACCCGTTTCGGTGAAAACAAGACCCAGGAAATCCGGCAGAAGGCGGCCGCGTTGGCCGGGCAAGGCCTGCAATGGGTGCTGATCGGGCATTTGCAGACCAACAAGGCCAAGGACGCCGCGCGCGACGCCACTGAAGTGCAATCGCTGGACCGTGCCGATCTGGCCGAGGCCCTGCACCGCCGCCTGCTCAATGAGGGCCGGACCCTGGACGTGCTGGTCCAGGTGAAGACGTCGACCGAACCCAGCAAGTTCGGCATGGCGCCCGAGGACGTATCCGCGTTCTTGCGCCGCATTGCGGCGGAATTTCCCACCTTGCGCGTGCAAGGCCTGATGACGCTGGCGGTGAACTCGCCCGACCCCGAGCAAGTAAGGGCCTGCTTTCGCGCCCTGCGCGAGCTGCGCGACAGCCTGCGCGCCGAAAATATCGATGGCGTCTCGCTGGAGCGCCTGTCGATGGGTATGAGCGGCGACTTTGAACTGGCTATTGAGGAAGGCTCGACCGAAGTGCGCATCGGCACGGCGATCTTCGGCGCCCGCACATACCCGGATCCGCAGTAGACAGGCACGCGCATGCGGGAAAACAGGGGGCCGGCTGGCCCCCTTTTCGCTCCGAACGCGAGCATAATAGCGGCGCAAAAAATAGCAGCGCGGACTGACGGCGCAGAACAAGAAGCGCCCGCGTCGCGCTCAATCTTTGATCCCGCACGAGGAGACACCCCATGCACCATCCCGCACGGCGCCTGTTGGCGCTGGCCGCCCTGTCGCTGGCCGCCGCCACGGCTTCCGCCCAATCCTGGCCCACCCAGCCGATCCGCTGGATCGTGCCGTACCCGGCAGGCGGCGGCACCGACGTGGTCGCCCGCACGGTTGCCAGCGGCCTGGAAAAGCCGCTGGGCCAGACCATCGTGGTGGAAAACCGCCCGGGCGCGGCCACCATCATCGGCGCCACCGCCATCGCGCAAGCCGACCCCACCGGCTACATGGTCGGCACGGCGGATTCGGGCACGCTGGCATTCAATTCGTCGCTGTACGCAAAGCTGTCCTACGATCCGGCCAAGTTCACCTACATCGGCGGCATCGCCAAGTTCCCGCTGCTGCTGGCCGTGAACGTCAATTCGCCGTACAAGACCGTGGCCGACGTGCTGGCCGCCGCCAAGAAAGAGCCGGGCAAGCTGAGCGCGGCCTCGGCCGGCGCGGGTTCGCCGCACCATCTGGCGCTTGAACTCTTCAAGCAGCGTACCGGCGCGGACCTGCTGCACGTGCCTTACAAGGGCGCGGCCCCCGCCATCCAGGATCTTCTGGGCGGACAGGTGGACGTGATGTTCATCGACCTGGCATCCGGCTTGCCGAACGTCAAGGCCGGCAAGCTGCGCGTCCTGGCCGCCGCCACGCCGGAACGCCTGTCGGTGCTGCCCGACGCCCCGACGATGGCCGAACAAGGCGTGGCCAATTTCACGGCCTACGCCTGGCAAGGCCTGGTCGGCCCCGCCGGCCTGCCGGAAGCGGTGGTGAAGAAGCTGTCGGCCGACCTGGACGCCACGCTGAAAAGCGATGCCGTGTCGAAGAAGATGCTGGACATGGGCGTGATCCCGATGCCGATGTCCGCGCAAGACTTCAAGGCCTACGCCGAACAAGAGCGCAGCGCGTGGGCAGACGTGATCAAGAAGGCGAACATCAAGCTCGAGTAATCCGGCCAGCCGTTAAAAAACCCGCGTTCAGCTTGGGCTGCACGCGGGTTTTTTATTTGTGACGGGAAAGCGCCTGGTACCGCGAAGATGGGTTCCGCGCGACTCGCGATCTGGTCCTTCTGACCAAGCTCTCGCGCTACACCCATCCTACAAACGACGACCATCCGTAGGATGGGTGAAGCGCGCACAACCCCCAAGAAAATCCCCGATCAATTTCGCGCGCAACCCATCAAACCATCCGCCCGTAGGATGGGTGAAGCGCGCACCGTCGCCGAGAAAATCCCCAGTCAATTTCGCGCGCAACCCATCAAACCAACCGCCCGTAGGATGGGTGAAGCGCGCACAACCGCCAAGAAACACCCCAGTCAATTTCGCGCGCAACCCATCACACCAGCACCCGCTCAATCCCCCCAGCATTCGCGCGCTTCACGTAATCTTCCATCCACCCTTCACCGAGAATGTGCCGGGCCATCTCGACAACGATGTAATCCGCTTCCATCTTGACGTCGCCCTCATAGCGCGACAGCCCCTGCAAGCACGATGGGCATGACGTCAGCACCTTCACGTCGCCGGCAAAGCCATCACCGCGCAGCGCCGCGTCGCCCTTCAGCAATTCTTCCTGCTTGCGGAAACGCACCTGCGTCGAAATATCCGGCCGGCTGACCGCCAGCGTGCCCGATTCCCCGCAGCAGCGGTCGCTCTTGATGGCTTCATCGCCCACCAGCGCCCGCACCGTCTTCATCGGCTCTTGCAGCTTCATCGGCGTGTGGCAGGGGTCGTGGTACATGTAGCGCACGCCCTTGGCGCCTTCCAGCTTGATGCCCTTTTCCAGCAGGTACTCGTGGATGTCGATCAAACGGCAGCCTGGGAAGATCTTGTCGAACTCATAGCCCGACAACTGGTCGTAGCAGGTGCCGCAACTGACCACCACCGTCTTGATGTCCAGGTAGTTCAGCGTATTGGCAACCCGGTGGAACAGCACCCGGTTATCGGTGATGATCTGCTCGGCCTTGTCCGTCATGCCGTTGCCGCGCTGCGGATAGCCGCAGCACAGATAGCCCGGCGGCAACACCGTTTGCACGCCCGCGTGCCACAGCATGGCTTGCGTGGCCAGGCCCACCTGCGAGAACAGGCGCTCTGAACCGCAGCCCGGGAAATAGAACACGGCTTCCGTATCGGCGGTTGTGGCCTTGGGGTCGCGGATGATCGGCACGTAGTTCGCGTCTTCGATATCCAGCAACTTGCGCGCGGCCTGTTTCGGCAGCCCGCCCGGCATCTTCTTGTTCACGAAGTGAATGATCTGCTCGCGCAGCGGCGGCTTGCCCACGGTGGCCGGCGGCTTGGCCGTCTGCTTCTTCACCAATCCCGAAAACAAGTCATGCGCGGCGCGCTGGACCTTGTAGCCCACCCCCACCATCGCCTTGCGCGTGGCGTTGATGGTGGCCGGGTCCTTCGCGTTCAAGAAGAACATGGCGCTGGCCGTACCCGGGTTGAAAGACTTGCGACCCATGCGGCGCAGCACGGCGCGCATGTTCATCGACACATCGCCGAAGTCGATATCCACCGGACAGGGGTTGTAGCACTTGTGGCAAACCGTGCAGTGGTCCGCCACGTCTTCGAATTCTTCCCAGTGCTTCAGGCTGACGCCGCGCCGGGTCTGCTCTTCGTACAAAAAGGCTTCAACCAGCAGCGAGGTCGCCAAAATCTTGTTGCGCGGCGAATACAGCAGGTTCGCGCGCGGCACGTGCGTGGCGCACACCGGCTTGCACTTGCCGCAGCGCAGGCAGTCCTTGATGGATTCCGAGATGGCGCCGATGTCGCTTTGCTGCATGATCAGCGACTCGTGGCCCATCAGGTTGAAGCTTGGCGTCCAGGCGTGGCGCAAATCAGCGCCGGGCATCAGCTTGCCGGCGTTGAAGTGGCCGTTGGGGTCGACGCGGCGCTTGTAGTCCTGGAACGGCGCCAGCTCGGCGTCGGTCAGGAATTCGTACTTGGTCAGCCCGATGCCGTGTTCGCCGGAAATCACGCCGTCCAGGTCGCGGGCAATCTGCATGATGCGGTCGACGGCCTGATGGGCCTCGCCCAGCATCTCGTAGTCGTCCGAGTTGACCGGGATATTGGTGTGCACGTTGCCGTCGCCGGCGTGCATGTGCAGCGCCACGAACACGCGGCTCTTCAACACCCGACCATGGATGGCGATCAGCTCATCGACGATCTTCTTGTACGCCGCGCCCGAAAACGCACGCTGCAAGCCGGGCAGTACTTCAGTCTTCCACGACACACGAATCGTGCGGTCCTGCACCACGTCGAACAGGCGCGCCGTGGGTTGCGCGGCCAGGCGGTCGGTCAACGTGGCTTGCACGTCGCCCAGGCCCAGCGCTTGCAGTTCAGGCAGCGCCTGCGCCAGCGGCAGGTCCAGGTTGTCCAGCAGCCATTGCCAGCGCTGGCGCACGCTGCCCAGCAGCTCAAGCGCCTGGCGCGTGCGTTCGGCCAGCACTTCGGCACGGGTGCTGTCGATGTCCGCATCGTCGGCCTTGCCGATGGGCAGCGGCGTGCACAGGTAGGCGTCCAGCGCACCCAGCAGCTTCAGCTTGTTGCTGGTCGACAGTTCGATGTTGATGCGTTCGATGTGATCCGTGTATTCGCCCATGCGGGGCAGCGGAATCACAACGTCTTCGTTGATCTTGAAGGCGTTGGTGTGGCGCGCGATCGCGGCGGTGCGCGAGCGGTCCAGCCAGAACTTCTTGCGCGCCTCGGGGCTGACGGCCACAAAGCCTTCGCCATGGCGCGTGTTGGCCAGGCGCACGACTTCGCTGGCGGCGGCGGCCACCGCGTCATCATCGTCGCCAACGATGTCGCCAATCAAGACCATCTTGGGCAGCACACCGCGCTTGCTCTTGGTGGCGTAGCCCACCGCGCGCAGATAGCGTTCGTCCAGGTGTTCCAGGCCGGCCAGGATGGCGCCGCGCGCCTTGCCTTCGCCGTCCAGGTAGCCCTTGACCTCGACAATCGACGGGATGGCGTCGCGCGCCTGCCCGAAGAATTCCATACAGACGGTGCGCGTGTGGCGCGGCATGCGGTGCAGCACCCAGCGTGCCGACGTGATCAGGCCGTCGCAACCTTCCTTCTGGATGCCGGGCAGGCCGGCCAGGAATTTGTCGGTAACGTCCTTGCCCAGGCCTTCCTTGCGGAACACGCGGCCTTTGATTTCCAGCAGCTCGGTCTTCAAGAGACGCTCGCCGGGCTTGCCCTTGCCATCGAACCACTTGAGTTCGAAGCGGGCCGTGTCCACGTCATGGATCTTGCCCATGTTGTGTTCCAGGCGGGTGACTTCCAGCCAGTTGCCGTCCGGATCCACCATGCGCCACCAGGCCAGGTTGTCCAGCGCGGTGCCCCACAGCACGGCCTTCTTGCCGCCCGCGTTCATGGCGATGTTGCCGCCCACGCACGACGCTTCGGCCGAGGTCGGGTCCACCGCGAAGACAAAGCCCGCGGCTTCGGCCGCTTCGGACACACGCTTGGTCACCACGCCGGCGCCGGCGGGGATGACGGCCACGGGCTCGGTCAGCCCGGGCAAGATACAGGACTCGACCTTGCCCAGCTTGTCGAACTTTTCGGTGTTGATGACGGCCGACTTCCAGGTCAGCGGAATGGCGCCGCCGGTATAGCCCGTGCCGCCGCCACGCGGAACAATGGTCAGGCCCAGCTCAATACAGGCGGTGACCAGCGCGGCGATCTCATCTTCGGAATCGGGCGTCAGCACCACGAACGGATATTCCACGCGCCAGTCGGTGGCGTCCGTCACGTGGGACACGCGCGACAGGCCGTCGAACTTGATGTTGTCGCGCGCGGTGATGCGGCCCAGCACCTTCTGCGCCTGCTTGCGCATCATGGTGGTCTGGTCGAATTCCCCTTCGAAGGCGGCAATCGCGGAACGGGCGCGGGCCAGCAGGCCGACCACCTTTTCGTCGCGATGCGGATCATGGCCTGCTTCGGTGGGGATGCCCGGTTCGCGGCGGCGGTCGATTTCGCCCAGGCGATGGTGCAGGGCATCGATCAGCTGCTTGCGCCGCTTGGGATTGTCCAGCAGGTCGTCCTGCAGGTACGGGTTGCGCCGCACCACCCAGATATCGCCCAGCACTTCGTACAGCATCCGCGCGGAACGGCCCGTGCGGCGCTCGCCGCGCAGGTCGGTCAGCAAGCTCCAGGCGTCATCGCCCAGCAGCCGGCCGACAATCTCGCGGTCGGAAAACGACGTGTAGTTGTAGGGGATTTCGCGCAGTCGCGCGGGTGTCGCGGGCGGCATCGCCCCGTTCAAAATGTGGCTAGCGAGTGGGGCGTTCATGGCGGCAAGAGGGGCCCATAAAAAATTATTTTATGCCATTGGCCGGACTTGACCCCAAATACCCCTGGGAAGCCGGCCAATGGCACGGGGAAACTGGCGTTAACCGTCCCCATTTAAGTTCGACGTCAGTGCTTAGATCTGGCCCGGGAAGAACCACAGCAGGCTGGCCGTCATGACCAGATAGCGCAGGAATTTGCCGATGGCCATATAAAGCATGCAGGGCCAGAACGACAAACGTAGCCAGCCCGCCACGGCGCACAGCGGGTCGCCCACGGCGGGCAACCAGGACAGCAGCAAGGCCGGCGGGCCCATGCGGTGCAGCCAATCGTGGGCGCGCTCATTCCAGCGGCCCCGCATCCGCCCGCTTTCGGTGGCGTCGGGATGAGGGTGCGGGTGTTTTTCCTTCCAGCGATGCACGGCTTTTTCGGCGCCCACGCCCATCCAGTAGCTGATCGCCCCGCCCACGGTGTTGCCGGCCGTCGCCACCAGGATGGCCGGCCAGAACATGTCGGGCGACAGCTTGATGTAGCCAAACACCGCCGGCTCGGAGCCCAGCGGCAGCAAGGTGGCGGAAACGAGCGATACCGTGAAAATGGCGGACAAGCCCACCGAGGGCAGCGCCAACATTCCCAGCAACCACTGAACAGCGGATAAAAGGCTTTCTTCCATGAGGAGCGAGTGTAGCCGCGCCCGGTCCAATGCCGATCAGGAATCGAATCGGCCACGCTGGGCGACACCGCGCCATCGCCACGACAAACCTTTTCAGGCGGCGCGGCATTCCCTGCAATAATCTGGCCCAGTCCTCACTCTTGCTCTTGCGCGGTCCATGTCCACTGATTATCTGAAACGCATTCTGACTTCGAAGGTTTACGACGTAGCGGTCGAGTCACCGCTGGAAGCCGCGCCCCAGCTATCCGCGCGGATTTCCAACACGGTGCTGCTCAAGCGCGAAGATACTCAGGCGGTGTTCAGTTTCAAGCTGCGTGGCGCCTACAACAAGATGGCCAACCTGCCGCCGGCCGCGCTGAACCGGGGCGTGATCGCGGCCTCGGCCGGTAACCACGCGCAAGGCGTGGCGCTGGCCGCCAGCCGCCTCGGCTGCCGCGCCGTCATCGTCATGCCCACCACCAGCCCGCAAGTGAAGATCGACGCGGTGCGCCGCCTGGGTGGCGAAGTGGTCCTGGCGGGCGAAAGCTTCACCGACGCCTTCGCGCATGCGCAGATCCTTGAGAAAAAAGAGAAGCTGACGTTCGTCCATCCCTTTGACGACCCCGATGTGATCGCCGGCCAGGGCACGGTGGGCATGGAGATCCTGCGCCAGCATCCGGGGCCGATCGACGCCATCTTCGTGGCCATCGGCGGAGGCGGGTTGATTTCCGGTGTCGCCGCCTACATCAAGCAATTGCGGCCCGAGATCAAGATCATTGGCGTGCAGACCGAAGACTCCGACGCCATGCTGCGCAGCGTGCGCGCCGGTCGCCGCGTGCAATTGAATGACGTCGGCCTGTTTTCGGACGGCACTGCCGTCAAGATGGTGGGCGCCGAAACCTTCAAGCTCACGCGCCAGTACGTGGACGACTTCGTGGTGGTCAATACGGATTCAATCTGCGCCGCCATCAAGGACGTGTTCCAGGACACGCGCAGCGTCCTGGAACCGGCGGGCGCCATGGCAGTGGCCGGCGCCAAGCAGTACGCGGCCGAGCACCATATGAAAGGCAAGACGCTGGTGACGATCGCCTGCGGGGCCAACATGAACTTCGATCGCCTGCGCTTCGTGGCCGAACGCGCCGAAGTCGGCGAAATGCGCGAAGCCGTGTTTGCGGTGACCATGCCTGAGCAACGCGGCAGCTTCCGCCGCTTCTGCGAACTGGTCGGCGAACGCAGTGTCACCGAATTCAACTACCGCATTTCCGACGCCGACCGTGCTCACGTGTTCGTCGGTATCCAGGTATCGTCCGCGACCGAGCCCGACAAGATCGCCGCCAACTTCCGCCGCCATGGCTTCGACACGCTGGACCTGACCCACGACGAGATGGCCAAGACGCACCTGCGCCACATGGTGGGCGGGCGTTCAGCGCTGGCGCGCAACGAACTGCTGTATCGCTTTGAATTTCCCGAGCGCCCCGGCGCACTGATGCGTTTCTTGAACGCGATGAACCCGGACTGGAACATCAGCCTCTTTCACTACCGGAATCAGGGCGCGGACTACGGGCGCATCCTGATCGGCATCCAGGTGCCGCCCACGGACAAGAAGCAGTTCCGCACGTTTGTGGCCGAATTGGGCTACCCGCATTGGAACGAGACCGAGAACCCGGCCTACAAGCTGTTCCTGTAGACAACACGACGCCAGAATGCGAGAGGGCCTCCAGATGGAGGCCCTTCCCTTCTGCGCGTCGAATGCGCCCGGCCGGACCCAGGCGGGGGGGTTGCTGTCACTCGGCGGCCTACGGAGATAAGCCGCGCATTCAGCAGGGTCCGGTCAGGCGCCCCGTCGCTTAGAAACGGTGGCGCATGCCGACGGCAACGGCGGTGTCGCGCGCGTCGTGCTGGAACGCATAGTTGTCGCCGTAGGAGGCGTAGGCGTACAGGTTGGTGCGCTTGGTGAAGTCGTAGGTGTAGCCCAGGCTGTAGACGTTGAACGTGGCGTCATCGCCCGTCAGCTTGTCGTTGCCGGCGGTCGCGCGCTGCCAGGAACCGAACACGGCGTGGCGGCCCAAGGGCACGGTGGCGCCGATCATGTACGAGTTGGCACGGAAGCCGTCGGCCAGCTTGAACGAGCCCAGCGTGTTCATGCCTTCCGGCGTGGTGCCCATGTTCTGGCCCACGAACCAGCCGTCGCGGGTCTGACCAAAAGCGGCTGCCAGCTTCACGACTTCAAAGTCGTACGAACCGCCGATGATGTATTCCTGGATGCGAGCCGCGCTCTTGCCGCCGACGCGATCGTTGGTCGGATCGAAGCGGTCATAGGCCGCAGCCAGGTTCAAGGGGCCGTTCACGTACTGCATGCCAACGGTCAGCACGCGGTTGTTGTCGCCGGTGGCGAAGCCGGTCTGCGTGGTGTCGCTGACGGTGTCATCGGCGCTGAACGAATAGCCGATGCCGGCCTTGAAGCCGCCCAGGCTGGGGGTTTGATACAGCACCATGTTGTCCAGGCGCATCGTGTTGGCGCTGCCGAACGTCGTGCCCATGTTGGCGGTGTTGTAGCTGATCGAGAACGGGTCGATCGAACCGAAGTACTTCGACGCCAGGTTCGTTTGACGACCGAATTCCAAACGACCCCAGGAATCGCTGTCCAGGCCCACGGTGGCTTGACGACCGAACAGGCGGCCGTTTTGCAACGACTTGCCGTTCATGGGACCGAAGCCGCCTTCCAGGGTGAACACGGCGCGCAGGCCGTCGCCCAGATCTTCCGTGCCGCGCAGGCCGAAACGCGAACCGCTGCTGACACCTTGAACGCCGCCAAAACGGCTTTGCTTGGCCCCATTGAACTTCACTTGCTCGTAGCCGATACCCGCGTCGATCAAGCCGTACAGCGTTACGGAGTCAGCGGCTTGCGCGGCGCCGGCAGAGCCTGCCAGCAACGCAACGGCCAATAGCGTCTTCTTCATATAAGTCCCCAAAATGGCGAGATAAAAGGCATGCGCAGTCGCGCCGTCCAAGCGACGGGCTTCTGCGTGCCGCTGCAATCCGCAAGCGGCGTCTGCACTACATCTAGTGTCCGGCCTGGTGCAACTTGAAGTAACACCGGTTTTGACGAACTACTTTCCACGGTTGGGATAATGACAGCCGGCTGAAACGTCAGAACGCCTGGGGATGCGCCTTAACGCCTTGAAAACAAATACGAATGTTTGCTCGCTATTGAGGCTGGCAGGCGGTGCGGTGGCGTCATGGCGCAGGATTTTTCGACAGCAGTTGTTGGCGGCGGCGTACAGTGTTGCGGCATAAACACCACAGCGTCGCCCCACAATCACCACGCCATCACGACCGCCAACGTTCGGCGAGGATAAAAAAACCCCTTGGCGTCTCAAGGGGTTTCGTGACCATCCGGGTGCCCGCGCAAGCCGGGCTTGCAGCCTTACTTGCCCTTGGGCGGGTAGTCCAATTCACCGAAGGTATATTCGCCGCGGGCCTTGGCTTCAGCCAATTCCTGGCGAACTTGTTCGCGCGACTTGCCGGCCGATTGCGACACGGCGGCCTTGGGCGGGTAATCCAGTTCGGCGGAGGTGACCTGGCCGGCGGCCTTGGCGGCTAGCAGTTCTTGTTGGACTTGATCGCGCGTCAGGCTGGTTTGCTGCACGGTGGCGGGCGGGTAATCCAGTTCGCCAAACGTGACCTGGCCGGCGGCCTTGGCGGCTTGCAGTTCTTGTTGAACCTGTTCACGCGTCTTGCCATCAGCGTGAGCGGCGGACATGCCGACTAGGGTTGCGGTGACCATGAGTGCGGTTGCTAGGGCTTTCATTATGATGACTCCATCCTAAACCTTGCACAGCGTCTGCTGCCAGAATGGCAGCGGCTATGTGACTGTTTGATTGCTGGGACGAAGTATCTGGGGTTTCGAGCCTAGTAAAAACCCTTATTTTGGTGAACATATTTTCACGGATGGGACAATTGCACGTTGTATCCGGCGAATGCCGTGGGAATTTGCGCGATTTCTGCGCATTTCCTTGTGTCGCGAAGCGCCGTAAGCCTTACAGGTATTCAGCTTGATGCAAGCCGACAGGGGAAGTTCGGCTTGGTGGCCCCGGCCAGAATATGTTCGTCGCGCGGGAATAGACATTTTCGCTGGCGGGACAATAAATCCATTTATCATACAAACCTGCCAGAAATGGAATTTATAGACTCGAGGCCCCATGGATATCCAGCTTAACGACATCGCGCTCTTTGTCGAAGTCGCCAAGCGCAAGAACTTCAGCCACGCTGCCGAAGCCTTGAATATTCCGACATCCACGCTCTCGCGCCGCGTCAGTGAACTGGAACGCAGCGTCGGGATGCGGCTGCTGAATCGCAGCACGCGCAAAATCGATCTGACCGAAGCCGGCGCCATTTACTTTGAGCGCTGCCGGCACATCGTCGAAGAGGCGCGCATCGCGCATGACCAATTGCTGGACATGGCGGTGCAGCCCAAAGGGCGTTTGCGCATTTCGCTGCCCACCAGCCTGGCGCAATTGTTCTTGCCCGCGGTCATACGCGAATTCCGCGAGCAACACCCCGACATCGAATGCGATTTCGATCTGAGCATGCGTCCGATCGACCCCATCAGCAACCCGTTCGACCTGATCCTGCGCTTCGGGCAGCAGCCCGATTCCAGCCTGATTTCACGCAAGATCGTGCTGATGGCCCACCAGTTGTATGCGTCGCCGGACTATCTGGCCCGCTATGGCGAGCCGCGCGTACCGGCCGACCTGACCCACCACGAATGCCTGCGCCCCACGATGCGCGAGGAATCGTCGTTCTGGATGCTGCATTCGGGCGACAAGGTAGAGCGCGTGCAGGTGTCGGGCAGGCTGTCAGCGAACAATGTGGGCATGTTGGGGCGTCTGGCCGGCCAGGGCTTGGGCATTACGCCGCTGCTGGTGTTTGACGCGATGGAACGCGCCATCAATCAAGCGGGCCTGGTGCGCGTGCTACCCGACTGGAGCCTCACGCCCCTGCCGCTATTCGCATTGCTACCCTCGCGCATGCTGCCCGCCAAAACCAAGGCGTTCCTGGATTTCATCCAACCAAGGCTGTCCGATTCGTAGGATGGGTGCAGCGCGAGAAACCGGCGCCAACAACCCCACCTCAATCCGCGCGAAACCCATCAACCAGCCGTAACCAGCACCCTAAGGCGTATCCGCCCCATACTGGCAAACCGTAAACAGCGGCGTACCCGTCGCGGCGACTTTCGCTGACCCGCCCAGATCGGGCAGATCAATAATCGCGGCAGCCTCCACCACATTCGCGCCCAGGCGTTGCAGCAGCTTGATCGCGGCCAGCATCGTGCCGCCCGTGGCGATCAAATCATCGACCAGCAGTACGCGCTGGCCGGTGCGCACGGAATCCGTGTGCATCTCAACCGCCGCATTGCCGTATTCCAGCGAATATTCCTCGGCCACGGTGCGGAAAGGCAGCTTGCCCTTTTTGCGCACCGGCACGAAACCCAGGTTGAGTTCATAGGCCAGCACGCTGCCCACGATGAAACCGCGCGCGTCCACACCCGCCACGAGGTCAAGGCGTTGGCGCATATAGCGGTAAACGAACAGATCGATCAGAACCCGGAACGCCCGCGGGTCCTGCAGGACGGGCGTGATGTCGCGGAAGGTGACACCAGGTTGGGGCCAGTCCGGAACGCTGCGGATGGTGCGCCGGATGGTCTCGGCGTTGTCGGTCTGCATGAAAGGCGGGCCTGAAGAATTGAAGCAAGGCGAACTATAACCTTGCCACCGCGCTTAAGCCAGGATTGCCGCCGGCGATGACACGTCATGTAATCGTCCATTGCGCAATTGCAGGCAACGGTCCACCGCGCCCGGGGGCAATGCCGCGTGCGTGGCCAGCACCACGGTGCGTCCCTGCACCGCGCGTTCCAGGTCATTGAAGAAGTCAGCTTCCGCCACGGCGTCCAAGCCGGCGGTGGGTTCGTCCAGCACGATCACGGCGGCCGGCGACAGCAATGCGCGCGCCAGACACAGGCGGCGCGACTGCCCGGCCGACAATTGCGACCCCGTTTCTCCCGCCCAGGTGTCCAGCCCTTCCGGCAACGTGCGCACAAAGTCACCCAGCCGTGCCGCATCCAGGGCGCGCCACAGCGCCGCGTCGTCAGCCGTGGCGTCACCGATCAGCAGATTGGTGCGCAAGGTGCCCAGAAACACGGGCGCATCCTGCGACAGCAAGGCAATGCGTCGATGCCAGTCGCTTTGCATGGCGTCACGCGCGTCGCAGCCGCCAAAGCGCACCTGCCCCGCCTGCGGATCTTCCAAGCGCAGAATCAAGTGCAACAAGGTGGACTTGCCCTCGCCGCTGGCGCCCAGAATGGCCACGCGCTCGCCCGGTTCCACCCGCAGATCGATACCATCCAGCACCGTCGGGCTGGCGCCCGCCGACCGGGCGGGATAGCAAAAGCTGACGCCGTCCAGTTCCAGCGCGCCCCTCACAGGCAAGCTTCGCGGCGTGGCCGGGTCGTGCATGTCGGGCTGCGCCTGCGTAACGTCGCGGATGCGCGCCGCCGCCGTCATGGCCGAACCCATGCGCGAAGCTCCTCGCATGATCGGCCCCGCCACTTCAAAAATGCCGATGACGGCCAGCAGCAGCCCGGCCAGCACCGGCCCTTTGATGCCGCCCGCTTCGTGCGTGCCCAAGCCGAACCACAGCAATGCCAGCACCGACACGCCAGCGGCCACCTGCAAGAACCACTGCCCCCTTGCGGCAACGCGCGCCTGACTGCGGCGAGCCCGCGCACTGGCCTCGCACAAGCGTTCGAAATGCTCGGCCGTCTGCGCTTGCGCGTGCAACGCCACCATGTCCGCATGGCCATCCACTGCATCCAGGGTTGCCGCGCGCAACCCTGCCGCGCTTTCTTGCGCGGCCGCGCCCGGCTTGCGCGCGGCGCGCAGCAGCCACAGGGGCACCAGCACGCAGGCAGTAAACAAAGCCAACGCGAAAGCCAGCGCGGCGGCAGGCACCCACATGCCCAACACCGCGGTCAGCACCGCACCGGCCAGCACGGCCGTCGCCAAGGGCGCCAACACAAACAGGAACACCGTGTCCAAGGCATCGACGTCACCCGTCATGCGCGCGACCAGATCGCCGTTGCGATAGCGCGCCAGTTGGCGAGGCGTCAAGCGGATCAAGGCGCCGAACACTGTGGCGCGCAAGTCCGCCAGCAGACGCAAGGTAGCCGAATGGCCCACCACGCGATCCGCATAACGGGACACGATGCGCAGAAAGGACAGCCCGCGCACCAGCGCGGACGGCGCAAACAGATTGAAGACACCGCCTGCGCCCGCGATCGCGGCGCCGGTCAGGAACCAGCCGGAAACGCCCAGCAGGCCAACACCGGCGGCAACGGTTGCCAGCGCACAGAACAATGCGAGTAAAAGCCCGCTTTTACGGCGCGCATACAAGGGCAACAGCAACAACAGATTCTTCATGCGTCTTCCACTTTCCCGTCCGCCACGCGCACGACACGGCCCAGGCGCGCCGCGACCGCCGCAGAGTGCGTGGCCAGCAGCAAGGTGCGGCCGACGGAGAACTTCAGGATTTCATCCAGCAGCCGCGCCTGAGTCGCTTCATCCAGATGCGCCGTGGGTTCGTCCAGCAGGATCAGGCCAGGGTCACGCAGGAACAGTCGCGCCAGCGCCACGCGCTGCGCCTGCCCGCCCGACAAACCCTGGCCCCGGCTACCCAGCGACGTGTCCAGGCCTTGCGGCAGCGCGGCCGTGAATTCCAGCACGCAGGCACGGCGCGCGGCTTCCTGTACATCAATGTCGGACGCGCCAGGGCAACCCAGCCGGATGTTGTCGGCGATGGTGCCGGCCAGCAGTTGCGGCGTCTGCCCAATCAAGGCGACCCGCCCGCGCAATGCGGCTTCGTCCCAGTCGGCCAAGGGTAGGCCGTCGATACGGATATCACCCTGGCTGGGGCGCAGCCGCGCAATCGCTTCGATCAATGTGGACTTGCCAATGCCGCTAGGCCCCATCAACGCCACGTGCTCGCCGGGCGCCAGCGTCAGCGAGGCCTCGGACAACACGGCGTGCGCCCGGCCCGGCGCCAAGATGGTCAAGCCTGACACCGCCATACCCGCCGCGCCTAACGACGTCGCCGCCGTGCCAGGGGTGCCATGCATCGGCTTGGACTCGGCATCCTCTTGCGGCAGGCCATCGAACAAGACGGCGATCTGCGTGACGGCGGCCAGCGCCGTGGCGCGGTCGTGATAATGCGCCGCGAATTGACGCAGCGGCGCGTAGACCTCCGGCGCCATCAACAGGCAGAACAAGCCCGCCTGCAACGTCAGCGGCGACCAGCGCACATCCAGAAAGCCCAGGTACGTCAAGCCGATATACACGGCCACGCCCGCCACGCCCAAGGCCGCAAAGAACTCCAGCACGGCCGACGACAGGAACGCAATGCGCAGCACCGACATCGTGCGTTGGCGCAACGCATCGCTGGCCGCCACGACCGAGGCCGCTTCGGCGTCGGCACGACCATAGAGCTTCAGCGTGGACAAGCCACGCAGACGGTCCGCGAAGAAGCCGGACAAGCGGGCGAAGGCGCGCAGATGACGGCGGCTGGCGCCTTGCGCGCCCCACCCAACCAGGGCCATGAACAGGGGAATCAAGGGCGCGGTGATCAGCAGCACCAGCCCGGCAATGACATCCACCGGCAGCAACAACACCGAAAACGCCACCGGCAACATGGCAGCTGCCGCCATGGCGGGCAGGTACTTGGCAAAGAAGCCATCCAGCGCTTCAACCTGATCCACCACCGCGCTGGCCAATTCGCCAGACGCCTTGCCACGGCTCCAGTACGGCCCCTTGGCGACCATCCGCGCAAACAGCGACTGGCGCACGTGGCGCTTGATGCGTTCGGCCGCGTCCGCGCCCGCGCGCTCGCCCGCCCAGGTGATGGTGGCGCGCACCAGCATCAAGGCGGCGATGCCGACAATGCTGGCCAACAATTCCTGGCGCGGCACGTCTTGCATGATCGCCGCGTCCAACACGCTGGCCAGCAACCATGCCTGAACCACCAGCAAGGCGCCGCTGACAAGCGGCGCGGCGCCTGCCAGCATCAACGGAAGCCTGGCCGACTTGGCAAGCGTCATCAACCACCGCGACTGCTCGCGCGGCGGTTTCTGCAAACTGGCCGAAGGATCGTGCTCGAGGCTGCTAGCGCCGCCGCTCACTCGTCGTTACGGCTGGCGCGCGGGTCATGCGTATGACCTTCGCGCAGCTCGAACCACATTGCATTCAGGATGGCGAAGGCACACGCCAAACCCAGACCGAGTATCCACGAGAAATACCACATGGAGTGGACTCCTTTTAGTATGAGTTGGGCGTGTCGCCCACGGATTCATGGGTGACCTTGCCGCGCATCACGCGATACACCCAGGCGGTGTAAAGCGTGACGATCGGCAGGAACACGGCAACCGCGATCACCATGATCCACAGCGTCAGTTGGCTGGACGATCCGTCCCAGATGGTCAGGCCGGCCTGCGGCTTGGTCGACGACGGCATGACGAACGGGAACAGCGCAAAACCCACCGTCAGGATCACGCCGGTGATCGACAGCGACGACGCCAGGAACGCCAGCATGTTGGCGCGCACGCTCAAGAGCAGCACCACCAGCAGCGCGCCGGCCACGCCCAGCGCGGGCGCAATCCACATCAAGGGCCAGGTGGCGTAGTTGGCCATCCAGGCGCCGGTCTGCACCGCCACGGTCTTGAGCATGGGGTCCGACGGCCCATTCGCGTTGACCGCGCTGGTGATGGGGTGGCCGCCAATGCCGCCGGCAACCCAGAACCCGCCCGCGACGAACAGCGCCGCGGTCAGCAAGCCCGCCAGCCGCCCCCAGTTGCGCGCGCGGGACGACACGGGGTCGTCAGTGCGCCAGGCCAGCAGCACCGCGCCGTGCATGGCCAGCATCACCACGCTGAGCACGCCGGCCAGCAAGGCGAACGGCGCAAAGAGCTGATAGAAATGCCCTTCGTAGATGGGCCGCAGCGTCACCGGGTCGAACGTGAACGGCACGCCCAGGATGATGTTGCCCATGGCCACGCCAAACACCAGCGAAGCCACCACGCCCGAGAAACACAGCACGCCGTCCCAGCTATTGCGCCAGCGCGTGCCTTCCATCTTGCTGCGGTACTTGAAGCCAACGGGGCGCAGGATCAGCGCAATCAGCACCAGCATCATCGCCAGGTAGAAGCCGGAGAATGATGCGGCATACAGCAAGGGCCAGGCGGCAAAGATGGCGCCGCCCGCCGTGATCAGCCAGACCTGGTTGCCTTCCCAGACCGGGCCGACAACGTTGATGACAATGCGGCGTTCGGCGTCGGTCTTGGCCACCACGGGCAGCAAGGCGGCCACGCCCAGGTCAAAGCCGTCCATCACGGCAAAGCCGATGAGCAAGGCGCCCAGCAGCACCCACCAGATCACCCGCAAGGTGCCATAGTCGAAAGGAATAAGGGTATCCATCTGCTTCTCTCCCCTTAGGCGCGCACGGCGGCGCGCACAGGATCGGCGGCGGCGTTGCCCGCCACCGGCCCATCGGATTTCGGACCCGCCTTGATGGCGTGCAACATGACCTTCACGCCGATGATCAGCAAGACGGTGTAGAGCACCAGGAAGATGGCCAGGCTGATTGCCAGGTCGGCAATGGTCAGGCCGGATGCCGCGTAATACGTGGGCAGCACCCCTTCGATCACCCAGGGCTGGCGGCCGTACTCGGCCACGAACCAGCCGCTTTCAATGGCGACCCAGGGCAACGGCAGGCTCCACAGCGCCACCTTCAGCAGGCCCCGGCGGCTGTCCAGACGCCCGCGCGAGGCCAGCCAGAAGGCCACGCCGAAGAACAGGATCAGGTACATGCCCACCGCCACCATGATGCGGAACGCCCAGAACAGCGGCGCCACGTTCGGCACGGTGTCAATCGCGGCCTGCTTGATGTCGGCCTCGGTGACCTTCGTCATGTCTTCCTGGTAGCGCTTGACCAGCAGGGCGTAGCCCAGGTCCGGCCAGGTCTTGTCGAAGACCATGCGCGCGTCCACATCCTTGGGATTGGCGCGGATCTTCTGCAAGGCGTCATACGCCACCATGCCGTCACGGATGCGGTTTTCGGCGCGCAGGATCAGGTCGTTGATACCCAAGAGCGGCGTGGTCAGCGAACGGGTGCCGATGATGCCCATGACGTACGGGATCTCGATGGCGAAGTCGTTCTTGCGCTCGGCCTGGTTGGGAATGGCGAACAGGTTGAAGGACGCGGGCGCGGGCTCGGTCTCCCACATGGACTCCATGGCCGCGATCTTCATCTTCTGATGCTCGGTGGTGAGGTAACCGCTTTCGTCACCCAGCACCACCACCGACAACGCACCGGCCAAGCCGAAGCTGGCAGCCACCGCCATCGAGCGCTTGGCCAGGTCGGTATGGCGGCCCTTCAGCAGATACCAGGCGCTGATCGACATCACGAACATGGCCCCAGCTACGTAGCCGGCGCTGACCGTGTGCACGAACTTCGCCTGCGCCACGGGGTTGAAGATCACCGAAGCGAAGTCGGTCATCTCCATGCGCATGGTGTCGGGGTTGAAGATGGCGCCCACCGGGTTCTGCATCCAGCCGTTGGCGATCAGGATCCACAGCGCCGAGAAGTTGGTGCCGAACGCCACCAGCCAGGTCACCACCAGGTGGCTGACCTTGGACATGCGGTTCCAGCCGAAGAAGAACAGGCCGACGAAGGTGGCTTCCAGGAAGAAGGCCATCAGCCCTTCCAGCGCAAGCGGCGCGCCGAAAATATCGCCAACGTAGTGACTGTAGTAGGACCAGTTCATACCGAACTGGAATTCCATCACCACGCCGGTGGCCACACCCAGCGCGAAATTGATGCCGAACAGCGTGCCCCAGAACATGGTCATCCGTTTCCAGATGGGGCGGCCGGTCATGACGTACACGCTTTCCATGATGGCCAGGATGAACGACAGGCCAAGCGTGAGAGGGACGAACAGGAAATGGTAAAGCGCGGTCGCGGCAAACTGGAATCGCGACAGGTTGACGACATCAAGATCAATCATTGGGGCGCTCCCAAGCAGTCGAGACACCGCGGCAACCGGCATGGTTCCCAGGCCGACTCTGGCGCCATGTTAAGGGCGATGGATACAACTTCATAGCGGTTTCCTGAAAAGTTCGGGCGCATGGCAGCTCAGTCCTTGCCCCGCAGTTTGCCGGCGAAGCCAAGCACCTTTTGCACTTGCGAACCCAGTCGCATGAGCTTTTGCAAGGTCTCCGGGGGCAGGCGTTGAACCTCATCGAACCATCCGGAAGACAGTTCGATGAGCTCCAGCATTTCGGTCATGCGTTGTTGCGCGTAGGCGTCATTGGGCCCTGATGGTGTTTCAAGCAAGGTGTCGCGCAGCAGGGTCAGGGTGGGATTGATTTCGCGCTTGCGCTTTTCTTCCATCAGGATGCGGAAGATTTCCCAGACGTCTTTGGGCGTCTCGAAGTAGTCGCGGCGGTCGCCCACCTGGTGCACCAGCTTGACCAGGCGCCACGACTGCAACTCTTTCAACCCCAGGCTGACGTTTGAGCGTGAGAAGCCCAGCGTCTCGGCGATCTCGTCGGCATTCAGCGGTTCGGGGTGCAGGAACAGCAGGGCGTAGATCTGGCCGACGGTGCGGTTCACGCCCCAACGGCTACCCATTTCGCCAAAGTGCAGGACGAAACGTTCGTTTTGAGGGGTAAGAACCATGAATTCGACGCCAAAGAATCAACATAGCGGCGTCTCTGATAAATCCAGTTACGCCACTTTCAGAAATTTCTGAAATTATCGAACAAACTGTGTGATAGCGCAAACCGTGGTTGCAGAAAGCCAAACAGCCACCGGCCCTGGGGCGCGGTGGCTGTCATCAGGGCCGAGGCCCTACAGGATTCAATCGGGCAGGTCAGCCGGCCTTGACGGCGACGGCGGCGGAAACGCGCTTGGCCTTGGCGCGCGCGGCGGCCACGTCCTCGGCCACGGCCAGGCCCACGCCCATGCGGCGCTTGACGAAGGATTCCGGCTTGCCGAACAGGCGGATGTCTGTGCCCGGCTCGGCCAGCGCTTCGGCCACGTTGTGGAACGACACGGCGGCGGCGTCCACGCCACCATAGATAACGCTGCTGGCGCCGGGCTGGCGCAGGCTGGTGTCCACCGGCAGGCCGAGCAACGCGCGCGCGTGCAGTTCAAATTCGTTCTGGGTCTGGGTGATCATGGTGACCATGCCGGTGTCGTGCGGACGCGGGCTGACTTCCGAGAACCAAACCTGGTCCCCCGCAACAAACAGCTCAACGCCGAAGATGCCCAGGCCGCCCAAATCGGACGTGACGGCCAGGGCGATTTCCCGGGCGCGTTCCAGCGCGGCGGGCGACATGGGGTGCGGTTGCCAGCTTTCCACGTAGTCGCCGTCAACCTGTTTGTGGCCGATGGGTTCGCAATACCGGGTTTCGACCGTGCCGTCGGCGCCACGGGCGCGCACCGTCAGCAGCGTGATTTCGTAGTCGAAGCGGATGAAGCCTTCAACAATGGCCCGGCCACCGCCCACCCGGCCGCCTTCCTGAGCGTAGCGCCACGATTGCGCCACGTCATCGGCGCTTTTGATCACCGACTGGCCCTTGCCGGACGACGACATCACCGGTTTGATGACGCAGGGGTAGCCGATGCCGCCGTCGATGGCGGCCCGCAATTCTTCCTCGGTGTCGACAAAACGGTAGGGGGACGTGGGCAGGCCCAGCGTCTCGGCCGCCAGGCGCCGGATGCCCTCGCGGTTCATGGTCAATTGGGCGGCGCGGGCGGTCGGCGTCACGCGGGCCACGCCCGCCGCTTCCAGTTCCACCAGCAAACTGGTGGCAATAGCCTCGATTTCGGGGACAATAACGTGCGGCCGCTCTTGCTCGATGATCTTCTTCAGGGCGTCCGCGTCGGTCATGGAGACCACATGCGCGCGGTGCGCCACCTGATGGCCCGGCGCATCGGCATACCGATCCACCGCAATGACTTCCACGCCCAGCCTTTGCAGGGCAATGATGACCTCTTTGCCCAACTCGCCGGATCCGAGCAACATGACTCGGGTGGCCAGGGGGGACAGGGGCGTGCCAAGAACGGGGCTGGAGATGCTGGACATGGAATGGGCCGGGATAGAAGGATTTGAAAGCCGTTGAAAAAAGTTCCGCCAGGATGCCATACGCCCCTGCCGGGGGCAAACCCGCACACTGATATTAAAATCCCTGAATGACTGATCATCCCATCACATCGTCCGATGCCGCGCTGGCATCTGCACGCAGAACGTTGCAAGTCGAAAGCCAGGGTCTGCTGGACCTGTCCGCGCGGCTGGACGACTCATTCACCCAGGTCGTCGCCATGCTGCTGGCCTGCCGGGGCCGCGTCGTGGTCACCGGCATCGGCAAGACCGGGCACATCGCCCGCAAGATCGCCGCGACGTTCGCCTCGACCGGCACGCCCGCTTTCTTCGTACACGCCGCGGAAGCCGTGCATGGCGACCTGGGCATGATCACGCAGGATGATGTGGTGATTGCCGTGTCGTATTCCGGCGCAGGCCAGGAATTGCTGACCATCCTGCCCGTGGCCCGGCGCATGGGCGCCAAGCTGGTGGCGATTACCGGCAACCCGCAATCTGAGCTGGCCCTGTTGGCCGATGTGCACCTGGACGGCAGCGTGGCGCAGGAAGCCTGCCCGCTCAACCTGGCGCCCACGGCCAGCACCACGGCCGCGCTGGCTTTGGGCGACGCCCTGGCGGTTGCCTGCCTGGAGGCGCGCGGCTTCGGCCCGCAGGATTTCGCGCGATCCCACCCCGGCGGCGCGTTGGGCCGCCGCCTGCTGACCCACGTGCGCGATGTCATGCGCCAGGGCAACGCCCTGCCCATCGTGCTGGCGGGCACCCCCGTGTCGCAAGCGCTTGAAGTGATGTCCGCCAAGGGCATGGGCATGACGGTCGTGACCGACGCCCAACACCGGCCGCTGGGCATCTTCACCGACGGCGACTTGCGCCGCCTGATCGCCCGCCATGGCGATATCCGAAGCTTGACCGTGGAGGCCGGCATGACCCGGTCGCCACGCAGCATCCCCCCCGACGCGCTGGCCGCCGAGGCCGCCCAGCACATGGACGAGCTGCGGCTCAGCCAGATGCTGGTACTGGACGCCGACGGCGCGCTGCTGGGCGCATTGCATATGCATGATCTGATGGCCGCTAAAGTGGTATGACTATGACTCTTCCTGCTTCCGTGACTCACCCGGCCGAAGCGCTGGTCCTGGCCCGCATCCCCGCCACCGTGCGCGATCGCGCCGCCGCCGTACGCCTGATGGTGTTCGACGTGGACGGCGTGCTGACCGACGGCAGCCTTTATTACGGCGAAGGCGGCGAATTGCAAAAGCGGTTCCACGCCCTGGACGGCCATGGCTTGCGCCTCTTGATGGAAGGTGGGCTGGGCGTGGCGCTGATGACGGGCCGTTCTGGCCCCATCGTGGCGCGTCGCGCCGCGGAACTCGGCATCTCTGAAGTCATTCAGGGTGTGCGCGACAAAGGTTCGGCACTGACCGAACTTGCGCAGCGCGCCGGTGTCCAACTGAATCAAACCGGCTACATGGGCGATGACATCATCGACCTGCCGGCCATGCAGCGCGCCGGTTTTGCGGCCAGCGTGCCCAACGCACCCGGCTACGTCAGCCAGGCGGCGCATTGGGTCTCCACGCAGCACGGCGGCAGCGGCGCGGTGCGCGAATGCTGCGACCTGCTCCTGGCATCCCAAGGACGCCTGGGCGCGTTCCTGGCGGCGCCGGGCCTGTTAGGCCCGGGCGCCATCCAATGACGGCCCCGAACCCCGACACGCCCTTGCGGCGACACCGATGAAAGAACGTTTTCCTTCCCTGATCGCGCTGTTCCTGCTGCTGGTGCTGGTCACCAGTTCATGGTGGGCCGCCGATTACGCGCAGCGGGCCATCCAGGTCGACCCGCCCCGCCGCGTCACCCACGAGATGGACGCCTGGTCGCGCGATTTCGTCATGTTGCGCACGGACCCCACCGGCCGCCCGATCAACCGGCTGGAAGGCGAATATGCAGAACATTTCCCCGACGACGATTCGTATCACATCACCGCGCCGCGCGCGGTGGGCCAGCGCGAGGCCAACCCGGTAACGGTAGGCGTGGCGAAAACCGCCGTGATGGAGCAAGGCGGCAAGCGCATCGTCATGAATGGCGACGCCCATGTGCACCGCCAGCCCGACGCCAACAACGACATGCTCGACGTGCGCAGCCAGCAGTTGATCATCCTGCCCGATGAAGACGTGGTCTTCACCGACCTGCCCGCCGAGGTCATCAAGGGCCGTTCGCGTATGAATGGCAAGGGCATGCACTACAACAACAAGACACGCCAATTGCAGGTGTCCGCGTCGACGGATGTTGAGATTGCCGGTTCCGAAGGCAAGCAACAGCGCCGCACCGAGATTCCCGCCAACAACACTGACCAAAAGAAACCATGACCGACCTTCGGACTCTCTTTGCCCCGACGACCCGCCTGCTGGGCGCCGTCCTGCTGTCGGCCTCGGTGCTTGCGCCCGCCTACGCGGCGGAACCCGCGGCCAAGCCGGCCGAAGAGCCCAGCACGCTGATCCTGTCGGACACGCTGCACTACGACGACGTCAAGAAGCAAAGCGTTTTCACCGGCAACGTCAACATGACGCGCGGCCTGATGACGCTGACCTCCGACACGCTGGAAATGCACGAGGACGCCCAAGGCGGCCAGTACGGCACGGCCACCGCCAACAAGGGCAAGGTCGTGACCATCCGTCAGGAACGCCCGGATACCTTTGAACTCATCGAAGGCAAAGGCTTGCGCGCCGAATACGATGGCACGAAGAGCACGTTTGATCTGATCGGACAGGCTGTCGTGGTCCGTTACGTCTGTGGCAAACCGTTCGACACGATTCGCGGCGAACGGATACGCTACAACGAAAAAACCGGCACCTACGAAGCCCAGGGCGGCCCCAACTCGGCTGCGGCGGGCGGCCGCGTGCGTTCGGTTGCCGAACCCCGCGCCAAGTCCGATGCCGCCGTCGCGGAATGCCGCAAGCAGCAAGCCGCCAAGAAAGGGCGCTAAAAGCGCCCCCCACGCAACACACTCGCACCCACGATGAATCAACCTTCTGTGCCCACCCCCGTGACCTCCGCCCCTTCCGGGGTCAAGCAGGGCAGCCTGCGCGCAACCGGTTTGCGCAAGACCTATAACGGCCGGACCGTGGTGCAGGATGTGTCCCTGTCCGTGGTAAGTGGCGAAGTCGTGGGGCTGCTTGGCCCCAACGGCGCCGGCAAGACCACCAGCTTCTACATGATCGTGGGCCTGGTGCCCGCGGATGCGGGTCGCATTGAAATCGATGGCGCCGTCATTACCGCGATGCCGATCCACAAGCGCGCGCGCATGGGCCTGTCATACCTGCCCCAGGATGCGTCCGTCTTCCGCCGCCTGACGGTCGAACAGAACATCCGCGCCGTGCTTGAACTGCAAGTGGGCGCTGATGGCCGTCCGCTTTCCACGCCCAAGATCAATGAGCAGATGGAAGCCCTGCTGGAAGAACTGCAGATTGGCCATATCCGCAGCAATGCCGCGATTTCGTTGTCCGGTGGCGAACGGCGCCGCGTGGAAATCGCGCGTGCCCTGGCCACCAGCCCGCGCTTCATCCTGCTGGACGAACCCTTCGCCGGCGTGGACCCCATTGCCGTCATTGAAATCCAGCGCATCGTGCGGTTCTTGAAGGGCCGCGGCATCGGCGTGCTGATCACCGACCACAACGTGCGCGAAACGCTGGGCATCTGCGACCGCGCTTACATCATCAGCGAAGGCAAGGTGCTGACTGACGGCCACCCCGACGAAATCGTGGGCGATCCGGCCGTGCGCCGCGTGTATCTGGGCGAGCACTTCCGCATGTAACCGGCACCTGGGGAAGACCCCTAGTTCCCCTACGGGAACGGGTCAATACACCCTAGGGCGTCCGCCATAAAAATGCCATGTTCTTGCGCTAGGTCAGCTTGTTTTATCGGCCCGAGTCTATACACTAGTACTAAACGTAGCCACCCAATCAAGGAGAACGCCTAACGACCTCACCGCGCATTTCGCGCAACCATTTTTTCTCTTTTAGAAGGAGAGCACACTATGAACCTGAGCATCTGCGGTCGTCACCTCGACGTCACCCCGGCAATCCGGGAATATGTCATGAACAAACTGGCGCGAGTGCTGCGGCATTTCGATCACGTCATCGATACCCAGGTCATGCTCTCGGTAGAGCCCCTGCGGCATAGAGCCGAAATCACCATGCGTCTAAGCGGTAAGGACATTCATTGTGAAGCAACCGATGAAAATCTCTATGCAGCCATAGACCTTCTTGCTGACAAAGTCGACCGTCAGGTCATCAAGCACAAGGACAAGGTACGAAGTCACTCAGCGGAGTCCGTGAAGCGGCAAGCGGCGAACCTTTCGCCACCCCAGCAGTAACGCGCTTCATGATCACTCGCTCTGAGCGATACGCTAAACAGCGATTGTAAAAATCCTGCCTAAGTCCCGGTGTCCCGCTAGACGTCAGTCCAGCCGGGGCATCGGCAAAGCTCCCCCGCAGTACCCTCCGCAGTATCCCCCCAAGATTTGTCCCCGAAATCCTCGGCCCCCATTGGTGCCCTAGGTCTTTGCATCGCGCATTCCTGCGTGTTTTGCAGCCGAGTCCCGCGCCCCTCGGGTTGGCCCGCATGCCGTAACGCCCACAATGCGCCGCGATCAGACTATGCTGTCGCTCTTGCCGTACCGTTCGCCGCCCAGTGCATGGGCGCGACGCAAGGCCAATTTATTGCACTGCGTCATATAACCATATAATGATCCGATGAATCATTTGTCGCGCATCCTACCCGCCGGCAACGTCGTGCTCGATATGCTCGCAACGAGCAAGAAACGGGCGTTCGAACAAGCTGGCCTTCTTTTTGAAAACAATCATGGCTTGGCACGCGCGCTCGTGTTCGACAGCCTGTTTGCCCGGGAACGTCTTGGCTCCACTGCCCTTGGGCAGGGCGTGGCCGTTCCGCATGGCCGCGTGAAAGGACTGGAGCAGGCGCTGGCGGCATTCATCCGCCTGGCCCAGCCCATTTCGTTCGACGCGCCCGACGGGCAACCGGTGTCGATGCTGCTTTGCCTGCTAGTGCCGGAAACGGCCACGCAACAGCACTTGGACATCCTGGCCGAACTGGCGCAACTGATGTCGAACAAGGCATTGCGTGAAGCGCTGGCCACCGAGCCCGATCCGGCCATCGTCCACAAAATGCTCACGACCGGCAAACTCTGACCCTCGCGGACACGCAGCCATGCTAACGGTGCAGGAACTCGTCGACGACAACGCCGACAAAATCCCCTTTAACTGGATATCCGGCCAAGGCGCCGCGGACCGCGCCATTCCCGATGACGGCATGGCGGCCGCCGACCTGGTTGGCCACCTGAACCTGATCCACCCGTCCCGCATCCAGGTGTTCGGGCAGGAAGAGCTGGCGTACTACACCCGCTTCGACCTGCGCCGCCGCATGCACCACATGGACGAGCTGTTGATTGGCGGCGTGCCCGCCATTCTGCTGGCCGACGGCCTGACGCCCCCGCAAGATCTCGTGGACCAATGCGACCAGCACCAGGTGCCGCTGCTGTCCACTCCGGTGGCGGCCGCGCAACTGATCGACCTGCTGCGCATCTACCTGGGCAAGAAGCTGGCACCCACCACCACCGTTCATGGCGTGTTCCTGGACGTGCTGGGCCTGGGCGTGTTGATCACTGGCGAATCGGGCCTGGGCAAGAGCGAACTGGCGCTGGAACTGATTTCGCGCGGACACGGCCTGGTGGCCGACGACGCCGTGGAATTCTCCCGCACCGCGCCCAACATGATCGAAGGCCACTGCCCGCAACTGCTGCAGAACCTGCTGGAAGTTCGCGGCCTGGGGCTGCTTGATATCCGCACCATCTTCGGCGAGACCTCCGTGCGCCGGAAGATGCGCCTGAAGCTCATCGTGCATCTGGTGCGCGCCACCGCGCAAGACAAGTTCGAACGCCTGCCGCTGCAAGACATCACGCAAGACATGCTGGGCCTGCCCGTGCGCAAGGTGATGCTGCAAGTGGCAGCCGGCCGCAATCTGGCCGTGTTGGTGGAAGCCGCTGTGCGCAACACCATACTGAAGCTGCGCGGCATCGATACGCTGGGCGAGTTCATGGAACGCCAGGCCATGGCTATCCTCCAAAGCAGCAAGTGAACGCGCGTCGCCTTGCGGCACCGTGAGCCTGTACGAAACCCTGGCCGGCGAGATCGCCAAGTCGATCCGCGACGGCGTCTTGCGCGTCGGCGACAAGCTGCCTTCCGTGCGGCATGCTTGCGCCACGCGGGGCGTCAGCCCGTCGACGGTATTCCAGGCCTATTACCTACTTGAAGCGCGCGGCCTGATCCGCGCCCAGCCGCGTTCGGGCTATTACGTGCACGCCCCCGCCGAATCGCTGCCACCCGAACCCGGCGCATCCAGCCCAGACGGCGAATCAACCGAACTCGCCATCAGCGAGCGCATCTTCGACATCCTGGACTCCGTGCGCAACCGCGACGTGACGCCACTGGGATCCGCCTTTCCTTCCCCGCTGCTGTTCCCGCTGCCGCGCCTGGCGCACGCCATGGCCGCGCACCTGAAACGCCAGGATCCGCTGGATACGGTCGAAGACCTGAGCCCCGGCAACCCGGCGCTGCGTCGCCAGATTGCGCTGCGCTACCTGATCGGCGGCATGAACGTGCCCGCCAGCGACATCGTCATCACCAACGGCGCGCTGGAAGCACTGAACCTGTGCCTGCAGGCCGTCACCGCACCCGGCGACATCGTGATGGTCGAGGCGCCCACGTTCTATGGCGCCTTACAGGCGCTGGAGCGCCTGGGCCTCAAGGCGTTGGAAGTGCCGACTCATCCGCGTACCGGCGTGGACCTGGACGCCATGGAGTCCGCCATCAAACGGCACGCGCCGAAGGCTTGCTGGCTGATGACGCAGTTCCAGAACCCGCTGGGCAGCCTGATGCCGGAAGACAGGAAGCGGCAACTAGTTGAGCTATTACTCCGCCACGACATCCCGCTGATCGAAGACGACGTGTACGGCGAACTGTATTACGGCGCCGTGCGGCCGGTGCCGGCCAAGGCCTACGACAAAGATGGGCTGGTGCTGCATTGCTCGTCGTTCTCCAAATGCCTGGCGCCTGGCTACCGCATCGGCTGGGCCTCGGCGGGCCGATACTCTCGGCGCGTAGAGCGCTTGAAATTGTCATCGACGCTGTCCGCTTCGGGCCCGGCGCAAGGCGCCATCGCCGAATACCTGGAACAAGGTGGCTACGACCGCCATCTGCGCCGCTTGCGTCAGACCTTGCACGCGCAGCAAGCACGCATGGCTGATGCCATCGCCCATGCATTTCCCGCTGGCACGCGCGTGACTCGCCCGCAAGGCGGCTTCTTCCTGTGGGTGGAACTGCCCGCGGCGGTGGACGCGCTGGCGTTGCATCGCGAGGCCTTGGCGCACGGCGTAAGCGTGGCGCCAGGGCCGATTTTTTCGGCCAGCAGCCAGTTCACAAGCGCCCTGCGCCTGAACTACGGCCATCCCTGGGACGCAGCCCATGAAGAGGCGATCCGCGTGCTGGGTGACCTGGCGCATCAGCATCAGGCCCGCGCGCGGTCTACCGCGCGGCGCTAGCCGGCCTTAGTTCAAGGTGGACGACGCGCGCGCCCGCTTGACCTCAAGCGCGGTGACGCCGCCCGCTTCGTTGCCCCAGCTATTGCGGATGTAGGACACCAGCATGGCGATGTCGCTGTCGTTCAGCATCTGGCCAAACGGCGGCATGCCATGGGGCCGGGGATTGGCGGCCGTGGCGGGGGCATAGCCGCCATCCAGCACCATGCGTATGGCGTTGACCGGCGACGGCGCCGTCACCGTCGGGTTACCCGCCAACGCCGGCCACGCGGTGCCGCTGCCCTGCCCTTGCGGCTGATGACATTGCGCGCAATGCTGGCGATAGATCTTGCTGCCCAATTCCATTGCCGCGGGCGCAGCCGCCGCCGTTGAGCGCGGTGTGGAAGCCGGCGTGGCCGGCAGAGACTTGATGTAGACGCCGATCGCCAGCGCGTCGTCGTACGTCAGGTGCTGCGTGCTGCCCAGCACCACTTCGGCCATCGGACCGCTGGCGCTCGAATGGGCCGAGATGCCGGTCTTGAGCAAGGCGGCGATGTCGGCCGCCGTCCAGCGGCCCATGCCGGTCTGCCTATCGTTGGTGAGCGGCGGCGCATACCAATCCAGCACGGGAATGATGCCGCCGGTGAACGCATCGGACGATCGGGTGGCCCCCAGACTGTTGCGGGGCGTATGGCAGGCGGCGCAGTGCCCCAAGCCTTCGACCAGATAGCGGCCCCGGTTCCATTGCACCGATTGCCCCGCGTCGGCCTCTTGAACGCCCGGCTTGAAGTACAGCGCACGCCACGCGACCAGCAAGGCGCGCTGGTCGTAGGGGAACGCCATGTCGGGCGGGCGATTGGGCTGGCTGACCGGCGGCACGCTGCGCAGATAGGCGTACAGGGCGTCGGCATCGGCCCGCGTGACACGGGTGTATTCGGTGTAGGGGAAGGCCGGATACAGCAGCGTGCCGTCCTTGGATTTACCGTTGTGCAGCGCTTGCCAGAAGTCGTCGGCGGTCCAGGTGCCAATGCCCGTTTTTTCATCAGGCGTGATGTTCGGACCGTACACCGTGCCGAATGGCGTGGGGATCGGCGTGCCGCCCGCCAGCGCCTTGCCGCCCCGGCTGGTGTGGCAGGCCATGCAGTTGCCGGCCAGCGCCAGATAGCGGCCGCGCTCGACCAGCGTGCCCGCGTCCGCCGTGGCGGCGGGGCCCGTGCTGGTGTCGTCGCGGGTGCCCAGCCAAACCATGCCGCCTACCGTCACGACACACGCCAGCAACACCAGAGTCAGGATTTTCTTCAGCAGTTTCATCATGGCCCCCGGATCAGCGTTGCGCCTGGCTGCCGCATTCCGCGGGCAAGCGTAGCGACCCCGCGCTTTCAGGCGCATAGGGCTCGGTGATGGGCTGTGACGACAGCCACGCCGCCAGGGCGCCGATGTCGACAGGGGTGAGCTTGTTGGCGATGTCGGCCATGCAGTCCGGCGCGGCGGCGCGGCGCAGCCCGGTCTTCCAACTGCCGATCTGCGAACCAATGTAGTCGCGCGGCAAACCCAGCAAGCCAGGGATGGCGGGCATCAGGCCGCTGAGCGCGGCGCCGTGACAGGACGCACAGGCAGGCAGGCCACGAGCCGCGTCGCCCTGCAAGGCCAGCTTGCGGCCGGCCTCCAGCGTGGCACTGGAAACTTCCGCGCGCGGCGGCGGCGGATAGGGCACATGCTGCTCGGAAAAATACGCGGCCATCTCGCGCAGATAGTCGTCGGGTAGACCCGCCAGCAGATGCGACATGGGCCGGTACTGACGGCGGTCGTCGCGGAAATTCAGCAACTGGTGGTACAGGTATTCCTGCGGCTTGCCGGCCAGGCGTGGGTAGTAGCCGTCGGCGCCGGCCCGGCCCTGCGCACCATGGCAGGCGGTACAGGCCGCGACGCGGGCCGCCATGGTGTCGGGCTGCAAGGTATCAAGCGTCGATGCATCGGGATTCGCGCTGGCGGCGGCGGAAGCCGACGTGGCGGGCGCCGCTGGCTGCGCGTTCAGGGGGCTTGTCGTAAAGACAACAGCAGCCGCCGCCAACACGCGGAAAATCGCCCCAAACCGCGGCAGTGAAACACTACGAAAGGAAATGAGCGCTAACATCTAGGTCGAATTCCTATCCCCCGAAAGCATGACGGCGGGGCTGGTCAGTGAGTCGATCAAGTATCCGGCCCGTAAGCTTAAGCGATGGGGCAAGAAAGGGTACAGGCGCAGATTCCCGATTTACGGCCATATCAGATGTCATCCCGCCTGCATCGTCCTGGAAAAGCGTGCCACAATCATGTCCATGTTGAAAGTCGTCCTAGTCACCGGTATCTCAGGTTCGGGAAAATCAGTTGCCTTGCGCATGCTTGAGGACGCCAGCTACACCTGCGTCGACAACTTGCCGGTGCGCTTCCTGACCGAATTCATCGCCAACGCACGCGACGAAGGCTTGGAGCGCGTGGCCGTGGCCATCGACGTCCGCTCGCCCGGCGAACTTGCCGAACTGCCCGACGTGGTCACCGCGTTGCGCGCCATGGGCACCAGCCTGCGCGTGGTCTTCCTGGACGCCAATACCTCGACGCTGGTGCAGCGCTACTCGGAATCGCGCCGCCGCCATCCTCTTACCGATCGCCTGCAACGCGGGGGCACGCCGCCTTCGCTTGCCGACTGCATTGCGCTGGAACGTGAACTGCTGGCGCCGCTGCGCGAGCAGGAACATGTGATCGACACCTCGGACCTGACCCCGGGCCAGTTGCGCGCCTGGATCCGCGACCTGATCCAGGCCGACCGCGCGCCGCTGGTGCTGACCTTCGAATCCTTCGCCTACAAGCGCGGCGTTCCCGGCGACGCCGATCTGGTGTTCGACGTGCGCTGCCTGCCCAACCCGCATTACGACCGCAACCTGCGGCCGCTGACCGGCCGCGACGAACCCGTTGCCACCTGGCTGGCCGGTTACGAGCAAGTGGGGCAGATGGTCGACGACATCGCCGGCTTCCTGAACCGCTGGCTGCCGCAATACACGCAGGACACCCGCAACTACCTGACCGTGGCAATCGGCTGCACGGGCGGCCAGCACCGCTCGGTCTATGTGGTGGAGCAGTTGGCGCTGCGCTTCGCCGACCACGACCCCTTGCTGGTGCGCCACCGAAACCAATTGCCCACCGAATCCGCATGACCCTGTCTCGCCCGCTACGCCTGATCCTGATGCTGTTGCTGGCCATTGCCGTGGCCGGTTGCTCTTCCACCGGGGGACGCAAAAAGGGCGGCGGGTACTACAAAGACGACGGCCCGGACGCCAACCCGCCGTCGAACCTGGATCAGGTGCCGGACGCGGTGCCCCGCATCGAACCCTATGCCAGCGGCGCCAACCGGCCCTATGTGGTTTTCGGCAAGCGCTACGTGCCGGACACCAGCGGCCAAGCGTATAAGCAACGCGGCCTGGCATCCTGGTACGGCAAGAAGTTCCACGGCAATTCCACGTCTATCGGCGAGTCCTACGACATGTACGCCATGACGGCGGCCCACACGACGCTGCCGCTTCCCAGCTATGCGCGCGTCACCAGCCTGGTCAACGGCAAGACGATCATCGTGCGCGTGAATGACCGTGGGCCGTTCCATAGCGACCGCATCATGGATTTGTCCTACGTGGCCGCCTACAAGCTGGGCATCATCGGACCGGGTAGCGGGCAGGTTGTGGTCGAGAGCATTCCGCAGGAAGAGATTCGACGCCTGGCCTCGCAAGGAACGCCCGCGGCGCCGGAACCCGATTCCGCCACGGGCTCCTTGCCCGTCCAGGCGCCGTTGAGCGCCGCGCCGGTGGCGTTGACGGCAGAACCCTTGCCCGGCCCCGCCGCGGGTTCGGCCCCGGTACGCCAGGCGCCGGCAGCCGGCATCGGCAATGTCTATCTGCAAGTGGGCGCATTCAGCCAGGCCGGCAATGCGCAATCGCTGGTTGCCCGCATCAATCCGCAACTGAGCGCGGCGGGCGCACCGCCGGCCCAGGTGGATCAATCCAACAACCTGTACCGGGTCAGAATCGGCCCGTACCCCGACCGCCAGAGCGCGTTGAACGCAGTGCCGGTCGTATCCGACCGCATCGGCATCCTGCCCAGCATCGCCACGCAGTAAACGCGGGCGGCTTTCGGGCTTACCAAGGCAGCTTTACCAAGGCAGATTCACCAGGGCAGCTCGGCTTGCCCGTCGCAGACGCGGCGCGCGCGCGGGTTGCGGCTGACATAGCGGTTGCCTTCGTGGGCCAGCAGCGCCTGCTTGCGCGGGAGCCCGCCGCCAAACCCCGTCAGCGAGGTATCGGCGCCAATCACGCGGTGACAGGGAATGATGATGATGATGGGGTTGCGGCCGACCGCGCCGCCGACCGCCTGCGCGCCCTTGGGCCGCCCCACGCTGCGGGCCAGATCGCCATAGCTGGCAAGCTTGCCAAAATCCAGCGCGCACAATGACTGCCAGACCTTGTGTTGGAACGCGGTGCCGACCGGGTCCAGCGCCACATCGAAAGCGCGGCGCTTGCCCGCGAACCATTCGTCCAGTTCGCGCCGCGCCTGCTCCAGGATGGGATCGGCATCGGTGTGCGTCCAGCCTTCAGGCGACGGCAGCGATTCCTGGTCCGTGAACCAGGCGCCCCGCAGGCCTTTCGGGCTGGCGACCAGACGCAGCTCCCCCAAGGGGGTAGGCATGTCGCGGTAGGCCAAGGGTTCCAGCGGATCGGCGGGTTTTTTCGACACGATTGTTGGGTACGCCATGGCTTACTCCGCCGACTTCTTGCGCGACAGCGCCCGGTTGTACAACACGTCACGCGGCTGGCCCGTGACTTTGGCGGCGACCCGCGCGGCGTCGCGCACGGACAGCGATTCCAACAGCGCGTCCAGCAACACGTCGGTGCGCGGATCGGCGTCCACGTCGATTTCCTGCTCGACGGCGGCATGCGCGATCAGCACGAATTCACCCTGTTCGCGGTGAGCGTCGGCAGCCAACCAGGCCGCCGCTTCGCCCATCGTGATGGTGGCGATTTCTTCAAAGCGCTTGGTGAGCTCGCGCGCCACGGTCAGTTGCCGATCGGGGCCGCAGACTTCCAGCAGGTCCGCCAGCGTGGCGGCCAGCCGGTGGGGGGATTCAAACATCACCACGGGTGCGGGCAAGGCGCACCACGAACGTAGCCAGCGCTGGCGGGCCACGGCCTTGGGCGGTGGGAAACCGGCAAAGGCGTAGGCGGGATTTTCGTCGGTGGTAACGCCGCTGCCCATCAGCGCCGCAATGACGGCGCTGGGTCCGGGCACGGGCACGATCGCGAAACCGGCCTCGCGCACGGCGCGCACCACGCGCGCGCCGGGGTCGCTGACGGCGGGCGCGCCCGCGTCCGACACCAGCGCCACGCGCTGGCCTTGGGCCAGGCGTTCACAGATGGCTTGTGCGGCGGTGGCTTCATTGTGGCGGTGCGCGGCCATGAGCGGCGTGCTGACGCCCCAGGCGTCCAGCAAGGTGCGGCTGGCGCGCGTGTCTTCGGCGGCGATCACGTCGGCGCGTTGCAGGGCATGCCAGGCCCGCAGCCCCAAGTCGCCCAGGTTACCGATCGGCGTGGCCACGACGTACAGCGTCGACGCGGGCCAATGCTGCCCCGCCACGCGGTCGGCTACGCGGCTCCAGGCATCGCCACCGGGCGGGGGTGAGACATTTTGATTCATTGCAGCCTACTGACACGGAAAACCATGTCAGTGTAGCCGCCAATCCCCGCCATCTTCGGAGCCTGCATGACGGACGATACCTTGCGCCTGGCCTGCGAACTGGCGCTGGCCGCCCGGCGTCGCGCGGACAAACGGCGGCGTCGCAGCCGGCCGCCGCCCGCCCCTGGCGACACGCCGGTGCGGCGCTCGCCCATGCAGCGCCGGGGAGACCACCACGAAGACGCCGCGTTGCGGCTGCTGCAAGCCCGCGGCCTGGTCTTGCTGGCGCGCAATCTATGGACACGGGCCGGTGAGATCGATCTGGTCATGCGCGACGGCAACACGCTGGTCTTCGTTGAAGTGCGCGCCCGCGCACACACCCGCTACGGCGGCGCGGCGGCAAGCATCGGCCGCGACAAACAGGCTCGGCTGGCCCGCGCGGCCGCGCACTGGCTGCCGGAACTGGCGCGGAGGCATTGGCAGGGGGTGGCCCCCCCCGCCCGCTTTGACGCGGTGGTGTTCGACGCCGGCCATCCGCAGTGGCTGCGCGGCGCGTTTGTGCTGCCGTAGCCCGATGCGCAGGCAGGGTCCGGACACGCCGGTAACGATGTGCCGCACAGTCGTTACGCATGGACAGAACGGCACGACGGCCCCGTGAGATAATCGCGCCCATGGATATGACCTCTCGTATGACGTCGCACTTTCGCGACGCCATGGCTGCGTGCGAACAAAGTATGAACGTCCTGGCGGAACCGCTGGCAGTGGCGGTCGACGTTCTATTCGGCGCCCTGGCGAACAACGGCAAGATTCTGGCTTGCGGCAACGGTGGCTCGGCCGCCGATGCGCAGCATTTCATCGCCGAACTGGTGGGCCGCTTCGAACGCGAGCGCCTGCCCCTGGCGGGCATCGCGCTCAATACCGACACCTCGATTCTCACCGCCGTCGGCAACGACTACGGCTTTGATGAAATCTATGAACGCCAGGTCAACGCCTTCGGGCAGGCCGGCGACGTGCTGGTGGCCATCTCGACCAGCGGCAATTCCCCCAACGTGGTGCGCGCCATGGAAGCCGCCAGCGCCCGCGAAATGCACGTGTTGGCCCTGACGGGCAAGGGCGGCGGCGTCATGGGGGAACTCATCACGCCCATGGACGTCCATCTATGTGTTCCCAGCGACCGCACCATGCGGATCCAGGAAGTCCATATTCTGCTGCTGCACGCGCTGTGCGACGGCATCGACGCTCTTCTGCTTGGAGACACCGAATGATTTCTGACGTCAGAACCGCAGTTCGCCCCCTGATGCTCGCGGCGGCACTGTCCACCGCCGCGCTGTCGCTGTCGGCCTGCGCGCCACTGATCGTGGGCGGCGCGGCCGCCACCACGGCGGTCGTGGTTACCGACCGCCGCACCTCCGGTGTCCAGCTTGAAGACCAGAACATTGCCTTCAAGGCGCAAAGCCAGATCTCGCAAAAGCTGGGCGACACCGCCCGCGTCAACGCCATGGCCTATGGCGGGCACCTGCTGCTGACGGGCGACGTGCCCTCCGAGCAGGCCAAAGCCGAAGCGACCACCATTGCGCAAGGCATCGAAAACGTCAAACAGGTGATCAACCAGTTGAATGTCGGCCCCATCGCCTCGTTCGGCACGCGCTCGAACGACACGTGGCTGACGTCCAAGGTCAAGACCGCGCTGATCAACACCAAGTACGTGCCGTCCGGCACCATTGCACTGACGACCGACAATAGCGTCGTCTACCTGATGGGCAAGCTGACCCAGGCCGAAGGCGACTACGCGGCCAACGCCACGGCGGATGTCGGTGGCGTGGTCAAGGTGGTTAAACTGTTCGAGACCATCAGCCGCGAAGAAGCGATCCGGCTGTCCAACAGCAGCACCCGGGACGCCTCCACAGAAACCAAAGCGCCTATTCAAAGCGGCGCCGGCGCAGCACCCAGCGACAACAACGCGGCCGGCACGAGCAATGGCGTTGAAGCAATGCCCATCAAATGAAAAAAGCCATCGTAGCCCTGGCCGTCCTGGTGGCGGTAGGTATCGGCGCCTGGTTCGTCTGGCGCCCTGCCCAGACCGCGCCCGACGTCACCTTCACCACGCTGGAAGGCAAAACCTTTTCGATGCAGGACCTGCGCGGCAAGGTCGTGCTGGTCAAATTCTGGGCAACCAGCTGCGTGACTTGCGTGAAGCAGATGCCGGAAGCCATCGCCGCCTATAAGGAATACGCCGCGAAGGGCTATGAAGCCGTGGCGGTCGCCATGAACTACGACCCGCCCAACTTCGTGCTGAACTTCGCTGAACAGCGCAAGCTGCCGTTCCCGGTGGCGCTGGACACCAAGGGCGATATCGCCCGCGCGTTCGGCGACATCCGGCTGACCCCCACCGCCTTCCTGATCGACAAGCAGGGTCACATCATCAAACGCTATCTGGGTGAATACGACGTGGCCGAATTCCACGCCACCGTGGAAAAGGCGCTGGCGGCAGGCTGATCGCGCTGGGTTTGCGCGTGTGGTTGCCTGCGCGTTTCTCCGGTTGCTCCGTTTCCCGCTCCCAAAACAAAACCGCCCAAAGGGCGGTTTTATTTTTGCCCGACCGAATCAGCCGGATCAAGCGGGATCTGCCAGGCTCAAAACGCCGGAATCACCGCGCCCTTGTACTTTTCCTGGATGAATTTCTTCACGTCCGGCGAATGCAGCGCATCCACCAGCTTCTTGATGCCGGGTGCGTCCTTGTTGTCCGAACGGGTGACCAGGATGTTGGCGTAGGGCGAATCGGCGCCCTCGATGAACAGCGCGTCTTTCGTGGGGACCAGGCCGGCTTCCAGCGCGTAGTTGGTGTTGATCAAGGCCAGGTCCACATCGTCCAGCGCGCGCGGCAGCATCGCGGCTTCGAGTTCGCGGAATTTCAGCTTCTTGGGGTTCTCGACCACATCGGCCGCGGTGGCCAGGATGTTGGACGGGTCCTTCAGCTTGATCACGCCCTGCTTTTGCAGCAGTACCAGTGCGCGGCCGCCGTTGGACGGATCGTTCGGGATGGCGACCGTGGCGCCGTCCTTGAGCTCGGTCAGGCTCTTGATCTTCTTGGAATACCCGCCAAAGGGCTCAACGTGAACCAGCGCTACCGGCACCAGCGTGGCCTTGCGGTCTTTGTTGAACGAATCCAGATACGGCTTGTGCTGGAAGAAGTTGGCGTCCAACTGCTTGTCCGTCAATTGCAGGTTGGGCTGCACGTAATCGCTGAACACCTTGATGTCGAGCTCGACGCCCTGCTTGGCCAACTGCGGTTTCACCACTTCCAGGATTTCGGCGTGGGGAACCTGGGTCGCGCCCACCACCACTTTTTCTGCATGGGCGGCATGGGCCGCCACCAGGAAGGCCGATGCCACCAGGGCAGACCGGACGAAGTTCAAACGCATGTGTTGCCTCTTTTATAGGATGAAAATAGGGGACTGATTCTCAGCGAGCCGGATTCACCCCCTTGTGCGGGGCTCCGCTGTCTGGAAAACGCACCCAATTTACCTGAATGCCGGTTATTTGTCGGGCATATGAACATGGGTTTTAGGCATATGAAACGCGGGGGTACTACAATCCGTCGTATGCTTGCGCTACCGCGTTCCGAACGCGATGTTGTGCAGGCATTTTTTCTAACCACTCATATCTATTTGCCGACTTAGCTGCCATGACCGACACCCCCGCCCCTGCTGCCGGTTCGTCCCCCGCTGTCAAAGCCGCTGTGCTGTCTGAAGCACTGCCGTATATCCGACGATTCCACGGCAAGACCATCGTGGTCAAGTACGGCGGCAACGCCATGACGGAAGAGCGCTTGCAGCGCAGCTTCGCGCACGACGTCGTGCTGCTCAAGCTGGTGGGTCTGAACCCGGTGGTGGTGCACGGCGGCGGTCCGCAGATCGACGACGCGCTGCGCCGCATCGGCAAGCAAGGCACCTTCATCCAGGGCATGCGCGTGACCGATGCCGAAACCATGGAAGTGGTTGAATGGGTGCTGGGCGGCCAGGTCCAGCAAGACATCGTCATGATGATCAACGAGGTCGGCGGCAAGGCCGTGGGCCTGACCGGCAAGGACGGCGGCTTGATCCAGGCCCAGAAAAAACTGATGGCCAACAAGGACAACCCCGCCGAACCGATCGACATCGGCTTCGTGGGCGACATCACGCTGGTTGAGCCTGCCGTGGTCAAGGCCCTGCAAGACGACCAGTTCATTCCCGTGATCTCGCCCATCGGCTATGGCGAAGACGGCACCGCCTACAACATCAACGCCGACGTCGTCGCCGGCAAGATGGCCGAGGTGCTGGGCGCCGAAAAGCTCTTGATGCTGACCAACACCCCGGGCGTGCTGGACAAGGCGGGCAAGCTGTTGCGCAGCCTGTCGGCCCAGACCATCGACGAGCTCTTCGCCGACGGCACCATCTCGGGCGGCATGCTGCCCAAGATCTCGTCGGCGCTGGACGCCGCCAAGAACGGCGTGAATTCCGTGCACATCGTCGACGGCCGCGTGCCGCACTGCCTGCTGCTGGAAATCCTGACCGACCAAGGCGTGGGCACGATGATCAGCTCGCATTGATGCGAGCACAGCGCCTCTTGTTACGGCCGGCGGTGCGCCTGCGCCGCTCGCGCCGCGTGGCCACGGGCGTTTCCGAACGCCTGTGGCTGTTCGATCTGGACAACACGCTGCACGATACCTCGCATGCCATCTTTCCGAAGATAGACCTGGGCATGACCATGGCGGTGGCCGAGGCGCTGAATGTAGATATCGACACCGCCAACGATCTGCGCAGGCAATACTGGCACCGCTACGGCGCCACGATGATCGGCATGGTGCGTCACCACGGCGTCAACCCGCACGACTTCCTGCACCGCAGCCACGACTTCGACGTCAACCCGCTGGTGCGCAGCGAAAAGGCGCTGGCCTACAAGCTGCGCCGCCTGCCCGGCCGCAAGGTGCTGCTGACCAACGCGCCGCTGCGCTATGCGCGTTCCGTGCTGGAACGCCTGGGCATCCTGAACCAGTTTGACAGCCTGTGGGCCATCGAGCACATGCAACTGCACGGTGAATTCCGGCCCAAGCCGTCGCCCGCGCTGCTGCGCTACGTGCTGGCCCGCGAAGGCGTGCCCGCCCACCGTGCCGTGCTGGTCGAAGACACGCTGGCCAACCTGCGCGGCGCGCGCCGCGTGGGCGTGCGCACGGTGCACGTGTATCACCCCGGCACGCCCTTTTCGCGCGGCCAATCACATCGTCCGCCCTATGTCGACTTGCGGGTAAACTCCGTCAGTGATTTGTTGTTACGTCGGCGTCCCCTGCGGGGATAGCGGCGCGCTCCTCCCCCTCCCTTCACCGTCCAAGCCTGCGCGAGAGCAGTCCCTTCCATGGCGAGCAAACCCGGCGAGCGCAAGACCCAGATTCTGCAGACCCTGGCCGAGATGCTGGAGCAACCGCACGCATCCCGCATCACCACGGCCGCGCTGGCCGCGCGCCTGCAAGTGTCGGAAGCCGCGCTGTACCGGCATTTCGCCAGCAAGGCGCAGATGTTCGAAGGGCTGATCGAGTTCATCGAAACCAGCATCTTCACGCTGGTCAATCAGATTGCCACCATGGAACCCTACGGCGTGCCGCAAGCGCACAAGACCGTGGCCATGCTGCTGACGTTTTCCGAGCGCAACAAGGGCATGACGCGGGTGCTGACCGGCGACGCGCTAGTCACGGAAGACAACCGGCTGCAAGAGCGCATCAACCATATCAACGACCGGATCGAAACGTCGTTGAAGCAGTCGCTGCGCATCGCCATCACGGATGGCGGCCTGCCGGCGGACGCCAATGTGGCCGCGCACGCCAGCCTGCTGACGCATCTGGTGTTGGGCCGCTGGCTGCGCTATGCGCAAAGCGGCGGGCGCGTGGCGCCGACGCTGCACCTGGATGAGCAGCTGCGCCTGGCGCTGGGTTGAGCGACGCCGCTCATTAGCGGCATAACACGAACGAATTCAAGTAAAAATCAGGAGCCAACGCCGCAGGGCGCTGGCACAATTCGTGTGCATTCATGCAACAGTCCTTGCTTGCGACCCACAAGGGCGGTCGAGCATAATGCCCCGGATGGGTTTGCTCAAGCCCAGATTTCCATCAGCTTGATCCACATCAATGCGGGTTTTCCTCAATGCCGTCACGATCGTCCTGTAGCGTCGACACATCGAATTGAATAAACCCGTGCTCGCGGGAAGTGTGTCGGCGGTTTGACCTCAACCGGAGATGGATATGACCGCGCCAGCCGCTGTCCCTGCCTCGCAAGCCCCCAAGAAAGTAAAAATACCCATCGGACTCATCGCCGGCGTTCTGGTGATGATCGGCGTGCTGATGATGCCCCTGCCCGCCGACCTGCCGGTTGCGGGCCACCGCATGCTGGCTATCCTGGCGTTCGCCGTGGTGGTCTGGATTACCGAAGCCGTGTCTTACGAAGCCAGCGCGATCATGATCACGACGCTGATGGCTTTCCTGCTGGGCACGGCTCCGACAATCAAAGACCCCAACGTGCTGTACGGGACGTCGGCCGCCATCAGCATGGCACTGACGGGCTTTGCCAACTCGGCGCTGGCGCTGGTCACCGGCGCCTTGTTCATTGCCGCCGCCATGACCTTCACCGGGCTGGACCGGCGCATTGCGCTGGTCACGCTGTCGCGGGTGGGCACCAGCACGCGCCGCATCCTGATCGGATGTATCGCCGTGACGATCGTGCTGAGCCTGGTCGTGCCCAGCGCCACCGCGCGCAGCGCGGCCGTTGTGCCGATCATGATGGGTGTCATCGCCGCCTTCGGCGTGGACAAGCGCTCGAACATCGCGGCCGGCATCATGATCATCGTGGCGCAAGCCACCAGCATCTGGAACGTGGGTATCCAGACCGCCGCCGCGCAAAACCTGCTGACCGTCGGCTTCATGGAAAAGATGCTGGGCGAGCGCGTGGCGTGGTCGGACTGGCTGATCGCCGGCGCCCCGTGGTCGCTGATCATGTCGGCAGTGCTGATCGTCGTGGTGCTGAAGCTGCTGCCGCCGGAAAGCGACAGCATCGCCGGGGGCAAGGAAGCGGTCGAAAAGTCGCTGATTGAACTGGGCCCGATGACGGGCGCGCAAAAGCGCCTGATGGGTGTGTCGCTGATGCTGCTGCTGTTCTGGGCAACCGAAGGCAAGCTGCACAAGTTCGACACGACGTCGACCACCTACTTCGGCCTGGTCTTGCTGCTGTTGCCGCGCTTTGGCGTGATGACGTGGAAAGACGTGCAGTCGCGCATTCCATGGGGCACCGTGATCGTGTTCGGCGTGGGCATCAGCCTGGGCACCGCCCTGCTGACCACACAAGCCGGCCAATGGCTGGGCAACCAGGTGGTTGCGCACACCGGGCTGGACCATCTTGGGCCGCTCGCTATCTTCGCCGTGCTTGCCGCGTTCCTGATCGTCATCCACCTGGGTTTTGCCAGCGCCACCGCGCTGACCTCGGCCATGCTGCCCATCCTGATCTCGGTGCTGGCCACGCTGCCCGGCGATTTCAGCCGCCTGGGCATGACGATGCTGCTGGGCTTTGTCGTCAGCTACGGCTTCATCCTGCCGATCAACGCGCCGCAGAACATGGTGTGCCTGGGTACGGAAACCTTCAACGCCAAGCAGTTCGCGAAAGTCGGCATCATCGTCACCATCGTCGGCTACCTGCTGATGCTGCTGATGGGCATGACCTACTGGCGCTGGCTCGGCTGGCTGTAAGGAGTACGCATCATGAAACTCTCTTTAGCCCAAGCCAATGAATACGGCCGCCGCGTGCTGATGGCGCAAGGCGTGCCGGAAGACATCGCGCGCGACGTGGCCGAACACCTGGTGGAGTCCGACCGGGTCGGCTACACCAGCCACGGCCTGTCGATCCTGACGAACTATCGCCGCGTGCTGTCCCAGGGGCTGGCGCAGGCGGACGGCCGCCCAGAGCTGGTCAATGACCGCGGCGCCATGCTGGCCTACGACGGCCACCACGGCCTGGGCCAATATGTGGGCAAGGTCGTTATCGAAAAGGCCATCGAGCGCACGCAGGAACACGGGCAGTGCATCGTGACCCTGCGCCACAGCCATCACCTGGGCCGCATGGGCCACTTTGGTGAAATGGTGGCGGCCAAGGGTCTGATCCTGCTGGCGTTCACCAACGTGATCAATCGCGCGCCCACCGTGGCGCCGTTTGGTGGCGCGCAGGCCTGCCTGACCACCAATCCGCTGTGCTTTGCGGGCCCGCTGCCCGGCGGACGCCCGCCCTTCATCGTGGACATGGCGACAAGCTCCATCGCCGTGAACAAGGCGCGGGTGCTGGCGGCCAAGGGCGAACAGGCGCCGCCCGGCTCGCTGATCGACGCGGACGGCAACCCCACGACGGACCCCAACGCGCTGTTCGCCGATCCGCCGGGCGCCCTGCTGCCCTTTGGCGGCCACAAGGGCTACGCGCTGGGCCTGGTGGCCGAACTGCTGGCGGGAGTGTTGTCGGGCGGGGGCACGATTCAGCCCGAACACCCGCGCAACGGCGTAGCCACGAACAATATGTTCGCGCTGCTGCTGGATCCGCAGGTGGACTTCAATACGGACTGGCGGTCGATGGAAGTGGGTGCGTTCATCGATTATTTGCACGCCTGCAAGCCGCAACCGGGTGTGGAGGCCGTGCAGTATCCGGGGGAATATGAAGCCCGGAATCGCGCGGTGAATGCGGATTCGGTCGAGTTCGACAGCCGGATCTGGGACGGGTTGACGAAGCTGGCGACGGATTTGGGGGTGCCGGAGGCGTTGCCTTGAGGGAGGGGCGCGCGGTGTCAGGTTTTGGTGGATCTGTGTCGGCTGATGCTCATCATGATGCCGAACGCGATGCCCATTGTGAATAGCGCGGTCCCGCCGTAACTCATGAAGGGCAAGGGTACGCCTACAACCGGCAGGATGCCCGTCACCATCCCGACGTTTACGAACACGTAGATGAACAGCATCATCGTCAGCGCGCCGGCCAGCAGCCGGCCGAACTGCGATGATGCGCGGGACGCAATCGTCAGGCCGCGCGCCATCATCAGGCCGTACAGCACCAGGATCGCAATGCCGCCATACAGGCCGAATTCCTCGGCGTAGACGGCGAAGATGAAGTCGGTGGTGCGTTCGGGAATAAAGTCCAGATGGGTCTGCGTGCCCTTCATGTAGCCCTTGCCGTACACGCCCCCCGAGCCCACCGCGATCATCGATTGAATGGTGTGGAACCCCTTGCCCAAGGGGTCGGAGCTGGGATTCAGCAGCGTGCAGACGCGATGTTTCTGGTAGTCGTGCAGCACGACCCAGTTCACGTCCGGTTCGCAAAGCTGGTCTTCGTAGTACACCAGCGTGCCGATGCCGATGATGCCGGCCAGCATGACCGGCACCAGCAGCTTGAAGGACAGGCCCGCGAAATAGATCACGAAAAAGCCGGCGCCGAACACCAACAGCGCCGTGCCCAGGTCAGGCTGCAACACGATCAGCCCAAAAGGCGCGGCCAGCATCGCGGCGGCGGCCAGGAAGTCGCGGATGCGCACGGCGCCTTCGTGGCGCTGGAAATACCAAGCCAGCATCATCGGCACGGCAATCTTCATCATCTCGGACGGTTGGATCCGGGTGACGCCCAAATCCAGCCACCGCGTCGCGCCCTTGCTGGTTTCGCCAAAGAACTCCACGCCCAGCAGCAACACCACACCCACCACGTAAAACGGCAAGGCCAGCTTCATCAGCCACTTGGGTGGAATCAGCGCCATGGTCCACATCGCGAAGAACGCGATGATGAAGTTGCGCGATTGCTCGGCGAAACGCCAGTCGGTGCCACCTACCGCCGAATGCATGACGGTCAGGCCCAGCGCCGCGAACATCATCAGGATGGCCAGCAGCGGCCAGTCGAACGCCGTGAAAATGCGTAGCAGGATGAGGCCAAGGCGTTTCATTGTTGGCGCACCACTTCGTCGGTAATGGTTTCGACGGATGCCAGGGGGGCGCCGCGATCGGGCCGCACGATGTGGTCCTGGCGGTCTTTGGCGAGCCAATAGTCGAAGACCTTGCGCGCGACCGGCGCGGCCACGCTGGCGCCCCAGCCGGCGTTCTCGACAATCAGGGACACGGCAATGCGGGGATGCTCCAGCGGCGCGAAGCCCATGAACAGCGCGTGGTCGCGCAGGCGTTCGTCGATGGCGCTGGCGCGGTAATGGCCGCCGCGCAGGCTGAACACCTGGGCGGTGCCGGTTTTGCCGGCCGCCTGGTAAGGCGTGTTGGCGAACGCGCGGCGTGCCGTGCCGGAGCGCACCACGTCAGCCATGGCGTTCTTGATCACATCCACGTTGGCCTGCTTGAGCGGGATGCGGTAGTCGGGCACGGACACGGTGGGCTTGGCGACGCCCGTGCGCGAGTCGCGCACCGCGTGCACCAGGTGCGGGCGGCGGAACAGGCCATTGTTGGCCAAGGTCGACGTGCCCTGCGCCAGTTGCAGCAGGGTAAAGGAGTTGTAGCCCTGGCCCACGGCCACCGAAATGGTTTCGCCCGCGTACCAGCGCTGGCGGTCCTTGTCTTTGTAGGCGGCGCGCTTCCAGTCGGTGGACGGCAACACGCCGCGCTTTTCGCCTTCCAGGTCGATGCCGGTGATCTGGCCAAAGCCGAACTGCTTGGTGAAATCATGCAAGGCGTTGACGCCGATCTCGGGGCCAAGCGAATAAAAGTACGTGTCGGACGACACGACGATGGCCTTGTGCATGTCCGTCATGCCGTAGGCCGCGCCGCCCGCGTTGCGAAACTTCTGTCCGCCGAATTCGTAGTAGCCGGGGTCCGAGATACGGTCCGTTGCGCGGCGCTTGCCGAGTTCCAGGGCGGCCAGGCCCACGAACGGCTTGTAGGTGGAGCCGATGGGGTAGGTGCCGTAAAGCGGGCGGTTGATCAGCGGATGGTCCGGCGATTCGTTAAGCATGCGCCAGTTATCGACATCAATGCCGTCCACGAACAGGTTGGGGTCGAATGAGGGCTGCGACACAAAGGCCAGCACCTCGCCCGTGTCCGGGTCAATGGCGACCAACGCGCCGCGCTGCGTCCCGAAGGCTTCTTCGGCCACCTTCTGCAGGCCCAGGTCGATGGACAGCATGATGTCCGACCCCGGCACCGGATCAATCCGCCGCAGCGTGCGCATGGGACGGCCGCCGGCGGTGACTTCGACCTCTTCCAGGCCGGTGCGGCCATGCAGTTGCTCTTCCCAGGTCTTTTCGATGCCTTTCTTGCCGATGACGTCGGTGCCGCGGTAGTTGCCCAACTGGCCGGTACGCTCCAGCTCTTCGTTGTCGCCTTCGGCGATGCGGCCGATATAGCCGACCACGTGCGCGGCCGACACGCCTTGCGGGTATTCGCGCACCCAGCGCGCCCGCAATTCCACACCCGGGAACTGGAAAGCGTGCGCGGCGAACCACGCCGCCTCGGTGTCATTCAGGTTGTTGCGCAAGAGCAGGCTGGCGTAGCGGCTGGATTCCGCCGCGCGACGCTTGAAGCGCCGTTGATCCGCCGGGCTGATGTAGACGACTTCGGTCAGGCGCTCGAACAGCTCGTTCATGTTGCCGGCATGGGCCGGCACCACTTCCAACGTATAGGTGCGGTAGTTGCGCGCCAGGACTTCGCCGTTACGGTCCAGGATCTCGCCGCGCCGCGGCGGAATCGGCACCACTGCGATGCGGTTGCGGTCCGCGCGTTCGGACAGGCCTTCGTAACGGTCAACCTGCAAATACCAGAACCGGCCGATCAGCACGCCGAAGCACACCAGGGCGAACACGCCGCCCACCCAGGCACGCAGGCGGAAGCGCTGCTTTTGCTGCTGGCCGGTTTTCTTGAATTCAAACATCAGGCATCGCCGCCATCAGGCGGAGGAGGATTCAGCGTCGTCGGCGCCACGCTGCGGCAGGTGCAGGACCCAGCCCGCCAACGGCCACAAGGCGGCCGTGATGGCCACGCTGATGCACCAGTCCCAGCCCGGCCACTTTCCCGCCAGCCAGGCGTGGATGATCTGCGTCAGGAAACGGGCGACGAAGAACACAGGCAGCATGTGCATCGCCTGGCTCCAGAGATCGAACCGTTGCAGCCGACGATGCAGCACCACGGCGCCGTAGGCGACCAGGGTGTAGGACAAGGCATGTTCGCCCAGCAGGCCGGCGTCGTGCACGTCCATCAGCAAGCCGAAGAAGAACGCCGTGAAGAGACCCACGCGGCGCGGTTCGTGCACGCACCAGAAGGCGATGATCAGCAGCAGCACGTCGGGCGCGCCCTGCCACAGCCGCCAAGGCAGCAACGACACCAGCCACACCAGCAGCACTGTCCCCCAGACAAACACGCCGTGTGCCGGCCCGGAAAGGCGGTCGGGGTGTACGTTGCTGGGCGTACCCAGGCGGCGCCTGGGTTGCGATTGGTTAGTCCGATCCACCGGAATCGACCTCCTGACGGTTGGACTCGGCGCGGGCCACATCCACCTGCAAGACCAGGAAGTGGCGATAGCGTTCGGGGTGGGCCAGTGGTTCACATACGGCGCGGGCGAAACCGGAAGCGGTGTCGCGTTCAACCGAAGTCACTTTGGCCACGGGCAGGCCAGCGGGAAACAGGCCGCCGACGCCACTGGTGACGATAGTATCGCCTTCCTTGATGTCGGCATTGGCGGCAAGGTAACGAACTTCCATCTTGCCAGGGGAGTTACCGCCGAACGCAATCAGGCGCAGGCCGTTGCGCAGCAATTGCACGGGAATGGACACTTGCTCGTCGGTAACCAGGGCGGCTTCGGCCGTCATCGGCGTCACGCGCACGATCTGGCCGACCACGCCGCCTTCGTCGATAACCGGCATGCCCGGCGCCAAGCCCGCCTTGCTGCCTTTGTTGAACACCAGCCGTTGCGTGAAGGCGTTGGTGGGTTCGTACATGACTTCGACCACCACGGCCGATTGCGCCACGGTATCGGTCACACCCAGCAGGCGGCGCAATTGCGCGTTTTCGGCTGCTAGTTGCGCGGCGTGCGACGCCACTTGCGCCAGCTCGATGCGCTGGCGCTGCAAGGCTTCGTTTTCACTGCGGATGAGGTTGGCCGCGTTGACCCACTCGTTGACCTGCTGGACCAGATCGCGCGGCGCCATGACGGCGCGCTGGAACGGGTACAGCGCCACGGCAATCGTACGGCGCGCCGGTTCCAGCATGCGCCATTGCGAATCCATGATGATCAAAACCAAAGCAAGGACGACCAGAACGACCAGCCGCACCTCCGCAGGTGGGCCGCGCCTGAATAGGGGGGGGGTCCCTTGTCGTTGCATGAATCTCAGCCCGGACGCCCGCGTCCGTAGCCCCCGCAGCGGCCGGAGCCGGAAAAAAGCGGGGCTCCGGGCTGGCGGGCGGTATTAGTCGTTGATGAAGATGGCGCCCAGTTTCTCAAGGTGTTCCAGCGCCTCGCCGCAACCACGCACGACGCAGGTCAGGGGATCGTCGGCCACCACGACGGGCAGGCCGGTTTCTTCCTGCAGCAGGCGATCAAGATCGCGCAGCAGCGCGCCGCCACCGGTCAGGGCAATGCCCTTGTCGGTAATGTCGGCGCCGAGTTCCGGCGGGGTTTGTTCAAGTGCGATCTTCACGGCGGAAACGATCTGGTTCAGCGGATCGGTCAGCGATTCCAGGATCTCGTTGGACGAGACCGTGAAGCTGCGCGGCACGCCTTCGGCCAGATTGCGGCCCTTGACTTCGATCTCGCGGACTTCGGAACCCGGGAATGCGGAACCGATTTCCTTCTTGATCAATTCAGCCGTGGGTTCACCGATCAGCATGCCGTAGTTGCGACGGATGTAGTTGACGATGGCCTCGTCGAACTTGTCGCCGCCGACGCGCACGGAACCCTTGTAGACCATGCCGCCCAACGAGATGACCGCCACTTCCGTGGTGCCACCGCCGATGTCGACGACCATGGAGCCGCTGGCGTCGGACACGGCCAGGCCGGCGCCGATGGCCGCGGCCATGGGTTCTTCGATCAGGAAGACGTGGGACGCGCCCGCGCCCAAGGCCGATTCGCGGATGGCGCGGCGTTCAACCTGGGTGGAACCGCAAGGCACGCAGACGATGATCCGCGGGCTGGGCGCCAGCATGTTGCGGGGGTGCACCATGCGAATAAACTGCTTGAGCATCTGTTCGGTGACCGTGAAGTCGGCGATAACGCCGTCCTTCATGGGCCGGATGGCCTCGATGTTGCCGGGAACTCGGCCCAGCATCTGCTTGGCTTCGTGGCCGACGGCCTGGATGATCTTTTTGCCGTGAGGCCCGCCTTCATGACGGATTGCGACCACGGAGGGCTCATCGAGCACGATGCCCTTGCCGCGGACGTAAATCAGCGTATTGGCGGTACCGAGGTCGATCGCCATATCGCTGGAAAAATAACTGCGCAGGAATCCGAACATGGGAGCTCAGCTAAATTCTGGGGGGAATTGGGTTCATGCCGGGGGGCGTATGGCCCGAAAAAGGTCGGGTCCGCCTGTCATCACGGCGATTAAACCGTGAATCATAACTTATAATTTCACCGGAAATAGCGCATAAATGCAGGCTATTCAAGCTTTGTAACGGGTTTGGCGCATGCATACTGCCCAGTCCCGCCCTTCGGCCTTCGCTTATCGATTTTGCAATCCCTATGGCGCTTAATGACACAGATGTGGCCCGCATTGCCCGGCTGGCCAGGATCGAATTGACCCCCGACCAGCGCACACTTGCGCAGGCGGAGCTTAACGGCATTCTCCACTTGATAGAACGGCTTCAGTCCGTCGACACCCAAGGCGTCGAACCGCTGGCCCACCCCCTGTCCGCCCATGAGGACATTGTGCTGCGCTTGCGTGAAGACGCCGTGACCGAGGCCAGCTCGGAAGCGCGCCGCGAAGCGCTGCTGGCCAATGCCCCCGACGCCCAGGAAGGCTTGTTCCTGGTTCCTAAAGTCCTCGACTAAGCCATGACAAAACCTGCCTTGCATACCCAATTCGAGGGGATCGCCGCCTTGCGCGCGGCCCTCGCCCAACGCCAGGTCAGCGCCGTCGAACTGGCGCAAAGCGCCTTGGCGGCCGCCGATGCGGCCAGCGGCCTGAATTGCTTTTTACATATTGACGCTGAATTGACGCTGGCCCAGGCCCGCGCCGCCGACGCCGCCCTGGCCGACGGTTCGGCCGGGCCGCTGGCCGGCGTGCCCATCGCCCACAAAGACGCTTTCGTGACCCGCGGCTGGCGCACCACCGCCGGCAGCAAGATGCTGGACGGCTACGTCAGCCCGTTCGACGCCACCGTGGTCGAGCGCCTGGGCGCCGCCGGCGCCGTGTCCATCGGCAAGCTCAACTGCGATGAATTCGCCATGGGCTCCGGCAACGAGAATTCCGCCTACGGCGTCGTGAAGAACCCCTGGGACCACGCCGCCGTTCCGGGCGGGTCGTCGGGTGGCTCGGCCGCCGCCGTAGCCGCGCGCCTGGTGGCCGCCGCCACCGGCACCGACACCGGCGGCTCGGTCCGTCAGCCCGCCGCGCTGTGCGGCGTCAGCGGCATCAAGCCCACCTACGGCACCGTGTCGCGCTATGGCATGGTGGCTTTCGGATCCAGCCTGGACCAGGCCGGCCCGTTGGCGCAAAGCAGCCGCGACCTGCTTGAACTGCTGGACGTCATCAGCGGCTTTGATCCGCGCGACGCCACCAGCCTGGAAAAGTGCGATGCCGCCGTGAACGAGCCCGGCCGCGTCCGCCGCGACTTCGACGCCGCGCAAGGAAAGTTTGATGCCGCCGGCAGCCAGCCCCTGAAGGGCCTGCGCATCGGCGTGCCCGAAGAATATTTCGGCGCGGGTCTCGCGGCCGATGTGGCCGCCGCCGTGGAAGCCGCGCTGGCCCAGTTCGAAGCGCTGGGCGCCGTTCGCGTGCCGGTCTCCCTGCCCCGCACGGAACTGGCCATCCCGGCTTATTACGTCATTGCCCCGGCGGAAGCGTCCAGCAATCTGGCCCGCTACGACGGCGTGCGCTACGGCCACCGCACCGAGCAATACGGCGATTTGAACGAGATGATCAGCCGCTCGCGCGCCGAAGGCTTCGGCGACGAGGTCAAGCGCCGCATCCTGATCGGCACGTACGTGCTGTCCCACGGTTACTACGACGCCTATTATTTACAGGCACAACGCCTGCGCCGCCTGATCGCGCAGGATTTCCAGCGCGCCTACGCCGGCCAATGCGACGTCATCATGGGCCCGGTCACGCCGTCGGTCGCCAAGAACATCGGCGACAACCGCGACGACCCCACCGCCGACTGGCTGGCCGACGTCTACACGCTGGGCGTGAGCCTGGCCGGTTTGCCGGCAATGTCGATCCCCTGCGGCTTTGGCGGCGACAACGGCAAGCGCCCGGTCGGCCTGCAGATCATCGGCAACTACTTCGATGAAGGCAGGCTCCTGGCCATCGCCGACCGCTACCAACAAGTGACCGACTGGCACAAGCGGTCCCCGCTGTGATGATGCCCCCACGCCCCTTGCGCTCGCGGTCCCTGCTGGAGACTACCGGCGTTTCGGGCGGCCCGGCGCCGCTGGCCCCGCAGCCGCGGCACTACTGATTGGAACTACAGATAATGAACTGGGAAATCGTCATCGGCCTGGAAACGCACACCCAGCTTTCCACCGACTCCAAGATTTTTTCGGGCAGCAGCACGCAATTCGGCGCGGCGCCCAACACGCATGCCAATGAAGTGGACCTGGCCTTGCCGGGCAGCCTGCCCGTCATGAACCGGGGCGCGGCTGAACGCGCCATCCGCTTCGGCCTGGCCGTCGGCGCGACCATCGCGCCGCGCTCGGTCTTTGCGCGCAAGAACTACTTCTACCCCGACCTGCCCAAGGGCTACCAGATCAGCCAGTACGAACTGCCCGTCGTGGTGGGCGGAACGCTGTCGTTCTTTGTCGGCGAAGAAGAAAAAACCGTCAACCTGACGCGTGCCCACCTGGAAGAAGACGCCGGCAAATCGCTGCACGACGACTTCACGCTGGCCAACGGCTCGCCCGCCAGCGGCATCGACCTGAACCGCGCCGGCACCCCGCTGCTGGAAATCGTGACCGAGCCCGAAATGCGCTCGGCCGCCGAAGCCGTGGCCTATGCACGCGCGCTGCACAGCCTGGTCGTGTGGCTGGGCATTTGCGACGGCAACATGCAGGAAGGCTCGTTCCGCTGCGACGCCAACGTGTCCGTGCGCCCGGTCGGCCAAAAAGAATTCGGCACCCGCACCGAGATCAAGAACGTCAACTCGTTCCGCTTCCTGGAACGCGCCATCGTCTACGAAGCGCGCCGCCAGATCGAACTGATCGAAGACGGCGGCACGGTTGTGCAGGAAACGCGCCTGTACGACGCAGACCGCGACGAAACGCGCAGCATGCGCAGCAAGGAAGACGCGCACGACTACCGCTACTTCCCCGACCCCGACTTGCCCACGCTGGTGATCTCCAGCGCCTGGGTCGATGAAGTGCGCGCCGCCATGCCCGAACTGCCGGCCGCGCAACGCGCCCGCTTTGAATCGGAATACGGCCTGCCCGCCTACGATGCCGCCCAACTGACGGTCAGCCGCGATCTGGCCGCCTACTTCCAGGCGGTGGCCAACGCGCTGCCGGCGGGCCAGGCCAAGCTGGCCGCGAACTGGGTCATGGGCGAAGTCGCCGCCGCCTTGAACAAGGACGAAAAGAGCATCGCCGATTCGCCCGTGCAAGCACCCGCGCTCGCCGCCCTGATCAGCCGCATCATCGACGGCACGATCTCCAACAAGATCGCGCGCGAAGTCTTCGGCGCCATGTGGGCCGGTGAAAACGGCGGCGACGCCGACGCCATCATCGACGCACGCGGCCTGAAGCAGATCAGCGACACGGGCGCCATCGGCGCCATGATCGACGAGGTGCTGGCCGCCAACCCCGCCATCGTGGAAGAGTACCGGGCCGGCAAGCAAAAGGCGTTCAATTCGCTGGTAGGCCAGATCATGAAGGCCGCACGCGGCAAGGCCAACCCGCAACAAGTGAATGACCTGCTCAAGGAAAAGCTGGGCGGCTGATAGCCACGCCAGGGATCAGTCCGACCAAAGGCCGCGGCCCCAT
>NZ_JBHFIZ010000038.1:231012-242429 GCF_057334535.1 Achromobacter colocynthidis
GCACATTGCCGCCCCTTTTCTTTTGCCAAGAATGGGGATGACCAATTCTTGATCGGAGATCCCCAATGTCTGACTACATCGAAGTGCCGCAGGCATCGCCGAGCCCGTGGCGCGCTATGGATGACCGGGCGCGGGGCAGCGGCCCGGTGCCCATCCAAACCGCTTACTTCACCCCGTACTTCGTCCGATACGCCTGTACCGCATCGCGGTTTTCCGCGAAAGACGCGTCGTCTTCCAGCAAGGCCATGATGTCTGACAGCGATGCAATCGCCACCACCGGAATGCCGTACGTCTTGGCCACGTCCTGCACGGCGGAATGGGGGGACAGCGCGTCATCCGGGCCGGCGCGTTCCATGCGGTCCAGGGCGATCAGCACGGCGGCCGGTTCGGCGCCCGCGTTGCGGATGATTTCCACCGATTCGCGCACTGACGTGCCCGCCGTGATCACGTCGTCGATGATGACGACCTTGCCCTTGAGCGGCGCACCGACCAAGGTGCCGCCTTCGCCGTGGTCCTTGGCTTCCTTGCGGTTGTAGGCGAACGGCACGTCGTTGCGGCCATCCATCGCCGGGTGGCCCGCCAGCGCTACCGCCGTCGCGGTTGCCAACGGAATGCCCTTGTACGCCGGGCCGAACAGCATGTCGAACTGCACGCCGGAGTCCAGTAGCGCCTGCGCATAGAACTGCGCCAGTTTGCCGACCGCGCGGCCGCTGTTGAACAGGCCGGCATTGAAGAAGTACGGGCTGATCCGACCCGATTTGACCTTGAAGCTGCCAAAGCGCAGCACGCCTTCATCAAGGGCGAAGCGGACGAATTCTTGAGGCGTGGCGGAAGATGGCGTGGCAGGAGTGGCGGCGGGCATGCGAGTGGGTCCGGTGAATGGCAAACCCCCGCATTTTATCCGTTGTCGGGGCTATTCCCTGCCCCCGGCGCCGAGTCGGTTAAATTCCTGGCATTGTTCCGGCCCCCCGGCCGCTCTACAGGAGTTTCGCTTTGCTGCGCATCACGTCGATTAATCTCAACGGCATCCGCTCGGCCTTCCGCAAGGGCCTGCAACCCTGGATGGAAAAGCATGCGGCGGACATACTTTGCCTTCAGGAAATCAAGATCGCCGAGTCGGACCTGACAGACGACCTGCGTCATCCGCCTGGCTATACCGGCCACTTCCACCACGCGGTGAAAAAGGGCTACAGCGGCGTGGGCATCTACCTGCGCAACGCCGCCGAGCGCGTGAACATCGGCCTGGGCTGCGAAGAATTCGACCCCGAAGGCCGCATCATCCGCGCTGACTGGAAGAACCTGTCGGTGGTCAGCGCCTACCTGCCCTCGGGCTCCAGCGGCGACGAACGCCAGCAGGCCAAGTACCGATTCCTGGACCGCTTCGCCCCCTGGATCGACGCCCTGATGCACGAGCACAAAACCACCGGCCGCGAATTCGTCATCTGCGGCGACTGGAACATCGCGCACAAGGAAATCGACCTGAAGAACTGGAAGGGCAACATGAAGAACTCGGGCTTCCTGCCCGAAGAGCGCGCGTGGCTGACCGATGTTTTCGACAAGCGCGGCTTCGTGGACGTCTTCCGCACCATCGATGACCGCCCTGACCAATACACCTGGTGGAGCAACCGTGGCCAGGCCTGGGCCAAGAACGTCGGGTGGCGGATCGATTACCAGATCGCCACGCCCGGTATTGCCGCCCGCGCGCGCAACGTGGCCATCTACAAGGACGAGCGCTTTTCCGACCACGCGCCGTTGACGATCGATTACGACACCACGCTTTGATAGGTAAAGGCGGGCGCGCGCGGCGCGTCCGCCGGTGCCGACCGGCACCACGGGCGGCAGGCATCACGTTCCGATCAAAAATATAATTAGGGACGCATGACCTATCCGTCAGGCGGTTATCAACCCGTGACTTGGCGGCAAACCCCTTTGTTTGCGGGGTCTAAGGGCGATTCCAGATCTCCACCTCAATTGCCAAAAAACGGGGACACATTAAAATCCCCAGCAAATTCAACGCCTGCCCTGAAATTCCGGCCATTTTCCCGCACCAAGACCGCATTTCTCTATACATGCGTCCCCATTTTATGAAAAGAAAATACGCTTTCTTTTCAACGCACTAAGACGTTCTGGCACCTTTGCGCAGGGCAACAAATTTCCCATACACTTGCGCACCATGACGGTGCTGTTTATGCACCAGAATAATTAATCCGCGCCCCACAATGGCGCAGAACGCACCCATTCGTAGCACCCCCGAGGAAATCATGTTGAAAGTGCAGAGTCTGGACGACTTCCTGCGTGGCGTCGCCGCGCGCGACCCGCAGCAGCCCGAGTTCATGCAAGCCGTCCAGGAGGTCATGCATAGCCTGTGGCCTTTCATCGAAAAGCACCCTCACTATGCCGACCACGCCCTGCTTGAGCGCCTGGTTGAGCCGGAACGGGTCATCCAGTTCCGCGTGTGCTGGACCGATGACCGGGGCCAGGCCCAGGTGAACCGCGCGTTCCGCATCCAGCACAGCTCGGCCATCGGCCCGTTCAAGGGCGGCATGCGCTTTCACCCCTCGGTGAACCTGTCCATCCTCAAGTTCCTGGCGTTTGAACAGACGCTGAAGAATTCGCTGACCACGCTGCCCATGGGCGGCGGCAAGGGCGGGTCCGACTTCGACCCCAAGGGCAAGTCCGACGCCGAAGTCATGCGCTTTTGCCAGGCATTGATGATTGAGCTGTATCGCCACCTGGGCCCCGACACCGACGTGCCGGCCGGCGATATCGGCGTGGGCGCGCGTGAAGTGGGCTTCATGGCCGGCATGATGAAAAAGCTGTCGAACTCAACCGCCAGCGTCTTCACCGGCAAGGGCCTGACCTTTGGCGGCAGCCTGATCCGCCCCGAGGCGACAGGCTACGGCACCGTGTACTTCGCCGAAGAAATGCTCAAGCGAGTAGGCAAGTCGTTCGACGGCCTGCGCGTGTCCGTGTCCGGGTCGGGCAATGTGGCGCAGTACGCCATCGAAAAAGCCATGTCGCTGGGCGCCAAGGTCGTGACCGTGTCGGATTCCAACGGCACCGTCGTTGATGACGCCGGCTTCACGCACGAAAAGCTGGTGGCGCTGATGCACATCAAGAACGACCTGCGCGGCCGCCTGGACACCTATGCCCAGCAATTTGGCCTGAAGTACGAAGCGGGCAAGCGCCCGTGGCATGTGCCGGTGGACGTGGCCCTGCCCTGCGCCACCCAGAACGAACTGGAACTGACCGACGCGCAAACGCTGATCAAGAATGGCGTGCTGTGCGTGGCTGAAGGCGCCAACATGCCGGCTACGCTGGATGCCGCCAAGGCATTCATCGCCGCGCGCGTCCTGTACGCGCCGGGCAAGGCCAGCAATGCGGGCGGCGTGGCGGTGTCGGGCCTGGAAATGGCGCAGAACTCCGCGCGCCTGTCGTGGACCCGCGAAGAGGTGGACGCGCGCCTGCACGCCATCATGCGTGACATCCACGAAAACTGCGTGCGTCACGGCCACAGCGAGCGCGAATACGTCAATTACCTGGACGGCGCCAACATCGCCGGCTTCGTCAAGGTTGCCGACGCAATGCGCCAGCAAGGCTTGTATTGATTTTGACGCTGGCCGCCACATAAAGCGTGGCGGCGCAAAAAGAATGGCGGCCCATCAGGCCGCCATTCTTGTTATTCCGTCGCCAGCGTCACGCGCTTAGTGCTTCATGGCGCCATGATCGTGGTTCATGCTCATGCCGGGATTGTGCGACGCCGGCTTGACCTTGAATTGCACGGCGACTTCGCCGGCCTTTTCAAACTTCAGCGTGGCGGGCACGGTGGCGCCATCCTTGAACGGCGCGCGCAGCTTGATGAACATGACGTGATAGCCGCCCGGGCTGAGCTTGACCTCGGCATCGGCCGGCACCACGATGCCGCCTTCCACCTGGCGCATCTTCGACACGCCGTTCTCGGTCAGCACGGTGTGCAGTTCGACGCGCTCGGCGGCGGCGGACGACACCGACAGCAGGCGGTCTTCAGTCTTGGCGTCGTTATCGATGTCCATATACCCCGCCCCATTGGACTGACCCGGCGCCGACGCGCGCACCCAGACATCGTCGATTTCGATCTGGCCAACCTTATAGTCCTTCGCCCACGCCGAACCGGCCGTACACAGGCCCAGCGCGGCAATGCATGCGAATTTGCGGATGTTCATGGGGGTGTCTCCTAGTGGGTTAACGCCGCCGGACCAAGCTGCGGGCGGCCGACAGAACCGAATCGGTCAAGGCTTCCATCGCCTCGGAGTTTACCCGCCAATGTTGCCAATACAGCGGCACATCTTCCCAGGCGCGGCCGCGAAGCAGCATCAGATGACCTGCATCAAGATGCTCTTGCACCAGCGGTAGCGGGTTCATGGTCCAGCCCAGGCCGCCCAGCGTGGCTTGCACGAACGCACGCGTGGACGGCACCCACCAGACAGGCGGCTGCCAGGGCGCCGGGTCCGAGATCTTGTGCGCAAAACGTGCCTGCAAGGCGTCCTTGCGGTTGAACACCAAAACCGGCGCTTGCGCCAGCGTCTGCGCGTTGACGCCCTGGGCGAAATAGCGCTTGTGGAAATTGGGCGTGCACGTGGCCACGTAGCGCATGCTGCCCAGCGAATGAATCCGACAGCCCTGAACCGGATCGGCCAGCGTCGTCACCGCGCCCAGCACCGAGCCGTTGCGCAACAACGCGGCGGTATGGTCCTGGTCTTCGGACTGCATGTCCAAGGTGGCGCGCGTGCGGGTTGAAAACAGCAGCGCGGCTTCGACAAACCAGGTTTCCAGGCTGTCGTGATTGACCGCGATGGGGATGCTGGCGTGCGGTACGTCGTCGTCGGACACGCCCAGCCGATTCAATGCGTCGTGCTCCAGCAGCGCCGTCTGCTCGGCCAGTTGCACCAGCACCTGACCGTCGGCCGTGGCGGCGGCCGGTACCGTGCGCTGGACCAGCAGCCGGCCCATGCGGTCTTCCAGCGCCTTGATGCGCTGCGACACCGCCGACGGCGTCACGCTCAAGGACAGCGCGGCCCGCTCAAAACTGCCTTCGCGCACGACGGCGGCCAGCGCCCGCAGGTTACCGTGGTCGATTTTCATGGATTAGCTCTGCTTAATATAGTGAAGGAAAATTAGCTGTATTTCATTCGTAGGGCAAGAGAAAATACGCTATTGCCGAACTGCGCGACGCTCTCGCACGCCACGCACGACAACCTCGGCACCCACATCAAAGCGCCGCCACAGGCGTTGCAGTCATAGGTATTTGCATCATGTTCGCCACATCCCCCCTCTTTCTTACAGCCTGGGCCAGCGGAACGGCCACCGGGCTGGGCCTGTTCGCGGTCGTGGGCGCGCAAAGCGCCTTTATCCTGCGCCAGGGCTTGATGCGCGCGCACCTGCTCAGCGTGGTCGCCATCTGCGCGCTGATCGATGCCGTGTTCATCTTCGCCAGCGTGTCGGGCTTGCAAGCCCTGACCACCTGGTTTCCCTGGCTGACCACCGCCGTGCTGTGGTTCGGCGTGGCGTTCCTGTCCTGGTACGGGCTTCAATCCGCGCGCCGCGCGCTGTCGGCAACGGGCGGCCTGGCCGCCGCGCGAGACGTGGCGCCCTCGCGCCGTGCCGCGATGCTTGGCGCGCTGGGCTTTACGCTGCTGAACCCGCATTTCTGGCTGGACATGGTGGTGGTGGGTTCGCTTGCCCACGGCTTCGACGACGCCCGCATGGCGTTTGCCGCCGGCGCCTTCACCGCCAGCCTGTTGTGGCTGGCCGTGCTGGGCATTGGTTCGCGCCTGTTCGCGCCCTTCTTCTCCAGCGCCTTGGCCTGGCGGGTGCTGGATGGCGTGATTGCCGTGGTCATGATCGGGCTGGCCATCAGCCTGGTGGTCAAGGGCGTATAAGAAACGCCACCAAAAAAAGCGCCACCCATCCTGTGAAGGAGGGGTGGCGCTTTCGCCATCAAGTGACGGGGTCAACGTGAGCGGATCAACCTGAACGAATTAACGTGACCCGATCACACTGACCGGCCGAACATTAACGACTCAGACAATCGTCAACGTCACATCGATGTTGCCGCGCGTGGCGTTCGAGTACGGGCAGACGATGTGCGCGGCGGCGACCAGCTTTTCGGCCTGTTCGCGATCCATGCCCGGCAGCGAGATCTTCAGTTCGACTTCGATGCCGAAGCCGGTCGGGATGGCGCCGATGCCCACAATGCCGTTCACCGACACATCGGCCGGAATGGCGATCTTGTCGCGGCCACCCACGAACTTCATGGCACCCAGGAAGCAGGCGGAATAACCGACGGCGAACAATTGTTCGGGGTTGGTGCCGGCAGCGCCCGAGCCACCCAGCTCGCGCGGCGTGGTCAGCTTGACGTCCAGGTTGCCGTCATCGCTGACGCCACGGCCTTCACGGCCGCCGGTTGCGGTGGCATTGGCGCGATACAGGACTTTTTCGATAGACATGGTGTGTTTCCTTTGTAGGATAAAAGTTGAACTGCCAGGCCTGGCGGGCCCTCCCGCTTCGGCGTTTACTGATGACTTGCAAACCTGCAAATCCATTTCGCTATTTAAGTAGCGCACAACTATATCGTGCACTACTTATTAGACCGGATGATGACACGCATCACCCCACACTTCAAATACTTTCGACCAGCTTGACCCGCAATGCGTGCAGCGCCTTCATCATGCCCTGCGCCTCGTCCAGCGTGCATTGCGCGGCGGCCGCCACCGAATGCGGCACGGTTTCGGCGCGCTCTCGCAACGCTCGACCCTGTTCCGTCAGCCCGACGATCACCTGGCGTTCATCGTCCACGGCGCGCTTGCGTGTCACCAAACCCGCCGCTTCCAGGCGCTTCAACAGCGGCGTGAGCGTGGCCGAATCCAGGAACAGACGGTCGCCGATATCCGTCACCGTGATGTCATCGCCTTCCCACAGCACCAGCATCACCAGGTACTGCGGATACGTCAGGTCCAGCCCGCGCAACAGCTTGCGGTACACCTTGTTCATCGCCAGCGAAGTCGAGTACAGGGCGAAGCACAACTGGCTGTCCAGCAACAGCGGATTGAATGCGCTTTTGGCTTTGGATCGAGATTTCATTGTGCAATATTAAATAGCGCACTATTTAACGTCAAGGGTTTTTTTAAAAGATGTCGCGCCCCGCGCGTTCAGGCCGCTTGCTCGCCGTCGACGGGGGTGCGGTCCGACCCGTATTGTTTCAAGCCATCCAGGTTCAGCACGCGCACGGCGCCGTATTCCACATTCAGCAGGCCTGCCTCTTCCAGCTTGCGCAACGCCTGGTTGGCACGCTGGCGCGACACCCGGGCCAGATAGCCGACTTCTTCCTGCGTAATGGTCAGGCGCATGCCCATGCCGGGATACAGCAAAGGGTTGAACAGCTCGGCCAGACAGCGGGCTACTCGCGCATCGGGGTCCAGCAATCGGTCGTACTCCGCCTTGCCGATGAACTGCGCCACGCGCTCGTTCAATTGATGGAGCAAATAGCGGTTGAAGGGAATGCTGGTGTCCAGCAGCCAGTCGAACGTGGGGGCCGGCAGCCGCGCCACGACGGAATCACGCAGCGCAACGATGTCGTACTTGCGGTCTTCGCGCTTGAGCAGCGAGCCCTCGCCGATCCAGCCGCCCGCAGGCACGCCGGTCAGCGACGCCACTTTGCCTTCCGCGTTGCCGACCGACACCTTGACCAAACCGGCCAATACGCCAATCCAAGCCTGTGCGAGTTCACCTTTGCGCTCTATGATCGATCCGGCAACGACTTGCTGCACAGAGAGGTCCCGCTCGACGCGCGATTGCTGCTCGGCGTTGAGCACGCGAAACCACGCCGCGGCAAGTTGAAGGGAGTCGGATAGCTGCATCGGGAATACCCTAAAAGTTCCTTGAATGTCGCGATGGTGACAGTTGGTAGCAACCCAACCTTATACCTTAAGTCCTGCCGTAAATCTAAAACCAACTGGTCAAGCCCCTTCTCGCCACAGTCGCTCCCGCGGCGCCTGGCACGGTGTGCCCAAACCGGAGGAGACAACGTGGCACATTCATCGCCCGCATCCGCACAGGTGCCGGCGGCGCTGGACACCTTTCCAGCGCTGCTGTTCGCGCATGCCAATGTTCGTGGGGCGCGGCCCGCGATACGAGAGAAAGATCTGGGGATCTGGCAAACCCTGACGTGGTCCGAAGTGGCGGCGCATGTGCGCCATGTTGCGAACGGATTCGCGTCACTGGGCATACGGCCCGGCATGCACGTTGCCGTCATCGGCGAGAACCGCCCGCGCCTCTATATGGCCATGATGGCCGCGCAGTCGCTGGGCGCGATTCCCGTGCCGCTCTATCAGGACGCGGTTGCGCAGGAAATGGTCTACGTGCTGCAAGACGCCGAGATCAGCGTGGCCGTCGTGGAAGACCAGGAACAGGTCGACAAGATGCTGGAAGTGCGCGAGCAATGCCCGGCCTTGAAGCACGTGGTGTTCGACGACCCGCGCGGCCTGCGCCATTACTCGGACCCGATGCTGCAATCCTACGAGCAGCTTGAGAAGCTGGGCCAGGAGTACGCGGCGCAGCATCCCGAATACCTGGACCAGGCCATCGCCGCCGTGCAGCCGCATGACGCGGCCGCCATGTTCTATACCTCGGGCACCACCGGCAAGCCCAAGGGCGTGGTGCTCACGCACCATGCGCTGATCGACCGCGCGCGCGCCGTGTCCGACATGGAAAAACTGACCGACCAGGAAGACGTGCTGGCCTACCTGCCGCCCGCGTGGATCGGCCAGAACATGTTTTCGTACACGCAGTTGCTGGTCACGGGCTTTACCGTCAACCACCCCGAATCGCCCGACACCGTGGCGATCGACATGCGCGACATCGGCCCCACCTATTACTTCGCGCCGCCGCGCGTGCTGGAAGGCCTGCTGACGCACGTGATGATCCGCATGGAAGACGCGGGCTACATCAAGCGCAAGCTGTTCGGCGCCTGCATGAATCTGGCGCGCCGTGTGGGCACCAAGATCCTGGACGGCGAATCCGTCAACGCCTGGGACCGCCTGCGCTACGCCATTGGCAATGCGCTGATCTACGGCCCCTTGCGCAACGCGCTGGGCATGAGCCGCGTGCGCGTGGCCTACACGGCGGGCGAGGCCATCGGCCCTGATCTCTTCGTGTTCTACCGGTCCATCGGCATCAACCTGAAGCAGCTGTACGGCTCGACGGAAACGTCGGTGTTCGTGTGCGTGCAGCCCGACGGCAAGGTACGCGACGATACCGTCGGCCCGCCGGTGGCAGGCGTTGAAATCCGCGTGGCGGACAACGGTGAAATTCTGGTGAAAAGCCCCGGCTTGTTCAAGGAGTACTACCGCAACCCGGACGCCACGGCCGAGGCGCGCAGCGCCGACGGCTGGTTCCACACGGGCGATGCGGGCTACCTGGATACCGACGGGCAGTTGAAGATCATCGACCGTGCGAAAGACGTCGGCAAGCTGGCCAACGGCAGCCTGTTCGCGCCGAAGTACATCGAGAACAAGCTCAAGTTCTTCCAGCACATCAAGGAAGCTGTGGCCTTTGGCGCCGACCGCGATGACGTCTGCGCGTTCATCAACATCGACCTGGAAGCCGTGGGCAACTGGGCCGAGCGCCGGGGCCTGCCGTACGCGGGCTACACCGACCTGGCCGCCAAGGAAGAGGTCTACCAACTGATCGCGGAATGCGTGGAGCAGGTCAACGCCGACCTGGCCACCGACCCGAAACTGTGCGCCTCGCAAGTCAGCCGCTTCCTGATCCTGCACAAGGAACTGGACCCGGACGACGACGAACTGACCCGCACGCGCAAAGTGCGCCGCGCGTTCATTGCGCAGAAGTACGGCGTGCTGATCGACGCGCTGTTCGGCGGCAAGCAGTCGCAGTTCATCGAAACCGAAGTGAAGTTCGAAGACGGACGCACCGGCAAGATCTCGGCCGACCTGAAGATCCGACCCGTCAAGACGTTCCCCGCCATCACAGCCCGAGCCGCGTAGAGATCATGAGCAACAACGACCGCGACCAGCGTATCGGCGACGTCATGCTGGACATGCAGAACATCTCCCTGTCTTTCGGCGGCGTGAAGGCGCTGACGGACATTTCCTTCAACGTGCGCGAGCATGAGATTCGCGCCATCATCGGCCCCAACGGCGCCGGCAAAAGCTCGATGCTGAACGTCATCAACGGCGTCTACACGCCGCAGCAAGGCGGCATCGAATTTCGCGGCGAACGCTTCTCGAAGATGAACCCACGGCGCGCCGCCGAAATGGGCATCGCGCGCACGTTCCAGAACCTGGCGCTGTTCAAAGGCATGAGCGTGCTGGACAACATCATGACGGGCCGCAACCTGCGCATGAAGTGCGGGCTGCTGTCGCAGGCGTTCCGCCTGGGTCCGGCCGAACGCGAAGAAACCCAGCACCGCGAATTCGTCGAGAACATCGTCGACTTCCTGGAAATCCAGGCCTATCGCAAAACGCCGGTGGGCCGTCTGCCCTACGGCCTGCAAAAGCGCGTGGATCTGGGCCGCGCGCTGGCGATGGAACCGCGCCTGTTGCTGCTGGACGAACCCATGGCCGGCATGAACATCGAGGAAAAGCAGGACATGAGCCGCTTCATCCTGGATGTGAATGACGAATTCGGCACCACCATCGTGCTGATCGAGCACGACATGGGCGTGGTCATGGATATTTCCGACCGCGTGGTGGTGCTCGACTACGGCAAGAAGATCGGCGATGGCCGCCCGGACGAAGTCCGCGCGAATGAAGACGTCATCCGCGCCTATCTCGGCGTGTCGCACTAAGGCGGACAGACATGGGATTTTTTCTAGAGACCTTATTTGGCGGCTTGATGAGCGGCATGATGTATGCGCTGATCGGCCTGGGCTTTGTACTGATCTTCAAGGCATCCGGCGTCTTCAACTTCGCGCAGGGCGCGATGGTGCTGGTGGCCGCCTTGTCTATGGCGCGCTTTTCGGAATGGATTCCGCGCTGGCTCGGCTTTGACAACCTGATCCTGGCCAACGTGCTGGCGTTCATTGTCAGCGCCATGGTGATGTTCGTGCTGGCGGTGGCCATCGAACGCTACGTGCTGCGTCACCTGGTCAACCAGGAAGCCACCACGCTGTTGATGGCGACGCTGGGCATCAGCTACTTCCTGGACGGCCTGGGCCAGATCACGTTCGGCAGTTCGGTGTATTCCATCAACGTGGGCATGCCCAAGGATCCGCTGCTGATCCTGGACTCGGTCTTTGAAGGTGGGTTGTTGATCAACCTGGAAGACCTGACCGCAGCCGTCATCGCGGCCTTGCTGGTCGCCACGCTGGCGCTGTTCTTCCAATACACGTCCACCGGCCGCGGCGGCGCGCAGTGGCCGAC
>NZ_JBHFIZ010000038.1:242485-245571 GCF_057334535.1 Achromobacter colocynthidis
CGCGCGCTGCGCGCAGGGGCCGACGACCACCAGGCCGCGCAATCCATCGGCATTCCGCTGAACCGTATCTGGGTCATCGTGTGGTGCGTGGCCGGATTGGTGGCGCTGGTGGCCGGCATTATCTGGGGGTCGAAGTTCGGCGTGCAATTCACGCTGTCCACCGCGGCGCTGCGCGCGTTGCCGGTGGTGATCCTGGGCGGCTTGACGTCGGTGCCGGGCGCCATTCTGGGCGGCCTGATCATTGGCGTGGGGGAAAAGTTGTCCGAGGTCTACCTGGGGTCGCTCGTGGGCGGCGGTATCGAAATCTGGTTCGCCTATGTGCTGGCGCTGGTGTTCCTGCTGTTCCGTCCGCAAGGGCTGTTCGGCGAGAAGATCATCGACCGCGTGTAAACCACCAGGCCCTCTAGGATAAAAACATGTTCTATCGCGAAAACGGCCAGTTCAAAACCAGCTACCGGGCGGATCAGCAGATTTTCCCGATCCGCCAGGACCGCATCTTCATCTGGCTGCTGCTGGCGGTGGCGTTCATTGCCGTGCCGGCGCTGTCTTCCGACTACCTGCTGCGCGCCATCCTGATTCCGTTCCTGATCCTGTCGCTTGCGGCGGTGGGCTTGAACATTCTGGTTGGCTATTGCGGCCAGATCTCGCTGGGCACCGGCGCCTTCATGGCGGTGGGCGCGTATGCGGCCTGGAACTTCGGCGTGCGCTTTCCCGGCATGCCGCTGCTTCTTCAGATTCTGCTGGGCGGGTGCTTTGCCACCCTGGTGGGCGTGATCTTCGGCATCCCCAGTTTGCGCATCCGAGGCCTGTATCTGGCGGTGGCCACGCTGGCGGCACAGTTCTTCGTGGACTGGGCTTTCCTGCGCATTCCCTTCTTCACCAATTACTCGTCCTCGGGCAGCGTGTCGGTGCCCCCGCTTACGGCCTTTGGCCTGCCGGTGCAATCCGCCCTGGAAAAGTACTTGTTCGTGCTGATCCTGGTGGTGGTCTTCAGCCTGCTGGCCAAGAACCTGGTGCGCGGCGCGATCGGCCGCCAGTGGATGGCCATCCGCGACATGGACGTGGCGGCCTCGGTCATCGGCATCCGGCCCATGTACGCGAAGCTGACGGCGTTTGCGGTCAGCTCGTTCATCGTGGGCGTGGCGGGCGCCTTGTGGGGCTACATCCACCTGGGTTCCTGGGAACCGCTGGCCTTTGACCTGAACCGTTCGTTCCAACTGCTGTTCATGGTCATCATCGGCGGGCTGGGCTCGATCATCGGCAGCTTCTTCGGCGCGGCCTTCATCGTGCTGGTGCCGGTGGCGCTGTCTAACATTCCGCACGCACTAGGCATTCCCCTGTCGGTGGACACCGCCGCGCACATCGAACACATGGTGTTCGGCGCGCTGATCGTGTTCTTCCTGATTGCGGAACCGCATGGGCTGGCGCGTCTGTGGAGCATCGGCAAGGAAAAGCTCCGCATCTGGCCATTCCCGCACTGAAGGAGGTGACCCACCCCCGAAGCGCTGTTGGCGCTTCCCCCTCAAGGGGGCCCCGCTGGGGACCGGCAAAGCCGGATCCGCCGCGGCCCCGCTAAGGGAAGCAGGCATCACGACCGTATTGATCATTACCGGCCGCGTCAGTGCAAACGCAGCGACCGGAATCCTGAATACCCGGCTCAAGACCGGGCCAATCCCGGTGTCCCAGGGTTTACTGACCCAAGCACCACGCAGGAGGTAAATGGAGATGAAGCGTCTTAACCTGAAGTTGGCGGCGGCATTGGTAGCCGCAGCCGGCGCCGTCGGCGCCGTGGCCCCGCCGGCAATGGCGGCCGAAGAGCAGTTCGTTCCGTTGCTGGTGTATCGCACCGGGGCGTTCGCGCCGCTGGGCATTCCCTGGGCCGACGGCAAGCTGGACTACCTGAAGCTGGTCAACGAGCGCGACGGTGGCGTCAACGGCGTCAAGATCACGTACGAAGAATGTGAAACGTCCTACGCCACTGATCGCGGCGTGGAATGCTATGAACGCCTGAAGGGCAAGGGAACCGGGGCCTCGGGCTTCGACACCCAGTCCACCGGCATCACGTTCGCGGTCAGCGACAAGGCCATCCAGGACAAGGTACCCGTCGAAACGATGGGCTACGGCCTGTCGCAATCGGTGGACGGCAGCGTGTTCCAGTGGAACTTCCCGCTGCTGGGCACGTACTGGACCGCCGCCGACGTGATGATCCAGGACATCGCCAAGAAAGAAGGCGGCATGGACAAGCTCAAGGGCAAGAAGATTGCCCTGGTCTACCACGACTCGCCGTATGGCAAGGAACCGATCCCGCTGCTGCAAAAGCGCGCCGCCAAGGAAGGCTTCGAGCTGGTGCTGTATCCGGTCACCGCCCCCGGCGTTGAGCAGAAATCCACCTGGCTGCAAATCCGCCAGGCACGCCCGAACTACGTGCTGCTGTGGAGCGCCGGCATCATGACGCCGACCGCCATCCGCGAAGCGCAGGCCAGCGGCTACCCGCGCGACAAGATGTACGCCATCTGGTGGGCCGGCTCTGAAGGCGACGTGAAAGACCTGGGCGACGTCGCCAAGGGCTACAACGCCATCACCGTGCACAACAGCGGCGCCGAAAGCGACAAGGTCTACGACGACCTGAAGAAGTTCGTCTATGACAAGGGCCAGGGCGCGGACAAGACCGCCAAGAACACCCTGAACACCATCGCCCACACACGCGGCATGATGATTTCCATGCTGCAAGTCGAGGCGATCCGCGCGGCGCAAGAGAAGTACGGCAAGGGCAAGGCCATGACGCCCGAGCAAGTGCGCTGGGGCTTCGAAAACCTGAACCTGACGCAGGAAAAGCTGGACAAGCTGGGCTTCGGCCAGATCATGCGTCCCGTCAAGACCTCGTGCGGCAACCACATGGGTGATGACTGGGCTCGCATCGTGCAGTGGGATGGCGCCAAGTTCAAGGTGGTGTCTGACTGGTATCAGTCCGATAAGGCCATCCTGGATCCGATGGTCAAGGAAGCCGCGGCCAAGTACGCCAAGGAAAAGAACATCACGCCCCGCACTTGCGAGAACTGATGTGAACCGGGGGGGCGCCCTGGCGG
>NZ_JBHFIZ010000038.1:245642-373569 GCF_057334535.1 Achromobacter colocynthidis
GCCCTGGCGCCCCCCCCCCCCCCACCACGCCGCAGGAATCGTCATGACCGCTGCAACACACGCTGCAAACACCGCTGCCCCCAACGCCGCCGCCGCCCCCAACGTGCTGCTGGACGTGAACGGCATCGAGGTGATCTACAACCACGTGATCCTGGTGCTCAAGGGCGTGTCCCTGCAAGTGCCGGAAGGCAAGATCGTGGCCTTGCTGGGCGCCAACGGCGCGGGCAAGACCACGACGCTGCGCGCCGTTTCAAACCTGCTCAAGGGCGAACGCGGCGATGTCACCAAGGGCCATATCCAATACCGAGGCCAGCGCATCGAACGGCTGTCGCCCTCGGAACTGGTCAAGCGCGGTGTCGTGCAGGTGATGGAAGGCCGGCACTGCTTTGCCCACCTGACCATTGAAGAAAACCTGCTGACGGGCGCCTACACGCGCAACATGAACCGCGCCGACACCGCCGCGGCGCTGGAACGTGTGTACCAATACTTCCCGCGCCTGAAGCAGCGGCGCACCAGCCAGTCCGGCTACACCTCGGGCGGCGAACAGCAGATGACCGCCATCGGCCGCGCGCTGATGGCCAACCCCAACATGATCCTGCTGGACGAACCCTCTATGGGATTGGCGCCGCAGATCGTGGAAGAAATCTTCGAAATCGTGCGCGACCTGAACCAGCGCGAAGGCGTGAGCTTCTTGTTGGCGGAGCAGAACACCAACATTGCGCTGCGCTATGCCGACTACGGCTACATCCTGGAAAACGGGCGCGTGATGATGGACGGCGCCGCGCAGGACCTGGCCCAAAACGAGGACGTGAAGGAGTTCTACCTGGGTATTTCCAGTGGCGAACGCAAGAGCTTTCGCGAAAACAAGTTCTACCGCCGCCGCAAACGCTGGCTGGCCTGATCCCTGGAGCGGCCGCGCCGGCACACACGGCGCCGCCGCCGGCAACGACACCGCAGTACGGCACACGAGAGGGTGCGATCCCATGTCCGAGTTTTTCGATGTCCTGGAAACCCGAGCGCCCGAGCAACGCGAGCGCGAGCTGATGGCCGCCTTGCCCGCCGCGATTACCCGGGCGATAGCCCGCGCGCCGGCCATTGCCGAGCAACTGCGCGGCGTCGACCCCGCCACCATTACATCGCGCGAGGCGCTGGCGCGCCTGCCGGTCTTGCGCAAGCATGAACTGCTGGAACGCCAGCAGCACAGCCGCGACGACGCCGCCGCCCCCTCCGGCCCCGGCAAGACCTTCGGCGGCTTCTCGGCCATCGGCTGGGGCGAGGCGATGCGCGTCTTCCCCCCCCCCGGCCCCATCTATGAACCGGAAAGCGCGCGCGCCGACTACTGGCGTTTTGCCCGCGCTCTGTACGCAGCGGGATTTCGCGCCGGTGAGCTGGCCTACAACTGCTTTTCGTATCACTTCACGCCGGCCGGCTCCATGATGGAAACGGCGGCGCACGCCGTGGGCTGCACCGTGTTTCCGGGCGGCACCGGCCAAACCGAACAGCAGGTGCGCGCCATTCAGGACCTGGCGCCCAGCGGCTACACGGGCACGCCCAGCTTCCTGAAGATCATCCTGGAAAAGTCGGACGAACTGGGCGTGAAGCTGGATTCATTGCAGCGCGCACTGGTGTCGGGCGAAGCCTTCCCGCCGTCGCTGCGCGACTGGCTGGCGGCGCGCGGCATCGAGGGCTATCAAGCCTATGGCAGCGCCGACCTGGGCATGATCGCGTTCGAAACGCCCGCCCGCCAAGGGCTGGTGTTGGGCGAAGACATCATCGTGGAGATCGTGCGCCCCGGCACCGGCGAACCGGTGCCCGACGGCGAGGTCGGTGAAGTCGTCGTGACCACCTTGAACCCGGACTACCCGCTGGTGCGCTTCGGCACGGGCGACCTGTCGGCGGTCCTGCCCGGCATTTCGCCTTGCGGGCGCACCAACACGCGCATCAAGGGTTGGATGGGCCGGGCCGATCAAACCACCAAGGTGCGCGGCATGTTCGTGCACCCGTCGCAGGTGGCGGACGTGGCGCGCCGCCATCCGGAAATCTTGCGGGCGCGGCTGGTCATCAGCGGCAGCACCGGGTCGGACCGCATGGTGCTGAAAGTGGAATCGCGCGTGCGCGGCGACGATCTGTCCAAGCGCATCGCGGACTCGGTACGCGATGTGACCAAGCTGCGCGCGGACGTCGAATGGGTGGACGCCGACGGCCTGCCCAACGACGGCAAAGTCATCGACGACGTGCGTACCTACGAATAGGAGCGGCGCCGCCGCTTTACAGGCAGGAACAGCGCAGCCCTTCTGCAAGCCGGCGGGCCAGCTTGGCCTACCGGCTTCTGAACGCTTCAAGCGCGGAATAGATCGCCATGCCGACCAGCATGGCGGCCACGAAGATCGACGCCTGCGGCACGCCCGCCGCCGCGGCCACCAGCGCCGGCCCCGGGCAGAAGCCCGCCAAGCCCCAGCCTGCCCCAAACGCCAGACTGCCCAATGCCAGGCGCAGGTCGATGCGGGTAGCGGTAGGCCAGCGCAGCGGCTCACCCGTCAGGCTGGCGCGGCGACGGCGCAGCACGGCGAAGCCCACGGCTGTGATCAGCACCGCGCCCCCCATCACAAACGCCAAGGACGGGTCCCATGTACCCGCCAGGTCCAGAAAGCCCAGCACCTTGGCCGGGTTGGCCATGCCGGACACGATCAGGCCCAAGCCAAAGACCAGACCCGACGCGAAAGCGATCAGTGCAGTCATGTCATACCCCCATCAGATGCCGCGTGGCATAGACCATGGCAAAGCCCGCCGCCATGAAGAGCGCGGTGGCGGCCAGCGAGCGCGGCGATCCGCGCGACAGCCCGCACACGCCATGGCCGCTGGTGCAGCCCGACGCGTAGCGCGTGCCGATGCCCACCAGCAGGCCCGCCACGATCAGGCGCGGCGTGCCGGCCTCGACCACGATGGCGGGCGGCGCGCTGCCCAAGGTGTATAGCCAAGGGGCGGCACACAGCCCCAGCAGGAACGCCAGCCGCCACGCGCCGTCGCGTTGCGGCGGCAGCAGGCCGCCCAGGATGCCGCTGATACCGGCGACACGGCCCGCGCCCGCCATCAGCAGCACGACGGCGGCGCCGATCAGCAGGCCGCCAAGCGTGGCTGTGACAGGAGTGAAGGAAGACCAGTCCAGATTCATGTGAGTGACTCCATCGCGCGGCCGCAGTACAAACTGGATAGCGTTTTCATGACCTGGCTGACTTCGAAGCTGGCCATCCGGTAGTAGACGTACTTGCCCTCGCGGCGCGTGGACACCAGGCCTTCATCGCGCAACACACCCAGTTGCTGGGACAAGGTCGGCTGGCGGATGCCGGTCAGCGATTCCAGTTCACCCACGTTGCGTTCGTTCTGCACCAACTGGCACAGCAACAGCAAACGATCTTCGTTGGCCAGCGCCTTCAACAGCGTGCAGGCCTGGGCGGCGGATTCTCGCAAGGCGGCAAGCTCGCATTCGGTCAAGGAGGCGTTCATGGCGGTAGGCTGGAAATGAAAAAATCGAGCAATCATTATATTTACAGATAAACTATTCAGCAATATTATTTAAATACATAGATTGATATTCACGGGCCGCCATGAATCCACATATCCAAGCCTTTTTCGACGCCGTCACCGCCACCGTTACCTACGTGGTGCACGACGGCAGCGCCTGCGCCATCATCGATTCCGTGCTGGACTACGACCCGAAGTCCGGGCGCAGCGGCACCGCCAGCGCGGACCGGGTGGTGGACTACGTGCGGGAGCACGGGCTGGACACGCAATGGCTGCTGGAAACGCATGCCCACGCCGATCACCTGTCCGCCGCGCCCTATCTGCAGCGCAAGCTGGGCGGCGTCATCGCCATCGGGCAAAGCATCCGCACCGTGCAGGGGGTGTTCAAGCAGATCTTCAACCTGGAGCCCGAGTTCCAGCTTGACGGCTCGCAGTTCGGCCGCCTGTTCGCCGACGGCGAAACCTTCCAGATCGGCAAGCTTGAGGCCACCGCCATCCATGTGCCGGGCCACACGCCGGCCGACATGGCCTACCTGATCGGCGACGCAGCCTTTGTGGGCGACACGATGTTCATGCCCGACGTGGGCACCGCGCGCTGCGATTTCCCGGGCGGCAACGCGCACGAGCTTTATCGTTCGATCCAGCGCCTGCTGAGCCTGCCCGGCGATACCCGGCTCTTCATGTGCCACGACTATCCGCCCAATGGCCGCGACGCCAATTGGCAGACATCGGTGGCCGAGCAACGCAACGCCAATATCCATGTCCGCGACGGCATCAGCGAAGACGACTTTGTCGCCATGCGCACGCGGCGCGACGCCACGCTGTCCATGCCGACGCTGATTCTTCCCGCCATCCAGGTGAACATCCGCGCGGGCCATTTCCCGCCGCCCGAAGACAACGGCGTGCGCTACCTGAAGATTCCGGTCGACAGCTTGTAGGCCCCCACGGGGCGCGTTCCGTACTTGCGCGGCGCGGGCGAATCCCTCAAGATCGGCCGTTTCCCAGCCGACCAGGCAGATCCCCATGTTCGCAGAAGCCGAAGCCGACCCCAGCCTGTCCAAGGACGAGTTCAAATCGTTGGAGACGCGGCTGCGCGTCGCCCTGCTCAATGCGCAATACCAGCGCCTGGAAAAGGCGGACAAGACGCTGCTGGTGGTGGTGGCGGGCATCGACGGCGCCGGCAAAGGCGCCACGATCAATCTGCTGAACGAATGGATGGACCCGCGCCACATCAAGACCCTGGCGTATGGCCCGCCCGAAGGCGAAGAGCTGGAACGTCCGCCGTTCTGGCGCTATTGGAAAGACCTGCCGCCCAAGGGCAGCACCGGCATCGTGTTTGGGTCCTGGTATGCGCCGCTGGTGATCGAGGCGGCCCGCAAGAAGCCCAACCAGGAGTACATCGACGCGCATGCCGCCGCCATCCGCCACTTTGAGGCCATGCTGGCCATGGAGGGCGTGCAGATCGTCAAGCTGTGGTTCCACCTGTCGGCCGAGGCCCAGCATGAACGCGCGCAGCGTCTGCTGGCCAGCCCCGAAACCTCGTGGCAGGTCAGCCCGGTGGATTTGAAGGTCTACAAAAAATACGACCGCGTGCGCAACGCCGGCCAGGTGGTGCTGAACCACACGGACAGCGGGCATGCGCCCTGGGTCGTCATCCCCAGCGCCGACGAGAACATGCGTTCGGCGCGTACGGCCGAGGCCGTGCTGGCGGCCATGCGCCAGCGCAGCGTGCCGCGCATCCCGCAATCGTTTCTGGCGCATTCCCGCCCCGCCCGCATCGTCGACCGCCTGGGCAAGCTGGATTACGACGCCAAGATCGACAAGGACGACTACGAATCCGAGCTTGGCCTGTTGCAAGGCCGGCTGGCGCGCGCGGCACGGTCCCAGAAATTCCTGGATCGTTCGCTGGTGCTGGTCTTCGAAGGCCAGGACGCCGCCGGCAAGGGCGGCGCCATCCGGCGCGTGACGCACGCGCTGGACGCCCGCCAGTTCGACATCACGCCCGTTTCCGCGCCCAACAGCTACGAGCTGTCGCGCCCCTACCTGTGGCGCTTCTGGCGTCACCTGCCGCGCCACGGCCGCATCGCCATCTTTGACCGGTCCTGGTATGGCCGCGTGCTGGTCGAGCGCGTGGAAAAGCTGACCGCGCCCGCGCAGTGGCGGCGCGCCTATGGCGAGATCAACGACTTCGAGGAACAACTGGTGGCAAGCGGCGCGATCGTGCTGAAGTTCTGGCTGGCGGTGACGGCCGACGTGCAGCTTGAACGCTTCAAGGAACGCGAAAAATCGCCCTTCAAGAACTTCAAGATCACGCCTGATGACTGGCGCAATCGCGAAAAATGGAAGGACTATGCGGCCGCCGCCAACGAGATGCTGGCGCGCACGGACATCGGCCATGCGCCTTGGCATCTGGTGTCGGCCAACGACAAGCGGTACGCTCGTGTGCAGGTGCTGCGACACATCGTCCAAGCCTTGGAAGACCAGCTCTGAACCCGAACCCGAATCCAAATCCGCCAGGAGATCCCGCGCAATGAGCACCCTTGAAATCCGCCCTGTCGTGGCCCCCGCCTTTGACGTCTGGCTGCCGTTGTGGAAGGGCTACCAGGAGTTCTACCGCGTCAACATCGATGACGCCATAACCCGCAACACCTGGGCGCGCCTGCTGGACCAGGCCGAACCCATGCATGCCGCGCTGGCCTACAGCGGTGGCCGCGCCATCGGCATGGTGCACTGGATTTTTCATCGGTCCACCTGGACGGCGGGCGACTACTGCTACCTGCAAGACCTGTACGTGGACGCGGATGTGCGCGGCACCGGCGCGGGCCGCGCGCTGATCGAACACGTCTACGCCGAAGCCGCCGCCGCGAACGCTTCGCGGGTGTACTGGCTGACTCACGAAACCAACGCGTCCGCGATGCAGTTGTACGACCGCATCGCCGACCGCTCCGGCTTCATCCAGTACCGCAAGGTGATGGCATGAGCGCTCGCGACCCGAACTGTCCGCTATGCCTGGAGGACGGCGGCTCGCTACTGTGGCGCGGGCCGCACCTGCGCGTCATCGAGGTCAACGACGCGGACTATCCGGGTTTTACCCGCGTGATCTGGAACGGTCATCTGGCCGAAATGACCAGCCTGTCCACGCATGGCCGCGACCTGCTCATGCGCGCGGTGTACGCGGTGGAAGAGGCGCAGCAGTCGGTGCTGGCGCCTGACAAGATCAATCTGGCGTCGCTGGGCAACATGGTGCCCCACTTGCACTGGCATGTGATTCCGCGGTGGCGCGGCGACCGCCACTTTCCGGACCCGATCTGGGCCGCGCCGCGTATCGCCGCCGGCGCGGAGCCTGCGGAATGGACCGATCGCCAGGCGCGCACGCAGGCCCTGCTGCCGCGCTACCGCAATCGCGTGGTCGAAAGCATGAACGCGCTGCTCATGCATTGAGTGTTGGGCCGGGCGGCGGGCCTTGGTAAACCGGTTCGGTCCGTTCTGCCCATTCGGCCCGCTACGCCCATACGCCCATTACGTACCTACGCTGACCGCGCCTCGCGGCTCGGGCGTCCTCGTTCAGCCAGCCACGACGTATAAGCGTGCTCGACCTGCCCCGCGATGCGCTCGGCGGAAAACAATCCTTCGCCGCGGATGCGTTCCCGGCCCGCGTCGCCCATCTGGCGCCGCAAGACCGGGTCATCCAGCAGCGATGCCAGCGCCGCCGCCAACGCGGCGGGATCGCGCGGCGGTACCAGCAGGCCGGTCACGCCAGCTTGCATGGTTTCAGGAACGCCGCCCACGTCGGTACCAATGACGGGCAAGCCCATGGCCGCGGCCTCGATGAACACGGTGCCCAAGGCCTCGCGGTGTGTCGCCAGCGCAAAAACGTCAAACGCCATCAACACATTGCCGATGTCGTGGCGCCGACCGGTGAAATGCACCCGCTGCGCCAGGCCCAGCGCCGCCACCTTGGCCTGTAGTTGCTCGAAGAGCGGCATGCCGTCGCCCACCAGCACCAGGTGCGCGGTCGGAAAGCGGGCGGAAATCTGTTCGAACGCGTCGATCAGGTCGCCATGGCCCTTTTCGGCGCGCATGACGGCCACGCAACCCACCACCAGCGCATCTTGCGGCAAGCCCAGTTCCTGCCTCAGGCTTACGCCTTCGCGCACCTGCGGCAGCACCACCGGCGAATGGATCGTCGCAACGGATTCCGGCCGCGCGCCGCCATCCAGCAATTGCTTGCGCACATACCGGCTGACGGCGATGACGCGATGCGCCAGCCAGGTATAGGCATAGAGCGAATTGATGGGCTTGGCCAGATGCCGCGTGCGCACGATCAGCGGCGTACCCGCCAGCCGCGCGCCCAGCGCCGCCAGCACGGTGTCGCGGCGGCTGTGCGTGTTGAGGACATCGAAGCGCTCGCGCCGCAACAAGCGGCCCCACGAACGCCACGCCACGCAGGAAATTGCCGGGGCCGTCCATCACGATGCGGTGCACCGTGAACCCCGCCTCGCTCAGTCGGTCACCCAGTTCCGCGCCGGGCTGGCAGACCAGTTCCAGATGGTGGCCACGGTCGCGCATCGCGACCATCTCCTTGTAGATGCAGAACTCCTGCCCACCGAACGAGGTGGCAGCCTCCGTATGCAGGATGCGCAAACGGGCGCCGGCATTGCCGGTCGGCGAATCAAAGACAGGTGGGGTCATCAGAGCGTGGGTTTCCCGGGCGAGTCGGAATTATTCCATGCGCGGTCACGGGCCAAGAGATAGGCCTCCAGATAGGCCACGTCGTCGTGCTCAAGCGGTGAAACGCCATGCGTGCGGCAGTCATCGGCGCACTCGGACGCCGCCAGCCTCTGCTCGGCCCACACCTGGATTCGGCCGGTGCAAGACAAATCAAAGCGCGCGCCCTCACGCCGCCACGTCAACAGGCGCATGCTGGGCGTCAGGCGCAGCACTTCGTACGTGCCGTGCGAGGCGGATACGGGCGGAGGCGTCAGCGCGCTACCGATGTCCACTAGGCGGCGGACGCTGGAGTCTGCTGGCTGGTACATCAACACAGAAAGAGGATTAAGCGGCATGGGAGGCTAGCGAAGGTTGCCAGCCGGCTGATGCTGGCCAGGATCGGGTCAAGATGTTCAAGAAAAATCTGGATCTAGAAATTAATTGACACTTTTATTACAAACAGACGCACGACGGATCGGAATTTAGTTGAAATCCGGCAAGATGTCATCCGTACCGACCGCAGGTAAAGGCCTCAAGACGTGCCGCCCATCGCACCGACGCTTCCGCCCCCGTTGCACGCCGTTTACTCAGAAATTCCTGAGAAAGAATGGAATTTCGCCGACGTTGGCATACAGTTGCTCCGCTTTTACCAAGCCCGCGCCGCCGTGCGCGCGCCTGCCTGACAGGCTATTCAGGTAAAATTCAGCACAATTTCCGATGTTAACAAATCACACAAAGGACGCCCATTGACCCAGCAGGCCACGCCCCACCGCCCCGTTTCCTTCCTCCAGGCGTTCCTGCGTTCAGAAGCGTTGGGCGGTTATGTGCTCATGGCCGCCGCACTGGTCGCCTTGATCATCGCCAATAGCCCGGCCGCACCCGTTTACTTCGATGTGCTGGGGACCAAGCTAGGCTTCGAAGCCGGCCCCGTCGTGCTCAAGGAAACGGTGCTGCATTGGATCAATGACGGCCTGATGGCGGTGTTTTTCCTGTTGGTGGGCCTGGAGATCAAGCGCGAGGTCATGGACGGCCAACTGCGTGGCGTCGGCCGCATCGTGCTGCCGGGCGTTGCCGCCATCGGCGGCATGGCCGTGCCTGCGCTGATCTATGTGCTGATCAACCTGGGCAGCCCCGAGACCCTGCGCGGCTGGGCCATTCCCGCCGCGACCGACATCGCGTTCGCGCTGGGCATCCTGGCCCTGCTGGGCAGCCGCGTTCCGACGTCGCTGAAAATCTTCCTGACCGCGCTGGCCATCCTGGACGACCTGGGCGCCATCGTCATCATCGCCTTGTTCTATACGTCCGAATTGCAGGTGTTCGCGCTGGGCATGGCGGGCGCGCTGCTGGCCTGCCTGTTCTGCCTGAACCGCGCCGGCGTGCTGCGCCTGACGCCTTACCTGCTGATCGGCGCCGTGCTCTGGTATTTCGTGCTGAAGTCCGGCGTGCATGCCACCTTGGCCGGCGTCGCGCTGGCGCTGACCATCCCGCTGCGGCCGCGCAACCAAGGCAAGCCCGAAGCGCATTCCCCCCTGCATGACCTGGAGCACGTCCTGCACAAGCCCGTGGCGCTGCTGATCGTGCCGATCTTCGGATTCGCCAACGCGGGCGTGTCGTTCGCGGGCATGGGCTTGTCCAGCTTGGCGCAACCCGTGCCCATGGGCGTGGCGCTGGGCCTGTTCCTGGGCAAGCAGTTGGGCGTGTTCGGCTTCGCCTGGCTGGCCATCAAGAGCGGCATCGCCAGCCTGCCGCGCCATGCCACGATGAAGCAGGTGTACGGCGTGTCGATGCTTTGCGGCATCGGTTTCACCATGAGCCTCTTCATTGGCGCCCTGGCCTTCACCGATGCCGCCACCGTCGACGCCACCAAGATCGGCGTGCTGACCGGCTCATTGCTTTCCGCCGTGCTGGGCTTCCTGCTGCTGCGCATGAGTGGTGCGCCGGCAGCGGAAATTGCCGCGACCGAGGCCGCGCGTTAAGGCCCGAGGCTGGTGCGCGCTATGCCAAAATCGCGCCCATGCCGATTGATAACCGCCTGACTCCCCACGCCCTTGCCGCCCAGACGGCTGAACTTCCCGCCGCCTGGGCTGCGGCTTTCACGCCGCGCGCCGTGGCCGACGCACTGGCATCCGCCACCGCTCACGTGGAAAAGCGCCTTGCCGACGGCGCGGTCGTGTACCCCGCCCCGCCGTTTCGCGCCCTGCACGGCCTGGCGCCATCGGATGTGCGCGTGGTGATCCTGGGGCAAGACCCCTACCACGGCCCCGGCCAAGCCCAAGGCTTGGCATTCTCGGTGCCCGACGACTGCAAGCGCCCGCCCAGCCTGCGCAACATCTTCAACGAAATCGCGCAGGAATACCCGGGCACCGCCCTCCCCGCCGGCAACGACCTCAGCCCCTGGGCGGAACAGGGGGTGTTGCTCTTGAACACCTGCCTGACGGTGGAAGACGGCCAGCCCGCCTCGCACGCCAAGCGCGGCTGGGAAACGGTGACCGATGCGCTGATCTCATTGGTTGCGCGCGACCCCGCGCCCAAGGTGTTCATGCTGTGGGGCGCGCACGCCCAGGCCAAGCGTTTGTTGCTGCCGGACAACAATGGCCACCTGGTGTTGATGTCCAACCACCCCTCGCCGCTGTCCGCCCGCAGGCCGCCCGTGCCTTTCCTGGGCTGCGGGCACTTCCAGATGACCAATGCATGGCTGGTGAACCAAGGGAAAAACCCTATTGATTGGGGACTGGACAAAAAAGTAATTCCCTTGCAAGGCGAATTCGGGTTATGATCGCCGCACTGCACAAAACGAGTTCGGCATTTACCGCTTTGATTTAGCGGCATTTTTTGCAGTCCGCCGGGCCACCTAGCCCGGGCCCCATGCCGAACTATCATCGATTCCTGACCTCCTTTCCTTTCGCCCTGCGTTCCAATCTGTACAAGAGAACGCGCCACGCGCACGGTTGATTCGGTCGGCACGATGCTCCATCAACCGTCGCCTGGATCCGGCCGCCTAATCCCCTGGCCCGACCAAGCACTGCGTCGCATTGTCTGCGGCAAGGGAAAGTAATGTCTTTCGAAAACCTGGGTCTTGCACCCGCTCTGTTGTCGGCCGTTCAAGAAGCTGGCTTCAATACCCCCACCTCGGTCCAAGCTGCCGCCATTCCGCAAGCGCTGGCCGGCCACGACCTGATGGTGTCCTCGCAAACGGGTAGCGGCAAAACCGCCGCCTTCATGCTGCCGGCCCTGCACCGTATTGCCCAGATGCCCGCCAACAAGGGCGTCGGCGTGCAAGTGCTGGTGCTGACCCCGACCCGCGAACTGGCCCTGCAAGTCACCGAAGCCACGGCCACCTACGGCCGCAAGCTGGCTGACCTGCGCACCGCCACCGTCGTCGGCGGCATGCCCTACGGCGCCCAATTGAAGGCCCTGTCGCGTCGCGTTGACGTGCTGGTCGCCACCCCCGGCCGCCTGATCGATCACCTGCAATCGGGTCGCGTCAAGCTGAACACCGTGCACACGCTGGTGCTGGACGAAGCCGACCGCATGCTGGACATGGGCTTCATTGAAGACATCGAAACCATCGTCAGCCGCCTGCCGGAAGACCGCCAGACGCTGCTGTTCTCGGCCACGCTGGACGGCACGATTGCCAAGCTGGCCGCGAAGATGATGCGCGACCCGCAGCGTATCGAGATGGCCGGCGCCAAGGAAAAGCACACCAACATCACGCAAAGCCTGCTGTACGCGGACGACGCCGGCCACAAGATGCAGTTGCTGGATCACGTGCTGCGCGACGCCAAGCTGGATCAAGCCATCGTCTTCACGTCCACCAAGCGTGGCGCTGACGATCTGGCCGATCGCCTGGCCGACCAAGGCTTTGCCGCCGCTGCCCTGCACGGCGACATGAACCAGCGCCAGCGCACCCGTACGCTGTCGCAACTGCAACGCGGCCAACTGCGCATTCTGGTTGCCACCGACGTTGCCGCCCGCGGCATCGACGTGCAAGGCATCAGCCACGCCGTCAACTTCGACCTGCCGATGCAAGCCGAAGACTACGTGCACCGTATCGGCCGTACCGGCCGCGCCGGTCGCAGCGGCCTGGCGTTCACGCTGGCCACGCACTCCGAGCGCCACAAGGTTCGCCGTATCGAGCACTACATCGGCCAAACGATTACGCCGGAAACCATCGCCGGTCTGGAACCCAAGCGCACGCCGCGTCCGTCGGCCGGCGGCAGCGGCGCCCCGCGTGGCGGCAAGCCGTTCGGCAAGCGTCCTGGTGGTTTCGGTGGTTCGCGCCATGAAGGCGGCGGCTACCAAGGCAACCGCGAAGGCCGTTCGTTTGGCGGCCCGCGTGAAGGCGCCGCTCCCCGTGGCGAATTCAAGCCGCGTGAAGGTGGTTACCAAGGCAACCGCGACAGCGCCCCGCGCGAAGGCGGCTACCAAGGCAATCGCCCCTTCGGCGACCGTCCGGCCCGTTCGTTCAGCGATCGTCCCAGCTTCGGTGATCGTCCCCAACGCGAAGGCGGCTACCAGGGCAATCGCCCGTTCGGCGACCGTCCCCCGCGTGAAGGCGGCTTCCGTGGTGGTGACCGTGATGCCCGTCCGAGCTTCGGCGGCGACCGTCCCAGCTTTGGCGACCGCCCCCAGCGCGATGCCCGCCCGTTCAGCGAGCGTGCTCCCCGTGAAGGCGGTTTCCGCGGCGCTGACCGTGACGCCCGCCCCAGCTTCGGCGATCGTCCCGCTCGTGAAGGCGGCTTCCGTGGCGGCGACCGTCCGGAAGGCGGCTTCCGCGCCAAGCCCTCGTTTGACAAGCGCCCCGGCGGCCCCGCCAAGCGCTTTGCCAAGCCGGCTGATCGCCGCGGCTAATTTGCCCGCTTGATCGCTTGATCCCCACCAAACCCCGCGCCTGTCGCGGGGTTTGTTTTTGGGGCGGCCCCAAACTGAAGCGCCCAACAACGCCCAGCGTCGCCGTTCTTTTTTTGGGAAAATGCGCCCATGACCACGCCTTCCTCGACCATGCAACGCCCCGCGCCCGCCAACCTTCCCCCGCTATCGCCCGCCGCCCAGGCGCACAGCGACGCCACCGCCGCGCATTTGCGCAAGACGATCACCGCCAATGGCGGCTGGTTGCCGTTCGATCACTGGATGGCGGAGGCGCTGTACGCCCCCGGGCTGGGCTACTACGCGGCCGGCAACGTCAAGCTGGCCGATGCGGACGACGGCGCCAAGACGCCTGCCGGCGACTTCGTCACCGCGCCGCAACTGACTCCGCTGTTCGCCCGCACCATCGCCCGCCAGGCGGCCCAGGTGCTGCGCCAAACCCAAACGCAAGCGGTGCTGGAATTTGGCGCGGGGACCGGCGCACTGGCTGAAGGCGTGCTGCACGAGCTGGACGCGCTGGGGCTGGACCAGACGCAATACCTGATCCTGGAAGTGTCGGCCGACCTGCGCGCGCGTCAGGCCGAAAGGCTGGCGTCGTTCGGCAACCGCGTGCAATGGCTGGATTCACTGCCCAACGCGTTCGCGGGCTGCGTGCTGGCCAACGAGGTGCTGGACGCCATGCCCGTTTCCCTGTTTTGCTGGAGCGAGGACGGCGCCGTGCTGGAGCGCGGCGTGGCGCTGGACACGCAGCAGGGCTTTGTCTGGAGCGACCGGCCCGCGCCGGCCGCACTGGCGCAGGCCGTGGCGGCGCGCATGCCGGCGTTGCCCGGCTACGTGTCCGAAATCAATCTGCAGGGGGAAGCCTGGATTGCCGCCATGGGCAGTTGGCTGGAGCGCGGCGCGGCGCTGCTGGTGGATTACGGTTTTCCGCGCAGCGAGTTCTACCATCCGCAACGCGCGGGCGGTACGCTCATGTGCCATCTGCGCCATCACGCGCATGGCGACCCCTTCACCGCGCCGGGGTTGCAGGACATCACCGCGCACGTGGATTTCACGGCCATGGCGGATGCGGCGCTAGAGGCCGGTTTGCAGGTGTTGGGTTACACGTCGCAGGCGCGCTTTCTGATGAACGCCGGGCTGATGGATCTGCTGGCGCAACTGGACCCCTCGGATGCGCAGCAATACGCGCAGGCGGTCGCGCCAGTGCAAAAGCTGCTGTCCGAAGCCGAAATGGGCGAACTTTTCAAGGTGCTGGCCGTGGGCCGGGGCATGACGGAACCGCTGGCCGGGTTCTCGCGCGGCGACCGCCTGGGCAAGCTGTAGCCGCCGTAGCCGCCGGCCTCAGCCCGCGCGCAGCCTATCCAGCCGCGCGCGCCGGACGCTGTCCTTGATGCGGGCCGGGTCGCCCGCGCAGGCCTTGGCGATGGCGCCGGCATCCACGCCGCGCACGGCGTCCACTCGCGACTGCCAGACGGCCATGTCCACGGGCCGCAAGATCGACGCCGTCTTCAACAGATCAAAAAACCGGTCGGGCTTGCGCAGTGCATCGGCGCGCTCCATCAGCGCCAACTGCGCTTCCGTGGACGCGTCACTGGCCATGACCGCGCCCGTATCACTTTCCACCGCATCCAGGCCCGCAAGCACCTCCGGCAGCAGACGTGCGTAGTCGTTGCATTCGGTGGGGACGCGCATGCGCCGACCCAGCGCCTCGCGCTCCGGCGTCAAACGGCACAGCAAGGCGTAGCGCCCCGCCAGCGACAAGCCCTGCTCCGCCGCCCGGTCCACGTTGGCGCCGGCTTCCTTGACCCCTTGCAGTTCGGGCATCACACGGGCCAGCGCGCCGGAATCTTGCAGCACGTCCAGCATGCGCGACGGCTTCTTCGCCATGAGGCCGCGCGACAGTTCTTTCCAGACGCGCTCGGCCACCAGCGCGTCGGCCTCGCCTTCCTGGACCATGCGCTGGCAAAGCGCCAGGGTTTCGGGCGCCACCGTGAAATCATCGAAGCGCGCCGCGAAGCGGCCCAGGCGCAGGATACGGACGGGGTCTTCCTGAAACGCTTCCCCCACATGGCGAAACACACGGGCGCGCACATCGGCCGCGCCGTCCAGCGGGTCGACCAATTCGCCGTCTTGCGTCTGGGCGATGGCGTTGACGGTCAGGTCGCGGCGGCGCAGGTCTTCCTCCAGCGTCACGTCGGCGCCGGTATAGAAGGTAAAGCCCTTGTAGCCCCGGCCGGACTTGCGTTCGGTGCGCGCCAGCGCGTATTCCTCTTTGGTGCGCGGGTGCAGGAACACGGGAAAATCGCCGCCAACGGGAATGAACCCACGGCGGACCATGTCTTCAGGCGTGGCGCCCACCACGACCCAGTCATGGTCGCCGGGCCGCAGGCCCAGCAGCGCATCACGCACCGCGCCGCCCACGATATACACCTGCAAGCCGTCGATGGCCGGGTCTTGCGTCGGGTCCTGCATCATCGGGCCGCGGTACTCTCGGCGCCCAGCGGCGTGATGCTGCCCAGACGCTCTTTCAGGGACTGCGACTGGCCGCTGAACATCGCCGCGTAGTACACCGCGTTGGACATCACGTTCTTCACGTAGGTACGGGTTTCGTTGAACGGGATGGTCTCGGCAAAGATGGCGCCTTCAATGGGATGCGAGAAGGTCGCGCGCCAATTTTGCGGACGCCGGGGCCCCGCGTTGTAGCCGGCGCTGGCCATCATCTGCGACCCATCCAGGTCGCGCAGCACCATGTTCAGGTAGTTGGTGCCCAGGACGGTATTGGTGTCGAAATCGTTCACGCTGGACGGCGTGAAATCCGTCATGCCGATCTTGCCCGCCACCCACTTGGCCGTGGCCGGCATCAACTGCATCAGGCCGGACGCACCCACGTGCGACCGCGCATCCATGATGAAACGCGATTCCTGGCGGATCAGGCCATAGACCCAAGCCGGGTCCAATGCGATGGCGTTGGCCTTGGCCGTGACGCGGCCTTCAAACGGCGCGATGAAGCGCTGGGTGAAGTCGAACTCTTTTTCCGTGCGGTCGGACGTGTTGACCACGCGGTCGTAGATGTTCTCGGCGCGGGCCAGTTCGGCGGCGGCCATCAGTTGGCGGTCGCTCAAGCCGCGCAGCGTGAAGTTCCATTCGGGCACCGCCTCGCCTCGCCAGCCCAGGCGGAACAATTGCACGGCCCGCTGCAAGCCGGGGTTGGCGCGCGCTTCGGCGATTTCGCTGTCGGTGATGGGCGCCGGGCGCGGCGGCACGTTGATGCGCCGGCCCAACTCTTCAGACGACAACTGGCCGTAGAAATCGAAGCGGTCGGCAATGCTGGCGTACAGGGCGTTGGCGTCATCCTTGCGGCCGGTGGCCGCCAGCCCGCGCGCCTTCCAGTACACCCACGACGGGTCGTTGCGCTGCGACGCCGGCATCTCGTCGATCGAGGCAATCACCCACTTCCAGTCAATCTTCGGCTGACGCAGCGCGGCGCGCACCTTCCAGCCGGCGTTGTATTCCGTCATGCGGATGTGGCCGGCCTCGTGGTACCAATCGTCGGCGCGGCTATCCATCCGCAGCGCGGCGACCAGCGCATATTGCCCGCGCACCCAGGCCAGATTCGGCTTGGACATGGACTTGGCCCATTCGCGGCGCAGGTAGGAATCGGCCACGCTGACGTCCGAACGCGCCAAGCGGGCCAGCGCGATCGTCACGAGCTCTTTCTCGTTGCGGCCCACCGGCATGCGGTCTTGGCGGGTCAGCCACTTCATCGGGTCCTTCATGAGGACGTCGTAGGTTTTCAGATCGCGCGGCTCGAACATGTATTGCACAAGCTTGCGCGCGTCGGACGTCTTGTCGGCCTCGATGGCATCGCGCAACTGCGGTTCCAACTGTTCCCACCCCAGCACGCCGTCCGCCACCAGTTGGTCGTACAGCGCCCAGCAGGCGCTGCCCGGCGCGAACACCGACATCGCCTGCTCGGCGGTGGCGCGCTGGCCGCTCATGTGCTTGGCGTCAAGGATGGCGCATTCGATCTGGGCGTTGCTGTTCTTCACGGGCGCCAGCTTGCGCACGGTGTCGAAGTCGCCGCTGCGGGCGGCGGCCAGCAGCCAGTCGCCGCGCAGGCGGTCAGCCAGATAGGCGTCGCCGTTGCTGCTGATGAAGCGTTGCAGGTCGGCGGTGGGCCGGGCGCTGGCGGGCACCGTCCAGAGTTGATAGCGCAGCAGCCAGTATTCGGGGTACATGCCCAGGATGTCGGGCTTGGCCTGCGGCACCAGCGCGCCCAGGATGGACCATTGCTTGCGCGTCATGGCCTCGCGCGCGGCAACCACGGCGGTCAGCGCGGGCGTATCGGCGGTGGGCGGCAGGCCGGCCAGCACGGCCGGCGGCACGGCAATGACGGGTTGGGCGGGTTGGGACGTTTGGGCGGCGGTTTGGGCTTGCGCGCTGATGGCGGCGTTGCGCTGCTGGGCATCAACCGGCGCACAGGCGGCGGTGAACAGCGCCAGCAAGGGCAACCAGCGGCGCAGCCCAGCGCGGGGGTCCGGCGCGAACGCGCCTTGCGGGGATTTCCGGCGAGTTTTCTGATACCGTCCAGATTGCTGCGCTTGTGTCATGCCGCGTCCCTCATTTACCGTCATACCCAGGCCTTGCCGCACGCCTGTATGCACATCGGCACGCTGCTTTGCAGGGCGCCTTGCACGCCGCCTTGCACGTCCGATGCCAGCAGCTTTGCTTTCATCTTCGCCTTCATTGTTCACCCCCATTACAGCCACTGCATGACTACGCAAAATACTCCAGAGGATACCGCAGTCCAGCACCGTACGCGATTGCGGAAACTGCGTGCCGAAATGCCCGAAGACCAGCGCAGCCGCGGCGGTTTGCTGATGCGCGCGCGGCTGTTCACCTGGCTGAACGTGGCCCGCGACGAGGCCGTGCGCGCGGGCCGCCCGGCGCCCGCCACCGTGGCCGCGTTCTGGCCCCTGGAAGGCGAACCCGACCTGCGCCCGCTACTGACGCAATGGGTGGAAAACGGCGTGGCCGTGGCGCTGCCCGTGGTGCGCGAGCGCAATGCCCCGCTGGCCTTCCTGCCCTGGACCCCCGATGCCGAGCTTCGCGCCGGCCCGTACGGCATCCAGGAACCCGTGGCCGGCCCCGACGTGCTGCCGGACGTGGTCCTGGTACCCACGCTGGGTTACACGGAACACGGCGACCGCCTGGGTTACGGCGCGGGCTACTACGACCGCACGCTGGCCGCCTTGCGCGACCGGGGCCACCCCTTCATCACCATCGGCATCGCCTGGAGCTGCGGCGAGCTGGACGCCGACTACCAGGCCGCCCCGCACGACTTCCCGCTGGACGCCGTGCTGACCCAGGACGGCTGGGTACCCGAGGCGCCACTTTCGCATGGAACCACGGGCGGCACCACCCTGCATACGTTCCGCATGAACTGACGCACCAGAACCGCCCGGCGGCGCGCACCAAAGCGGTGCCATCAACCGCCGAGGGGATGGTGTTTCAGCGCCCTTGAGAGGATATTTCCCCAAAGGCGTGTCCCCAAAAGCTGGCACGCGGGTTGCTTATTAGTTTGTGACCGGCCGAGCATTGGCCGGGTTGACCGCGTGCAAGCCGGCCACCCACAAGCCGGCAGCAAGCACAGCATCGGAGGAGCCATGAAGGACAGAACATCCCGTCCCGCCGCTTATGACGAAATGCGCCAAGGCGCAGGCGGCATCCGCTCCCAGTACCAGGCGTTCGAACGCTGGCACCAAGAGCAATCGGCTGAAGCCATGGCCGTGCGCCGCCTGGAAGCCGACCTGAGCTTTCGCCGGGTCGGCATTACTTTTTCGGTCGCGGGCGACGCCGCCGGCACCGAACGCCTGATCCCGTTCGACCTGATCCCCCGGATCATTCCCGCCGACGAATGGCGGCACCTGGAAGCCGGCCTGAAGCAGCGCGTGCGCGCGCTGAACATGTTCATCCACGACATCTATCACGGCCACGACATCGTGCGCGCGGGCATCGTGCCGGCCGAACAGGTCTTCCTGAACGCCCAGTACCGCCCCGAAATGCAGGACGTGGACGTGGCCGAGGACATCTACTGCCACATCGCCGGCGTGGACATCGTGCGGGCCGGCGCGGGCGAATTCTATGTGCTGGAAGACAACCTGCGCGTGCCATCGGGCGTGTCCTACATGCTTGAAAACCGCAAGATGTCGATGCGCTTGATGCCCGACGCCTTCAGCCGCATCAAGGTCGAACCCGTGGCGCACTACCCCGACCTGCTGCTGGACAACCTGCGCGAAGTCGCCCCGCATGGTGGCGACGACCCCACCGTGGTGGTGTTGACGCCCGGCATGTACAACTCGGCCTACTTCGAACACGCCTTCCTCGCGCAGCAGATGGGCGTGGAGCTGGTCGAAGGACAAGACCTGTTCGTCGAACAAAACACCGTCTACATGCGCACCACGCAAGGCCCGCGCAAGGTGGACGTCATCTACCGCCGCCTGGACGACGACTTTCTAGACCCGCTGTCGTTTCGCGCCGATTCCGCCCTGGGCGTGCCCGGACTGCTGTCGGTGTATCGCGCCGGCCGCGTCACGCTGGCCAACGCCATCGGCACCGGCATCGCCGACGACAAGTCCACCTATCTCTACGTGCCCGACATGATTCGGTTCTACCTCAGCGAAGAACCCATCCTGTCCAACGTGCCGACCTGGCGCTGCGGCCGGCCCAGCGAGCTTTCCCACGTGCTGGCCAACATGCACGAGCTGGTGGTGAAGGAAGTGCACGGCGCCGGCGGCTACGGCATGCTGGTGGGTCCGTCGGCCAGCCATGCCGAGATCGACGCCTTCAAGGACCGCGTGCGCGCCAACCCCAGCAACTACATCGCTCAGCCCACGCTGGCGCTGTCCACCGTGCCCACCTACGTTGAATCCGGCGTGGCGCCGCGCCACGTGGATCTGCGCCCCTACGTGCTGTGCGGCAAAGACATCCGCACGGTGCCCGGCGGCCTGTGCCGCGTGGCGCTGACCGAAGGCTCGCTGGTGGTCAACAGCAGCCAGGGCGGCGGCACCAAAGACACCTGGGTTCTGGAGGACTGAACATGCTGAGCCGTACCGCCGACAACCTGTTCTGGATGTGCCGCTACATTGAGCGCGCTGAAAACACCGCGCGCATGCTGGACGTGAACCTGCAGATGTCGCTGCTGCCGCAAGACACGCAAACGCGCGAAGGCTCGTGGCTGGGCGTGCTGCGCATCTCTGAACTACAAGGGCTATATCAAAGCAAGTACGCGTCCATCTCGCCGCACGACGTGCTGCAGTACATGGTGCGCGACCCGGAAAACGCCTCGTCCATCTATTCCTGCATGCGCGCCGCCCGCGAAAACGCGCGCGCCGTGCGCGGCAGCCTGACCACCGAAGTCTGGGAAACCTACAACACCACCTGGCTGGAACTTCTCAAGCACCTGCATACCGGCCTGTTGGAACGCAACCCCGGGGAATTCTTCGAATGGGTGAAGTTCCGCTCGCACCTGGCGCGTGGCGTCACCATCGGCACCATGCTCGAAGACGAGGCGCTGTACTTCCTGCGCATCGGCATGCATCTGGAACGCGCGGACAACACCGCCCGCATGCTGGACGTGAAGTTCCACGAACGCGGCAGCAACGGCACGATGGAGCCCCGTGGCGAACCCACCGGCACCGCCGCCTTGCAAAGCGAGTTCTATCGCTGGTCAGCGCTGCTGAGTTCTGTGTCCGGGCTTGAGATCTACCGCAAGGTGTATCGCGACGTCATCACGCCCGATCGCGTGGCCGAATTGCTGATCCTGCACCCCGACATGCCCCGTTCGCTACTGGCGTCGATGCGCGCGGTATCCGAGGACCTGGCGCGCGTATCGAACCAGCGCTCGACCGAAACCCAGCGGCGCGCGGGCATGCTGTGCGCCGAGCTGCAATTCGGCCGCGTCGAAGACATCCTGGATAGTGGCCTGCACCAATACCTGGACCATTTCCTGGACCGCATCAACGACCTGGGCAACCGGATCAGCCAGGACTTCCTGGTTCCGCTGTCGGCATAACCTGGAGACAGCACCATGAAACAGTTCATCACGCACATCACCCACTACCGCTACACCGCGCCGGTCACCTACAGCATCCAGACCCTGCGCCTGACACCGCGCGACGACGAGCACCAGCGCCTGCTGCGCTGGAACATCGAAGCACCGGGCGCGCTGGAAAAGCAGGTGGACGCCTACGGCAACATCACGCACACGCTGACCTTGAACCGGCCCCACACCGATATTGAATTGCGCGTCGTGGGGCAGGTGCAGGTGGCGCCGTTGACGCGCGGCCTGCTGGGTGGCGAAGACAGCCGCCTGCCGGTCCACGCCTATTGCGTGCAGACGTCGTTGACGCAAGCCGACGACACGATTCTTGCCTTTGTGCGCAGCGTGCTGCCCAACGGCATCACCACCCCGGACGACATCCTGGCGCTGGCCAACGCCATCAGCGACCGGGTCGCCTACGAGCCCGGCACCACCGACCTCACCACCGCCGCCAACCAGGTCCTGGCAATGGGCCACGGCGTATGCCAGGACCACGCCCACCTGTTCCTGGCCTGCGTGCGCGGCCTGGGCGTGCCCGCCCGCTACGTCAGCGGCTACGTGCACACCACCACCGAACACTCGGCCAGCCATGCCTGGGCCGACGTATGGCTGGCCGATATCGGCTGGACCAGCGTCGACATCACCAACCGCCAGTTCGCCTCGGACAGCCATTGCCGGCTGGCCGTGGCGCGCGACTATGACTCGGCCTCGCCGGTGCGCGGCGTGCGCAGCGGCGGCGGCGAGGAATCCATGGAGATCAGCGTGCAGGTGCAGACGTCCGGCCAGCAATAACCGCCGCGCCCGCGCCGCAATACAATGCGGCGTGGTTTCTCCAAATTTTCGATCATGACCTACTGCGTAGCCGCCCGCCTTGACGCTGGCCTGGTATTTCTCTCTGACTCCCGCACCAATGCGGGCGTCGACCAGATCAGCGTTTTCCGAAAAATGACCGTCTTCGAACGACCGGGCGAGCGCGTCATGGTCATGATGACTTCCGGCAACCTGGCGGTCAGCCAGGCCGTGCTGCATGCCCTGGCCCGCCAGCACGAGGAAGGCGGCGACACCATCTGGACCGCCACCGACATGTTCGAGGCCACCCGCTGCGTGGGCGCCGCCGTGCGCGAGGTTTATCAGCGCGAAGCCCCTGCCCTGCATGAGCAAGGCGTGGACTTCAACGTCAGCATCATTTTCGGGGGACAGATCGGCGCCGAACGCTGCCGCCTGTTCCAGGTTTACGCGGCCGGCAATTTCATTGAAGCCGGCCAGGAATGCCCGTACTTCCAGATCGGCGAAGCCAAGTACGGCAAGCCCATCCTGGACCGCGTGCTACGCCCCGACACGTCGCTGGACGAAGCCGCCAAGTGCGCGCTGATTTCCATGGACTCGACCTTGCGGTCGAACATTTCCGTGGGCCTGCCGCTGGACTTGCTTGTGTATGACACCAACGCCCTGCGCGTGACGCACTTTGCCAGCATCGACGAAAACAACGAATACTTCCGCATGATCCGCGGCACCTGGGGCGAACGCCTGCGCCAGGTTTTCGCCGAGATCCCCGACCCGCTCTGGACCAACCCGGACGACCCCAGCTCACTGGTGCCCTTGAGCCGCGTGCACCAGCCGCTGCGCATTGAACCGGTGAACGCGCCCGAACCCAGCTACCCCACGCCGCAGGTGCTGGCGCAAGATCCGGGCAAAGACCAGGCGAGTTAAAGACCCGCCGCATTACATAGCGGCGGCTGTCTCGCCCCGAGTTGAGCAAGCGCGCGTAACCCCCTGGGTTGCCCCCCGCGTTTCCCCCCCTTTCCACTTGCTGAAACCCGGCTTGTGAAACGGCGAATTCTCATCCTTGGCTACACGGGCCACACTGGTTGCGGCCTGCATTGCGCATGATCGTTGACGCATGCGGGCACGAGAAAAAACCACAAGGAGCGAGACATGCCCAATTACTTCGGGCGCGCGGCAACGCGCGCAGCCTGGCCCGTGCTGGCCCTGTCATGCCTTGCCTGGGGATCCGCCAGCGCGCAGGGCGCCTACCCCAACCACCCTATTTCGCTGGTGGTGCCGTTCGCGGCCGGCGGGCCGACCGATGTGGTCGCGCGCAGCCTGGGCGCGTCCATGGCCAAGACGTTGGGGCAAAGTGTCGTGATCGAAAATCGCACCGGCGCGGGCGGCACACTGGCCTCGCAGCACGTGGCGCGCGCCGCGCCCGACGGCTACACCTTCCTGATCCATCACAACGGCATGGCGACCGCGCCGGCGCTCTACCGCAAGCTGTCGTACAACCCGCTGACGGACTTCGCCTACGTTGGCCAGGTGGCGGACGTGCCCATGACCTTGCTGGGCCGCAAGGACTTGCCGGCCGACGGCATGACGGGCTTTATCAAGTACGCGCGCGAAAACGGCAACAAGATCAACCTGGCCAACGCCGGGCTGGGCGCCGTATCGCAGTTATGCGGCATGCTGCTGCAGGAAGCGCTGGGCGTGCAATTCACCACGGTCCCCTATGCCGGCACGGCCCCCGCCATGACGGCGCTGCTGGGCGGCCAGGTGGATGTGCTGTGCGACCAGACCACGCAGACCATCCCGCAGATCAAGGCCGACCGCGTGAAGCTGTTCGGCGTCACCACGCTGGACCGCATCAAGACGCTGCCCGATGCACCGACCTTGCAGGAAGCCGGCTTGAAGGGGTTCGAGGTAAAGGTCTGGCACGGCGTCTATGCGCCCAAGGGCACGCCGCCCGAAGCCATCAACAAGTTCAACGCGGCGCTGCGCGCGGCGCTGAAAGACCCGACGTTCACGCAGAAAATGGCAGAACTGGGCGCCGACATCGTGCCGGAATCGAAGCAGACGCCAGAAGGCCTGCAAACCTGGCTGCAATCCGAAATCAACAAATGGGGCGTCGTCATCCGCAAGGCAGGCGTCTACGCGGATTAAACCCAGACCGTGAATGATGGGTTGCGCGCGGCGCGGCATCGTGTTCTTTTGCCGGGTCGCGCGCGCTTCACCCATCCTACGCAAGCTTTACAGCGCCAGTTCCTTCCACACCGCAAGCGGTGCTTCTGCCTGGTTCAGCGTATAAAAATGCAAACCCGGCGCGCCGTTGTCCAGCAGGGTCTGGCACAACTCGGTCACCACATCCACGCCAAAGGCGCGGATGGACGCTTTATCGTCACCAAACTCCGCCAACCGCAGGCGAATCCAGCGCGGCACTTCCGCGCCGCACATTTCCGAAAAGCGCAGCAGTTGCGTGTGGTTCGTGATGGGCATGATGCCCGGCACGATCGGCACGTTCACGCCCTTGGCCTGGGCCCGGTCGACGAAGTCGAAGTAGGCGTCGGCGTTGAAGAAGTACTGCGTGATGGCGGCATTGGCGCCGGCCTTCACCTTGGCCACGAAATGATCCAGGTCAGCCGACGGGTTGGCGGCTTGCGGGTGCATTTCGGGATAGGCGGCCACTTCGATGTGGAACCAGTCGCCGGTTTCCTCGCGGATGAACGACACCAGCTCGCTGGCGTAGCGCAGCTCGCCCGCGTCGCCGCCCATGCCCGAGGGCAGGTCGCCGCGCAGGGCGACCACGCGCCGCACGCCTTCGCTTTTGTACGTCTGGAGTATGTCGCGCAGATCCTGGCGCGTGGCGCCCACGCAAGACAAGTGAGGCGCCGCATCGCAACCCAGGTTGCGCAACGTGCGCACGGCGTCGGCCGTGCCGGCGCGCGTGGAACCACCCGCGCCGAAGGTCACGCTGACGTACTTGGGCTGAATGGCCAGCATCTGCTTGGCCGCGCGCACCAGCCGCTCTTGGCCGGCCAGGTCGCGCGGAGGAAAGAACTCCAGGCTGAAAGCAGGGGAAGTCGAGTCAGACATTAGGGGATCAGTTTGGTAAGCAGGCCAGAGATGATGCTGTACAGAATGGCACCGCCCACGGCCCACCAGAACCCGTTGACCTGGAAGCCCTTCAGCACGGAGCCGACGAACCAGAACAACAAGGCGTTGATGACGATAAGGAAGAGCCCGAGCGTGACGATCGTGATGGGCAAGGTAAGCAACACCAGCACCGGCTTGACCAGCATGTTGACCAGGCCCAGCACCAACGCCGCGATCAGCGCTGAACCGAAACTGGCCACGACGATACCGGGCAAGAGGTAGGCGACGGCCAGCAGGGCCACCGCGTTCAGGATCCAGACGAGTATCAGTGCCACCATGTTCGAACTCCTGTGTTGACGCGCCGCGGCCTGGTTTTAACTGGGTGAAAACCAGGTTCACCCGCGGCTTGGAAACCCGCGCCAACATGGCGCGGCATTTCCTATTGTGCTTTCAACCAATCAATAGCGGTAGTGCTCGGGCTTGAAGGGGCCTTCGACCGGCACGTTGATGTAGTCGGCCTGATCCTTGCGCAGCGTCGTCAGCTTCACGCCCAGCTTCTTCAAGTGCAGGCGGGCAACCTTTTCGTCCAGGTGCTTGGGCAGCACATAGACTTCGCCCGACTTGTAGGCTTCGTTGCGCGTGAACAGTTCGATCTGGGCGATGGTCTGGTTGGCGAACGACGACGACATCACGAACGACGGGTGGCCGGTGGCGCAACCCAGGTTCACCAGGCGGCCTTGGGCCAGCAGGATGATGCGCTTGCCGTCCGGGAAGATCACGTGATCAACCTGCGGCTTGATTTCTTCCCACTGGCAGTCAGCCAGGCCGGCAACGTCGATTTCGTTATCGAAGTGGCCGATGTTGCAGACGATCGCCTGGTCCTTCATGGCGTTCATGTGCTCGCGCGTGATGACGTGGTAGTTGCCGGTGGCGGTAACGAAGATGTCGCCATGGACAGCGGCTTCTTCCATCGTCACGACCTTGAAGCCTTCCATCGCGGCTTGCAGGGCGCAGATCGGGTCGATTTCGGTAACCCAGACTTGGGCGCGCAAGGCGACCAGCGCCTGGGCGCAGCCCTTGCCCACGTCGCCGTAACCGGCCACGACGGCGATCTTGCCGGCAACCATCACGTCGGTGGCGCGCTTGATGCCGTCCACCAGCGATTCACGGCAGCCGTACAGGTTGTCGAACTTGGACTTGGTGACCGAGTCGTTGACGTTGATGGCGGCAAAGGCCAGCTCGCCCTTTTGCGACATCTGGTACAGGCGATGCACGCCGGTCGTGGTTTCTTCCGTCACGCCCTTGATCTGCGCCAGGCGGGTGGAATACCACTTCGGATCACGCTTGAGCGTTTCCTTGATGGCGGCGAACAGGATGCGCTCTTCGTCGCTGCCCGGGTTGGCCAGCACCGAGATGTCTTTCTCGGCCTTGGTGCCCAGGTGCAGCATCAACGTGGCGTCGCCGCCGTCGTCGAGGATCATGTTGGCGTGCTGGCCATTGGGCCATTCGAAAATCTTGTGGGTGTACTGCCAGTACTCTTCCAGCGTTTCGCCCTTGACGGCGAAGACCGGCGTGCCGGACGCGGCGATGGCGGCGGCGGCGTGGTCTTGCGTGGAGAAGATGTTGCACGAGGCCCAGCGCACTTCGGCGCCCAGGGCCACCAGCGTTTCGATCAGCACGCCGGTCTGGATGGTCATGTGCAGGCTGCCGGCAATGCGCGCGCCCTTGAGCGGCTGCGCGGCGGCGAATTCTTCGCGGATGGCCATCAGGCCGGGCATTTCGGTTTCGGCGATGGCCAGTTCGCGACGGCCCCAGCCAGCCAGCGACAGGTCGGCAACCAGGTAATCGGAGAAGGATTTATCAGTAACAGCGTTCATGGTGTGTAGGCTCCACGTGAATATCGAACGGCGCACGATATGGCCGGACAACGCGAATACACCACGACAGTCGAGTGCTCGCCTTTCCCGCCATATGCGACAAAGGTGAGCGCCGTTGCTGTAGCGACGCGCAAGGCGCGGCGCTTGAACAAGGATTCCTGAGCCTGGCGAGCCGGGGTCCACGTGCTGTTGCACATTGCCGTTGCACTTACCGTGCATGGCGGGAACCGCTGGGTCGTCGCAACGCTCCTCAGGATTGCCGGGCATTGTACCGGTTCGGCACGGTGCGCGGAATTCCGTCCCTGAAAAAAACCAGGGAAAGATCAGTTCATCATTCCGCCCGCGCCGACGCGGCGCGGGAAGGGGATGCCGGCACTTGCGGCGGCACGGCCACCAGCGGCACCAGCGCATCCAGCAAGCTCGTCGCCACCGTGTCCCAGCTGCGGGTCAGCGCATGCGCCCGCACTGCGTCACGGTCCAGCGGCAGCGCGGCGCGGCAGGCTTGGGCCAGGTCGTCGTCCAGGCAGCCGGTGACGCCCTGGTTCACCACCGCCAGCGGCGCCTCGCTGCGAAACGCCGCCACGGGCGTGCCGCAAGCCATCGCCTCCAGCATCACCAGGCCGAACGTGTCGGTCAGGCTGGGAAACACGAACACATCGGCCGCGGCGTAGAACGAGGGCAGCGCGTCGTCCTGCTGCATGCCCAGGAAGACCGCATCGGGAAAGCGCTTTTTCAGCCGCGCCTCGTCCGGGCCCGCCCCCACCACCACCTTGCTGCCCGGCAAGTCCAGCGACAGAAAGGCATCCAGGTTCTTCTCGCGCGCCACGCGGCCCACGCTCAGAAAGACAGGGCGCGGCAGATGCGCGAATGCCTGGCTTCGGGTCGGCTGGAATTTGCGCGCGTCCACCCCGCGCGACCAGACCTGCAAGTTGCCCAGGCCACGACGCACCAGCACATCGCGCACCGTGGGCGTGGGCACCAGCACGCATTGCGAAGGCCGGTGGAACCAGCGCAGGTAGCGCCACGGCAAGGCGGCGGGGATGCCCATCCGCGCTTGCAGGTAGTCGGGGAACATGGTGTGGAATGACGTCGTGAATTGCCAGCCGCGCGACAGCGCCATGCGGCGCGCCGCCAGCCCCAGCGGGCCTTCGGTGGCAATGTGCAGCGCGTCGGGAATGGTTTCGCCCAGGATGCGGCGCAACTGCCGCCTGGGTTGCAGGCACAGACGTAGATCGGGCTCGGACGGCGCCGGCACGGTTCGGCTGCCCTCCGGGCTCACCACGATCAGCTCGTGGCCCCATTCATGCAGAATCTGCCGCATGGTCGTCCAGGTGCGGACGACGCCATTGACTTGCGGATGCCAGGCATCCGTAACCAGGACGATGCGCATGATAGGGCCGGAAGTGCGCCGCGTTTGCGGCGATACCGCGATTTAGCCCGTGCCATGTGACAGGGCCACGACACCAGGCCACGTTGGCCAGACCCGAAACAGCGGGGAAAAAAAATGGCCGGTAGACCCGGCCCGCCCCGCCTTAGTTGTTGCGCCGGGGATACCCCTGCGCCTTGATGCGCACCCAGACGTCGCGCTTTTCCTCTTCCGACATGAACACCCAGTTGGCGACTTCCATGGCCGTGCGGCCGCAGCCTCGGCAGATGTCGTCGAACAGGGTCGAGCACACGGCCACGCAGGGGGAGTCGGTTGCCTTGAAGACGCGCTGGGCGTCTTCAGGGTCGGGCAGTTCGGAAAGATCAGCGAAGTAACGATTCATGGGGCGAAGGTTACCACCCGGGCTGTGTCCCTTTATGGATAGCCCTATCGCCCACCAAGGCTAGCTTGACGGCGGCCGTTCAGCGCCATCCGAAGAACGCGCCGGCCTCTTGCAGCACGGCATCCGGGCATTCTTCGGCCAGGTAATGCGCCCCCGGCAAGGGGCCGCCCGAGACCTCGTCGGCAATCGCCTGCCATAGCGCCAGCACGTCGAAATTCTTGCCCACCGCCCCGCGCTCGCCCCAAAGCGCCCGCACCGGCATGCGCAGCCGCTCGCCCGAGGCGCGGCCGGCGCGGTCGTGCTCCAGGTCTATCGTGGCCGACGCGCGATAGTCTTCGCACAACCCGGTGGCCCAACCGGGCAAGCGGGCCGTGCGTTCGTATTCGGCCATCGCCTCGGTGGAAAAATGCACCAGGCCGCCGGGGCGTCCACCCATCACCGAACGCAGGTAGAAAACGGGGTCGTGCTCGATCATGGTTTCCGGACCGGGCGCGGGCTGAATCAACCAGAACCAATGGAAGTACGCCTGGGCGAAGGCGCGCGTGGTGCCTTCGTACATGTCCAGCGTCGGTGCGATATCCAGCAGCATCATGCGCGACACGGCGCCGGCATGGTCCAGCGCCAGCCGATGCGCCACGCGCGCGCCACGGTCATGCGCCAGCACCTCGAAACGCTCGTGGCCCAGCGCGCGCATCACCCCCAGCATGTCGGCGGCCATCTCGCGCTTGGAATGCGCGGCGTGGTCCGGCGAGGCCACGGGCTTGGTGCTGTCGCCATAGCCGCGCAGGTCGGCCGCCACGCAGGTGCGATGCCGGGTCAGCTCCGGCCACACGCGGTGCCAGATGGCGCTCGTTTGCGGATGGCCGTGCAGCAGCAGCAAGGGCGGACCCGACCCGTCGATGCGCGCGGCGATCTCAATGCCATTAGCCGGGATGCGGCGCACGGGCAGGTCGAAAAATGCGGTCATGGGTAGGGTCTCCTTGTGCGTTTATTGTCGAGCAGAATCCAGGCGGTCGCGGACCGTGCGCGCCACATCCTTCATCCACGGATGCCGCGCCCAGTGGGCGGCCTCGAAGAGCTCCACGTCAGGCAATTGCAACAGCGACGCGCCCACCAGGTCCTGGCCTTGGGCGAACATACGGCGGTGCCGCTCCGGCAAGGTAAAGCCCGCCGTCCAGCCGTCGGCGGCGCGGACCTGGCCCGCCATCACGTCGATGGCCACGCGGTGGTTCCCGGGCGCTTGCGTATTGGACACCCGCGCGAGCAAAGCGTCGACATCGGCGGGCGGCAGGCTGACCAGCAGCAAGCCATTGTTGACCGCATTGAAGTAGAAGATTTCGCCAAAGCTGGGCGCGATCACCGCGCGGATGCCGAACTGCTGCAAGCCCCACACCGCGTGCTCGCGACTGGACCCGCAGCCGAAGTTCGGGCCGGCCACCAGCACGGAGGTGCCCGCGTAAGCGTCCTGGTTCAGCACGAAATCCGCGCGCGGGGCGCCATGCTCGTCAAAGCGCAGGTCATACAGCAGGCCTCGGTCCAGCCCCGCCTTGTCGATGATGCGCAAGAACTGCTTGGGCATGATCTGGTCGGTGTCCAGGTTGGAGAACGGCAACGGCGCGGCGATGCCTTCAATCAGCGGATTCATTGGGTTTGGCTCCAGTCACGGACGTCAACAATGCGGCCGGCCAGCGCGGCGGCGGCGGCCATCGCCGGGCTCATCAGGTGCGTGCGGCCTGCCCGCCCCTGGCGTCCTTCGAAATTTCGGTTGGTGGTGGACGCGCAGCGCTCGCCCGGGCGCAGCACATCGTCGTTCATCGCCAGGCACATCGAACAGCCCGGTTGGCGCCATTCGAAACCCGCCTCGATCAGCAACGCCGCCAGGCCTTCGGCTTCGGCCTGCGCGCGCACCGCGCCAGAACCCGGCACGACCATGGCGCGCACGCCCGCCGCCACCTTCCTGCCCCGCACCAGTCCGGCCACCACGCGCAGGTCTTCAATACGCCCGTTGGTACAGGACCCAATGAACACGCGGTCCACCGGCACCCCGGCGATCGGCGCGCCGGGTTCCAGGCCGATATAGTCCATGGCCTTTTGCAGCGCCAGCCGGGCGAGTTGATCGGGTTCGGCTTGCGGGTCGGGCACACAACCCGTGACCGGCACCGCTTGATCGGGGCTGGTGCCCCAGGTGACGAACGGCGCGATGTCGGCGGCATGGAACACGTGTTCGGCGTCGAACACCGCGTCGGCATCGGTGCGCAGCGTGGCCCAGTACGCGCGCGCTTGCGCCAGCATGTCGCCCTGCAACTGCGGCGCGTGCGCGGTGACGTAGCCGTCGGTCGTGGCGTCCGGCGCGATCAGCGCGGCGCGCGCGCCGGCTTCCACCGTCATGTTGCACAGGGTCATGCGGGCCTCGGCCGACAAGGCGTCGATCGCCTCGCCGCAGAATTCCACCGCATGGCCGCGCGCGCCTTGCGCGCCGATGCGATGCACCAGATAAATCACCAGGTCCTTGGCGGACACGCCCGTGCCCAGTACGCCGTCGACCCGCACGCGCATGTTGCGCGCCACGCGGTACACCAGCGTCTGCGTGGCCAGGATGTGTTCGACTTCCGACGTGCCGATGCCAAAGCCCAACGCGCCCAGGGCGCCATAGGTGGTGGTGTGGCTGTCGCCGCACAGCACCACCATGCCGGGCAGGATCATGCCGTGCTCGGGCGCGATCACGTGCTCGATGCCCTGCAACGGGTCGGTCGTATCGAAGAGCGCGATGTGCTGCGCGTCGCAATTGCGTTTCAGGTTCACGGCCTGGCGCGACGACGCCTCATCGGCAATCACGCGCAGCGCCGACGGCACCGGGTGCGTGGGAATGATGTGGTCTACCACCGCCATCTGCTGCCCCGGCCGCAACACGTCGCGGCCGCGCGCGGCCAGTCCGCTGAAGGCTTGCGGGCTGGTGTATTCGTTCATGATGTGCAGATCCACGTACAGCAGAATGTGCTCGTCGTCGATGCGGGCCACCTCATGGCTGGCCACCAGTTTGTCGTACAGCGTCATGCGGGGCATGTCTTGCTTCCTTGAATTTGAGCGCCCGCGACAGGCGCGGGCGCGTCTTGCAATGGCTTCAATCAGGCAGTCAGTTGGCCTGAATACCGGCGTCCTTCACCACCTTGGCCCAGCGCGTCATTTCGGCGGCCACCATGTCGTCCGTCTTCGCGGGCGTCGACACCAGCGGCTCGAAGCCCTCTTTCTGCATGCGCGTGCTGAGCTCGGTCGATTGCAGGGCTTCGGCCAGCTTGGCGTTCAAGGTGTCGATAACCGGTTGCGGCGTGCCGGCCGGCGCGCTGACGACAAACCAGGTGTTGAACTCATAGCCCGGCAGGCCGGACTCGGCGATGGTCGGCACATCGGGCAACAGCGGCGAGCGCGTCGTGCCGGTCACGCCCAGGGCGCGCAGCTTCTTGCCGTCCACCTGCGGCTTGGCGGCGGACAACACCGGAAAACTCATCTGCACCTGGCCGCTGATGGTGTCCACCATGGCCGGACCGCCGCCCTTGTAGGGCACATGCAGGATCTGCGTCTTGGACACGGACTTGAACAATTCCGCCGCCATGTGGAAGGTGCTGCCGGTGCCGGCCGACCCAAAGCTCAGGTCATTCGCGGGGCGGGCGCGCACATAGGCCAGCAGTTCGCTGACGTTGGCCACGGGCAAGGCGTTCGTCACCGTCAGCACGTGCTGCGACGTGCCCACGGTGCCCACCGACCGCAGGTCTTTGCCCGTGTCGAACGGCATGGTCTTGAACAGTGCCGGGTTGATGGCCAGCGACATGGTGTTGATGCCCAGCGTGTAGCCGTTGGGCTGGGCGCGCGCCACGGCGGACATGCCGATGTTGCCGGACGCGCCGGCCCGGTTTTCGATGATCACGCTCTGCCCCAGCGCGCGGCCCCAGGCCTCCGAGATCAGGCGCGCGGCGATATCCACGCTGCCGCCAGGCGCAAAGGGCACGATCAGCGTGATCGCCCGATCAGGAAAGGCGTCGGCGGCAGTGGCCGGCGCGGTCCAACAGGCTGCAACGGCAAGGGCCGCGCACAGGGCGCCGGCTACGGGTTTGATGGTCATGCGGATGTCTCCTCGGTTGGCCGCGTGGTGGCGCAGTGGCACTGCGGCTCTATAGTGGAGCGGCCAGTTTATAGGCCGCTTGGGTCTTTATAATTCGCGGAAAAACTAAATCTTTATTAGATTTAATTTATAAATTGCCAACGCCTGGGGACTGCCATGGACGCCCTTTCCGATCTTGCTTTCTTTTCGCTGGTGGTCAAACACGGCAACCTGTCCGCCACGGCGCGCGAACTGGGCCTGACGCCGCCCGCCATCAGCGCCAGGCTGGCCCGGCTGGAGCAGCGCCTGGGCGTGCGGCTGCTGAACCGCACCACCCGGCGCGTCAGCGTTACCCAGGAAGGCGAGCTTTATCTCGCCGAAGGCGGGCGCATCCTGGCTGACCTTGAGGCGCTGGAACGCTCGGTGTCCAGCGCCCGCGCACAACCTCAGGGGCTGCTGCGGCTGAACGCCACGTTCGGCTTCGGCCGCGCGCACATCGTGCCGGCCGTCTCGGATTTCGCGCGCCAGTATCCCGATGTGGAAGTGCAGATGCGGCTGACGGACAGGCCCTTGAACCTGATCGAAGAAGGCTTCGACGTGGCCGTGCGCTTCGGCGACCTGCCCGACGCCCGCCTGACGGCCCGCAAGATCGCGTCCAACCGGCGGCTGCTGTGCGCGTCGCCCCGCTACCTGGACACCTACGGCGAACCCCGCACCCCGGGCGAACTGCAACGCCACCGCTGCATCGTGGTGCGCGAAAACGAGGTCGCCTACGGCACCTGGCGGCTGGAATCCGGCCAACGCACGGAAACCGTGAAAGTGCGCGGCCCGGTCAGTTCCAACGACGGCCAAAGCGCGCTGGAATGGGCGCTGGACGGCCACGGCATCGTCATGCGCTCGGAATGGGAAACCGCCGCCTACCTGCGCGACGGCCGACTGCGCGAAGTGCTGACCGACTGGCGCACGCCCGCCGCCGACATCCACGCGCTGTACCCCGAACGCCTGAACCTGCCGGCCAAGACGGTGGCGTTCGTGGATTTTCTGTCACAGCGCTTCGCGCGGTATTTGAAGGGGCCGGGCGGCGGAAATGCGGGCTGGTAATTGATCTTCGATGTAGCCTCAGGGCTACAAATTAGCTAGAATTAGCCAATTCTGATGCCCAGGGGCTACAAAATGACCACACTTGGCGATGTCGCGGAGATGCTGCGCTCGGCCCGCAAGGAAAGCGGCTTGTCGCAAGAGGAAATGGCCCGGCGCGCGGATGTCGCCCGAACCACGCTGACGCGCATGGAAAACCTGGCACGCAACGACATGAGCGTATCAGCGCTGGTGCGGCTGCTGGACGCAGCCGGCTACGATCTTAAAGTTGTCAAAGCTGGCCACCAGCGGACCTTGGAAGACATTTTGGCCGAACAACGGCGCGGGGAATAAGCCATGAAACTGGACGTCCACGTTCTCGGACGCCACGTCGCCAAGCTTTATCGCGAGGCAGACGAATACGTTCTCGATTATGTCCCTGACGCCCCCGACGACGCCTTCGTCAGTCTTACGATGCCAGTGCGCGAGGCGGCGTGGCGATGGCCCCGCGACTTGCACCCGTTCTTTCGCCAAAACTTGCCTGAAGGGCATCTGCTTGGCGTAATCCGCGAGCTGTTTGGCCCGCTCATGGATGGCACGGACTTATCCCTGCTTGCCGTCGTCGGCGCATCCGGTATTGGGCGCGTAGCCGTTACAGCGGAAGGCGCAACTCCTGGCGTGCCGTTACCGCCTCTGAATATCAAGGACCTGTTGACGGCCGAGAACACGGCGCCCCGCTTCGACGCGCTGGTGCGCGCGTATGCACGCAGCGCCATCTCAGGCGTGGTGCCCAAATTCCTGGCTCCCGACGGGGGTAGCCAAGGCGCCGCCGACCCGGAAAAAGCCACGTTGCGGACCCCGCAACACATCATCAAAGGGTCCGACGAGAGGACTCCCTATTTGGGATTCAACGAGTTCTTCACGCTGCGCGTATTGCGGCGCCTGAATGTCGTGCCCGTCGTCAATGCCCAGATGTCCGACGATGGCCGTGTGCTGGTCGTTGACCGCTTCGACGTCGATGCTGCCGGCCAGCCGATAAGCGGTGTGGAAGACGCTTGCAGCCTGCTCGGCCTGCCACCGCACGAAAAGTACGCCACGACCACCGAGCGCCTCTACAAGGCCACCCGCGAGTACGTTCCTTCGGCATCGCTGCGTGCGCAAAACCTGCACTTCGCTTGGCATCTGACCGTAGCCTGGACGCCGCGATTTCCGAGGCAGGCTACGAAGCCGCCGACGCACCCTTGGACACATCCCGCGTCATCGGACGGTCCGAAGGGCTGGCCGCGCGTTAGCCGGCCGCGCCTAAGCCGGCCGCGCCTAGCCGGCCGCGCCCAAGCACGCATAGCCGCGTCGATCCACAGCTAGCCCTCGTGCGTTAAATCTCATCAATCGCCGTACTCGCCGCCGTGCCCGCCGGCGCGTCGCCCGCGCCGATGGCGTAGCGGTCGCGCGTGGTGACGTAGAAGCTTGCGCCGAACCTGCCCACCGGGAAGTAATCCTGCAAGCGCACGCGCCAGGTTTCCGTGTCGATCAGGCCGTCGCGCGCGTGCAGCCAGCGCACCTGGCCGATGAAGATCTGGCGGCTGGCGGTTTCCATGGTTTCGTACAGCGTGCATTCGAACGCGACGGGGGCCTGCACGATGCGCGGCGGCTTGACGTGGTGGCTGGGCGCGGCGTCCAGGCCCGCGTGGGCCAGTTCGCTGACGTCGGCGGGCAGGCGGTCGCCGCAGCGGTGCATTTTTTCCGCCATGGCTTCGTCGGTCAAGTGCACCACGAATTCCTTGTCGCGGGCGATGTTGCGCGCCGTGTCCTTCAAGCCGCCGTCTTCCAGGCGGTTGATGCTGACCATGACGATGGGCGGATCTTCGCCCAGCATGTTGAACATGCTGAACGGCGCCGCGTTGACCACGCCGGTTTCGGACAAGGTGGTGATCAGCGCGATCGGGCGGGGCACGATCAGGCTGGCCATCAGCTTGTAGCGCTGGTATTCGGTGATTGCGTCGAAGTCGATTTCCATATCAGGCCAGTCCCAGCATCTGGGCAAGGGTTTGCGCGGGCTGCGGGCGCTCAAGGCTGATGCGCCGCTCCAGGTCCGCCAAGTGGTTGTCATTGATCTTCACGGCCTGGGCCACGTCGCCGCGTTCCATCAGGTCCACGATCAGCACGTGTTCGTCGTGTTCGCACGCGGCGTTGCCGGGCGGTTCGTACAGCGCCACGATGAGCGAGCAGCGCGACACCAGTTCGGCCAGATAGCCGTGCAGGATGGCGTTGCCGGAAAGCTCGCCCAGCCGCACGTGAAACGCGCTGGCCTGGCGCGCCCACGCGGGCTGGCCGGCGCGATGCAGCAAGGCGTGTTCATCGCGCAACTGCTTGCGCAGCGACGCATAGTCGGCCTTGGTGGCGCGCGCCACGGCCAAGGGCAGCAGCGCGGCTTCCAGCGCGCGGCGCGCCTGGAAGATCTGGCGCGTGTCTTCGGGCGTGGGTTCGGCCACCACGGCGCCCCGGTTGTGGTGCAGGTCCACCACGTGCTCGTGCGCCAAGCGCTGCAAGGCTTTGCGCGCTACCGAGCGCGACACGCCGAACAGCTCGCAGATCGCGGCCTCGGGCAGCTTCGTGCCGGGCGTCAGGCGCTGGCTCATGACGCTTTCATATACCGCTTCGCAGATGCGGCGTTCCATGTCGCTGTCGGGCGAGCCGTCGCCCGCGCTGGCGGCGCCCGCTACGGCGGGTTCGACGGCAATCGGTTTACGGGCAGCGGGCTTGGCGCGGGGTGTTGCGGGGCTTCGGGTTGGCATGCTGGACTCGGGGATAAACGTGCAAGACGGGCATTACGGGCATTACGGGCATCGGCGCGGTTCGAACGGGCGGATTGGCCCGTCAGAGCGCGGCGATCACGCCGGACGGCAGGCTGTCCACGTGACGGCAGATTTCTCCGGGCGTGGTGAACCAGATCTCGCCCCGGTCGCGCGCGGCCGCCAATGGCGCCAGCGCCCGTCGCAGATGCCGCAGGCGATACGGTTGCCCAACAATATAGGGATGCAGCGCGATGCCCATCACCAGCGGCTGGCGCAGCGCCTGCGCGCGCATCTCTTCGAACTGGTCAAGAATCATATCGGCAAAGTCGCGCGCGTCCATCTTGCGGCCCATGATCATCGGGATGTCGTTGAGTTCCTGCGGGTACGGAATGGCCCATAGCTCGCCTGCGCGCGTGCGCATGCGCATGGGCTGGTCGTCGTGGCACCAGTTGAGCGTGTAGCGGTAGCCGGCTTCGGCCAGCAGGTCGGGCGTGGCGCGGCTTTCCGATATCCAGGGTGACAGCCAGCCCGCGGGCGCCTCGCCGGCGTGTTGGGCAATGCGGTCGCGGCAATGCGCCAGCAGCGCGCTTTCCTCGGCTTCGGGCAAGCCGCCCTGCCGATGCGCGTTGCTGTAGCCGTGGCCGATCAGTTCGTCGCCACGTGCCAGGAAGGCGTCGATCAGGTCGGGGCAATGGTCATACAGCGCGGTGTTGATCAGCACGCCCGCGGGCAAGCGCAGTTCGTCAAACAATTCCAGGCAGCGCCACGCCCCCACGCGGTTGCCGTATTCGCGCCAGGCGTAGTTCAGCACGTCCGGATGCGGCGAAGCCGGCCCCAGTTCCGCCCCCAGCCCTTCGCCAAAGGCGAAATGCTCGATGTTGAAGCCCAGGTACACGGCCAGCCGCGCCCCGTTCGGCCAGGTGTAGTCCGGCCGACCGGCAATCGGTTGATAGGCAAAGCGGCCGTGGCAAGCCAGGGCCTCGGGGGTCCAGGCAGCGGCGTCGTCACGCCCCGGATTAGTGCCTGCAAGCAAGGTTGGGTTCATTTTGGTGCAAATCCTGATGCATGATTGTTAACAAAATTCTTGGTTCTTTGGAAACAAAACTCGGCTCTGACGCATACAAACCACGCCCAAAGACGCCACATCTCCCCTCGTGGCAGCGCGATCCCGGCAATCAGCAATGCGGTGGACGCAGGTGGCATGGATCTTGCATGGGGTAGGGAAGCAGCCCTTAACCCCATGCAAGATCCGTTCCACTTTTTTCAGGAGTGTCTCGATGGTCCCGACCCGCCGTTCCTTCATGCTTCGCGCCACCGCCGCCGCCCTCTTCACGGCCGGCCTCGCCCTGCAACCGGCGCTTGCCGCCGACCCCATCAAGATCGGCCTGATCACCGCGCTGTCGGGTGAATCCGCCCGCGCGGGCGAAGCGCTGACGCGCGGCATGACCATCGCCATCGACGAGATCAACGCCAAGGGCGGCCTGTTGGGCGGCCGCAAGATCGAGCTGGTGCGCCGCGACGACGAAGGCAACCCCGCCAAAGGCATGGCCGCCGCGCGCGAGCTGATCTTCAAAGAGAAAGTGACGGTGCTGTTCGGCGGCCTGGACACCCCGGTGTCGATGGCCATCGTGCCCATCGTGAACCAGGAAAAGGTGCCGTTCATGGGCCCCTGGGCCGCCGGCACCGCCATCACGCACAACAAGGGCAACCCCAACTTTGTGTTCCGCGTGTCGGCCATGGACGAAATCGTCGACAGCGCCATGCTGCAGTACGCGCAAAAGACGTTTCAGACGACCAAGCCCGGGCTGATCCTGGTGAACAACCCGTGGGGCGAATCCAACGAAAAAGGGCTGAACGCCGCAATGGCCGCCGCCAAGGTCACGGCGGCGGGCACGGAAAAGTTCCAGCCCAACGACCTGGACGTGGTGCCGCAACTGAGCCGCCTGAAGGCCGCTGGCGCGGACACGCTGTTCATGGTGGGCAACGTGGGCCCGTCGGCACAAGTGGTGAAGTCGCTGGACCGCATGGGCTGGAAGGTGCCGATCGTGTCGCACTGGGGTCCCGCGGGCGGGCGCTTTACCGAATTGGCCGGCCCCAACGCCAAGAACGTGCACTTCGTGCAGACCTACAGCTTCTTCGGCAAGCAAGGGCCGGTGGGCGAGAAGGTCTTGCAGGCGCTGAAGACCAAGTATTCCGACATCAAGGGCCCGCAAGACATCACGCCGGCGGTGGGCGTGGCCAACGCCTATGACGGCATGCAACTGGCCGCGCTGGCCATCGCGCAGGCCGGCTCGACCGATGGCGACGCGGTGCGCCAGGGCTTCTACAAGATCGGCAAGTACGACGGCCTGATCAAGACCTACGAACAGCCCTTCACCCCCACGTCGCACGACGCGCTGCGCGAAAACGACTACGTGTGGACGCACTTCGTCGACAACCGCATCCTGCCCGTCAAGGGCGCGCAATAAGCCGATTGCATCACGCGGGAGACGCGCATGTTGTTGATGTCCGCCATTGTCAGCGGCCTGGGTCTGGGAAGCATGTACGGGCTGATGGCCCTGGGCTTCTACCTGACCTACGCCGTGTCGGGAACGGTGAATTTCGCCCAGGGCAGTTCCATGATGCTGGGCGCCGTACTGACCTACACGTTCGTCCAGACCCTGGGCTGGCCGCTGGCGCCCGCGCTGTTGGTGGCGCTGGCGCTCTGCGCCCTGTATGGGCTGGTGGTCGAGCGGCTGGCCGTGCGGCCGTTTGCCAGCCGGGGCTCCAACGCCTGGCTGATGTCGACGGTGGCGCTGGGCATCGTGCTGGACAACGTGGTGATGTTCACCTTCGGCAAGGAACCGCGCAGCCTGCCTTCGCCTTTGGCCCAAGCCCCGCTTGAAATCGGCGGCCTGGGGCTGGGCGTCTACCCGCTGCAACTGCTGATTCCACTGGTCGGACTGACGCTGGCCGCCGCGCTGCACACCCTGTCGCGCCGCACGCGCTGGGGCGTGGCGCTGCTGGCCGTGGTGCAGAACCCGAACGCCGCGCGGCTCATGGGCATCCCCGTGCGCCGCGCCATCATGGCCGCCTTCGCCGTGTCCACGCTGTTTGCGGGCGTGGCCGGCGCGCTGGTGGCGCCGCTGTTCAACGTGCAGGCGGACATGGGCACGCTGTTCGGCTTGAAGGCCTATGTGGTGGCCATCCTGGGCGGCATCACCAGCGCCTGGGGCGTGATGATCGCGGGCCTGTTGTTTGGGGTGGTCGAAGCGCTGATCACCGTGAACCTGGGCTCTGGGTACACCCACATCATCAGCTTCACGCTGGTGATCGTCATGTTGGCCGTGCGTCCGAATGGATTGTTCGGCCGCGCCGATGTCAGGAAGGTCTGATGAATAAGCGACTTGCATCGCGCCGGCTGTGGCTGGCGCTCTACGCGCTGCTGGCCGTGGCCGCCCTGGTTCTGGCGGCTACCGTCAACGGCTATTACGTCTTCGTGCTGGGTAACGTGGCGCTGCTGGCGTTGGCCGGCATTGGCCTGAACGTGCTGCTGGGGTTGACCGGGCAGATGTCGTTCGGCCACGCGGGCTTCTACGCCATCGGCGCCTACACCGTGGCCATCCTGACCGGCCAGGCGGGTTGGAGCTTCTGGCTGGCTTGGCCCATGGCCGCATTGGTGGCGGGCGCCTTCGGCCTGCTGCTGGCCCTGCCCGCGCTGCGCGTGAAGGGGCCGTACCTGGCCATGATCACCATCGCCTTCGGCTTTATCGTTGAACACGCGCTGATCGAAGGCGGCGACATCACCGGCGGGCAGAACGGCCTGATGGGCATCGCGCAGCCCGCGCTGGGCGGCATCGGCGGCGACCGGGGCGTGGCGATGCTGGCGATCGTGACCGTGTTCGTGGCGCTGGCGGCGTACGCGCTGCTGTCGCGCGGTACCTGGGGCGCCGCCATGCGCGCGGTGAAAGACAGCGAGACCGCCAGCGAATCCATCGGCATCAATCCCTTGATGGTCAAGACGGTGGCGTTCATGGTGTCGGCGGCGGTGGTGGGCTTGGCGGGCGGGCTGTACGCACCGCAGACCGGCATGATCACGCCGCACAACTTCAATTTCATGCAGTCGATTCTGTTCGTGCTGGCGGTGACGCTGGGCGGCGCGGGATCCCTCGCCGGGCCCTTGCTGGGCGCGGTGGTGGTGGGCCTGCTGCCCGAACTGCTGTCCAGCCTGGAGGAATACCGCCTGCTGTTCTTCGGCGTGTTCCTGCTGGTGGTGCTGTGGGCGGCGCCGGACGGCGTGGCCGGCTTGCTGTCGCGCTGGCGTCGCAACGCGGCGGGCCAGGCGCTTGCACCGCGCCATGGCGGCGGCATGTCGATGGGCGGGCGCGCCGGGCGCGTGCTGCGCGCCGATGCGCTGACCATGACGTTTGGCGGCGTGCGCGCCGTGCAGTCCGTGTCGTTCAACGTGCCGCCCGCCGCCGTCACGGCGCTGATCGGCCCCAATGGCGCGGGCAAGTCCACCGTCATCAACATGCTTAGCGGCTACTACCAGCCGACCAGCGGCGCGGTGTCGCTGGGTGACACGCCGCTGGCCGCCTTGCCCGCCTATCGCGTAGCGCGCGGCGGCATTGCCCGCACTTATCAGACCTCGCAGTTGTTCGACACCTTGACCGTGGAAGACAACGTGGCGCTGGGCATGGTGCGCGGCCGCCTGGGCGGGCTGCTGGGATCGCGCCGCTACCTGGCGCCGGACGTGCGCGAACGCGCGCGTGCGCTGCTGGGGTTCTGCGGCTATGAAGGCGCGCTGAACGTGCCCGCCGCCGACCTGCCGCACGTGGACCGACGGCTGGTGGAGATTGCGCGCGCGTTGGCCACCGACGCCGACATCCTGCTGATGGACGAGCCGGCCGCGGGCCTGTCGCGCGAAGACAAGACGCGTCTGGCCGGCCTGTTGCGGCGCATTGCCGAAGCGGGCGCGGGCGTGCTGCTGGTCGAGCACGACATGGCGCTGGTGATGGGCGTGTCCGATCACGTCGTGGCCATCGACGCGGGCCGCGAACTGGCCAAGGGCAACCCCGCCGAGATCCAACAGTCGCCCGCCGTGCGTCAGGCGTATCTGGGCGATGACAGCGCCCGGCGCGCGCCGGCCGCGCGGCAACGTCCGGAAGGCGCGCCCGTTGCGCCCGAGGTACTTGGCGTGGGCAACCTGGTCACTGGCTACGGCGCCAACCCCGTGCTGCACGGCATCGACCTGCAAGTGCGCCAGGGCGAGATGGTGGCGCTGCTGGGGGCCAATGGCGCGGGCAAGTCGACCTTGATGCGCACGCTGGCCGGGCTGCATCGGCCCGCGCAAGGCGGCATGCATTTGCAAGGAATGGAACTGAACAACCTGGCCGCCGACCGTATCGTGGCGCGCGGCCTGGTGCTGGTGCCCGAAGGGCGGCAGGTGTTTCCCGGCTTGAGCGTGCTGGACAACATCCGGCTGGGCGCCTTTCTGCACCCCCAGGACCGCGAGGCCCGCGTCGAGGAAATGCTGACGCGCTTTCCGCGCCTGCGCGAACGCCTGCATCAGCGCGCCGGCCTCTTGTCGGGTGGCGAACAGCAGATGCTGGCGATTGCGCGCGGGCTGATGTCCAAGCCGGTGATCCTGCTGCTGGACGAACCCTCACTGGGCCTGGCGCCCAAGATCATCGACGAGCTGTTTGAAGCGCTGGACCGCCTGCGCGCCGAATCCATGACGATTCTTCTGGTGGACCAGATGGCGGCGCTGGCGCTGTCGTTGGCGGACCGGGCCTATGTGCTGGAGTCCGGGCGTGTGGCGGCGCAGGGGTCGGCGGCGGAGATTGCGCAAGACGGCGCGTTGGCTCGCGCGTATCTGGGCGCATGAAGCGATGCACCCGCCGAGGTAACAACCGCCGAGCGGTTCCTGGCAACCAAGCCCGCCCCGCAGCCCCGGCTGCGGGCGCGGACGCAACAAGAACGCAGACAAGAACGCGGGCGGGCCTGCCTTGGGCGCTAGGCCGCGTCCGCTTCCAGGCGCGCCCCCGCGCGCACAATGCCGCAACGCTTGTGCGCACGCATCACCACGCCGACTTCGCTGTTGAGTACGCCGTCCAGCTCGCCCAGGCGGCGTGTCACCACTTCCCACAGATGCAGGCTGTCGCGGCACAGCACGTGCCAGAACAGTTGCGATGCGCCGCTGGTGCCGAACAGGCAGCGTGTATGCGGGTCCAGCGCCAGATGCGCGGCCAGCGCGTCAACGGCTTGCGGCCGCACCTGCACTGAAATCACCGCTTCCAACGGAAAGCCCACCAACGCGGGCTCAACTTCCACCCGAAAGCTCAGCGCGCGACGCTCAACCAGATGCTGCAACAAGCGCTGCGCGGTGGGTTCGCTGACGCCGGCGTGTTCGGCCAGTTCGGCCAGGCTGGCGCGCCCGTCACGCATCAGATGCGCCATCATGCGCTGCTCGGGCTCGCTCAGCGCAGCGGGCGGCTGCGCGGGCGCGGCCTCGGCGGCGGCCACGGCCGGCTGCGCCTGGATGCGCCACTGGCCCGCGCGCCGGAACGGCCGCAACACCAGTCGCGCTTCCACGTGTTCCACGCCGTCAATGGACGGCAACACCCGCGTCACCACGTCCGGCATGTCGGCGGCGTCGGCCAGGGTCAGTTCGGCCATCAGGTCGGCCGTGCCGGCCAGCGTTACCACGAGTTGGCTGATGTCCAGCCGCGCCAGTTGTTCCGCCACTTCCGGCACCCGGCCCGATCGACAGCGCACCCAGGCATGCAGCACCACGCCCTGCCCCATGGCCAGCGGATCGGGTTCGGCAATGACGCGCAGCGCATCGGCGTCCATCAGGCGGCGAATGCGGCGCGCCACGGTCCGTTCGGCGATACCGGTGGCCGCGCCCAACTCGCGCCAAGACGCGCGGGGGTCTGCCTGCAACGCGATCAGGCAGGCCAGGTCGGTGTCATCCAGCACTGGCGTTAAGGGCTTACCCTTACTTGACGTGGCTATATTCATTAATCTAACGTTCGCGCATTGAGAAAAACACAAATTTAAACTGTTTTTTTGACCAAAAATAAACTCTTACCTGAGGACGACATGAGCAGCCCATCCGCGACCTTGCGCAGCAAGCAAGGGGCAAGCGCCGCGCCCGCCAGCGCGGCGCCCGTATCCCGCGCCCGCACCATTCTGGCCGGTAGTGTAGGCAATGCGGTCGAGTGGTTCGATTGGACCATCTACGCCTCGTTCGCCATCTTCTTTTCCAGCCAGTTCTTTCCGGAAGGCAATGAAACGACGGCGCTGCTCGCCACCTTCGGCATCTTCGCCGTGGGCTTCTTCATGCGCCCAGTGGGTGGCTGGGTGCTGGGCATCTTTTCCGACCGCTACGGCCGCAAAGCCGCGCTGGGCCTGACGATTCTGATGATGGCGGGCGGTTCCCTCATCATCGCCATCACCCCCACCTACGCCACCATCGGCTTGGCGGCCCCGTTGCTGCTGACCGCCGCGCGCCTCTTGCAAGGGTTGTCGCTAGGCGGAGAGTATGCCTCGGCCACGACCTTTCTGGCTGAAATGGCGCCGCCGGAAAAGCGCGGTTTCTATTCCAGCTTTGTGTTCTTCAGCGCCGCCGTGGGCATCCTGGCCGCGTCCGCCGTGGGTTGGATCCTGACGTCCACCCTGACGAAGGCCGACATGGCCTCCTGGGGCTGGCGCATTCCGTTCCTGCTGGGCGCGTTCGGCGGCTTGGCGGGCATGTGGATCCGCCGCTCGATTCCCGAAACCGAAGCGTTTTCGCACGCCAAGCAAGCCGGCATCGAAAAGCAGCCGCTGCGCACGCTGCTGCGCGACCACCCGCGTGAAGTGCTGCGCATCGTGGGCTTTTCGGTGTTGACGACGTTTGCGTTCTACATCTTCGTGGCCTACGTGCCCACCTACGCCATCCGCCAGGGGGGCGCCGACCCCAAGACCGCGTTCGCGGCCAACACCGTGGCCTTGATTGTCTTCATGCTGGTGCAGCCGCTGTTCGGCATGCTGTCCGACCGCATCGGCCGCAAGCCGCAATTGATCTTTTTCGCGGCCGGCTACCTGGTGTTCTTCTACCCGCTCATGACCACGCTGGGCCCGTCGTTCGGCTCGATCCTGGCCGTGGAACTGTTCGGCCTGGTGCTGTACGCCATGTACACGGCGATTGCCCCGGCCATCATGTCGGAACAATTTCCCACCAGCGTGCGCGCCGTCGGCATCGGCACGCCGTATAACCTGGTGGTTGCGCTGCTGGGCGGCACCACGCCCTACCTGCTGACCTGGCTGCAAAGCAAGGGCATGGAACGCTGGTTCTTCTATTACGTGCTGGCCGGCGCCGTGATCACGTTGATCACCTTCATCCGCATGCCCGAAACGCGCGGGCAGACGCTGAAGTAACTGGTGAAGTAGCTGCTGAAGACAGCATTGAAGTCGCTGCTGAAATCGCTGCTGAAAGCATTATTGAAGCCGCTGCTGAAGTCGCCGCTGAAGCCATCTCTGAAATCGCTCCAGCACGCGCCGTATAAACGCTTTCCGGACCCGTCAGGGCCGGAAGGCTTTTCCTTTTCTTGAAGAGAGCCATGCCAGCACAAGACCCCACCGACCTGCATTTTCGAGACGCCCGCGAACTGGCCCGCGCCATCCGTGACCGTGAACTGAGCTCGCGCCAGGTCACCGCCCACTTCCTGGACCGCATCGAACGCGCCGCGCCGCTGGCGGCCTTCAGCGAGGTCACCGCCGAACGCGCGCTGGCCCAGGCCGACGCGGCCGACCGGTTGCAGGACGCGGGCATACTGCTGGGGCCCTTGCATGGCGTGCCGGTGGCCGTGAAGGACAGCATCCAGTGGCAGGGCACGCCCACCACCGGCGGCTCGCAGGCTCGACGTGGCGTGATCAGCACGGAAACCTCGGCGGCGGTACGCGCGCTGGCGGCGGGGGGCATGGTGATTCTGGGCAAGACGCGCATGACGGAATTCGCTTTTGGGCTGTCGGGCCAAAACCCCACCCAAGGCACGGCGCGCAACCCGTGGGACGCCAAGGTCGCACGCGCGCCCGGCGGTTCTTCAAGCGGCGCTGGCGTGGCGGTGGCGGCTGGCCTGACGCCCATCGCGCTGGGTGGCGACACCGGCGGTTCGGTGCGCGCGCCCGCGGCGCTCAATGGGGTGGTGGGCTACAAGCCATCGTCGGGCCTGATCAGCCGCGCGGGCTGCCTGCCACTGTCGGACACGCTGGATGTGCTGGGCCCCATCGCCCGCAGCGTGGCGGACGCCCGGCTGCTGGCGCAAGTACTGGCCGGACCCGACGTGGACGACCCCGCCACCTTGGCGTTGCCCGCGTCCTGCGTCACCGCGCTGCGCCATCCCGTGGCGCGCCGAATGGCCGCTGACGCTCTCGCCTCCTCCACCTTAAACGTTCCCATCTCTGTCGCCGTCTTGTCGCCGCAAGCCTGGCCCACGCCGCTATCCGACGCCGCCCTGCAGGTCTGGCATCAGATGCAAGAGCGCCTGGCGCATGCCGGCCTGACGCCCACCCCCTGGCATCCGCCCGCGTCCTTGTCGTTTGCCCGCATGGCGGACGACAACTCGCTGGTGCTGGCGTACGAGGCCTATCGCTATTTCGGCGCGCTGGCCGAAGACCCCGCCGCGCCCTTGTGGGAAGTGGTGCGCGCGCGCATCGCGGCGGGCGGCCGGATCGCGCAGGCAGACTACGAAGCCGCGCTGAACCGGCGGCAGGCCGACATGGCCGCATTCGCCGCCGCCATGCAAGGGCTGGACGCCCTGCTGATGCCCGCCTGCGACCAGGCCGCGCAGCCGCTGGACGCCGAAGACGTGCGCCACGTGGGCCTGGGCAAGCTGCTGCGCCCCGCCAATTTCCTGGGTGCGGCTGCCATCACCCTACCCGCCGGTTTCGACGCCGAAGGCATGCCCATTGGCGTGCAACTGCTGGCCCCCGCAGGCCACGACGCCCCGCTGCTGGACTGCGCGGCAACGCTTGAACGAGTGCTGGCACCGACACAACAAACGCCCGACATGTCACCGTGGGACTTGTAGGATGGGTGCAGCGCGCAACGCAGGTCATTAGAAAACCGACAAAGTTCGCGCGAAACCCATCAAGCAACGGTGGAATTTTGAAGAGCGGCGGCAAGAACTCAAGGGTTTTGAAGTGGCGTCGTCGATAACGTCCAAGGGTTCTGAAGTGGCGTCGCCGCAAGCGCGCAAGGGTTCCGTAGCCGGGCCATCAAAACCACCGCGGTTTTTAACCATTGCGGCGTCATGCCATCGGCGGGTGATGGGTTGCGCGCGATCGGCGGTGGCGCAGTGGTGGAGAGTTTTGCGCGCTTCACCCATCCTACGTGCCCAGCGCTATCCCCCATAAAAAACGCCCCTGCCATTCTTCATGGCAGGGGCGTTCTTCATGAAGATCCGCTGTTTTACAGCGCCTTCTTCAATTCCTGAACCTTGTCCGTGGCTTCCCACGAGAATTCCGGCTCGGAACGGCCAAAGTGGCCGTAGGCGGCGGTTTTCGCGTAGATCGGGCGCAGCAGGTCCAGCATGTTCACGATGCCCTTCGGACGCAGGTCGAAGTGCTCGCGAACCAGCTTGGCGATCTGGTCGTCGGGAATGACGCCCGTGCCTTCGGTGTAGACCGTGATGTTGATCGGTTCGGCCACGCCGATGGCGTAGCTGACCTGCACCTGGCACTGGCGCGCCAGGCCGGCGGCCACGATGTTCTTGGCCACGTAGCGGGCTGCGTAGGCAGCCGAACGGTCAACCTTCGACGGATCCTTGCCCGAGAACGCGCCGCCACCGTGCGGGCAGGCGCCGCCGTAGGTGTCGACGATGATCTTGCGGCCGGTCAGGCCGCAATCGCCTTGCGGGCCGCCGATGACGAAGCGGCCGGTCGGGTTGACCAGGAACTTCGTTTGCGGCGTGATTAGGCCTTCGGGGAAGCTCGGCTTGATGATGTCTTCGATCACCGCTTCGCGGATGGTCTCTTGCGTGACTTCCGGCGCGTGCTGGGTCGACAGCACCACGGTATCGACTTCCGCCGGGCGGCCGTCGATGTAGCGGAAGGTCACTTGCGACTTGGCGTCCGGGCGCAGCCACGGCAGGCGGCCGTCCTTGCGCAGTTCGCTCTGGCGCTGCACCAGGCGGTGCGCGTACCAGATCGGGGCGGGCATCAGGTCGGGGGTTTCGTCGCAGGCATAGCCGAACATCAGGCCTTGGTCGCCCGCGCCCTGGTTCAGATAGTCTTCCGAGCTGCGGTCGACGCCTTGGGCGATGTCGGGCGATTGCTTGTCGTAAGCAACCAGCACCGCGCAGCCCTTGTAGTCGATACCGTATTCGGTGTTGTCGTACCCGATGCGGCGGATGGTGTCCCGCGCAACCTGGATGTAGTCCACGTTGGCGGTGGTGGTGATTTCACCAGCCAGCACGACCAGGCCCGTGTTGCACAGCGTTTCGGCTGCAACGCGCGCGTTGGGGTCCTGCGTGAAGATGGCGTCCAGGATCGAATCAGAAATCTGGTCGGCAACCTTGTCGGGGTGCCCTTCGGAGACGGATTCGGAAGTGAAGAGAAAATCGTTATTGGCCACAGATGCGTCCTTAGTGTCCGGCCTTGCCGGCGCATAGGTTCACGAGGCGCGTTGCACCCCGGACTGCATGACATACGCTATCTGGGCGCGACGCTTTAGCGGATTTGGCAAAGGCCGCGCAAAGCGCTTTACCCTTGCCGTCGCCCCGCAAGTTGTCGGTTAACTCGGCGACTGGACGGATTTTAAGCGAAAATGCCGTTCTTATGCTCGCGGCGGGGGTATGAACATATTCCCGAACACCGGCATAACCCTGCCCGTCCTTTTCTATTTGCCGCATGCTGCTCGCCCTGTTCCGACTTTTTGCCGCCCTGCCGTTACCGGTTGCGCACGCCCTTGGCCGCGCGGCGGGCCTGGCCGTGTACGCCTGGCCCGGCAAGTATCGGCGGCGCCTTCAGGCCAATGCCGCGCAAGCCGGCTACCCCGGCGCGGCGTTCGCCCGCCAGGCCGCGGCCGAAACCGGCGCCATGATTCTTGAGAACCCGCGCGTCTGGTTCAAGAACGAGGAAAGCCTGGCCCAAGTGGTGTCGGACGATAACGAGGTGGTCGACAAGGCCCGGGCCGAAGGGCGCGGCATCCTGTTCCTGACCCCGCACCTGGGCTGCTTTGAAATCACCGCCCGCTATCTGGCCCGCCAGATGCCCATGACGGTCATGTTCCGCCCCCCGCGCAAAGACGTGCTGGCCCCGCTGCTGGAGACGGCGCGCAACAGTTCCGCCGTCAACGCCGTTCCGGCCACCATGCAAGGCGTGCGGGAATTCGTGCGCGCGCTGCGACGCGGTGAATCCGTGGGCATGCTGCCCGACCAGGCGCCCAGCGTAGGCGACGGCGTGTGGGTCCCGTTCTTTGGCCGGCTGGCCTACACCATGACGCTGCCCAGCAAGCTGGCCACGCAAACCAACGTTCCCATCATCCTGACCGCCGGCGAACGCCTGCCGCGCGGCAAAGGCTGGCGCATCCACTACGTGCGCGTGCCCGAACCGCTGCCGGCCGACCCCGAAGCCCAGGCCGCACTCATCAACGCCGCGATGGAAACGTTGATTCGACGCTGCCCCCAGCAGTACCTCTGGAGCTATAACCGCTACAAGACGCCGCGCGGGGCGCCCCCGGCCCCTGACGCCAATGCCGCTGCCGCTGCCGCTGCCGACACTGACACCGATGCCAATGCCGATGCCGATGCAGACACCGACAGCATTCGGCAGCCCCGCTGACCGTTCCCGCCCGGCCCTTTCCCCGAAACGATGACAGATTCAAAGACGCGCACGCTGGTTTCCCTGTTGAAGTGGTTCGGCCGCATCAAGCCATCGACCCGCCAGCGCATCGGCGCCGTGCTGGGCTGGCTGGCGCCACGGCTGGCGAAGTCACGAGCGCGCATCGTGCGGCGCAATATTGAACTGTGCTTTCCCGACCAGCCGGAATCGGTGCGCGAGCAGTGGGTGGCGGACCACTTCCGGGCCTTGGCGCAATCCATCGTGGACCGTGGCGTGCTCTGGTACGGCACTCCCGAGGCCATCAAGGACATGGTCACGCAGACGGGCGCCGAACGCATCAACGAACTCACCGCCCAGGGCCGCCCCGTGATTTTGCTGGCGCCCCACTTCATTGCGCTGGACGCCGCCGCCACCCGCCTGACCATGGAAGTGCCCAGCGCCGCCACCATGTACACGCCGCAAAGCGACCCGCACATTGATGCGGTCGTGGCGGCCGGCCGGGCCCGCTTCAACGAGGTGTTTCTGGTCAGCCGCAAGGACGGCGTGCGCGACCTGATCCGCCACCTGCGCGCGCCGCGCCCGATCTATTACCTGCCCGACATGGACTTCGGCCGCCAGGGGTCCGTGTTCGTGCCGTTCTTCGGCGTGCAGGCCGCCACGCTGCTGGCCACCGCCCAGCTAGCCCAGAAATGGAACGCCGCCGTTCTGCCCATTGTGGGCTTCTGGAACCCCGAGACCGGCCGCTATCACATAGACGTCCTGCCTCCGCTTGAGGATTTCCCCGGCACGGCGTCCCTGGAAGACGCCACCGCCCGCCTGAACCGCGAGCTGGAATCCTGGGTGCGCCGCTGCCCCAGCCAGTACTACTGGGTTCACCGCCGCTTCAAGACCCGCCCGCCCGGCGAAGCCAAGCTCTATTGATCCCGCCCTGGCTTCCCGCGCCCGAATAATGGGCGATAATCCAGCGATGAACTGGAACTTCACCAAAATGCATGGCGCGGGCAATGATTTCGTCGTGCTCGACGGGGTCCGCCAGACCATCGAAATGACGCCCGAGCGCGCCCGCGCCCTGGGCGACCGGCACTTCGGCATCGGCGCCGACCAGATCCTCCTGGTTGAACGCGCCACCCGCCCGGATGCTGATTTCCGCTACCGCATTTTCAATTCCGACGGCAGCGAAGTCGAACACTGCGGCAACGGCGCGCGCTGCTTCGTGCGCTTCGTGCACGAACAAGGCCTGTCCGACCGCAACCCGCTGCGCGCCGAAATCGCCACCGGCATCCTCGTGCTGGATGAAGGAGACGACGAGCAAGTCACGGTCGACATGGGCAGCACCCGTTTCGAGCCCGAAGCCCTGCCCTTCGACACCACCGGCTTGACCTCGCAACGCGAAGGCGAAGACACCCTCTGGGAGCTGGACATCGACGCGCCCGCCGGTGTGCCCGGCAAAGTGCTGCTGTCCACAGTGGCCATCTCCAATCCGCATGCGGTGCAGGTGGTGGACAACGTCGACACCGCCCCCGTCGCCATTCAAGGCCCGCTGATCGAAACCCATCCGCGCTTTGCACGCCGCGTAAACGCCGGCTTTCTGCAAGTGATGGATCGCCACAACGTCCGCCTGCGCGTCTTCGAACGCGGCGCGGGTGAAACCCTGGCCTGCGGCACGGGCGCCTGCGCCGCCGTTGCGGCCGGCATCCGACGCGGCTTGCTGGAATCGCCCGTGCGCGTGCAAACCCGTGGCGGCGTGCTTACCGTTGCCTGGAACGGCGACCAACTGCGCATGACCGGCCCCGCCGAATCCGTGTTCACGGGGCAAGTCGACATCGACAAGCTCGTCTTCTCCATGGCGCTGAACCGCTGACCCTATGACTGATACCGCTTTCACCGCCCAAGACATCGCCGCCTTCCTGCAAGACCATCCCGGCTTCTTTGACGAGCACGCCGACGTGTTCGCCACCATGCAGGTACCGCACCCGCATGGCTCGCGCGCCATTTCGCTGGGCGAACGCCAAATCCTGACGCTGCGCGAACGCAACCGCGAACTGGAATGGCGCTTGAACGAACTGGTGCGCAACGCCACCGCCAACGAAAGCATCGGCTCGCATCTGGCCAAATGGTGCAGCCGCCTGCTATCGGAAAACGACGCGCAGCGTGTGCCCGGCGAAATCGCGCTTGGCCTGGCCGAACAGTTTGAACTGAACCACGTGGCGCTGCGCTTGTGGAACCTGTCCGAGCTGGCGCCCACGGGCTACGGCGAACCCACTTCGCAAGACGTGCGCACGTTCACCGACAGCCTGAAGACGCCGTACTGCGGCACCGATACCGACTTCGAAGCCGCGGGCTGGCTCGACAGCAAGCCCAAGTCGCTGGCATTGGTGCCGCTGCGGCTGGAGGCCGACGGCCCCGCCGTGGGCTTGCTGGTGCTGGGCTCGGACGACCCCGAACGCTTCACGCCTGAAATGGGCACGACGTTTCTGGAATCCATCGGCCAACTGGCTTCGGCGGCCTTGCATCGCCTGAATCCCGCGTCGCCGAAGGCCTAGCGCAAACCAGGGTGGGCGGACAAATGACCCAGACCACGCAAGACGCGCCCCCGCCCGACCCTGCCCCCGGCGCCGAGGCTTTGCCCGACCCGATGCGCGCCTGGTTGCGCCATCTGGAAACCAACCGCCGCTATTCGCCCCACACGCTGGACGCCTATCGTCGCGAGCTGCATTTCCTGAATCAGCTTGCCGACCTCGCCCGGCTGCCGTTGGACAAGATTGCCAACGGCCATATCCGCCAATTCGTCGCTCGGCTGCATGCCGAAGGCAGAGGCCCACGCAGCCTGGCCCGCACCTTGGCGGCCTGGCGCGGCTTCTACCAATGGTGGGCCCCCGCAATCAACCTGGCCGGCAACCCCGTGGCTGGCGTGCGCGCGCCCAAGGCCCCGCGCGGCCTGCCCAAGGCCTTGTCCGTGGAGCAGACCCAAGCCCTGCTTGACCGCCCCACCGCCAAGGTCGCGAACGAACCCGCCGCGCTACGCGACCAGGCCATGTTCGAACTGCTCTACTCCAGCGGGCTGCGCTTGTCGGAACTGGTGGGCTTGGACCTGCGCTACACACGCACGGCCGATTACGAATCGCGCGGCTGGTTGAAGCTGGACGAAGCCGAGGTCGAGGTGCTGGGCAAGGGCGGCAAGCGCCGTTCCGTGCCGGTGGGCCAGGCCGCCGTTGCCGCCTTGCAGAAATGGATAGGCGCGCGCCCGCAATTGGCGCCGCCCGCGCCACAGCCGGAGGACGCCGCCGCGTTATTCCTGGGCGCGCGGGGCAAGCGTATCTCGCCCCGCATCGTGCAATTGCAATTGGCGCAGGTTGCGCAAGCAGCGGGCTTGCCCACGCATGTGCATCCGCACGTGTTGCGCCACAGCTTCGCCAGCCATGTATTGCAGTCGGCGCAAGACTTGCGCGCCGTTCAGGAAATGCTGGGCCACGCCAATATCTCGACCACCCAGGTCTATACCCGGCTGGATTTTCAGCATCTGGCCAAAGCCTACGACCAGGCGCATCCCCGCGCGGGGCGCAAGTCCTGAAGCGGGCTAGCCGCCTCCGGCCACCATGCCGCCCAGCAGCATGACGCCCAGCAACAGCACCGCCACCGCCGCCAGCGCTTCCACCCCGTAGCGCACGCGCGCCGCGCCCGTGCTCGACAAGCGTTGACCGATGCGCGTGGCCGCGCCGCCGGCGGCCACGGCCAGGCAAGCCAGCGCCGCCACGGTCAAGCCCGTGCCCAAGCCCATCGCCAATGCCGACGCCACGCCGGCCAGGAAGAAGCCCTGCGACAATGCGAACACCAGCACAATCAGCGCACCGCTGCACGGACGCAGCCCCACCGCCAGAATGGCCGACGCGGCGCGCCGCCAGTTCAACTGGCCGGCAACCTGATCAGGCGCCGGCACATGCGCATGGCCGCAACCGCAATCATCGTCGTGGTGGTGATGGTGATGCTGGTGGTGATGCTGGTGGTGATGCTGGTGGTGATGCGCATCGGCAGCAGCATGCGGCCCATGCCGACGCCGCAGCAATGGCCTGACCGCCTTTACCCACACCAGCCACGCGCCCAGCAACGTCACCAACCCATACGACGCCAGTTCCAGCCAACGCGTCGCCTCGTTCATCGTGGCGGCGGTTGCGTTGAACACCAGCGCCAGCACCGCCACCATCGCGATCGCCACCACCGCCTGGATCAGCGCGGACGCCAGGGCCAACAGCGCACCGTTGCGTGCCGTCTGCCGATTGGCCACCACATAGGAAGAAATCACCGCCTTGCCGTGCCCAGGGCCCAGCGCGTGAAACACGCCATAGGCAAACGACAGGCCAATCAAGGTCCAGGCCGCGCCGTCGTCGGCCTGCCAGGCGCGCACCGCGCCCGTCAATTGACGGTAGAAATGGCTTTGCCAGACGGCCACTTGCCCAAAGAAACTGGCCAGCCAGCCCGGCCCGCCCATGCCCGTGCCGCTTTCCGGCACGCCAAAAGGATGCGCACCCTGCGCCGCGGCCACGCCCATGCCGCCCAGCAGCGGCAGCAGCAACAGCACCAACGCCGCCGCCCGCCAGCCAAGGCGCCAGGAAGCCAGCGTTACGGGCATCGCACCTCGATGCGGTGCGTCAGCCCCTTGGTGATGGCGAAAAGTTCGTCCGGCAATGCATCCGGGTCGGCCGGGATCGCGGCCAGTTGCTGCATGGTCTTCCAATCCAATTCCTTGGGCTTGCGGTAGGCAGACGTACACGCCGCGGCATCCGGGCCGCCCAGCGACACCGCGCCTTTCTCGTCAAAAGCGTACGCAACAAAATAAGTAGGGTCGTAGATATCCACCTGCGCGCCGTCGGCGCCCACCGGCATGGGCGTGGCCAAGGGCAAGGTGAACGACAGCGTCAGGCGTGTGGTCTTGGGATTCCAGTCGACCTTGGCATCGCGCGGCGCCCCGAACGTTGCGGTCTTGCCGCCCACGGTGACGCGGGTGAAGTAGTGCGAAATCGGTTCACCCAGCGCCTTCATCCAGTCATCCGCCATGCCCTTCAAGGTGGCGGCGGGCAAGGAACCGCCCTTGCCTTTCGGCAGGCCCTGCGTGGCATAGGCGCCGAACATTTCATCGAACAACCAGACCTGGCGAACCGCCGTGATGCGGTGCTGCGCGTCGACATCGATGACCGCGCGCGCGTCGATCCACATATGCGGGTGCGCGCTGGCGGACCCGGCCGCCAGCAGTGCCGTCGCGGCGGTCAGGGCTGCAAGGCCGCGGCGAGCTGACGTACGTTCCATTCAAACATTTCCAGATAGGTAGCGCCGGGCTGTCCGGGCTTGGACAGCGCATCGGAATAAAGCGTACCACCCACCTTGGCGCCGGTCTCGCGCGCAATCTGCTGAACCAGCTTGGGGCTGGAAATATTCTCGACGAACACCGCCGGCACCTTGTCGCGCTTGACCTGTTCGATGATGCGGGCAATTTCACCGGCCGACGGTTCGGCATCCGTGGAGACGCCCATCGCGGGGATGAACGACACGCCGTAGGCATCGCCGAAATAGCCAAAGGCGTCGTGCGACGTCACGACCTTGCGGCGCGCTTCCGGAATGGCGGCGAACGTCTTCTTGGCAGCAGCGTCAACGGCTTCCAGGCGCGCGATGTAGGCGCCCGCGCGCTGGCGATAAGCGTCGGCATGTGCCGGATCGGCGGCGGCCAGGCCCTCGGCCACGTTGCGCGCATAGATCACGCCGTTGGCCAGGTTCTGCCAGGCGTGGGGATCCGAGTCGCCGTGATGATGGTGATGACCTTCCTTGTGGTCATGGTCATCGTCGTGGTCATGGTCGTGGTCGTGGTCGTGGTCGCTATCGTGATCATGCTCGTCATGCTTGCCATCGCCACCTGATTGCGCGAACTTGCGCGGCGTCACGCCTTTGCTGGCCACCACCGTCTGGCCGGCAAAGCCGGACGCCTTCGTCAGCTTGGGCAGCCAGGTCTCGAAATCCAGGCCGTTCACGAACAACACTTTCGCGGCGGACAGCTTCTTGGCGTCGCCCGGCGTGGGCTCGTATTCGTGCGCGTCGCCATCCGGCCCCACCAACGTCGTCAGGCTGACGTCATCGCCCCCCACTTCGCGCACGATGTCGCCCAGGATAGAAAAGCTGGCCACCGCCTTCAGGGGTTCAGCGGCATGCGACGCCCCGAACACGGCCGACAGGCACAGCCCGGCCATTGCCAACAAGGCGCGGCGACGCAGCGGCAACATGGAACGCATAACGAATCTCCTTATGAAGTCAGGCTTGGCGCATGCGGCGCGGCGCCCGCAGCAACCCGCCTTGCGGGCCGCCGACGATGGAAAACAGGTAACAGGCGCCCGCCGCCAGAATGATCGATGGCGATGCGGGTACGTTGAAGTGGTAGGACACCAGCAAGCCGCTAACGGAGGCCAGCACGCCGAACCCGGCCGCCAGCGGAATCTGCCGCGCTGCCGACCGTACCCAGAAGCGCGCGGCGGCGGCGGGCAGCATCATGATCCCCACGACCATCAAGGTGCCCAGCACCTGAAAGCCCGCCACCAGGTTGACCACCACCAGCACCAAAAACCCCATGTGGACCCAGCCGCCCCCGCCGCCGCTGGCCCGCAGGAAACTCGGATCCAGGCATTCGGCGACCAGCAGGCGGTAGATGGCGGCCAGCACCAGCAAGGTCACGCTGGCCGTGATGGTCACCAACAGCAGCGCCGCGTCGTCCAGGCCCAGCACCGTGCCGAACAGCACGTGCAGCAGATCCATGTTCGAGCCGCGCAAGGACACCAGCAGCACGCCCAGCCCCAGCGATATCAAATAGAAAGCGGCGAAGCTGGCGTCTTCACGCAGCGGGGTCAACCGCGCCCCCACCCCGGCCAGCAAGGCGACCGCCAAGCCGGTGGCGATGCCGCCCAGCATCATGGCGCCCAACGACAGTCCGGACAGCAGGAACCCCGCCGCCACCCCCGGCAAGATGGCGTGCGACATGGCGTCGCCCATCAAGCTCATGCGCCGCAGCACCAGAAACACGCCCAGGGGCGCCGCGCCCAGCGACAAGGCGCAGGCGCCGGCCAGCGCGCGCCGCATGAAGCCGTAGTCCACAAACGGTGAAACCACCCATTGCGCCAAGGTCATGCGTAGGCCCTCGCATGCCATTGCCTCGCCACCTTCAGATGCGCGTCGCTCAAGACGCTGGCGGTATCGCCCCAGGCCACGACAGAGCCCGACAACAACAGGCATTCGGGAAAGTGGTCGCGCACAAGGTCCAGGTCATGCAGCACGGCGATCACCGTGCGGCCCTGGCCGTGCAGCCCGCACAGCAAGGCCATCAGGTCGTCGGCGGTATGGGCGTCGACCGCGGCAAAGGGCTCGTCCAGCAGCAGCACCGGCGCGTCCTGCACCAGCATCCGCGCAAACAGCGTGCGCTGCATCTGCCCGCCCGACAAGGTGTCCACCCCGCGCCCGGCGGCGTCCGCCAGGCCCACCGTTTCCAGCGCATGCATGCAGCGTTCAAGTTCTTCGTGGCGAAAACGGCGCCACGCGCCGACCCGTCGCCAGGCGCCCATGGCCACCAGGTCCAGCACCGTGACCGGAAACGATCGGTCCAGTTCGGCCGCCTGCGGCAACCAGGCCAGTTCGGAACGCCCCCCGCCGCTGATGCGTACGCTGCCCGCCATGGGGCGCAGCACGCCCATGATGCCTTTGATCAAGGTCGACTTGCCCGCCCCATTCGGCCCCACCACGGCCGTCATACCGCCGGCGGCAAAACACCCCGACACGGACTTCAACGCAGGGTGGCCATGCCAGCCAAAAGATGCATCGGCCAGCTCGATGGTGACGGGCGCCTTGCTCATCGCGGCCACCAGTCCAGCGCCCAAGCCGTCAGCGCCCACAGCAGGGCGGCCGCCACCACGGCAACGGCCATGCGACGCCAGGCGGAAACCAGAAAGGCAGAGCGGGGAATCTTGCCTTGCCGAAGCGCGGCGCCAGGCCGCGGGGGCAAAAGCGTGAAGTGAGACATGGAAAGCGGGCAGGCTAAAGACTGAAGACGTAGGGGCGGACAGGGGGAAGAAGCACGCACCGGCCAGCGAAACCACGGCTAATCCGACATGCGTAGACCGCCTGAACTCGGCCCGGCTTATTTTTACAATGTTATATCATAACTAAACTGACTTGAATCTGGCCGAGGGTGCCCGCATATCTGAGTTTTCTGCTACTTTCCTGGCATCTCGCGCGCGGCGCGCGCGTCTTTCATTCAGATAAAGTCCACCATGCCCGCTCCGCCCCGTTCCCCCCGCAGCGACACCGTCGGCGCCCAGCTCAGCGTCGCCGAGACGCTGTGCGAACAGCGCGGCCGCCGCTTAACCCCCATCCGCCGCAAGGTGCTGGAACTGCTGCTTCGCCACGGGCGCAGCCTGAAGGCGTATGAATTGCTGGACGCCATGCGCGAAGTGCATCCCGGCGCGGCGCCTCCCACCGTGTACCGCGCGCTGGACTTCCTGATGGACGAAGGCCTGATCCACCGCCTGGACGCCGTCAACGCCTGGAGCGCCTGCCATGACGCCGGCGGCGCCCCGCATGATTTATTAGTGGTGTGCACCGGCTGCGGCGCGGTGGCCGAAGTGTCCGACCCCGCCATGAGCCGCCAATTGGCCGAACGGGTCGCCCAAACGGGCTACGCCCTGGCCACGCACGAGACCGAGATCCGTGCGCTCTGTCCCCAATGCCAGAAAAAGCAGCCCGCCGACGCTGCGCATCATCACCACCATCACTGAAGCGGCATGTGGCTGGGCGCCCGTCATCCCCTGGCGCATTCCGGCCTCACTTGAAATCCGCAAAACCGCCCCAAAATAGTGATATCGCCGGATACTTGCCGGCCTACAGACGCGATCCGGACGGCTTCGGCCCCTGGGTTGATCCGGGGTTTGCCCCCTGCCCCCGACTGTGCTGTAATCCTGCGTCCGGCCGCTGTGGGCGGCCCACGCAGCCTGTGGCAAACATCATCCCGCACGGGGCAAAACACCCTGTCAGCCTATGTTGAATGCCTGGGCTTCAGCTTTGACTTCACAGTCTTGACTTCACGCTAGCAGCTTCGCCATGAACACCCCGCGCAGTTTGGACAAAATGGTTCCCGTCACCATCCTCACCGGCTTTCTCGGTGCGGGCAAGACCACCCTGCTCAAACGCATCCTGACCGAATTCCACGGCCGCCGCGTTGCGGTCATCGAAAACGAGTTCGGACCGGAAAGCATCGACAACGACCTGCTCGTGCAAGACAGCGATGAAGAAATCATCGAACTGTCCAACGGTTGCGTCTGCTGCACGGTGCGTGGCGACCTCATGCGCACCCTGTCCGAGCTGCGTGTCAAGCGCGAAGCCGGCGAACTGACTTTCGAGCGCGTCATCCTGGAAACCACGGGCATGGCCAACCCCGGCCCCGTCTGCCAGACGTTCTTCATGGATGACGACATCGCCGAGTACTACCGCCTGGACGCGGTGGTGACCGTGGTCGATGCCAAGCACGGCATGTCCACGCTGGACGAACAACCCGAAGCCCAGAAGCAAGTCGGTTTCGCCGACCGCATCCTGATCTCCAAGCGCGACCTGGTCAACGAAGTTGACTACGAAGCGCTGCGCCACCGCCTGGTTCACATGAACCCGCGCGCGCCGATCACGCCGGTCAATTTCGGCGAAGTCGACCTGAAGTCCATCATCGACATCAGCGGCTTCAACCTGAATTCCATTCTCGACATCGACCCGGAGTTCCTGGCCGATGAGCACCCCGACGCCGCCCACAGCCACGCCCACGACCATGGGCATGACCACGGGCACGATCATGGCCACGGTCACGACCACGACCATGATCACGAAGGCGATTGCGGGGCGCATTGCGATCACGCGCACCATCACCACCCCAAGCACGACGACGAGATCGGTGCGTTCGTGTTCCGTTCCAACAAGCCGTTCGATCCCGCGCGCCTTGAGGAATTCCTGGGTGGCGTGGTGCAGGTCTATGGCCCCGACCTGATGCGCTACAAGGGCATCCTGTACATGAAGGGCATCAACCGCCGCATGTTGTTCCAGGGTGTGCACATGATGATGGGCGCCGAACCCGGCAAGCCGTGGACCGCGGCTGAAAAACCGTCCACCAAGATGGTATTCATTGGTCGTAAGCTGCCCCAGGAGATTTTCACCCGGGGCTTGGAGCAGTGCCTGGCGGGGTAATCCCCCTTCCCGACGTGACGCGATGCGACGAAGGCAGTACTGTGAGGTACGAGTAACGTAGTCAGCAAGCAGCACGAACCGGGAAAGGACGCCCGCGCCAGGATCGATTCATAGTGGAGTGTTTTCATGGCTACCAAGGCAGCAACTAAAAAATCAAGCAAGTCGACGAGCGATACGGCGATTGATCTGCCCAGCGAGAAGGAATTGCTGGCCATGCCCGAGTCCGACTATATGAACGAACGCCAACTGGCTTTCTTCAAGGAACGGCTCAAACAACTCGAACAGGACATCCTGGCCAACGCCGGCGAGACCACTGAGCACCTGCGCGAAACGCAGTTCGTGCCCGACCCCGCCGACCGCGCCACCATCGAGGAAGAACACGCACTTGAGCTGCGCACCCGCGACCGCGAGCGCAAGCTGCTGAAAAAGGTGCAACAGTCCATCGCCCGCATCGATAGCGGCGAATACGGCTGGTGTGAAGAAACCGGCGAACCGATTGGCGTACCCCGCCTGTTGGCCCGCCCCACGGCCACCCTGTCGCTGGAAGCGCAGGAACGCCGTGAGATGCGCCAAAAGCTGTACGGCGACTGATCCGTCCCGTTTTCGCGCCATGCCCTGAAAGGCTATGCTGGTTTCCAGCATGGCCTTTTTTATTGGCCGTCGCGCACCGCGCTTGATTTCTTTCGAACCGCCCCCAGCTAGTCCTTTCATAGGAAGGAACGCATGGAACAATTTCACGCCACCACCATCGTGTGTGTGCGCCGCGGCAACCGCGTCGCACTCGGCGGCGATGGCCAGGTCACCCTGGGCAACATCGTCGTCAAGGGCACGGCCCGCAAGATCCGCCGCCTGTACCACGACAAGATCCTCGCTGGCTTTGCCGGCGCCACCGCCGACGCGTTCACGCTGCAGGAACGCTTCGAGGCCAAGCTGGAAAAGCACCAGGGCAACCTGATGCGCGCCGCCGTCGAGCTCACTCGCGACTGGCGTACCGACCGCGTCCTGCGCCGTCTTGAAGCCATGCTGATCGTGGCCGACACCGAGCACACGCTGGTCCTGACCGGCAACGGCGACGTGCTTGAACCCGAGCACGGCCTGGCCGCCATCGGGTCGGGCGGCGCCTACGCGCAATCGGCCGCGCTGGCCTTGCTGCGCAACACCGAGCTGTCGCCCGAAGCCGTCGTCAAGCAATCGCTGGAAATCGCCGGCGACCTCTGCATCTATACCAACCAGAACCACGTCATCGAAACGCTGGGTGACTGACATCCGCCACGCGGCGCATGGGAAACCTCCCTGCGCCGCGGCCGCTTCCCCAGCCCGCCGCTCTCGCTTCAAGGATTCGCCCTCATGTCCGCATCCAACATGACGCCCGGAGAGATCGTCTCCGAACTCGACAAATACATCGTCGGCCAGAACCGCGCCAAGCGCGCGGTGGCCGTCGCCCTGCGCAACCGCTGGCGTCGCCAGCAGGTCGCCGAACCCCTGCGCCAGGAAATCCACCCCAAGAACATTCTGATGATCGGCCCCACCGGCGTGGGCAAGACCGAGATCGCCCGCCGCCTGGCCAAGCTGGCCAACGCGCCCTTCATCAAGATCGAAGCCACCAAGTTCACGGAAGTGGGCTACGTTGGCCGCGACGTCGACACCATCATCCGCGACCTGACCGAATACTCGATCAAGCAAACGCGCGAACTGGAAATGCGCCGCGTGCGCACCCAGGCCGAAGACGCCGCCGAAGACCGCATCCTGGACGCCCTGGTGCCACCCGCCCGCGGCGCCTCCGGCGCGCCGGAGCGCGGTGAAGACAACAGCGCCCGCCAGACCTTCAGGAAGCGCCTGCGCGAAGGCAAGATCGACGACCTGGAAATCGAGATCGAGGTGTCCCAGGCCGCGCCGCAGATGGACGTCATGACGCCCCCCGGCATGGAAGAAATGGCCGAGCAACTGCGCGGCATGTTCGCCGGCATGGCTCGCGACAAAAAGAAGCCCAAGAAAATGAAGGTGCGCGAAGCCTTCAAGCTGATCATCGACGAAGAAGCCGCCAAGCGCGTCAACGAAGAAGACCTGCGCACGGTTGCCATCAATAACGTCGAACAGAACGGCATTGTCTTTTTGGATGAGATCGACAAGATCGCCGCCCGCCAGGAATCCGGCGGCGCCGACGTGTCGCGCCAGGGCGTGCAGCGCGACCTGCTGCCGCTGGTCGAAGGCACCACGGTCAACACGCGCTATGGCATGGTTCGCACCGACCACATCCTGTTCATCGCGTCGGGCGCCTTCCACCTGGCGCGCCCGTCCGACCTGATCCCGGAACTGCAAGGCCGTTTCCCGATCCGCGTCGAACTGGAATCGCTGACCGCCGAAGACTTCGTGCGCATCCTGTCGGACACGGATGCGTCCCTGACCAAGCAGTACACCGCGCTGATGGCCACCGAAGACGTGCAGCTGGAGTTCACGGAAGAAGGCGTACGCCGCTTGGCTGAGTTGGCTTTCGACGTCAACGAAACCACCGAAAACATCGGCGCGCGCCGCCTGTACACGGTCATGGAAAAGCTGCTGGACGAACTGTCGTTCGACGCCACCTCCAGCCAGGACAAGCACGTGAAGATAGACGCCGCCTACGTCAATTCGCAACTGGCCGAAGCCGCCAGCAGCCAGGATCTGGCTCGCTACGTGCTGTAAGCCGGTGCAGACTGGGCGCTAGGCCAGTGGGTGCCAAAGGGTGCAATACTTTTGCGCCCTTGCACTTGGCCCACTGGCAAAAAAGCCGCTTATCGCCTGATCGCGATAAGCGGCTTTTTCTTGAGCGCCCCTTTTTCTCTTCAGACCATGCGCTTCGGTTTGCGAATCCGAATCATGAGCTTCAGAGTCATGAACTTCAGTTAGTGATGGCGGTCACAACGTACTTGCCATCCTTGCGCGAGGCCGTAAAACGCACCTTGTCGCCCGCCTTGATCTTGGCCAACAGCGCCGGGTCCGCGTCATAGACCAGCGTCATCGCGGGCAGGTCCAGCGCCTTGATCTCGTCATGCTTGATTGTCACCTTGCCCGCGGCCGGGTCGACACGACGCACTTCCCCGCTGGCGTCAGCCTGCTGCGCAAACGCCAGGGGCGTCGCCAGCGACACAACGGCCATCGCGGTGGCGACGGCCATGGGCATTGCATACTTGCGGTCAAAAGCCATACAGGCATCCTCCATTGACACCGAAAGCCGCCCGGGAAGCACTGCGCCCGGTCTACTTTCCACAGTGCTAGGATACCGCCGTTACGAAACAGTTCCTGCGGCAGAACGCAACAATCCTGACGGTTGATTGCGAGCCTACCTCTTTGCGAGGTGCCCGCTTACCGCTGGACGCAACCCTCCACATTCACCAACTTCAGGACGTTTCACATGGCCAACCGCTTATCTGTCATCGCTACCCGCACGGGGGACGACGGCACCACTGGCCTGGGGGACGGGTCACGGACTCCCAAGGACGCCCCGCGCATCGCCGCATTGGGGGATGTGGACGAGCTGAACAGCGTCATCGGCGTGCTGCTGGCCGAACCGCTTCCCTCCGAGATCTCGATTGATCTGGTGGCAATTCAACACCACCTCTTCGACATGGGCGCGGAACTTTGCATTCCCGGCCATACCGCCGTCACCGACGAACAGGTCGCCCTGCTGGACACGCGTCTGGCGCATTACAACGCTACGCTGACGCCCTTGCGAGAATTCATACTACCCGGCGGAACGCGCGCGGCCGCCCAAGCGCACGTGGCGCGCACCGTATGCAGGCGGGCGGAGCGGGCGGTGGTGGCGCTGGCGGCGGCGGAGCCAGTGAATGCGCCGGTCAGACAGTATCTGAACCGGTTGTCGGATCTGATGTTTGTGCTGGCGCGTTGTATAAACCAGCATGCAGGTCAGAAAGATACATTTTGGGCAGGCGCCCAAGCGCGCCGATAGCTTGCGGCCGGAATACGCCGGTCGCCATCGGCCCAAGGTTCGAAGCATATGAGCATTCTCGTCACCGGCGGCGCCGGCTTCATCGGGTCGAATTTCGTCCTGGACTGGCTCGCGCTCAGCGACGAACCGGTCATCACGCTGGACAAACTGACCTACGCCGGCAACCTGGATAACCTGGCTCCGTTGGCCAGCGACTCGCGCCATCGTTTCGTCCACGGCGACATCGCCGATCAAGCCACCGTGCAGGAATTGCTGCGAACGCATCGGCCCCGTGCCGTGATCAATTTCGCCGCCGAAACCCATGTCGACCGGTCCATCGCCGATCCGGGCGCGTTCATTCAGGCCAACGTGCTGGGCACCTACCAATTACTGGAAGCAACGCGCAACTACTGGTCCGCGCTTGGTTCGGCAGATCAGAACGGCTTTCGCTTCTTGCATGTATCGACCGACGAGGTTTATGGCTCGCTGGACGAAAATGGCTCGCCCTTCACCGAACAGACCCCCTACGCGCCCAACAGCCCATACTCCGCCAGTAAAGCCGCCAGCGACCATTTCGTGCGCGCTTACCACCAGACCTACGGCCTGCCGGTGCTTACGTCCAATTGCTCCAATAACTACGGTCCTCGGCAATTCCCGGAAAAGCTGATTCCGCTGATCATTCACCATGCCTTCACCGGCAAGCCTTTGCCCCTCTACGGCGACGGCCTGCAGCGACGCGACTGGCTATACGTGTCTGATCATTGCGACGCCATTCGCAGGATGCTGGAAGCTGGCACGCCCGGCGCCACCTACAACGTAGGCGGCTGGAATGAAATGACCAATCTGGAGCTGGTCCGCGGGCTTTGCGGGCTACTGGACGAATTGCGACCGCGGGCCGATGGCAGGCCATACGCAGATCAAATCACCCATGTCCCCGATCGGGCGGGTCATGACCGCCGTTACGCGGTTGACGCCTCGCGGCTGCAACGCGAATTGGGCTGGATGCCTGCGGAAACGTTTGAGTCGGGTATCCGGAAGACGGTGCAGTGGTATTTGCACGAAACACAATGGGTGGCAAACGTCGCCAGCGGCGCTTACCGTAGGCATCCGACGCCTTTCGGCGGGAGCTAGCGTGAAGATCCTCTTGCTTGGCAAGAACGGGCAGATTGGCCGGGAATTGCGGCACGCCTTACCCGCGTTGGGTGAAGTAGTGTCCTTGGGCCGCGAAGATATCGATCTGCGCGACCAGGACGCCTTACGCATAACGCTATCGTCCCATCAGCCCGATGTCATCGTGAATGCGGCGGGCTATACCGCCGTGGATCTGGCGGAATCGCATCAGAAGGAAGCCGCACTGCTCAATACGCAGGCTGTCACCACGCTAGCCCACTACGCACAAGACTCGGGCACCCTGCTTGTTCACTATTCCACAGACTATGTGTTCGACGGCTCCAGCACCACGGCCTATAAGGAAACCGACGCCACCGCCCCTCGGAATGTCTATGGCGCCACCAAACTTGCAGGTGAAGACGCCATCAGGGCCAGCCTTTGCGAGGCGTTGATTCTTCGCTGCAGCTGGGTCTATGCTGCACACGGTCAGAATTTTCCGAACACGATATTGCGCATCGCACGCGAGCGTGACCGGTTGAATGTCGTCGCGGACCAGATCGGCGCCCCGACATCCGCGACGCTGATCGCGGACGTCACCGTGCGCGCCATCAAGGCGCATCATCGGTCGTTGCTGGCAAGCGGCATTTATCATCTGTCGGCAAGCGGCGCGACAAGCTGGTACGCCTACGCACAGCATCTGGTTGCCGGCGCGGCAGCGCGCGGGATTCCGCTGCGGCTGACACCAGACGGCATTCGACCCATCACCTCGGCGGACTACAACGCCGCGGCCAGGCGCCCTCACAATTCCCGCTTGAACAGCGCAAAGCTTGCCAACGCGCTGAGCCTGCAACTTGCGGATTGGACGCACGGAGTCGAGCAGGTATTGGATCAGCTTTCAGAACGCGCACACCACGGCGGAGGCAACCTATGACACGCAAAGGCATCGTGCTGGCCGGCGGTTCGGGCGCTCGCCTGCATCCGGCCACGCTAGCGATCAGCAAGCAATTGCTGCCCGTTTTCGACAAACCGATGATCTACTATCCGCTCAGCACACTGATGCTGGCAGGTATACGTGACATTCTGATCATCTCCACGCCGCAGGACATCCCTCGTTTTCAGCAACTGTTGCAAGATGGGTCGCAATGGGGCTTGAACCTGCAATACGCCATCCAGCCTTCGCCGGACGGCCTGGCACAGGCCTTTCTGATTGGCGCGCCATTCATTGGCCAAGGGCAGTGCGCGCTGGTGTTGGGCGACAATATTTTCTATGGCCACGAACTGCCCAAACTGCTGCACCGCGCCAACGCGCGCAGGGAAGGCGCCACCGTGTTTACCTACCATGTCCAGGACCCGCAACGCTATGGCGTGGCCGAGTTCAACGAGAATGGCAAGGTGTTGTCCATTGAAGAGAAGCCCGCCCAGCCGCGTTCCAACTACGCTGTGACCGGTCTGTATTTCTACGACAACGACGTGATCGACATCGCCCGAGGCATTCAGCCCTCCGCGCGGGGGGAGCTCGAGATCACCGACGTGAACCAGCGCTACCTGGAACAGGGCTCGCTCGCCACGGAGATCATGGGGCGCGGCTTCGCCTGGCTGGATACCGGCACGCACGAATCATTGCTGGAGGCCAGTCAGTTCATCGCCACGCTGGAGCATCGACAAGGGTTGAAAGTGGCTTGCCTGGAAGAAATCGCCTATCGCCAGCAATGGATCACCGCCGAGGCACTGTCGAGGCTGGCTGCGCCGTTGTCCAAAAGTGGTTACGGCCAATACCTGAATCGCATCCTCATGGACAAGGTGTTCTGATGAAAGCCATTGCGCAAGCCCTGCCCGAAGTGCTGCTGCTTGAGCCGCGCGTTTTCAGCGACGAACGCGGGTTTTTTTTTGAGAGCTTCAATGAACGCACCTTTGAAGCCGCCACCGGTTTGCAGCGTCACTTCGTGCAGGACAATCATTCGCGCTCGCTCCACGGCGTGCTGCGCGGCTTGCACTATCAACTCGAACGCCCGCAGGGGAAACTCGTGCGCGTCTGCGCGGGAGAGATCTTTGATGTGGCAGTTGACGTGCGGCGCGCATCACCCACGTTCGGACAATGGGTGGGCGCTCACCTTAGCGCGGAGAACAAACACCAAATGTGGATACCTGAAGGGTACGCACACGGTTTTTTGACGTTGTCTGAGTCGGCCGAGGTGCTATATCGGACAACGGACTACTACGCGCCGGAGCTTGAACGCTGCATCCGGTGGGATGACCCCGATCTGGCTATCGCCTGGCCTGGCGGTGAAGCACCGTTACTGTCCCAAAAGGACCATCACGGCGCGTCCCTGAAAACCGCACAACTGGATTGATCAATTCACCCCAGCCGCATGCGCCTGCTCATCCGCATGATACGAAGACCGCACCATCGCCCCCACCGCCGCATGGGAAAACCCCATCGCATAAGCCTCACGTTCAAACATCTTGAACGTATCCGGGTGCACATATCGCAGAACAGGCAAATGATGCTCCGACGGCTGCAGATACTGCCCGATCGTCAGCATATCCACGTTGTGTTCGCGCATATCGCGCATCACTTGCAGGATTTCCTCGTCCGTTTCGCCCAAACCCAGCATCAGGCCTGACTTGGTCGGCACTTCGGGGTGCAGCTTTTTAAACTCGGCCAGCAGCTTCAACGAGTGCATGTAATCAGACCCCGGGCGCGCCTGCTTGTACAGACGCGGCACGGTTTCCAGGTTGTGGTTCATGACGTCGGGGGGGCCGGCGTTCAGGATGGTCAGCGCGCGGTCCAGGCGGCCGCGGAAGTCGGGGACCAGCACTTCGATGCGGGTGGTGGGCGACAGTTCGCGGATGTGCGTGATGCAATCCACGAAGTGGCCGGCGCCGCCGTCGCGCAGGTCGTCGCGGTCCACCGAGGTGATGACCACGTACGACAGTTTCATCGCGGCGATGGTGCGCGCGAGGTTCTCGGGTTCTTTGGTGTCCAGCGGGTCGGGGCGGCCATGGCCCACATCACAGAACGGGCAGCGGCGCGTGCACTTGTCGCCCATGATCATGAACGTGGCGGTGCCCTTGCCGAAGCATTCGCCGATGTTCGGGCAAGACGCTTCTTCGCAGACCGTGTGCAGATTGTGTTCGCGCAGGATGCGCTTGATGTCGTAGAAGCGCGAACCGGGCGCGGCGGCTTTCACGCGGATCCACTCGGGCTTCTTCAGGCGTTCTGCCGGAACGATCTTGATGGGAATGCGCGCCGTCTTGGCCTGCGACTTCTGCTTTTGCGTCGGATCGTAGACGGCTTGCGCAGTGGCCGAAGCGGTTGCGGATGCAGCGGCGGATTCGTTCGGGGGAACAGCGGACTCGGCGAGCGTAGACATTGGGCACCTTCGCAACCGGCGCGCAGGACGGCCCGGTTTGAGACAAAAATGGCATTTTACCCTTCGCCGCTCCGGTGCGCCGCAGGGGTCGCAGAACGTCTGCCAACCCTAACGTATGAGGCATGACCGGCTGGGTTATCGTCTTGCCTGACAAATTTGCTGAATTTCCTTCTTATGTCCCTCCTTCCCCCGCCGCGCCTTGTCGCCCTGATCGCCCCCCGCCTGGACGCCGGACCCGCCAGCCGCGCCATTCAAGCGTGTGCGCAGCGCCTGGCGCCCGAGGGCTACTTTCTGACGGCGGGCCCTTGGCACGACCCGGCCATGCTGCCGCAGCTTGCCGCGCTGCGCCCGGCCGCAGCGCTAGTCATTGGTCCGCTGGACGAACCGGCGTTGCGGGCCGGCTTGGCGGCGCTGGAAATACCGGTGGTGGAAACCTGGAGCGCCTCGGCGCATCCGCTGGACACCGCCGTGGTCATCGACAACGAAGAGGCCGGTCGTGCGGCGGCGCGTCATCTGGCTGAAAAGCGCCATGCGCTGGTGGCCTGCATCAGCGCCGACAACCCGTGGGAACGCGCGCGGCGCCAAGGTTTCATCAGCGCGGCGGCAGCTTTGGGCCTGGATCGGGTGGCGGACATCGTGCAACCGGAAGTGCTGCAGATGAACGATGGCCGCATGGCGTTCTTGCGCTTGCTGGCCACCAATACGATCTTTGACGCGGTATTTTGCACGTCGGACCTGCTGGCCGCGGCGGCGGTGTCGGAAGCTCACAACCGTGACCTGCACGTGCCGCAAGATCTGGCCGTCTTGGGATTTACAGACGACGGCAGCGCCGCGCAATGGGCGCAAGGGCTGACTACGTTGGGGGTAGACGCAGAAGACTTGGGCCGCCGGGCCGCGCAGGTGCTCCTGGACCGTTTGCAAGGCGAGCTGGCGGCCGGCCAGCATCAAACGCTGGACGCAACATTCGAACCTCGCCTAAGCACGTAGGATGGGTGCAGCGCGGGAGGACGGCTAAAAGACCCCGCCGTAAATCGCGCGAAACCCATCAGATGAACGTGATGCTGTAGCGGGATGAATTTAGAACACGGGCATTACTGAATGCCGACACAGTCGAGCGTGGTGGGATGCTGCGTTGCTGGATTGTGTTGTGGCGGAATCTGCCAAGACGGTGCGGGTGCTTGATTGTGTTGTGGCGGAATCTGCCAGGACGCCGGCGCTGCTTGATGGGTTGCGCGCGATCGAACTTGGGGTTCTATTAGTGGTCGTCTCGCGCTTCACCCATCCTACGTCGTATGGTCCTACTTTCCGCGCCTTATACCTCGTACAGCGCAGGAAAGCCGCTGTCTTGCAACAGCGTATTCGCTTCCTTCAAGAATGCTGGCGTGGCGGTTTCTGGTACCTGGACCAGCCATTGCACCGCTTCCTCTTTCTTGCCGCGCAGCAGCAATAGTCGGCCCAGATGAAACATGCCGCGAAAGTCGCCGCCCTCGGCGCAACGCTGGTAGCAGTCGAATGCGCGCTCCATGTCTTGCTCAACCACCTCGCCTGCTTCGTAAAACCGCCCGACCACGCCGATGGATTTCACATGGCCGGTCTGCGCCGCTTGCTGGTAAAGCGCCAGTGCCGCGGCCTTGTTTTGTGTGACGCCGCCCCGGCCAGCGCGCAGCATGTGCGCGTAGTTGTACATGCCCCAATCCAGGCCACGGTCGGCGGCCAGCCTGAACCAATACGCCGCGACGGTATCGTCGGCCGGCACGCCCCAGCCATTTTCATAGCAGCGGCCCACCATATTGATGGCCATCGGATGATCGGCATTGGCGGCACGCTTGAACCAGGCCAGCGCGGCGTCGGGCTGGCGCGCCACGCCCACGCCGTCCAGCAGCATCTGGCCGTAGATGGTCTGTGCTTCGACCAATCCAAGCTCAGCCGCCGCCCCGATCCAGGCGGCGTAGGGCTCCGGTGGACCTTCGCGCAATTGGGCCAGTTGTTCCGGCGTGGTCGCGGCAACATCGGCGGCGGTATATGCGGTCTTCAAAGCGGTCTTCAAATCCGTTTTCAAAGCGTGCTCCTTGCGCGACGCCAGGCGTCCGCCAGATTGTGCGCCAGCGCGTCGCCCACGTCGGTGGGCAAACGGCGCACGCCGCAGGCCGCCATGTCGACGGTACGCAGCCCTTCGTAGCCGCAAGGGTTGATGCCCAGGAAAGGAGCCAGGTCCATGTCCACGTTCAGCGACACGCCATGATAGGCGCGCCCGTTGCGGATCTTGATGCCCAGCGCCGCGATCTTGGCGAGTTCGCCACTGCTGGGACCCAGGGCGGGGGCCGGCACATACACGCCCGGCGCGCCGGGCTTGCGACAGGCGCCGTCCACGCCATGCTGCGTCAGCGTGTCGATGACGGCGCCTTCAAGCAGCGTGACGTATTCCTTCACGTACATATCCATGCGGCGCAGGTCGAACAGCGCGTACGCCATGACCTGCCCGGGGCCGTGATAAGTCACCTGGCCGCCACGGTCGCAATGCACGATGGGGATGTTGCCGGGGTTCAGCACATGTTGCGGCAGGCCGGCCTGGCCTAGCGTGTAGACCGGCGCGTGCTCGCAAAGCCAGATCTCGTCAGGCGTATCGGCGCCGCGCAGCGAGGTATACGCCTGCATGTCCTGCCAGACCGGCAGATAGTCCGCCGGCCGCGCGAGCCACTTGATCACGGCAATTCCGGTTTACAGAACGATGGACACCATCGGATGGCCGTGCAAGGCCTTGTACAGGTTGTCCAGCTGCTCGCGCGAGGTGGCGCGCACGATGAACGTCAGGCCCATGTAGTTGCCGCCCTTGCTGGGCCGCATCTCGACCGTGGCGGCATCAAAGCCGGGGTCGAATTGCAGCACGACGTCAGTCAGCGTCTGGGCGAATTCGGGATGCTGCTTGCCCATGACCTTGATGGGAAAGTCGCTGGGATATTCGATAAGCGATTCTTCGGGCGGAATATGCATGAGTGGACCCTAGAGAGGTGGTTGCCCCTGAATGTTTTTATATGGGGGCAAGCTGCGCACAGGCAAGGCCGGCCGGAAGGGGGGGCGGCTGTGGCAGCCGCCCGGTACAGCGGCTTACAGCGCGGCGATGCGGGCATCATAACCCGCTCGCAACTGCTCAAAAACAGGGCCGGGCTTGCCCGAACCCACCGGCTTTCCGTCAAGGGTGACGATAGCCAGCACTTCCTTGGTAGCCGAAGACAGCATCAACTCGTCGGCGGATTCCACCTCTTGCTGGCTGATGCGGCGCGACTCGAAGGGGATGCCTGCTGCTTCGGCCAGCTCGCCCATCAGGCCATAGCGGATGCCTTCCAGGATCAGGTTGTTCTTGGGCGGCGCCAGCAGCTTGCCACCCGACACGACCCAGATGTTGGTGGACGAGCCCTCGGTCAGGTAGCCATCGCGAAACTGCACGACTTCGTCAGCGTTCGCATCCACCGCTTGCTGCTTGGCCAGCACGTTACCCAACAGCGACACCGACTTGATCTCGCAATGCAGCCAGCGTTCGTCGGGAATGCTGATGGCCGTCAAGCCCTGCGTGCGTTGCGCGGCGGGTGGCGGCGACCACGCCGAGATCATGCCGAACACGGTGGGCGTGACCGGCGTGGCTGGGAACTGGTGGTCGCGCTTGGCGACGCCGCGCGTGACCTGCAAGTACACGATGCAGGTGTCCAGCGTGGTGCGCGACAACAACTGATCGATCAGATCGACCCAGCCCGCGCGATCCAGCGGCGGCGTGATACGCAAGGCGGCCAAGCTGCGATCCAGGCGGTTCAGGTGCTCCGCCATGCGGAATGCCTTGCCCTGGTACACGGGAACGACTTCGTAGATGCCGTCGCCAAAAATAAAACCGCGGTCCAGGACAGAGACTTTCGCCTCGTCGACACGCAGGAACTCGCCGTTGAGATACACCTGGCTTTCGCCCGGCACGCCCGGAATCATGGGGTACTCCTGAAGGATCAAACGTCGCGGACAAGCCCGATAGGCTTGCCTGAAAATGGAAAACGGGCGTTTCGCACGAAACGCCCGCTGCTAGCTTACACCCGCGGCCGCGCCCCGGGCGCGGCGCGATGCGCTTATTCGAACCAGCGCTTCACGGTGTCGACCATGCGGCCAAAGAAGCCCGCGCGCTCAACGGCATCCTGCACCACCAGCGGTTCGGTGCGCAGCACCTTGCCATCCAGCGTGAATTGCAGCGTACCCACCTGTTGGCCCTTGGCCAGCGGCGCGATCAGCGGATCGGTGCGCTGGGCAACCGGCTTCAAATCACCGGCCTTGCCGCGCGGCACCGCGATCGACACAGGTTTCGGCGGACCCAGCTTGACGCTTTCGGCCGTGCCTTCCCAGACACGCGCGTCGATACCAGGTTGGCTCTTGTCGAACAGCTTCACGGTGTCGAAGTTCTGGAAGCTCCAGTTCAAGAGCTTCAGGCTTTCTTCGGCGCGCGTGGCTTCGCTATCCGTGCCCACAACCACCACCAGGATGCGGCGGTCGCCGCGCACCGCCGTCGACACCAGGCAGTAGCCGGCCGAGTCGGTGTGGCCGGTCTTCATGCCGTCCACCGAGGGGTCGGCCCACAGCAGGCGATTGCGGTTCGGCTGCGTGATCTTGTTGTACGTGTAGCTCTTCTGCTTGTAGTAGTGGAAGTAGTCGGGGTGATCGGTGATCAGATGCGACGACAACGTAGCCAGGTCACGCGTGGAGGTCACGTGCTGCGGATCCGGCAGGCCGGTCGAGTTCATGAAGTGGGTGTTCTTCATGCCCAGGCGTTCGGCTTCCTGATTCATCAGCGCGGCGAAAGCGGATTCACTGCCGCCCACGGCTTCGGCCAGCGCCACGGAGGCGTCGTTGCCGGACTGCACGATCATGCCCTGATTGAGCTCGTCGACAGTCACCGGTTTGCGCGGTTCGATGAACATGCGCGAACCGCCGGTGCGCCAGGCGTGCTCGGACACGGGCACCGTCTGTTCCAGCGTCAGGCGCTTTTCTTCCAGCGCGTTGAACACCACATAGGCCGTCATGATCTTGGTCAGCGATGCCGGCTCGACCTTCATGTCGGGGTTGGACGCGGCCAAGGTCTGGCCGCTGTTCACGTCGATCACGATCCATGCCTTGGCGGCGATGGTGGGCGCCGGAACCGCCGACACATCACCCACCGGCACCGCGCCCGAGGCCGTTGGCGCCGGTGCCGCCGTGCCGGCAGCGGCCGGTGTGGCGGCGGGCGCCGGTTGCGACCAGGCGGGCATCGAGGCCGCGAGCATCGCCGACAACACAGCGCCTGTGATCAGGCGGCGGGTAAAGACAACGGGGGAGTGAACGGAATAAGGCAATTTCTTCATCGGCAACGTGGGTCCAAGGAAAGACACCCGCCGGCGCGGGGCTGATGGCTGACAATTATAGGCAGGCGATTGGACCGGTCCGCTTCGCAGGGGGTTCCCGGTGCATTTAAAACATGCAACTTGATGCAACCTTGCCAGGCCGGGGTCAGTCCAGTGCGACTTTCAAGCGCGCCTGCACCAACTGGCGCAGCACCAGCAGCTTGCCATGGAAGAAGTGCGATGCACCTGGCACCACCACCACGGGAATCGAGCGCGGTCGCGCCCAATCCATCGCTTCGGACAGCGGCACCACTTCGTCTTCTTCACCGTGGACCATCAGCGTGTCGTCCGGCACCTGTACTTCATGCGACTGAAAGCGATTGACCGCCGGCCCCATCAGCATCAGCGCGGACGGCAACGCCGCATCGCCCGCTTCGGCAAGCGCGGCATAGGTTTGCGCGGCGACGGCGGTGCCGAACGAAAAGCCCGCCAGCACCCAGGGCGCATCGGCCAGTTCGGGATGCAGCTCACGCATTTGCGCCACCACCGCCAGCATGTCCTGCGTTTCGCCCACCGACTTGTCGAACACGCCTTCCGACTGCCCCACCCCACGGAAGTTGGGGCGCACCGCCACCAGCCCATGCTGCACGCAGGCGCGCGACACAGTCGTGACGACCTTGTTTTCGCGCGCACCGCCTTGCAGGGGATGCGGGTGCAGGACCAGGGCCCAGCCTCGCGGCGTGCCGGCAGGCCAATCGACGGCGCAATCGATGCGGCCGGCGGGGCCGGTGAAGGCGTGGGTATCAGTGCGTGCGGACATGGATCAACTCAACGTGCGTAAAGAAAAAGGAAAAGCGGAAAACCGAAAACGATGTTAACCGCCCGCTTTGGCGGCTGGCGTCATCGTGGCGGGCGTCATGGTGGTGGCCAGCCATTGCGCCAACTGGTCGGCCGCCTCATCGGTGGCTTGCCGCAACGCGGCCACGCCGCCCGCGGCATCCTGCGTGGGCGCTGGCGCCTGCACCAGGATGCGGGTTTGATCCACGACCGAGCGGCCGTTGACCAAAACCGCTTGCAGCAAGATGCGCCCCTGGCTGGTCTGGCCGTCTTCCGAGAACACCTGCTCGAACTGCGACAGGGAAACCTGCAACTGCGGCGTCTGAAGATTGACGCGATCAGCCAGAACGGGACCCTGACGCGACAGGCGGTCGGTAATGCGCTGGCGCACCAGCTCGGACGGCGCCGACGCCCAACGGTAGGTGGCATAGGCCTTGGGCGCGGCGCTGTCGCCCACCCGCCAGATCATGCCGGTATCCGACAACGCGGGCGACGCCTGGAAAGTCAGCGCGATGGGAGCGCGTGCCGGCAAGGCGGGAGCTGGCCGAGCGTCCAGCCCCAGGTCGAAGACGGACGGTGGCGCGGGCACGCGGCCAATGCCGCAACCCGCAAGCGCCAGGGCCAAAGTCAGGGTCAAGGTCCGGGTCACCATCGAAACGGCACTGTGCATCTTCAGCATCTTCATTTGGGCTGTCTCCCGAAACCGGCGAACCCGGCTTCGCCAGGCCCAGGCGCAACAGGCGCCGGGCCGAACAAGAACGATTGCGGCGTGCTGTCGACACGGCGCAGGGTCACGGCCGCTCCGCGCGCGGCCGCACTGACGTTGCCGGCCATGTTGGTAACGGCAGGCAAGGTCTCGCCGTCCAGCCGGGCGGCGGCCAGGGCAATGTCGTTCAGGCTGCGCGTGGCCACTGACAAGGGGCCATCGGGCGCGTTCAGGCGTGCCACCGCCTGGCGAGCCTGCTGCGCCAGATCGGCAATCTCGCGCGCCGCGCGATCCGCCTGGCGCGAGGTGGTGTTCAGCGAATCCAGCAGCGGGCCCAGCTTGGCCATCGTGGGCGCCAGGTCGCGGGTGGCTTGCCGCAATGACTGCGTGATGTCGGTGGCGTTCTGCAGGCTGGCGGTCAGCGCTTGCACGTTTTGTTCGCTCAGCACGCGGCGCAGTTGCTCGGTGGCTTCTTCCACGTTGGAAATCAGCTTGCCGCCGCGCTGCTCGATGCGGTCAAGAAAGCCCGGGCGCAGCGGAATGGCGGCGGGATTTTCCGCCGTGGACGCCAGGCGCTTGAGCGAGGTGCCGTCGTCGCGCAGCTCGACGTTGGCCATGCCCGTCACGCCCTGCACGCCCAGTTCGGCCCAGGTCGACTCGGTGATCGGCGTGTTCGGGGCCACGCCGATGCGGATGCGCACCTGCCCCGGCTTGTTGGGGTTCAGCGCCAGCGACTGCACCTTGCCCACCGGCACGCCCTGATAGCGCACGGCCGATTGCGGGTTCAGGCCGCTGACGGCCGTGGCCGAGATGATTTCGTACGTTTGCAGTTGGGTCCGGTCCCGGCCAATCCAGACGGCCACCAGCACGGCGGCGGCCAGCAGGACCAGCGTGAAGATGCCGGCCATGAGCGCATGACTACGGTTTTCCATGATGCAATCCCTTCGGCGCCAGATCCCCAAGCGCGCGCAAGCCGCGTTCGCCCAGGAAGAATGTGTGAATGAAGGGGTGATCGACCTTCAGTACTTCCGGCACCGTGTCGCACACGATCACCCGCTTGTCCGCCAGCACGGCCACACGGGTGGCCAACGCCAGCAGCGTGTCCAGATCGTGCGTCACCATGACGACGGTAAATCCCAACTGCCGATGCAGGCTGCGCACCAGGTCCACGAATTCGTCGGAGCGCAGCGGGTCCAGGCCCGCCGTGGGCTCGTCCAGGAACAGCAATTCCGGGTCCAGCGACAAGGCGCGCGCCAGCGCCACCCGCTTGACCATGCCGCCGGACAGGTCCGACGGCCGCTTGTCGGCATCATTGGCCGTCAGCCCCACCATGGCCAGCCGGCACATGACGACGTCGCGCACCAGGTCTTCGGGCACCGTGCGCAGTTCACGCAGCGGCAAGGCCACATTGTCGAACACGGACAAGGCCGAGAACAGCGCCCCCGCCTGAAACAGCATGCCCCACCGGTACGACAGGCGCCGGCGCTCGCCGGGCGTCAGGTCAAACAAGGAATGCCCCAGCACTTTCACGCTGCCGGCGGCGGGCTGGTCCAGGCCGATGATCTGCCGCAGCAGAACCGTCTTGCCCGTGCCCGAGCCGCCCACCAGCACCAGGATTTCGCCCGGGAAGACAGTCAGGTCAAGGTTGTCGTGAACCACGTGGTCGCCAAAGGCGGTACGCAGGCCGCGCACCGTGATGACGGGTTCAACCGTGATGCTGTCATCGGTGAACAATCGATGTTGCAGGGCGCTGTTCATCAGATGCCCACCGAACTGAAGATGATGGCGTACAGCGCATCCAGCAGGATCACACCGGTAATCGACGTAACCACGGATGTGGTGGTGCCGCGCCCCAGGCTTTCGGTATTGGGCTGGATGCGCAGACCGAAGTGGCAGGCGATCAGCGCGATCAGGATGCCGAAGGTCACGCCCTTCAAGATGCCGATCCAGTAATTGGTCAATGAAATGGCATCAGGCAGTGACGTCAAGAACCACTGCGCCGACACGCCCAACTGCACTTGCGCGGCCAGCATGCCGCCCAGGAGCGCCATGGCGCTTGTCCAAAGGGCCAGCAGGGGCATGGTTACCGCCAACGCCAGCACGCGCGGCAGAATCAGCCGTTGGCCGTGCGAGATGCCCATGACGCGCATGGCGTCCAGTTCCTGAGTGACCCGCATCACGCCAATCTGCGCGGTGATGGCAGAGCCCGACCGGCCCGCCACCAGAATGGCGGCCAGCACGGGCCCAAGCTCACGCACGATGGACACGCCCAGCAGCCGCACGATGAAGCGGTCGGCGCCGATCATCTGCAACTGCTGCGCCGACAGATACGACAGCACCACGCCGATCAGGAACCCCACCAGCGCGGTGATGCCCAGCGCCTGCGCGCCGGTCCGATACACCTGCGCCGAGATCTCGCGCCATGGGCCCAGGCGCGGACGGCGCAGCATGCTGCCCAGATCCAGAATCAGTTGGCCCAGCATGATGAGCAGGGCCCGGCCGTTCTCGGCCGCCTGAAAGATGGCGCCCCCCAGGGAGCGGACCCAAGCCCAGGATTCGGGCTTGGACGGCGCCGCCTGGACCTCGCCCTTGTTCAGGGCCAGCGCATTGAACACATCCTGCTGGCCGGCCGACCAGCGCACGCGCTCGGGCAGCTTTTCGCCCCAGGCTTGCCAGATGAGCAAGGCGCCGATGGTGTCCAGCCGGCTGATGCCATGCAAGTCCCAACGCACGCCCTCTTCGGCGGCCCGCGCCATTGCCGTGCGCCGACGTTCGACTTCGCCTGCCTGGGCCAGGGCCAGCACGCTCCAGTCGCCCGCCACATGGCAAACTTTCCCGTCCTGACGGAAAGGCACGGCGGCGGGCGCGGATGAAGCGGAATGCGGCATGTAGGCGGGGCACCGATGCAAAATGTATCGCCAATGATAAACGCTACAGGGCTGAAAGGCCGCGAGGGCGGGCCGCGTGCCCTACAATCGCCGCCATGCCCGATCACGTCCGCCCTATCGACCTGCCCGCGCCGGAAGCCCTGGCCCGGGAGCTAGGCTCGCGCCTGCCCGTATTCCAAGACATCGCCTGGACCGGCGACACCGGGTCGACCAACGCCGACCTGCTGGCGCGCGCCCGCTCAGGCGCTGGGGCCGGTAAACCGTGGCTGCTGGGCAGCCACCTCCAGAACGCCGGCCGTGGCCGCGCGGGGCGTCCCTGGCAAAACCAGTCTGGCGCCACGTTGATGTTTTCCTGCGCGTACGACGTCCACCTGCCTGCCGCGCAATTACCCGCGCTGTCTCCCTTGGCCGGCGTAGCCGCCTGCGAGGCACTGCGCGCGGTGGCCGGCCCGCATGCGCGCGGCCTGTGCATGAAATGGCCGAACGATGTGCAATGGCACGACGCCAAGCTGGCGGGCGTGCTGGTGGAAACCACCCGCAACCCGGGCGGCCGCGAAGCCGGCTACACCGTCGTCATCGGCATGGGCGTCAACTTGACCGACGCGGGCGAACTGTCTCGCGCGCTGGGCCGCGAGGTGGCCGATTGGACCCAGGTGCAAGCCGAATCAGGCCGCGTGGCCAGCGCCGCCGACCTGGTCTGCGCCAGCGCCACCGCCTGGCTGGAAGCCGTCCAGACCCTGGAACGCGAAGGTTTCGCTGCGTTCCGCCAGCGGTTCAACCAGGTCGACGCCTTGGCCGGCAGGCCGGTGAACGTGCTGGAGAAAGGCGATATCCTACTTAGCGGCACCGCCTGTGGCGTAGACGAACACGGGCGCCTGCTGGTGCAAACGCCCGAGGGTGCCACCCCGATCTCAATCGGTGAAATTTCGATTCGACGCCAAGCATGATTATTCTTATCGACTCCGGCAACAGCCGTCTCAAGGTGGGTTGGCTGGACGCCAGCAACCCCGACATGCCCCGCGAACCGGCGGCTGTCGCCTTCGACGGCCTGGACCTGGATGCGCTGGACGGCTGGCTGGCCGCGCTGCCGCGCCGCCCCCTGCGCGCGCTGGGCGTGAACGTGGCCGGCGAGGCGCGCGGCACGGCCATCGCCACGATCCTGCAAAAACATGGCTGCGCGGTCACCTGGTCGCTGTCGCAGGCGACGACGCTGGGGCTGGTCAACAGTTACCGCGTGCCGACGCAATTGGGCGCCGACCGCTGGGCCTCGCTGCTGGGCGTGCTGTCGCGCTTGCCGGGCGCGCATCCGCCCTTCGTGCTGGCCAGCTTCGGCACCGCCACCACCATCGACACCGTCGGCCCTGACAACGTTTTCGCGGGCGGCCTGATCCTGCCCGGCCCCGCCATGATGCGCAGCGCGCTGGCCCACGGCACCGCCAACCTGCCCATCGCCAATGGCCAGGTCGTGGCATACCCCGTCGACACGCACGAAGCCATCGCCTCGGGCATCGCCGCGGCCCAAGCCGGCGCGGTGGTGCGCCAATGGCTGGCGGGCCGCCAGCGCTATGGCCAGACCCCGCAAATCTACGCGGCGGGCGGCGGCTGGCCCGAAGTGCATCAAGAGATTGAACGCTTGCTGGCCGACGCCGGCGGCGCATTCGGCGCGGCCCCCGTGCCGGAATACCTGGATCACCCCGTCCTTGATGGCCTGGCCGCGGTCGCGCGCGCCACCCTGGACCCCCACGCCTGAGCGAGGTCTTGCGCCATGCGAGTGCTCTTCATCCTGATATTGCTGGCGAATGTATGGGTGCTGGCGCTGGGCCAGGGATGGATCGGCCTGCGCCCGGAAGACGAAGGGCGCGATACGCGAAAGTTCAGTCAGGAATTGAACGTGGATGCGGTAAAGCTGGTGGGACGGGCGATATCCACGCCCCCCACGGCACCCCCCAACCAGACGACACGCTAAGCATTCTTGGGCCCAAGGGGTGCAATGATGGTCACCCCAGCCAGGGCGCCAGCGCATCCATGGTCCGCCGCGTTGCGCCCGCATGCAGCTCGAACCAGGCGCGGGCGGCACGGCTTGCTTCTTGGCGCTGTGCCTCATCCTTCAGCATGGCCAACGCGGCATCGATTGCCTGGGCGGGATCAGCCTTGCGCGTTGCCGCCCCCGCGGCAATCGCATCTTCCGCCGCCTGCTGAAAATTGAACGTGTGCGGTCCTACGATGACCGGCACACCCGCTGCACAAGCCTCGATCAAGTTCTGGCCACCCAGCGGCGCAAAGCTGCCCGCCACAATGGCCACGTCCGAGGCGGCGTAGTAGAAGGCCATTTCACCCAGGCTATCGCCAAGCAGCACCCGGGTTTCAGGCGCCGGATCGCCGCCAGCGCTGCGCCGGACATACGACACGCCCGCCTCGCTCAGCAGGCGTGCCGCGTCGTCAAAGCGTTGGGGGTGGCGTGGGATCAACAGAAACAGTGGCGCGTCGATGGGGCTGCCTGTGGCGCTGTTGGCGGAGTTGTTGGCGGGGTCGCTAGTGGAGTTGCTGGCAGGATTGCCTGCGGGGTGGCAAGAACCATTGCCGTAATGCTTGATGGCCTCGATGAATGGCGCGTCCTCGCCTTCGCGGGTACTTGCAATGGCGATGACCGGGCGGCCGATACGCGCGCGCCATTCCCGGCCGGCCTGGACCTGCGCCGCCGGCAACACCAAGTCGAATTTCAGGTTGCCAGTCACAACGGGCGTGGGCGCGCCCGCCTGCGCCAGCCGCCCGGCGTCTTCAGCCGTCTGCGCCAGAACAAGATCCAAGCTACCCAGCGCTTCGCGCATCACGCTACCCATCCGTGTCGCCTGGCGCAGCGACGATGCCGAGTAGCGCGCACTGACCAGCGCCATCGGCACCCCTGCTTGCCGCGCGGCCGCCAGCAGGTTGGGCCAGATCTCGCGTTCAATCAGCAGGCCGCAGCGAGGCCGATAGCCCCGCATAAAACGCCGGGTTGCGCCGGGAAAGTCATAAGGCAACCAAGCTTGCCGCAACTGTCCCCGGGAAATGGCGTCGGCGAACAGCCGCTGGCCTTCGGCACGGCCCGTGGCGGTCATATGCGTGAGCAACACAGGCAGCCCCCGGTCGAGCAACGCCTGAAGCAGCGGCTGTGCAGCGCGCGTCTCGCCCAGGCTCACGGCGTGCATCCATACGGGTGCCGTCCAGGCGAAATCTGTTGAAGTGGCAGTAGTAGCCGAAGTAGAAGCAGGGGGTTTTGTATCAGGCCGATGGCCGAAACGTTCACGCGAGAACACGCCCCACTCGCCGCCCGCGCGCTTGGCACGACGAGCCATCCACAACCAGAGCAGCGGGGCCAAGGCCCGCAGTGCCAGCGTGTAGACGCAGCGGTTCATGTCACTGCGCGGCCAGCGCCTGTTCCACCGAGGCCATCACCGCTTCGCGCGATGGCGAAGCGCCCCGGTCGCCCAGGCTGGCGGTGTAGTTCGACCCGACCAGCGGAGTGCGAACCGGCGTGGAAGCGCGGTAGATGCCGATGGTCGGCCGACCCAGCGCGGCGGACAGGTGAGTCAGGCCGCTGTCCAGGCCGACCATCAGACGTGAGCCGGCCAGCAACTGCGCCACCGACGTCAGATCCATACGAGGCATCACTTCCGCCCCGTCCATGCCTGCCACCAGCAGGCCGGCGCGCTCCGCTTCGGAATCGTTGCCCGCCAGGAGCTTCAACGTGCAGCCCGCCTCGCGCAAACGGCGAAACACCGCGCGCCAGTCCTCTTCGGGCCAAAGCTTATCGTCGCGACTGGCCGACGGCATGATCACGGCGTAACCGCGGTCATTGTCCAGATGATGCAGGCGCGGCAGCTCCGTGACGTCCAGGCCGGCGCTACCGACTTCCACCATGGGTTCAGCCGCTTGCCCTGCCTGGCGCACGAAATTCTGCAAGCCGAAGTCCGGCAGGCCGGCATGCTGGTAGCCAAAGGTCAATGCCGCCAACTTGCGCTGGCGGATCACGGCGGGCTGCCAGAATTCAACACGGTGCCGCACGTTATAGAAGAGCGATGCCAGCGGCTCGCGCGCCGACCGCCAATCCAGCCCATGCCGCACGCCGCGCGTCTGCCGCACCAGCCACGCAGACTTCAGCAGCGCCTGCATATCCAGCACGATGTCATATTGGGTGGACCGCAGCCGCTCTTTCAACGCCCGGCGCTCGGCGCGCACCTGGCCCGACCACCACGACTTGCGCCAGCGGCGATGCGCGACTTTGATGATTTCATTGACGGCCGGGTGCCACGAGGGGATCTCGGCAAACGCTTCCTCGACGACCCAGTCAATCTGTGCGTCAGGCACATGCCGGGCAATATCGGTGATTGCCGGAAGCATGTGGACTAGGTCGCCCAGGGAGGACGTGCGAACGATGAGAATGCGGGTGGGCATCAGCTAGAGGAGGAACCGGTGAAGCTGCGAATTTACAATAAAGCTTGAGGTCCGTAACCCTGCGGGTTCTGCGATTGCCAGCGCCATCCATCCGAACACATTTGTTCAATCGTGCGCAAGGCCTTCCATCCGAGCAATTGGTACGCCAAATCGGGATCCGCCCACGCAGACGCGATGTCCCCTGCACGCCGAGGCATGATCTCGTAAGGGATTTGGCGGCCGCTCACGCGTTCGAATGCCGCAATCAATTGCAAAACGCTGGTACCCCGGCCAGTGCCCAGATTAATGGCGGTGAAGCCACCCTCGCCTTTCAAAGCGAATTCGACGGCCCGAACGTGCCCCTCAGCCAGGTCCTCGACGTGCAGATAATCACGCACACCCGTCCCGTCGACGGTATCGTAGTCATCACCAAACACTGATAGGCGCTGACGCTCGCCGACAGCGACTTGGGTGATATAGGGGAACAAGTTATTGGGAATCCCCGAAGGCGCTTCGCCAATACGTCCGCTTACGTGGGCGCCGATAGGATTGAAATAGCGCAATGCAATACCACAGCGCTTGTCGCCGCTTCGTGTCCAATCATTCAGAATCTGCTCCACCATGGCCTTTGTCCAGCCATAAGGGTTCGTCGGGGCGATCCGGTGGCTCTCTGTGTAAGGCAGCGCCAGAGGCTCACCGTACACCGTGGCGGAAGAGCTGAACACCAGGTTGCGGACCTGTGCTTTGTCCATGGACTCCAACAGGGTCAAGGTGCCACCAACATTATTGGCGTAGTAATTCACAGGTTTTCCAACCGATTCGCCCACGGCCTTCAACGCCGCAAAGTGCACCACGGCTGAAACCGGCGTCCCTTGATCGCGCTGAATAGCGAAAAGTTGATCGAGCAGCGCAGCGTCGCGAATATCGCCCTGCATGAATTCAACTGCCGTACCGGCCAGTGCTTCAATCCTCCGAAGTACCTCTGGGGAACTGTTGGAGAAATTATCGAGCACGATCGGGACAAAACCTTCACGGATGAGGGCGAGCAGTGTGTGCGACCCGATATAACCGGTGCCGCCAGTGACCAGCAGTTTCTGTTTCATATTCGACTCATTACTCTAACGGCGCAAAAAGCGCTCATATACCAATCTGCGTAAATTATTCGGCGCTAACCGCACGGGCAGGCGGATCAGCAGATTGAGCAGAAATTGCCTCGGGCCGATAAATTTGCTGCGCAGAAACGTCCGTTGCATATCCCACTCGCTGACCACATATTTCCAGCCACCGCGCCGCGCGAACATGGCGTGCCCCGTTCTCGCTCGAACAAGCACTTCAGGCAGATTTACTGCGCGGGCGCCATATTGCAGCATCCGGACCCATAAAGCGTAGTCCTCGTACATCGGCTCGTCCCCATAGCCACCCGCTGCTAGCGCTGCATCGCGCCGGAACATCACCGTCATATGATTGAACGGATTTCGACTACGCGCGTAGGCTGCGATTGCCTCGTGCGACAACGGCACACGGCGAAGGCGGCCGGCCTCGGCATGCGGGTCTGCGTCGAACTCAAGTATCCACCCGCCGCAGATATCAATGTCGGGATGCGCGCTAAGACAACCAAGCTGACGTTCAAACCGATCAGGCTCCACCAAATCGTCCGTGTCGAACCGCGCTACCCACGAGGTCGAACACGCGTGTAAACCAGCGGTGAGCGCAGGGCCCAATCCCTGGTTCACCGGCAGCCGCACAGAGTGTATCGGCAAACTCGCCCGGTAATTCTCAATCACTTCCAATAGCGGTTGCGTCAGGGGCCCATCTTCCACCAACACGACTTCGTGAAGGCGGGTCTGACAGGTACGCAGGCTTTCCAGCGCGGCCGCCAGATACGCGGGTTGCTCTTTGGAATACACAGCCATCAGAACCGAAAACGGCCGCCATGAGGAGTCCGCGGAGGTTGCGGTCGCGGCCTCTGACATCAAAAGAATCTCCGCACCTTGCTGTAGAGCCGGTAAGCTCCGACCATCATCCGGCGAACACGTGGCCTTTGAACCATGCTGCGCACAAAGTTCACGAGCTCTGCTTCTTTCTCGGAAAGACTTGGGCCGGCAAGTTGCGCGCCGCCAGTCCCTGCATTGTTTACCAGGCTGAACAATACGTTGGCATCCAGGCGGCTCATGCCCACTGTGTTGCGCACCAGTCGGCGGCGTCCGAAATACCGGTTGTATGTTTTGGACATGCTGCCAGGCGTATTGCGGTACAGGTAGCCTGCCGTCGGAATGAGCGAAAATCGCTTGCCGCTCCAAGCCAAACGCGAAAAGAACGCCCAGTCCTCCCATACCGATCGATCAGAGTCGTCCCACCCGCCGAACTCCCGCAAAGCCTGAGTCCTGACTGCGACGTTTGCCGTGATGTACTGATTTTCCAGCATGGCCAAAGCCTTGGCTTCCGGCACACCCAGAGCCTTCCAGAACCAGCCCTCTCGCAACGCTTCGGCGCCGTCCTTCAACTGAAGCGCTTCGCCAAAGTGAATAGCAAAACCCGTCGCCACCACCAACGAAGTATCCGCCCGTAGCGCAGTGACTGCCGTTTCGAGCGTATTACGCAGCAAAACATCGTCGCTATCCACAAAGAATGTGAACTCGCTATTCGACAACGCCAGCCCCGTATTGCGGGCACCAGCCAAACCCCGATTTTCTTGCCGGTGGATCCGCAGAGGGATTTTTTCGCCCAATGCAGCGGCTGCGCGTTGCAGCAATTCACCCGCGTAATCTTCCTCCGAACCATCGTCGACGATGATAACTTCGACAGGAACCAGTCGAGAACGCCTTACGGATTGCAGCAACTCTTCAAGCAGTTCAAATTTGGTGTTGTATACGGGTATCACAACACTCAAATCGCAATCCCGCGAGTGCTGCCACTCCTGCCAGGTTCTTGCAGGTGTCGGGCGCTCTTTGCGCGACCACCACTTGTTGATATCCACCTGTCGTTGACGGATTCGAAGGCGGGACGCATTGAGTGCCTTTTCATACCCAGCCGGCACGGCAGCAAGCATCTGCGCCATCTTCGACTGCAATGCACGGGCATTGGGGGCAGAGAAAAACCTTGCCACATGCTCGGCATCATCGACAACCTCGATCGCGCCACCCGTGTTGTACGCGACTAATAACGTACCCATCAGCAACTGCTCGAGAATCACGAATGGATAATTCTCGCCCCGCGATGGCACCACGAATAGGCTGTCCGGAGCCCGTTCCTGCACGAATGCGATGAGTTGCGCGTGCGTGAGATGCAAATCCCTGTACGTCGCATGTTTCGCAATGCGCGCACGATCCTCTTGCGACGGCCCCAAAGGCCCAAGGGACACAATCTCTTCAATACCAGCCAATTGTCCGGCCTCGCCCAATGCCTCAATGGCTTGAACAAAATCGGGCCAACCCTTCAATTGGTTGTACTTGCCCACGAAAACAATACGCTTGACCTTCCGATACGAAATCACACCCGTATCGCGTACCAAGTCCAAATCAAAGGGTAGGCGCGTAATGCTCAGGTCTGCCGGCTCGTAGCCAAATTCATGTTGAAGCAGCTGCTTGCCCAGATACTCCGAAGGCGCAAAACAAGCGTCGGCATGTTTGAACAGATAGCTGTCGCGAATGGCCTGCGCCGCTTCGTAAGGCGTGTAATTCATGGCGCCCTCATCCTGTGCGCCATATTTCACGTAGTCGATTGAGCCATGCATGAACACCCGAACCGTCACCGACGGCGGCAGACAACCCGTTCGTTTGGCTTGAACGATTCGAAAACCAATCGATTTGTAATCCTGCGACTCGATCACGGCGAGATCGGGGAGCAGGAACATGATGCAATACAGGGCCTCCAGAAGGCCCAATCCATCAAAAAAACCTTCCTTAGTGCCCTGCTCTCCGAACATGCGGGGTACAAACGTGCGCCCGTCCTTTGCGACGGATGCGGGCACGTCTATATCGCAAAACAAAACGGAAACCTTTGGATCAACCGCTTTGATGTTGGTGGTGTATGTGCCTATCCCGCCAGTCGGGCGGATCGACGCATCTTCCGTTGTGACCAGCAGCAGATCAGACGCCACCAGGTCGGTGGAAAAACCCAAGTTCGCCAGGTGCTTGGCGTAGCTGGGCTTGGTCAGCGCAGTCTCACGGATGGTCGCCGGGCCCTGCTTTCTTTCTGATGTCGCATGGAATCCGCCCGCATCGAGAAAGCTGGCGAACTGTGTCGCGGTCCAATTGCGCTGCCGACCTGTGTCCACGCCATGCACGAACATAATAGGCCGCCCGGATTCCATACAAAAGCGTTTCAGCGCCAGCAGAAACGGCCTCGGATCGACGAGGTCGGCCAGGAAGCCCGCGCTAACCACCCAAGAAGCGGAGTCGGAATGGGCGCGTACGAACGCGTCCGCTTGACCTTGCCAGGTATCGGCGCCCGATGCGAAAGGCAATTGACCAGGCGTGCTGGAAGCGGCATGACAAAACACGTGCTCCCGGCCTACAGCGACAGGACTTTCGAAGGCGCCGCAGATGTTGATATGCGAGAGGCCATGCGCGTCCGCGAAGTCGATCGCTTCGGAGGGGACCTTATGTATCGCCGGCACACCAAACAGATTGCCCTGAAGCGAGGATTGTCCCGCCCCAAATCCGGCAAACATCGACAGAACCTTCAGGTCCATACTTCCCCCTCCCGACCTTCCAAACTATGCATACCAATCACCGCTGCGCCTGCTGCTTTTCCTGATTCCGATGGAATTCGTCTATTGCTGACTCAAAGAAGCGCGCGAACGCTTCCACGCGAATGCGCCAATCCCACGGTTTAATGGATTCGAGGTTTTCGTTTGACAACTTCGCAAAAAGCGATCTGTTTTCGTGCATCTGACGAATCGCGGCGGCGATCGCCTCGGGAGACCGCTCGGCAACAATAAACGCTTTCTGCTGCGGGCCGAACGCCTCGGGAACGATACCCACATCAGTGGAAATGACAGGCACGCCGCACGCCATCGCTTCCAGCACCGGGTTAGGCGTGCCCTCGATCAAAGACGGGCATACATACAGATCGATGCCGCCGTAATAATCGGGCATATCGACATGCGCGACATAGCCGGTCTGCCGATCTGCAAACCGCGTCTCCACCGGCACACCTTGTTCGCGCAATAGCGCAATCGCCGGCATCAGGATTGTATTGAATCCCTTGATGTCGGGCAGTTCAGCCGCCCATTTGCTATTGCCCGCCCAGCCGATGACGATGGGTCGATCACCCATGTCAGTGAAGCGCTCGAGCTTGCGCGGCGTAAAGAGGTCTAGATCCACGCCGTCCTGGGTGACGCATGCCGGCGCGGGCATTTCGGGAATGGACTGATAAATGTCCGCCAAGCGCTTTGACGCCACGGTGTATGACGTCGCGCGCTGTTGGAAGAAACTTAGCCGATCGACAATTTGGCCGTCATCCAAATGCAGATGGTCGTAGACAGAAGTCGTCACCGGCTTGTTCTTCACGAACCGGCGTTCGAATTCGGCAAAGCTGATGCCAGTGCGCGCGATGCATCCCCTTGCCCATTCGTGATCTATCAGACGCAGATACTCGCGCCAGAAAAAATGCACCAAATGGCAATCGGCTGCAGCCATGAAGATTTGCCCGGGCTCTGGCATCTCCTGCGAAGAAATAAGCTTAAATTCAAAACGATCGCCCAAATACCGTTGAATCTGCCGCGCGATGTTTGAAAAGGCCCAGCCCTCCACATCGATCACCAGCGCAACCTTCGGACGCGTTGTGGACTCTGGAGGCTCCGTGGCAAGAACTGCCGCCTCGGGCGTACCCGACAAACCCAGAGCCTCGTGACGCAACGCAAGCCAATGCTCGAGGCCGTCGCCCCAGATGTCGAAGCCGTGCTTCTTTTCAAGATAACGAGCGGACTGATAGATCACGTTTCGCGAAAAACGCTCTCGCTCATAGTCCCGATCGCTTTGGGAGGCCGGAGGCGGATGATCGTGGATCAAGCCCAGAACTGACGTCGTGCCAACCTTGTACCCCTCCTGAAAAAGACGAACGGAGAAATCGATGTCTTCGAACCCGACGAACATATTGTCGTCGTAGCCACCCAAGCGCTCAAAGGTGGTTTTTTTGAGCACACACGCGCCGCCCAGCAAGAAGGTGGACAGAAACGGCTCCATGGCGGACTGCTGTAATTCGCCCTGCTTGCACGCGCTGCCAGCGCCCAGATGCAAACCCGTAGGTTCGGTGCAGACGTACAGATGACCTCCGGCGGCAAAAACGGTCTTTCCATCGGGATTGAGCAACGGCACATTCAAGAAATGGCAGCCAAGCGTCGCGATGTCCTGCTGGATGGAAGGCAGAATATTCGTCGTCAGATAGATATCGTTATCCAGGCACAATACCCACTCGGTGTGCACCTCTGACATGGTGCGGTTACGGCCTCCCGCGACGCCATAGTTCTTGTCCAGCGCCACAATTCGCGTACGAAACGGCATCTGTTCACAAATGCGCGCAAGCTCGCCCAGCGTCTCTCGCTGCGATCCGTTGTCGATGACGAGAAACTCTCCGGCGAAGTCCGGCACGTGCAGAGCCACCGAACTCAGGAGCTTTTCGGTAAGCGCCGCCCGGTTCAGTGACAAACACGTGATCGTCAAATTGACGCCATCTCGTCCGATGTTTGCATTACCGCCCGGAGCCTGGTGCAAAATACGATGCCTCTCGTCAGAGACATAGGTATAGGCACGCAGGCCAGGAACCAACAGAGTGTCAATTGCCACGGCCGCCCTTCCAAAAACGACGGTAAAAAGACATGAGGGTGCGCCGCATTCCTGCCGGCACCAATCCACTCAACCGTTCATATCGCGCGGCTGCCCAAGCCATCGATGCCTGGGTTTGCTCTGCGACGGCCAATCGATGCACACGATCGGCGAGTTGCTCGCGTGTCAGCTGCAGTTCCAGACTCAACGCTTCCACACGTAATCCCAATACCCTCGCTTGCTGTTCAAGGGCGGCACGTTCGGCGGCACGTTCGGTATTGTGCTGCGCACGCTGCGCTTCCAATGCTTCTTTCACCGAAGGCAGATGGCCTTGGAAAATTCCAGTACGGAAGGAGTCCATCGAAAGCGGAAGAATCGCAGCACCGGCACTGACACCTTGCCCAGCAAGTTCGCCTTCCGTCCAGATACCGACGAAATAACTCGCGTTCTCGGGCTGGGGCCCGGCCTTGTTGTCGCTCGGCACCAGTTGAGCCGCCAACATCGGAACCATGTTCAACATTTGCAGTTGACCGGTTTCACCATCGTCGGATGGATACTGCTGATGCCGCAGGTTCAGAAAGCCGGTCATCGGCCCGCCAAGAAACCAGCCCTTGCCTGCGCCGAGGACACCTTCCGTCATCGATTTGAATTCTTCGAACAGATACTTCCGAAGATGGTAGGGATTCTTTTCCTGCTCGGTGGGGAAATACCACCAATCGTTTGGACAACTGATAGCGATGACACCACCGGGCTTGAGCAAGCGCTTCACGTTTTCCAGAAACTTCACGGGATCGGTAACGTGCTCGATGGTTTCGAACGACACGATAACGTCGAAACTTTCCGGTTGGAACTTCTCCAGCAGCGTCTCGCCTTCGCTCTGCACGAAGCTCACATTCTGACCGCCAAAATGCTGCTGCGCAGCTTTCACCGCGTCGTGCGAGATATCCACGCCTACGACTTCCGATGCGCCCCAATCCGCCAGCAAGCGAGATCCATAACCTTCACCACATGCCACGTCCAAGACACGCTTGTTCGGACAGTAAGGCTGTGCAAACGAGTATCTTGCAATATGGATGGCAGCCTCCAGCCCGTCATACTGGGTGCTCTTGTCAAAGTTCAATCGTTCCATTTGTTCATTCTCACCGTTGACCGTGACCGGTCAATTTATCGCTTTTCGATAAGGTTAAATTTCCACTCTCGAGGCAGGGACAGGATACCCACTGCCTCAAAATTGTCGAGGACTTGAAACGCGCAGGCGTTGTTCGCATCGGCATGCACAACAAAGCCACCTTCGTCGTTGATCGCGACTCGCCACTTGTAGCTTCCCCCTAACAAGGGAAAGGCGGGAAAGCTGACCGAATACGTGCCGCTGGCGCATCCCGGATGCGGGGGCATACCATCCATCAGCGTCGTCGTTCCGCAAATATAAAGTCCGTCATGACGATAAAGATTGAATACAAAGCTGACTCGATCCGGGATGTGGCTGGTCAGCGCGTGGAACGAAACGTTCAGTTTGATATCCTGCCCCGTGGCCACTTCCGAGATGCGCTCATCACCTTGCGCATCGGTGAGCCACACATCGTCGATCACATACAGCTTCTCGGGCATTGGCCCGGACTTGGGGACGGCGGCCTCCCCCGAGGCATCAAACAACGCTGCGTCCGCGCCTTCTTGCAATGCATCATCCGGGTTGGACGTATCCAGTACATCCAGTTCCTTAGGCATGGACGCGGTGTGTCCGTGCCCAGCAGCTGCCTCGCGCTCCTCGAACTCCATCAAGGCCGCCTGCATGTCGATGGTGTACTTGTCGATCACTCTCCCGGCCTGCCCGAACTCCACTTGCCGGCCCTGATTAAGATACAGGGCGCGGCTACAGATAGATTTGACCTGATACTGGTCATGGGAAACGAACAGGATCGTGCACCCGGCATCACGGATGTCGTAAAATTTTTTCAAACAACGCCGCTGAAAAGCCGCATCGCCAACAGCCAAAATCTCATCGACAATCAGAATCTCTGGATCGGTATGCACGGCGACCGAAAACGCCAGTCGGGCAAACATGCCGCTTGAATACTTTTTGACCGGACTCTCGATGAACTCACCGATGTCGGCAAAACCGGCAATCTGGTCGAATCGTTGATCAATCTGTTCGTAGGTCAACCCGAGCAGCGATGCGTTCAGATAAACGTTTTCGCGCCCAGTGAATTCGGGATTGAACCCGGCGCCAAGTTCCAGCAGCGCAGCGACTCGTCCATAAGTCTGAACAGACCCCGTCGTCGGCGTGACCGTACCGCAGATCATTTGCAACAAGGTGGATTTACCCGACCCATTGCGACCCACAATGCCTACGGTTTCGCCCTTCTTGACATCAAAAGATACACCCGAGAGCGCCCAAAAATCCTCCGAGAAACTCTTCGCTTGTCGACCGAACAGGTTCGCGCCGCGCGCAAACAATGCTTGCTTCAATCTATCTTGGGGTTTCGCGTAGATTGAATAACACTTCCCCAGGTTCTCTACGTGAATCGAGATGTTGTCAGACGACATCGGCGAACCCCTTACGAACCTTTTGGAACCAAGCAATGCCCAGCACAAACACGACAAAACCGATTGCGGTGTAGATGCTCCAGAGCGACCAATTCAAAGACTTGCCGAAGATCAGGACGTTGCGCGTCTCCTCAACCACGAAGGTCATGGGATTCAGCTTCACGTAGATCTGCATGCGCTCCGGGATTGCCGAAAGCGGATAAAAAATGGGAGACACAAACGTCAGCACGATGGTTAACAGCGACACGGCTTGGGCTGTATCCCGGATATACACGCCCAGGCCAGCCAAGAACCAGGAGATGCCCAGTGAGAAAAGCGCCAGCGGGACCAACACCATGGGCAGATAAACGATAGTCCACGGTATGTTCCCCAGGAAGATAATCTGTGCGATGAGGAGAACAACAAAGCTCACCAGCAGATGAAATGTCGCGGATCCGAATGCAATGACAGCCAAAGTCTCAAGCGGGAATACCACTTTCTTCACATAGGAGACATTCGACAGCACCAGCGACGGGGCTCTGTTCAAACACTCCGCGAACAGGTTGTTCATAATCAAGCCGGCGAACAGAATCACCGCGAAATCGCCGTGTGACTGCGTAGGCGCAGTCCCCGCCCACTTTGCCTTGAAAACGACCGAGAAAACAAATGTGTAGACGATCAAAAGCAAAAGCGGATTAAACAACGACCATGCCAGCCCGAGCACCGACCCACGATAGCGGCCCAGCACTTCGCGCTTGATCATTTGCACTATCAGCTGCCGATGCCGAGTCAACATACCTCGCACCAGCTCAAATACTTCCCGAATCAAGTCAGACCTCTCATAATCATTTCTCTTCACGCCGTTGCGGGCCATTTCGACCTCTGCCCAGCGCATTCAGACGCCGCCTCATTCCCTGCCATGCCGAACGAGAGCGGCGATATGTATAAGCAATGGATCGTCCCAAAAATAGCAATACCAAAATGACGGGCGTGGGCAAAGCACTCATATTGTCGAGGACTCTTCTTCTACGCGAGTCCTGGCCCGACGACATGTTCCACGTTGCCACCGCATACTGGGCGATTCGCTTCTTGCGCTCCAAACTGAAATTGCCATTTAGCAAATACGAGAACTGTTTGGGCGAGGGGTACTGGTCAGGTTCGGCGACAACGTGAACCCAAGCTCGCGGTATCACCAAGCCCATCGCGTGCTCCCGGGTCAAGTCCCACAGATACTTCAGCTCTGCATACTCCCCCATGCCCGCGTCAAACACATCAAGCAACTGCCGTCCACTCTGGGTACGCATCACGCTGCGTGTAAACGGACTCCGCCCAGATGTCGGTGCAACGTCCAACATCAATGGGAGCGCATACGCCGTGGGTCCACCCCCCTGCTCCATCCAACTGCTGACGTAGGCGATTTTTTGACGGCTGGCCAGCACTGCCGAAGCTGCGCTCAAGAAGCTTGGATCTACGCGGTCCGAACTTCGTAGCACCAACACTGCCTGCCGGGTCCGCACGGCATGCACGTCCACGTCCCTGCCGGTCGGGTCCACACAGCGTACATTGCTGCCGAACAGCACGACAGTGGGCTCGGTGGCGTCAGACGCCGCACGTAGCAACAAGAGCGTCTCACAGCCGGCGCGCGTCGTTACCTCACTGACAAGCTGGGCATCATGCACGCTGTCCGTCAGGATCAGCACCAATATCCCGGCCTCCCGGCTCTCCGGCGCGATGGTCTTTGCCGCAGGGCTCTCGCGGTAGATCTGCGCAACCTCATCCAAAACAACGGGATAGGGGTACGACAAGCGCTGCCTCAACCCGGCGTCATTCCAAAGTCGAGCCATGCAAGACACCAGGGCGTCAGAGGAGCCGGACTCGAACTGCAGGCAATTGCGCTCGTGTACGAAGAAATCCTTGAACCCCGGAATATCGGACACGATCATCGGCACGCCAGCGGTGTATATCTCGTGCGCCGCATAGCAAAAAGACTCATACCGGTTAGGAAATACCGCAAATCGAACGTCGCGAAGCAAGGCTTCGGTTTGCTCGTGCGTGACGTGCCCAATGAAATGAAACCGCCCGCGCAAGTCCTGAGGAATACGCCGGATCAGGTATTCAGCATAGGGATACGCGCCATCCGGAGGCTGATTCGAGTCGCCTCCAAGGAAATAGAATTCGGCCTGGGATTCAGGATATTGCCGCATCCAGGATATGGCTGAATCAACAAGCAGATCCACGCCCTTGATCGCAAACAGACGGCCGTAAAACAAGACGCCATTGGCTGAAGGAGAAACCTGCTCCCTTCGCAGCACTTTGCGCAATGGGGGTACCGCTATCGACTCTTTTCCCGGCAGCCACGGATACAGCGGCAGGAGAGATTCCTCGTAGAAGCCCGCCGAAGGCACGATTACCGTGTCCGCCAGCGCCAAGGAGGCCCGCTCCAAGGAGTACAAGGTGTAGAGATCCCGATGCAACGCATTGGTCAAATCAACGGTATCCATCGCCTCGATCGTGGCATGGAACCGGACAGCGATCCTCGTTTCCTCGTAAGCCCCGAGTGCAAGCTTCTCGCTCAATGCGTAAAAAGCGGTGCCGTAGAAATCGAAGAACTCGATCAAGTCGGGGCGCTGTAGCGCATGCACACGCAAGGCCGCCTGATGCAGCACAAAGGCGCGCCAGTCATACCAGCAGATGAACTGCGCAGCGTCAGCGATGTCGGCGCCAAGCAGCGATTCCACCCGATAGGCGACGCAGTTGTGCGCATTGGGAAGCTTTGCCCGCTCAACCTGATCGAAGCGGTCGAATACTTCCTCTGTGACATCAAGCAGGAACACGACGCGATCGCCGGCCGCCAGCAATTGGCTCGCAAGGTTGTGCAGCAGCGCACCGCAACCGCCTCGCGTCACAGGATACAGCTCGTAGGTAACGAAGCAGGTGGTGCGCATCAGTCCAGGAACTGCCTGACTGTGGCGACCGAAAGAGCGTTGTATCGCATGGCGTACGCCTTGTACGCCGAGACGATTTCGTCGCGTTCACGCAAAACGTCTCCAATGCGGGCCGCAATCTCGCTCGCATCATCCGGCACATCCACAACCAGCCTGCTGCGCAGGTAGGGATCGTCCTCGAAATAGGGCGTATTCGGACCCACGATGCAAGGCGCGCCGACCGCAAAACTCTCAAGCGGCAACATCGGAGCGCACTCGTTCAACGTGACGTAGAGGTTCACATGGCAAGCCGCTAGATGCTCCGGCATCTCAGCCTGTGGAACCATGCTTCCAACGAAATCATGGGGCACACCGAATTCCTCGCAGAACTCGCGCATCCGTTGTGAAGCCACGGATCCGACCACGATGGCGTTATCAATCATCGACGCGGCTGCCAGCATTTCGTAGGGCGGCTTGTGCCGGAGCTCCGAAATGCTCCAGATGCCCAGGCGGCTTGCGCCATCGGCGACCTGTGAGGCGTGCTGCGGCACCTGGGTGTACCGGTTCAGCAGGAAGCTGGCGTCCACGCCATTTCGGCGCAGAATTTCGTCCTGTCCTCGCTTCACACATCCGATCCGCCGAATCTTCCCTTGCCGCTGAAGCGAGCAGACCAGACGAAAGCTCCGCCAAGCGTAATCTTCGCTGGCTTGCATGAACGTCCCGTGCCAGACGGCGTAGAGGGGAATGTGTTGCGCCGAGCGATGCAAGGATTCGACCAAATGCTGATAGGTGTACGGAAAGCCTTGGAAAACAATAGCAGAAGGTCTGCAATCTGCCAGACGACGCGCAATTTCTTGAGCGATCGGTGGCGACAGATCGTCGCGCAGAAACAGCAAATGCTCAAAGATCTGTGACGCGGAACTACGTATGCCCAGCCATTCCGGGTGAGCAATCGCAACCGGCTCGCCTTGCCGCAGCGCCTGCAGCCGCGCCAGAAATTCGCCGGATGAGTAGCTCGCATGATCCGCACGGACTTCAGTCGCTGAAGGCGATCCGGCCACGGGGCTGCCGGACACTTGCTGGTGCCTGCGCAATCGAGAGACAGCGCGGTACAGCGTGCCAAGCGGGCTGCGGGAAATCGCCGACCCGATCCGGTATGCCGGCGACTGAATCACTTCCTCGTACCGGGCGGACAGTTCCGCAAGCTGTACGCGTGACTGCGCCAACTCAGCCCCCAAAGCCGGGCCTTTGACAGGCTCGGCCGCGGCGTCGGGAGGATTGCCTCCCGGAATGTGCTCGCCAGCGGCAGGCGTTGAACGGATCATCATATGTTTTTATATGTCAAGAATCGGGGCGGCCGCTTCAGCACACGCGGCAGCGCTGCATCAACAATTGCCGCTTGAAGCACCGCGTCGGCATGGATCAGGGCATGGCCGCCCTTCATAGCCAACCGCGTAAGTCGAAGAATTTTAGTTCAAAAAGAAGGCGGCGCTGGGCCGACAGGAAAGCCGGTCCGTCTTGCGAATGATGTTAAAGCCAAGTATTGCGACCTACTACGTGCGGTGACGATGTATCTCCACTCATGCACCTCTTCTGACACGCCGCAATCTCGGTACCAATGCGTCGATGGAACCGTCGAAATCAAATTCCAGGGCGACCGACTTCGGCCAACCATTTCATAAAGAGATAATTGGCCAAAAAGGTAAAGGGCGTGACGACTATCTTCGCCACGATTGAATGCATGCCAACGGTGGCCAGGAAATTCACTGTCAGGGACGCTAACGTGACGGCGACAAATTGATATAGCCAATAGGCCATCAACTTTCGCATCATGTAATGCCCCTCATACTTAAATATGGGCCGCAAGGACGAGAAATAGACGAAGGTCACTGCGACAGTGGCGGCAATGCCATTAGCGACGCCCGGTATGAATCCCGCCGCACCGAGTGCGACAAAAATCGAAAAATCTATCAGCCAGCCCAGGCCGGAAATCAAACCAAACTTAAGAAGCATCTACACAACCCCGGACGCGCTGGCGCCACTCTATCCATGCCAGCAATGGCAATAACGTACCAAGTATCTGCAGTTCACTTAGATAAAGAAAGACCGATGCTGGCTGCATCAACCAGAACAGCCCCGCGCGTGCGATCAATGCGACGGCAAGCAGCGACGCCGCGGGATGATGCCGGAAGCCAAACATCAGAGCAACTGCGCACAATAGCTGCAAAGCGCCAAACGCGATGCCTTCGTACCATGCGTACATCTTCGCGGCCAGAGCCGGAAACAGGTGCTCCGCCGGCCGGTAGCCTGCAAGGGCTACCATGCTGCGCCAATGGACATCCTGTCCACCCAAGTGGTCGAAGTAAGGGGGCAGAGAAAATGTCCGATCAATATGCCCTTTTGCGAGCCAAGCCGCAGCCTGGTTCATCCCTAACGATTTCACGAAGGTCGCTGTTCTCAACGTGAAAAATTCCGCGGGATGATGCAACGCATTGAAGATGAAAGCGCGCTGCAATTCGGCCAACGTTTCCGGCGAAGGGGAACCCTTGTCAGACTGATGCCAATAGATCACATCCGAAGGAGTCCAGTGTTCAACGGAATAATCCACCTTCAATACCTTGTCCAACGTTGTGCTCAAGGCTAGGCGCTCGCCCTGGGTCAGCGCCTCACCCCGAAGCATGCCGACCAGCGGATTCACAAAAGCCGAGACCTTATATAGCCGCATCTCTGCCCTGCCATGGTCGCCCCGTTCCATCACATAGCGCGTCGACAACGGCGTCGCAGCCAACCACAAGACAACGATGGACAAGCATGCCAAAACGTTGCGCCGGCGTGGTCGCATAAATGCGAACCCGCACAGTAACACTCCCACGTAGACAATATTGTCCGTCCGCAACAGCACAAGCAACGTGCCCAGCAGCGCAATCATGGCGTAGTGCGAGGGAGACAACGATGCAGATTGTCGTCTGCCCCCTGTCAACAGCACATAGCAAAACAAACCGAATCCGCTCAAGACAACACCATTGACCGCATCACGCAATTCAGTTGCGGCCACCATTGTCGTTCCCGTAAGCAGGAACATCCCGGCGGCAAAAACATTGATGACCCAGCCGCTGGCGTCTTCTTCGAGTGCACGTAGTGCCACCCACAACACCACCAGACACACAATAAACGCTTTTAATAGCAGCGAAAACTCAAGGCCACCAAGGTTGATTAAGGCGGAAACAAGGAGAGGGTAACCAACCCCGTACCATAATGAGACTCCGCCGGTGCCATGCTGGATGACGGGGCTTATAGCATCCCAACCGATAATGCCGGGCCAGCCGACAACGATAGTGGCCACCATCCACACACCAGCAATTGCCAGCAGGCATGCCGTTGACGCCCGTCTGCCTTCCCTGGCTCTGGCCTTGACCATATTGCAGATCGCGGCAACAGGGATGATCAGCAAGACGCATAAGCCGGCGATCAGCGCGGTAGCCAACCTACGAGCGAGCTCTGCGTGATTCCATGGAAAGGTCAGCTTCGGATATGCATACTCGCCAGGACCGATCGATTCCATTGGCGCATACCGCCCCGTCTGTGACGACAGGCGCAACATCAACGCCGGCTGTTCCGGCGTGTCCAAATACACGCGATCGACGGCGTGCACGGGGCCATTCCACGCGTTGTAGCGGAAATAGGCCGACGTCCAAGCCACCATCAATCCGTCGCCGTAAGGCCAGCAAACAGCGAAGAGCCGCTTGGCATCCGTAGACCCCGTCGAATCGGCGGCGGCCGGAGCCGCGATGGCCGTCAGTTTTTCACCCACGCGGGCGTGCAGCTCGCCGGCACGACGCGGATCGAATTCAACAACAAGAGGAGTGTCCCGAGTGCACGACAACTTTGAAGATGCATCTGCGCCAGCCTGTGTCCAGACATTGAGCGGCGCGGTATTCGTCTGCAATCGCAGCGACGATATGCCGGCAAAAGACGCAGGCGCGCTTGCCTGATAGTAGGCATACGGCAGCGGCAGACCTTCGACCTTGCCTTGCGCCGTCCCCAGAAACACCGTGGCGGGGTGGCCATTGGCATTGCCGTTCGCGGGAGCGGGCGCGCCGACGGCCAGGAATTCCACATCGCCCGCTATGGAATGCGTCATGGCCAGCCACACACATGTCGCCGTCAGTATTGCAATCACGGCGATACCGACTCTGAATGCGCTGTGTCCAAATATGTAGGCGGCGCATATGTAAAAGACGGCCCACGCAAACAGCAAAGCCGTCAATATTCGGAACGGCGCCGAAAGGATCGAACTCTTGGGCGGCGGCAACGGTATGTCCGTCGCGGATGACTCTGCGGAATAGAGATCTATGCGGGATTTGCGATCATCGACGCCGACCTCCACGATGCCCGAGTAGGGACTTTTGCCCAGCCGCACTACAGAGCCGGCTTGCCACGATTTGGGCACCTGGACAGTCTTGGCCGTGTCACCGTAGCCGACCACGACGCCATCTCGCTTCGCCCAACCATCAAAGCCGCTAACGCTGAATTGACCCGAGGCCAGCCCCACTCCCGTGAGCCATACCTCGGCGCCCTTCGCGTCCGGATGCTTATCGCCAGTCACGCTAAGCGTCACCGTCGGGTATAGGCCTATCGATGGGGCAGCGTGCCAAAACACCGCACCAGCCACTACGCCCGCTGCAATGGCCAACAGTGAAACCGGTTTCGCAATTGCGCGCCGTGCCACGACCCCCGCGATTGCCGTGGCCGCACCCAAGACCGCCAATGAGCCGTAACTCGGGATGACGAACCCATACGCAATCAAGCCTACAACCACCAGCAAAGTTGCAAGAACCGTGCCGTAAAAGGCATTCCGCATACGTATCACGCGCGCGTCCAAAGACAAGTCACAAGGAAGGGGGCTGGGCGTTAAGGAATTGCTCCAATTCAACTGGCGTACCGAGCGGGATTACCGCCGAAGCGGGCAAGGGTTGAACATATATGGGCAGCCCCTTCCCAAGCAGATGGTTGTACATCGGCGCAATGTAGCGTTCGCCCTTGGCCAGTCCCTGGCCGCCGCTGAAGAACTCACGATACAACTCACGGTACAGGTCCACGGATCGGAAGCCATACAGGCCAACCGTCGCCCAGTCCGAAATGCGCTCCTTCTCGCGAATATCCGTGACGCGAAAATCTGCATCCACCTTGGCAAAGCTCCAACCATCGCCCAGGCCATTGAAGCAAGGTATCCAGCCATCGCCCCGGACGTCGACGGGAGCGAGGCTGTCCGGGTGCACAAACGTGTCGATGTTATAGACAAACATAGGCGATGCCTCGTCCTGCACGCTGTCGGCCCCCAGCATTGCAGTCGTGGCTTGCCCATCCGTCAGCGCATCGATTTCCACAATGGACACCCCAGCCAGGCCGAGCAGCGTGCATTCCTGCTCAATAAATGCTCTTGCCTGGTCCTGCCGCTGCACGACGAATATCGCTTCAGCACCCGCCGCCCAAAACTGGCGCAAGCTCAGCATGGACCATGCGAACAGGGATCGGCCGTGGGCCTCGATTTGATATTTGGGAACATTCCAACCGGCGTCGCGGAAACGCTTTCCCATTCCCGCCATGGTGATGATGACGATCATTCCTTTCCTTTCTCCACACCCAGCAGGGCAAGAATCTCTTGATAATTCAACCGACAAAACTCGTCAGGCCTTATCGTTCTATCGTCAACATAAAACCCGTTGGTTCCCGGCCAAGGCTTGCCAAGATGCAGCTCGTCGTAGGGAATATCATGCTTTTTCAACCAATCAATCAGCACGGGCAGCGTATTCGCGTTCAGCAATCCCGTATTGCCCTGATAGGTCCGCATATTTCTTGCGGAGTTGAGAACTATGTAAAAACCTTCACGTTTATATTCACGAAGTTTTTCCACTACTGGCCAGAGAGGTTCAACGTCAGCATACGGCTGCCCATCCCGCCGGATCTCGCACAGAGTTCCGTCCACATCGAAAACCAGAACCTTATCACTACGAATCATCGACTCAGCTCCAATTCGATTTAACTTCTACCTGATCCAGAATACGATCAGCATTCAGCAGAAACGCCAACACCTTCACCGGAGCATCAATATGAAGCGGAGTCATACTGATAAACAGGGAGGCCTCGAACAATCTCACCAGCCGGGGTACAAACCCCGCTTGCAAGCATTGGCTCCTGAACATTTTCGCGTAGCTGCTTTCGTCATGACCATTAATAATCAATTTAGGTCGATTAACATCGTCCAGCTCAACCCGGAATAGCCCTGCGTTGATGAAATCATAAGACCCTTCAATCGAATGCGACAGTTTTGCCACGTCGTAGTACGCAGGCATAAACAGATCTTCCAGCTTTGATCCGCCGCGCGCATCGATGAACTTCATCGTACCCTCTGCTCTCCCATAGAGAATATTGGAGAAACAAAGATCACCGTGGCTAAGTACCGGTGACGGAAACTTTACGTCTTTGGTGAGCGTAGCGTAAAGACGATTGTATCTATCCAAAATCGCTCTTACACCGCCGAAAGCCAGTTTGCACTGCACTTCGAGCCCAGGGAAAATATCGCTCTTTTCCAGCGTAGCGATGCGGTCTGCCACCTTCCCAAGAAACAATCCCTCATTACCAGGGTCGCTCGATGCCTCGGTGCGCGCAGTCCGGCAATTTACAAAATGGAATATGCGTCGTAGCAACTGTGCAAATTGATGGGGGGTGAACGCGCGATGCGTCCACTGCAACGCTACGTCGGGCACAAAGAGGCGCTCCATCCTGTAGCTGGCTGTCTGCGCTTCTTCCACAAATCCGTAAGGCTGCACAAAGTATCGCTGCATTTCCGGCGGTAGCAATGCGTAGAAGTCATACTCCCGCCGAAGCTTCGCTGTGTCGCTGGAGCGCTTGAGCACCGTGAAGCGATCCGTCGCAGCCACCGAATTGAAATGGCGGACATCAAAAGAAGAGGTCGCGACAGACAAAAACTGCGCGGGGTCTCGCAAGTCCGCCATGCCGATGTCATCAGGCACTGGCTCCATCGATGACAGGAGATCGGCCATTGCCGCCTGGTGCTCACCTTGCAGCATCGCCTCGACGAACATGGCCGCGTCGTCCTCGATCACCACAGCGATGGGTAAACCGGTAAACACTTCGCCTTCAAACGACGGTGGGAGGACTTTGACAGAGCATTCGGCCAGCGTCAGTTTCTCCAGGAACAATGACACCGTCTCTTCGTCATTCAGCATCGCCAGGTAGGACGGCACATAAACCACCCTTGCACGCTCATGCAGTGCGCGGCGCAGTAAATAGTCCTGATTCTGGGCTTCACTTTCGAGGATCAGTAACTGTACGCCCTTCGGCAAACGGCCAACAGCCCCGGCAATCCGATCCTTCAGCGTTCGACGCTGCACACGAAGGTCAGAGAACCTGACAAGACTTAGGTGGTGGCTGACATCTTCCGGAACGTCGAACGAATTATCGTATACCACTAGCGTTTTCATCACGGATTCCAATGTCACAAGTGTCTTGCAAACGCTGACGAATATAGGGAATAAGCACAAGGCATCCGAGCACCTGTACGAGCAGCGCCTGCGCATATACACTCAAGATCCAGGGCGATACGCCTGTACCGCTCTGCGAATCAGACGGAGAGAGTCCGGGAATAAGTTTGGCCAGCAACTCCGTGAACCCCGTTATCATCGGAAAATCGCGCGCAACAATACTCGCAATCGCAAACAGTTCAAATGTCCAGATGAGCAGCGTGAGTATCGCAAAAGTTAATACCCGGCCTTGTAATATTTTGCGCGCATCGCCAGAAAAGGTTTTCAAGTAGCCCACTCCGCGCAGCAACTGAACTGCGCGGCGGCCCGAGTAAACCCTCATGATGTGCAGATTAATTCGAGACAGGTTTTCAGGCACAGCCCACAGAAAAATCAGCGACAACGCGAGAAACAGCAGCATCACCCCGATAAATGGCAGGAGAAACGGCCGGGCATCTTGCGCTGAATACGACAAGCCAATCGCCACGACAGCAAGCAGCGCAGCATCGAACGCACGCTCGACCCAAACCACCACCATGCCAAAACGGACACCCTTGGTGCTCCAGCCGATTTCCAGGATACGAATCAACTCCCCCGACTTGAATGGCATGGCGAGGGACACGGCCGTGGTGTACCAATACAGGCGAAGCAGCTGGCGCAACCGCCCGCCGCCGATCAACAACCATAAGCGGACCATGCGCACTGCATGCGAGGCGAGATACAGGCTGCTACTGATCACAAGCATGGTCAACCCTGCCCTGGGTTGCTCGAACACCGCGGCAATGCCCGCGATATTGACGACCAGCCCCCAGAGCAGGAAGCATGCCCCCAACGCAAGCACCAGGCGCTGGCACAGCCTAGCGTAACGTAGCATCGTCGGAGCTCGACTCAACTCGATTTGAATGAACGATCGAAAATGGGTAATCCCCACTTTCCCTGCCCGAATGATTTGAAGATAAAAAAGATCGTCTGGCGATGGCGAAGTTCACGAGCAAGCCAAAGGTGCGCTTGGCTTGGCGAAACAGCCTGACGTTGGACAGCTGGTCGTCTTCGCGCCACGATATCGGAAAAAATCGCAACTTCCAATTCCACGCCGCGGAGGCGAGAATCATGTAGTAATTAAAAGTCAGATCATTTCCGAAAAAACGCCAATTGAATTTTTTCAGTGATTCGATTTTGTACAGATTCAGGCCGGCGCCCAAATCATATAACCGTTGCCCAGCAACGACTGAAAACAAAAGATTGAATACACGATTCCCGAAGGTGCGGAAGGCCGAATACCCGTGCAGTCGGGCACCCGCCATAAATCTCGCTCCCAACAGGCTATCGACGTCCCGATGCTTGCCAGCCTCTAGCATGGGAAGCAGGTCTGCGATATTTCCCTGATCATCGCCATGCAGCACGATCAGATAATCGAACCCTTGCTTGATCGCGTAATCGAAAGCCGCTTTATGCGACCCTCCCAGGCCGTAGTTTTCATCGTTCCTGGCAACGATTACCGGAACGCTTTTTAGGCTGTCTGCCGATTTAATGGCTGCTTCCAAGGTGCCGTCCGGACTTCTATTATCCAGAACTAGAACCTCACAATCCAATGCGGCTGCTCCTGCCAATTGAGCCACAGTGCGCGGAATCTGCTTCTCACATCGATAGCATGGGATGAAAATCAGAAAACGCTCGCTTTTTGCCATTCAAAACACCTTATTTTAAAAAAAACGGCGACACACGAAGCCCGGCATCGAAGTTGCCTAGCAATTTTACCAACGCCTTCTTCTGGACGCCTTTTTTTTAACAGCCAAGGCCCCAAACTTGTGCTTACGGCTGATCACCATCCATTTAGGCATTCTGAAAAGCACCAATCTTCGATAAAGCACTACGTACAGGATCGAAAACAATGCCACAAAGAGCATTAACAAGTACTCATTCTGCCAAAAAAGGACGGCCGGAAGTACAGCGAATGATGACAATAACCACAGATATGGCGAAGTCATCGCATTACGTTGTGTTCTATGCTTAATGTCGGTAGAACCCACGGCCCAGCGCACAAGACGCTTATAGATGAGCATATGAAGATGCACACCATCCGGAACTCCTGGGGATTGTCCGCGCAGCAATTTTTTCCGATATATCGAAAATAGAGTTTCAAACACCGGATAGATGCACAGCAACAGGGGAAACCAAGCGGAGACATTGGGATGGCGCGCAAGCATCAAAACTGACAAAACACCAATCATGAACCCGATGAAATACGCTCCGCCATCACCTAAAAAAATAAGCCCGCGGGGATAATTCCACACCAGAAATCCCACTATGGAACCCATCATCCCCACAGAAACCGTAAGGATGAGGCGATCGCCGACATAATAAGAAACGTACGCAAATCCAGCAAAAATCATTACTGATACAACGGCGGCCAAGCCATTATAGCCATCAATGATATTGATCGCATTGGCGGCTCCCGCGATCGCAAAGGCCGTGACAACAAATGAAATCGGACCGAACTGCAGCAGCCAGTCGATGCCGAATATATTCAATCTGTCCAGCGTTGCGCCCAGGAAATAATAGGCGGCCATGCCCGAAATCATTGCAAATGCCAGTCGGGACAGAACCCTGACTTTCTTGGTCAGATCTTCAGCCAGGCCGCCCAGAAATGCAGGCATCGCGACAGCAAGCAAAACCAAGGGTTCATAACCGAGGGCTGGCTCGCGAAAAATCGCCAGCAGCATGACGGCAAGCATCGCAATAACGATCGACACCCCGCCAATACGCGGCACCGGCCGGTCGTGGTATTTCTGCGCGCCAGTTGTTTGATGATCGAAACTAAATCGACCATGCAGTGCGTTGAATCGCACCAGCAGCATGGTAATAACCAAAGAAACCAGAAAGGCGACAAGCAAATAGACCATATCTCTTTGAACCCGTTGAAGCGGGCATTTTAATACTTAACCTTGGTTAAGCTATTTCTGATTTAACCTATAACGTGTACCAACGTAACGTCCTACGGACACCACCACGCTTTGGATTCAAATCGCACGACATCTCGGCCGCATACGACAAAAGATTTCAGCAACAAAAAGTCAATCAATTCATGCCCACTGTTATTCTTAAATTAGAAATACAGGTAGAAATTGATAGTTTTTTGAAGTTTAACCAAACCTTTGCGATTCCTCGATTGGCCAGCGTCATCCATTTGACTGAGATACTCTAACTTCATATACCGCAAACACTCAGCCGCCAGTCATGAGCGCGATGACGCGCGATCGTAAGCCAGATTACAACTGTGGGACAGCCATCCGCCACTTGTGTCGGAACCGCGCAACATCATCTGATTGAATTTCGGAGATATGAGTGCGCAACGCCGATATTCGGGTCGTGAAATGGAACTCATTCTACTTTTTGGGCGCTCGCGGTAGTCAACGCGCATGCTCGCATGGCTGGGTAACTGGCGTAAATCCTGCTTTAGAGCAAAAATGAACATATAAATAAGGAGACAGCCATGCGCATTGCCGATGCCCAATGGATTCCTTCAACGCAACACCAGACATGGGATGCGTTGACTGACCCGAGAGTCTTGCAGAAGTGCATACCGGGCTGCGTGGAAGTTGCGATGCGCAGCCCTACCGAATACGGCGTCACCTTGCGGGCCAACATCGCGGGGATCGACACCGACTACGAGGGCGAGATCCTGCTCTCGGACGTCAACGCTCCCGACAGTTGCACACTCGTCTTCGAAGGCAAGGGCCGCGCGGCCTGCCTGGCCATCGGTACCGCGCAGGTCAACCTCAGCACCAAGGACCAAGGCACCCGCGTCGCCTACACCGTGGCGGGCATGGCCGGGGGCAAGTTGGCCGAATGCGGGGAAGGCCTGCTGCTGAAAGCGGGCGACAAGATCATTCAGAAGTTCTTTGCCGCCTTCATCGACCACATGGCGACCCAGCCGCGCGTCGCGCCGCCGCCCCCTCCTCCCGAGCCCGAACCCCGCGGTCTGTCCAATTCCCGATGGTCATGGCTGCTGGTCGTGTTGGTTATCGCGGTTTTCTGGGGTTATCACTCGTTTTACAAGTGAAAACCCTAGTGGGCCGGTGATATCCTAGGCGGCATGACTCCGCCGCCGCCACCGACACAGCCAGCCGCCGAATCCCCTCGCTCTCGACGAGACTTGCTGATGGCCATGGCGGGCGTGTCGGCGACGGTGGTGCTGGCCGCGTTGGATTCCACCATCATCAGCACCACCCTGCCTCGCGTGGCCGAGGCATTGAACGGCATGGCGCTTTACGCCTGGGTGGGCACCGGCTATCTGCTGGCCACCGCGGCGTCCATCCTGATCTTTGGCCGGCTGGGCGACATGTTCGGCCGCAAGCCCTTGATGCTGGTGTCCGTGCTGATCATCGCGCTGGGTTCCATCGCTTGTGGACTGGCGCAATCCATGACGCAACTGATCGTGTTCCGCACCCTTCAAGGGGTCGGCGGGGGCATGATGATCGCCACCGCGTTCGCGGCGCCGGCCGACCTATTTCCCGATGCCAAGCAGCGGGTGCGCTGGATGGCGTTGGTGTCGGCCGCGTTTGCCATGGCCAGCGGGATCGGCCCGGTGCTGGGCGGCGCGGCGACCCAGGCGCTGGGATGGCGCGCCGCGTTCTTCATTTCGCCTATCGCGGCCGCCGGCGCGTTTTTTCTGTTGGCGCGCTACTTCCCGCGCATCCGCCCCATGCACGATGGCAGCCGCAAAATCGATTGGGTAGGCGCCATCTTGCTGGTCTTGGCCGTGGGCGCCCCGCTGGCGGCGCTGGAACTGGCCTTCGCCCGGGGCGAACATGCCCATCCCTTGTTGGGCGCCCTGTTGGCGGTGATTGGCGTGGCCGCCATCGCCATCCTGATTCCCACTGAGCGGCGCGTAAAGTCCCCCATTTTTCCGCTACGCGTGCTGGCCGGGCAAGAATCCCGCCTGCTGAACCTGTCCGCCATGATGGTGGGCGCGGTCATGTTTGTGCTGATCTTCTATAGCCCGCTGTTGTTGCAGCAGGTGTTGGGCTACTCGCCCAGCGAAGCGGGTTTGCTGCTGACCCCGCTGGTCGCGGCGATTTCAGTCGGCAGCATCATCAATGGCCGGATGTTTCCCAAGCAGACTGAACCGCAACGCCTGATGGTGTTCGGCGGCCTGCTGCTGGCGGCCGGTACGCTGATGGTGCTGTTGATTTCGCCCGGGACCTCGGCCTGGTGGATTCTTGCGGCCTTCTTCGTCAACGGCTGCGCGCTGGGCTTTCTACTTCCCAATCTGACGCTCTTCATGCAGATGCTGAGCGAACGCCGCGACGTGGGCGTGGCGTCGGCGCTGGTCCAGACCACGCGCGCGATCGGCAGCGCCTTGGGTACCGCGCTGGTGGGCATCATGATTTCACACGGCACGGTACTAAACGGAGTGCGGGCCGGCCTGGTCTTGTGTATTGTCCTGTCCCTGGCCTGTGCGCTGCTTGCGCATCGAGTCAAGATGAAGAATCTGGTCACTGGCCGGAAATAAGGCAAACCGAGACACATCATGCGTCAACGCAATCTGTTGGACCTGCTGCTGCTGGCGGCGGTCTGGGGCGGCTCTTTCCTGTTCATGCGCCTTGCCGTGCAGGACTTCGGGCCCATCGCCCTGATCGAGTTGCGTGTCGGCCTGGCCGCGCTGTTCCTGCTGCCGGCGGCCATCTGGCGCGGCAAGCTGCCTGTGATTGCGCGGCACTGGAAGCCGCTGCTGGTGGTGGGCACCTTGAACGCCGCCGTGCCCTTCCTGCTTTACGCCTACGCCGCGCAATCGCTGGGCGCGGGCTTCCTGTCGGGGGCCAACGCGGTGACGCCGGTATGGGGCGCGGTGGTCGGGTGGCTGTGGCTGAAAGACAGGTTGCCGTGGATGCGGTCGCTGGGCCTGTTGATCGGGTTCGTGGGCATTATCGTGCTGGTGTGGGACAAGCTGAATTTCCAGACCGGAGGCACCGGGCCCGCCGTGCTTGCCGCCGTGTCGGCGCCCGTGTTCTACGGCATCGCCGCCAACTGGACCAAGCGTTTCCTGACCGGCGTGGACGCCTTGGCCAGCGCCACGGGCAGCATGATCGCGGCGTCGCTCGTGCTGCTGCCGCTGGCGATATCCGCCTGGCCGGAGACGCCCGCGTCAATGACCGCCTGGATCTCCACGATCTTGCTGGCTGTCGTCTGCACGGGCGCGGCCTACATCATCTTCTTCCGGCTGATCGCCAATGTGGGACCGACCGCCGCCGTCAGCGTCACCTTCCTGGTGCCGATTTTCGGGGTGGTGTGGGGCGCGTGGTTGTTGGACGAGAGCATCACGCCGTCCATCGCGCTGGGCGCCGCCATCATCCTGGTGGGCACCGCGCTGGCCTTGGGGCTGATCAAGCGCCGTGCCTGAGCCGGCGCTTCAGTATTTATCCGACGACCCCGTCAACGCCACGCCTATGCGCAGCAGCGTATAAGACACCGCGTCCACCCAGCGCCGCAACCATCCCCGGCGCTGGTAATCCAACGGCCGGATGAAGCGGCCGCCGTCGCGGATGGCCGTTTCCAGGCGTTCTTGCAGGTCCCACGCAAAGGGCTGGCTGTCGACGACCACGTTGGCCTCGCGCGCCAGCAGCAGGCTGAACGGATCCAGGTTGGACGAGCCCACCGTGGCCACGTTATCAATGACGGCGACTTTGGCGTGCAGGTATCCCGGCATGTACTCGAAGATCTCGATGCCGTCACGCAGCAGTTGGTCGTACAGCGAGCGCGTGGCGTGGTACTGCATGCGGTATTCGACTTTGCCTTGCAGCAGCAGCCGCACCCGCACACCGCGCGCGGCGGCTTTGGCGAGGGCGCGGCGGAACTGGCGGCCCGGAAAGAAATAGGCGTTGGCGATCAGGATATCGCGACGCGCCTGCGTGATGCCATACAGATACGCGCGTTCGAACGTCTGGCGATACCGCAGGTTGTCACGCAGCACCAGCGCCGCGCGCAAGGTGCCGCAAGGTTCAACCGGCGCATGGTGCGGCTTGGTGAGCCGCATGCGGCTCCAGTCGCGCGGATGGCGCCGCAACCGCGCCCAGTTCAAACGCACCCACAGCAAGTCCTGCGCATAGGCCGCTTCGGTGACGAGCGGGCCTTCCACCTGCACCGCGAAATCAAAGCGCGGCGCGGAGATGCCGTCCGTGGGATCCAAATCATCGTAATCGTCGATGACGTTGATGCCGCCGATGAACGCAATGCGTCCATCCACAATGGTGACCTTGCGATGCAGCCGTCGCAGCCGGCTGCGCGACGGAATAAAGCGAGCGAACCAGCGCGGTTCAGGCCGGAAGATGCGGCATTGGGCGCCTGCGTCCAGCAGCATCGCGCGCACGTGCTCGACGTTCATGGCGCTGCCGAAGCCGTCCAGCACCACCCGCACTTTGACGCCGCGCCGCGCCGCCGCCGTCAGGCACTCCAGCACCTGCGAGCCGGTGCGATCCACCATGAAAATATAGGTTTCCAGATGCACGCTGACCTGCGCGGCGTCGATAGCCGAACACAGCGCCGGGAAGAAGTCGGCGCCGTTCTGCAACAAGCGGATGTTGTTGCCGTCCGTCCATTCCAGCTTGACCTGCTCGGTCTTCACGGAAGTTCCAGCTCCGCCAGCAAGGGGGAGTGATCCGACAACCGCGCCCACTCCCTACCGCGCAACACGCGCGCGCTGCGCACGGCAAACCCGCGCTGGTAGATGCGGTCCAGGCGAAACCACGGAAACACGGCGGGAAAGGTACGGGGCGGCGGGTGCAGCATGCGCGCGCTGCCGTCCATGCCAAGTTGGTTGGTGCGTTCCATGACGGACAGGCCGCCATTGGGCAACCCACGCAGCGCGTTGCTCAGCCGTTTGACCGAATCGCGCAAGCGCGGCAATTCGCCGCCATGGCTACGGGGCGCATGGGAAAACACTTCATACAGCCCCAACTGTTGAACGAACAGCGGCGCCAGGCGGTCATTCCAATCGTTGAAATCCCCTGCGATCAGAATGGGCTCACCGTCCGGCACCATACGCCGAATGCGCTCGGTCAACGCCAGCACCTGGCGCGTGCGGCTGCCGGCAAACAGGCCCAGATGCACCACAAAGCAATGCACCGGGCGGTCGCCCACGTCGATGCGCGCATGCAGCAGGCCGCGTTGCTCCAGGCGGTGGTCCGAGATGTCGAGGTTTTCGTGATCAAGAATGGGAAAGCGCGAAAGCAGCGCATTGCCATGGTCCGTGGCGTGGCGGACGGCATTGCGGCCGTAGGCCACATCCAGCCGCAAGGCAGCGGCCAGGGATTCGTGTTGCGCGTGGAGCAAGGATCGTTGCTCGTTGCGGCCCTGGACTTCCTGCAGGAAGACAAGATCCGGGCGCAGGCCATACAAACCTAAGCGAAGTTCATTCAGGGAGTCGAGCCGGCCCAATGCCGAACGGCCCTTGTGAATGTTGTAGCTGACGACACGGATGAGCGACATAAAAGCGATGGCGCCTTTTGAAAGCAGAGGAACCACTGGCCAGACCCAAGAGCAGCCCCGGCAAGCACCGCCAACAAAGCGGCGTCTGCCAGATTACTCCAATTCAGCAAGCCCCAGCCGCAACAAGAACACTCACCGCAAGCATTGGCTCCCAAGAACTCAACACCCCGCAAGCAAGTACCCCTGCCGAGCCGGGCCGCCGAGGATCCGGCTCCGCCGGTCCCGCGAGGCGCCCCCCTGGGGGGAGGCGCCCCCGGCGCCTCGGGGGGGGCTTACTTAGCCTCGACGTTACGCAAGCGGATGTGCAACTCGCGCAACTGCTTTTCGTCGACTTCGGAAGGCGCTTGCGTCAGCAGATCCTGAGCGCGCTGCGTCTTCGGGAAAGCGATCACGTCGCGGATCGATTCGGCGCCGGTCATCATCGTGACGATGCGGTCCAGGCCGAACGCGATACCACCGTGCGGAGGCGCGCCATACTGCAACGCGTCCAGCAGGTAGCCGAACTTTTCCTGGGCTTCCTCGGCGCCGATCTTCAGCGCGCGGAACACCTTGCTTTGCACTTCTTCGCGGTGGATACGGACCGAGCCGCCGCCGATTTCCCAACCGTTCAGCACCATGTCGTAAGCCTTGGCGAAGGCCTTGCTGGGATCGGTTTCCAGGAAGTCTTCGTGGCCGTCCTTCGGGCTGGTGAACGGGTGGTGGGCAGCGGTGTAGCGGCCGTCTTCCTCGTCGTATTCGAACATCGGGAAGTCAACCACCCACAGCGGCTGCCAACCGGCTTCGAACAGGCCCGTCTTCTTGCCGAATTCGCTGTGGCCGATCTTCACGCGCAGTGCGCCGATGGCGTCGTTGACGACCTTCTCGCGATCCGCGCCAAAGAAAATGATGTCGCCGTCTTGCGCGCCGGTACGCTTGACCAGTTCGGCCAGCGCGGCGTCGTGCAGGTTCTTGACGATGGGCGATTGCAGGCCGTCACGGCCCTTGGCCACTTCGTTGACCTTGATGTAGGCCAGGCCCTTGGCGCCGTAGATGCCGACGAACTGCGTGTAGCCGTCGATTTCGCTGCGGGACATTTCCGCGCCGCCGGGCACGCGCAGGGCGACCACGCGGCTGCCGGGCGCCGTGGCGGCGGCGGCAAACACCTTGAAGTCCACATCACGCATGACGTCGGTCATGTCGGTGAATTCGAGCTTCACGCGCAGGTCCGGCTTGTCCGAACCGTAGCGACGCATCGCTTCCGTCCACGGCATGATGGGGAACGGCTGCGCCAGGTCCACACCCTGCACGACCTTGAAGACGTGACGGATCAGGTTTTCAAAGATTTCACGGATCTCGAACTCGTTCAGGAACGAGGTTTCGCAGTCGATCTGGGTGAATTCGGGCTGACGGTCAGCGCGCAAGTCTTCGTCGCGGAAGCACTTGGTGATCTGGTAGTAGCGGTCAAAGCCCGACACCATCAGCATCTGCTTGAACAACTGCGGCGACTGCGGCAGCGCGAAGAAGTGGCCGGCGTTCACACGCGAGGGCACCAGGTAGTCGCGCGCGCCTTCGGGCGTGCTCTTGGCCAGCATCGGGGTCTCGATATCGATGAAGCCCAGCTGGTCCAGGAACTTGCGCGTTTCGATCGACACGCGGTAACGCAGCATCAGGTTGCGCTGCATTTGCGGGCGGCGCAGGTCCAGCACGCGGTGCGTCAGGCGGGTCGTTTCCGACAGGTTGTCGTCATCCAATTGGAACGGCGGCGTGACCGACGCGTTCAGGATTTCGACTTCCTTGCACAGCACTTCGATTTCGCCCGAAGCCAGTTCGCTGTTGGCGGTGCCGGCCGGACGCTCGCGCACCAGGCCGGTGACGCGGACGCAGAATTCATTGCGCAGGCGCTCGGCGGTGGCGAAGGCGGCGTTATCCGGATCGAACACGATCTGGGCCAGGCCCGCGCGGTCGCGCAAGTCGATGAAGATGACCCCGCCGTGGTCGCGGCGGCGGTTCACCCAGCCGTACAGGGTGACGGTCTGGCCGAGATGGTCACGGCAAACCTGGCCGGTGTAGCAGGTACGCATGCGGGATGACTCCGTTGTGTGCTTAGTTTGAGCGTAAGGGTTACGAATCGCCGCGAGGCGCGTCTTGCACGCCAGGCGCCGGAGAGAGCGGAGCCGGTTGGCCCTCGGGCGCAAGCGCCTGGGCCGGGGCGACCACGCCCATGGAAACGATGTACTTCAAGGCCGCGTCCACGCTCATCTGAAGATCGATCGCGTCGGCGCGAGGCATCATCAGGAAAAAGCCGGACGTGGGGTTCGGCGTTGTCGGCACATACACGCTGATGTGGTCGCCTGGCATCAGGCTGGCCACTTCACCGCTGGGTGTACCGGTGACAAAAGCGATGGTCCAGGAACCCGCCCGCGGATACTGCACCAGCACCGCGCGGCGAAACGCCTGTCCGTTCGGGGCAAGCACGGTATCGCTGACCTGCTTGACCGAGTTGTAGATGGAACGCACCAGCGGAATACGGCCCAGCAGGTTTTCCCACTGGTCCACCATGGTACGGCCGATCAGGTTGGCCGCAAACACGCCCGTCAACAGCACCACCACGATGACCAGGACGAAGCGGAAGCCGGGGATGTCGATGCCGAACAGCGATTCGGACGACAGAAAGCCAGGCACGAACCCTTCCAGGGTGGCGACCAGCAAACCCAGCACCCACACCGTGATGACCAGGGGAACCCAGATCAGCAGGCCGGTGATGAAGTACTTTTTGATAAGGCGCATCCGCATCGCAAGGGCTCTAGGTGGCGGACGACCCTGCGGCAGGCGTACCTGCGGCAGGCGATCCGGTAGCCGGAGCGCTTGCCGCTGGAGTTGCCGCCGGCGTGGCGGCCGGCGCCGAAGCAGGCGCCCCGCCTTCCGCTGCCGCCCCGGTGGACGCAGCGCCCCCGGAACCATTGCCACGGAAATCGGTGACGTACCAGCCGGAACCCTTGAGCTGGAATCCAGCCGCGGTCACCTGCTTGGAAAACGTGCTTTGGCCGCATTCGGGGCAAACCGAAAGGGGCGCATCGGAAATCTTCTGCAAAACGTCTTTGGCATGGCCGCAGGCGCTGCACTTATAGGCGTAGATGGGCATCAAGGGCTCCCAGGCGCGCGCCCGGAAAATAAAAAGCCGTCGGTCGCCAGACAAATGCAGTCCGGGGCGACGGGAGGGCAAGGCCGGAAAAAAATTCGGGAAAGTCTTGAATTTTAGCGGTTTTTCATGAACCGTCGGTGTCCGGCCCGGCCCCGGGGCGCCAAGCGGCACTGCGGGGGCCTGCCCCCGGCGCCGCCGGCCGCCTTTCCCTATACCGGAAGCAGGAACATGATGGCCGCGACCAAGGTGGGCGCGAGGGCCGACAGGAACAGGCGGCCCGACGAAATACTGCCGTCCGGGAAGTGGTTCTTCAGGATGGCGAAGCCCGCCGGATTGGGCGCGTTGGCAATGACGGTCAAGCCGCCGCCCGTGACCGCGCCGGCCACCAGCATGTAGCGCCACGTCTCGTTGGTGCCTTCGACCAGCGAGCCCAGATACGTCAACGCGGCATTGTCGGTAATGGCCGTCAGCGCCGTGGCGCCCCAGAACAGCACGAACGGTTCCAGCCCGCCCAGCAAGTCCTGCAGCCACCATTTCTGCAAACCGCCCAACACCACCAGCCCGGCCAGGAAGAAGCCCACCATCAGGCCTTCCTTGATCAGCAGACGGTTCTGATGGCGCTTATAGGCTTCCGAAAAGCCGATGAACATCATCAGCAGGCCCATGAAGATGGCCGGGTGATGGGCGGTAAGCACCACCGCCACCAGGAACGCCAGATGCACCAGGATGACGAGCACCGGCACCGGCGGACGCGAATCCGATCCTTCCGGCGCGTCCACCCCGCCGCCCGTACCGACCGAGCGTTCCATCAAGGCCTTGCGGCAGACGAAGGTCAGGATGCCTGCGTTCAGAAGGACGGCCACCGCGGCGCGCCAGCCGAAATGCTGCACCATGTGCGCGGCGTCCCAGCCGAAGGTGGACGCCACCATCAGCACCGGCGGCGCGGCGTAAGACGTCAACACACCACCAATGGACACGTTCACGAACAGCACGCCCAACGTCAGGTATTTGAAGCCGGCGCGGCCGCTCGTGCGGAAATAGGCATCGCGCAGCAAGATGGCGGCCAGCGTCATGGCGGCGGGCTCGGTAATGAAGGAGCCGCCCAGCGGCACCAGGGACATCACCACGAAGAAGGTCGCCAGCTCGCGCGGCAGCGGCAGCACGCGCGCCACGATGCGAACCATCAGCCCCACCATTTCCAGGATCGGCCGGCTGGCCGCCACCACCATGATCACGAAAACGAACAGCGGCTCGGTGAAGTTGCGCGTGTCCATGTAGTCGATCGCGGTAACGGGACCAGACAGCGCCGCCATCGTCACGATCAGCGCAAATGCCCAGACGCCGAACACCGCCTCCACCTCGGCGAACAAATGCCAGATGCCCGCGTGCGGGCCGCCGCGATGGGCAAGGCGCGCAAAAACGGGAACGGAAAAGGTATGAAGAACCGCCACGGCAAACAGGATGGTGGCGATGACTTCAATAGGCTGGGGCATAAGAGGGACTTCCGAAATAAAGAATCACGCAACGGAAATTCACGCGATGCGAACGCGATCCGGCGCTGCTCACCGAACAAGGCAGGCAATATAACGCAGGCATATGGCCCTGTAACGCAGGGTCTACACCAAGGCGCGCCGCGCTAGGTCCAATGCGAAGACGCGCTCCCAGGCCTTGTCTAGCTGATCGGCGCGGGCGGTTCCGCCCCCTGCTGCGCCGCCTTCATCTCCATCAACAGGCTGTGCAGCATCTCGGTGGACAAGCCGTGCAGCACCAGGCGGTAACCCGCGCGCACGGTCGACAGCGGCACCAGCGGATGGCTGTTGTTGACCAGGATCAGGTGCTGCGGCGCGCCCAGCAACTTGGCCGTGTAGATGCCGATGGTCTCGTCCAACTGCAACGAATTGGCCGCGCGCCAGAAGTCGTTGTCGGTCAGCATCAGCTGATACAGCGGCGTGAACAGTTCAATGGCGCTTTGCAGGTCCAGGAAGTTCAACCTGCCCTGCGGCATGTCTTCCAACTTCAGCGGCGGGTCCTGGATCATCGAGAAGTCCACCGTTTCAGGCGCATGCATTTCCACGCCGGCTTCGCGCAGCGCCTGGTTCAGGCGGATGACGAAGTTGAACAGGTTCAGGTCGTGCTTGACGAAGAGTTCGTCTTTCAGATCATCGATTTCCAGCGGTTGCAGCGGCGTGGTCGTGATTGGCACCGGCGAATTCGCGGCGATGAACGCCAGCGCCTGCGCGCCCAGATGGAAGTGGCGCAGGATCAGCCAGTTGGCCTCGGGCGACACAAAGCGCTTGAGCCCCCAGGCCAGAATGCGATGCAGCAGCTTTGAATGCGACCAGCGGCGCGGCAGAAACGTCTTCACCACCTGGATCAGGATGATGAAGGCGCGCGCCAGCGGCCGCAGGAACGGCAGCAGATACTGGCGCGAGGCGCAACTGGAGTCCGTCAGCCAGGCCTTCTTCACCTTGTCCGGCAAGGGCGTGCTGCGGTCCAGGTACAGGGCAAGCCAGGGGTTGGGGTCGGCCGGATCGTGCGGCTTGGCCAGAAAATCGGGTTCCTTGCTCATGCCGCATCGCCCTCCATCACGTGGTGGAACTGCATCAGGTACAGCGCGGCCGTACGGCGCGCGGTGTCCACGATGCGTTGTTCGGCCCGGCCGTCTTCGTCGCAATCCAGCGCCAGTTCCACCGCCGACAACCAACGCGCCAGATGATGCTCGTCGTTGTGGCCGTGGTATTCCAGAAAGCGGAAGGCATCGGGCGGCAGCTTCAGGCTGGCTTTCAACAGCGGCAACAGCGCCGGCACGATGCGCTGGCCCGTGCCCTCGATGATGTAGATGGCGCCCAGCAGGCCGATCGGGTCGCGCGTGGCGGCCAGGCCGTGCAGATAGGCGTTCAGCGCCTCGCCACCGGGGTTACGGCGCAGCGCGTCGATGTTATCGACCGCGCCACCTGCCGTGCGGTAGTCCTGAAACAGAATCTGGAAGTCGTTCTGTTCTTCGCCGGCATGCATGTCGATCAGCGCGGCAAGCGGCGCGTACTGCTCCGTCAGCGACGCCGCGCCCTCGCGCATCCACTTGCTGCCTTCGCGCACCTGCGGAATCCAGTTTTCCATCCAGTTCAGGTAGTCGGCCGTCTGGAATTGACGGTTGCGCAGCCGGCGCACCACCGGCGTGCGCCATACCCGCGAACGGTAGTCGTGCCAGATGGCGGCCAGCTCGGTCAGCAATTGGCCCAGGCCTTGCGGCGCCATGTCGGGGTCGTGCGGCGGCGCGATGGCGTCGGCGTCATCGCTTTGCGTGTCGTGATGCGGGGCGAACAAGGCTGTGCGGCTTGCTGCGGGGCTTGCGGTGGAATTCGCGGTGGGCATTGCCGACCCGGCCACCGCCGGCGCATGCACCGCTTCGGCCTCCAGCAGCATATAGGCCGCCATGAAGCGCCCCGACTCGGGGATGTAGCAGAAGATCTGTTCGCCCGGCTTGATCTCGCGCGTTTCCAAAAACTCGGCCAGCATGATCAGGATCGACGCCGCGCCGGTGTTGCCACGCCACGCCAGGTTGCTGAACCAGCGCTCGCGCGGAATCACCAGACCCGCCTTTTCCATCAGGTCTTCGACCACGGGGATGAATTTTTCAGACGAGTAATGACACAGAAAATGGTCGACCTGATCCGGATCCAGCCAGCCGTCGCGCACCAGCTTGGCGTACTCGTGGATGCCGATGTCGAACAGATGCGGCAACAGGCGGATGTCCTGCCGCAGTGACAGCGCACCGTCGGCCTCGGCCTCGTTCCAGGACGGATAATCCAGATGGCCCTTTTGGCGGTCAGCGGACAGGCCCAGCTGCATGCACACGGGGTAGTCGCCCGAGAACGAGCGCTGATGCACCCATTTCAGCTTCAGCCGAACGCCCTGCGATGCCCCTGCCAGCGCGCGGCCCGAGTTGCCCAGAAGCAAGGCGCCCGCGCCATCCGACAGCATCCAGCGCAGGAAGTGCGCGTCAAAGTCAGCGTCATAGCCACGCGCCGCAAAGCGCGATCGCTTGAACAGGCGCGACGGCAATTCGCTGGCCACGGCCACGGCGCTGGCGTGTCCGCCCATCTCCACGCCCTGCGCCGCCACCTGGATCGCCGACACGCCCGCCGCGCAAATGCCATGCACCGACAACGTTTCCATCGGCTGCGCGGCAAGCTCGCCCTGGATCATGTTGGCAAAGCCCGGCATCAGCGCATCGCCACCCGACGATCCGCTGGTCAGCAAGGACACAGCGGCAAGGTCGCTGTCATTGCGCCGCAGGCAGTCGCGGATGGCGTTGGCCGCCAGTTGCGCGTTCGTGTAGACCGTCTGGCCTTCCGGGTCGATAGCGTAGTAGCGCTGCTTGATGCCATTCTCGGCAAGGATGCGGCTTTTGATGCGGCTGGACATCCGGTTCAGCGGCGCAATGTAGCTGTCCATGGCGTCGTTGGACACGGCTTCGCCCGGCATGAAATAGCCGGCGCTTTCCAGGTAGACACGATTAAACGCGATGGGCATGTGACAGGCCTCGATGGGGAATAAATGGGACGCTAGCGGACATGCTCGGGCGCCATGTGGGAACGGCTGCGCAAACGCGGCACGAACGCCGCCAGCACGAAGACGCGGCACATATAGGGCAGCAGCCCACGTTCGTTAAGTGCCGGGTCGACGCGCAAGCGATAGTGCTCGCGATGCAGCCGGGTCAGTTCGGACCAATGCGCGCGCGGATGCTCGTGATGCGCGGTATGCAGGCCGATATTGAATAGCAACGGGTTGACCAGCCCTTCGAAATTGCGCGCGTAATTCAGGCCGGCCACCTGGCGCGGCCCGCCGTCGGCGTGCGCGTGCTGCAAGTAGTTGGTGGCCAGCAGCCAATGCAAGCCGTGCAACTGCGGCACGATCACAAAGACCAGCGCCTTGACCGGATTCACGGCCAGCAGCCCGCCCCACAAGCCCAGCCATGCACCGTATTGCGCCATGCTGTAGCGCCACGCGCCCGGCCAGTGGCGGCGCAGTCGCCCCAGCCACGCGAAGAACATCGGGTACAGCACCCAGCCCGCCTGGAACGGGTGCAGCACATAGCCCCACAGGTGGTTGGTGTCGCCACCAAAGCGGTACGTGCGCGCGGCGGCGCGCGCGCCATGCTTGTAGCGATGATGGTTCGCCACATGCGCGGGATAGAACACAAACGTTGGGTGCCCCTGCAGCAACGTGATCCAGAAATCGGTGGCGCGATTGGTCCAGCGTCCGCGCCACATGCGGATGTGCGTGTGGTTGTGATGAATGACGCCGATGCCCAGCGTCAAAAAAAGCATCAGCGCGTAGAGCGGCCACCAGAATCCGTACGCCCATTGCCACGCCGCCAACGCGGGCAGCGCGGCCAGGTAGGCCAGGCTTTGCCAGTCGCGCCGGTTGCGCAGCGACGGCAGGCGGCGCCGCGCGTTAAGCCTTGCCGCCAACAGATTCTCTGCGCTGGAAGGCATCCAGCTGTGGGGCCGCGGCCTCGGCTTGCAGGCGCGTGCGGAACAAGCGGTCCATGAAGGTGAACTGGAAGCCGTAATTGCCGTTGTAGCAGGCGTGGTGCAGATGGTGGCGCCGGCTGGCGGCGAACCAGTGCGCGTAGGACACCTTGGGGAAAAAATCGTAATTGGCGTGGCCAATGCAATTGAAGAACAGGCTGAACAGCGGCACCGACGCCAATGCCCAGAAGCTGAAATCATGCAGCACCATGGGCAGCATGATGACGTTGCCAAGCATCAGCGCTTCGATCGGATGAAAGCTGTAGGTCGAGAACGGCGTGGTCACCACGGACCGATGATGCGGCAAGTGAAAACGGCGCAGCAGCTTGGTGTGCAGCAAGCGGTGGTTGATCCAGAAATGGACATCGTTCCAGGCGACCAGCACCAGGATTTCCACCACCACTTTTTGCCAGCTTGGGTTCGGGTCCAGATGCGCCCAACCCAGTTGCAGCAAGCCCCAGGGAAAGATCATGCCGGTGCCAAACAGCAGGATGGACAGCCCGGACTGCGCAAATTCACGGCGTAGCTGGCCGGGGCCCAAGGGGCGCGGATCCAGCGACCGGCCTATGCCGAGTGCCGGCAACACGTGCTGGGTCAGCAGCCAGGTGGCCGCACCAAAAACCAGATAGATGCCGCCGAAAAACAGCAGCCCCGCCAGCATCACCTGCCAGGCGGACAAGGCTTCAAATGCTTGAGCCATGAACGTTTTGTTTCACCCCGAAGAATGGCCGCATCATAAGCAATCCGTCAGCATCCCGGTAAGGCATTTATTACAAAATGAATCCGGGCACCACAAAGCTGAATGGAACAGCGCGATTGCGGCCTAACTTCCGTCTACTGGCAAGGAAACTGGCGGTTCAGGCCCGCAACGGCCGCGTCCAGGCGCAGTGCCAACGCCGCGCTGGCCGCCGGCATCGGCTGCCGCAGTTCTTCGGTCAAGAGGCCCTGGCGCCCAAGCTGTGCCTTCAGCGGGCCGGGGTTGGGTTCTTCGAAAGCCAGACGGATCACCGGCGCCAAGGCGTGGAACAGCCGACGCGCCACGTCCAGTTGCTGCGCGCGCACCGCCTGGTACATGGCCACGAACAGGTCAGGCCGTACATGCGCGGCGGCGGCAATCATGCCGGCCCCGCCCAGGCACAGCACGGACAAGGTTTGCAGATCTTCGCCCGCCAGCAAATTCATCTGGCCGTCGGCAATCAAGGCCAACGTCTTGTCCAAGGACCCGCCGCAATCCTTGATGGCGGCAATGTTCGGATGCGCGGCCAGCGACAGTAACGTCGATTTCTCAAGCGTGGTGCCCGTGCGGTACGGAATGTCGTAGAGCACCAGGGGAAAGCGCGAGGTATCGGCCAGGCGGCGGAAATAGGCGGCGGCCCCTTCCTGGCCGGCGCGCACGTAGTACGGCGCGGGGGCCAAGATGCCCGCCAGCGGTCGCGTGCCGAAGGCCGACAGGCGTTGCAGCACATGCCTCTGGTGGTTGCCCGCCAGGCCCATGATGACGGGCAGCCGGCCGGCTTCGGTCAATACGGCGTCCAGCACCGCCAGTTGCTCGGCGTCGTCCAGTGACGCGGCCTCGCCCGTGCTGCCGCACACGACCAGCCCGTCCACGCCCGCGGCGGCATAGTGGCGCACCAGGCGGCGCAAAGCCCCACCGTCGACAGCGCCGCCGGAAAACGGCGTCACCAACGGCACCCAGACGCCTTGGAACACAGATTGTTGAATAGACATGAGAACACTCCTTCGATGTAAGCGGACCGCGGTTGGACCGTACAGAAGTGCTCGGGATATCAGAGGACGCGCGCGGGGGCGCTGAGGCGCCGCCAGGAGGCCGCTGTTCCGTCGCCCATCTGACGGAACAGCATGCTCCGGTCAGATGAGCGGCTATTTTTTGGATTTCAGGCCGACGGCAGCCAGCACCACGCCCAGGGCGCGGATGCAGGAAGCGGATTGGATGGCCTGATGAATCATGAATGAATAAAAACGATAAGACGCGCGTCGGCGGCTGATGCGGAAATCTACCGGGCGGCCGTCACCGTGTCAACGGCGCGCGGTGGCGGGCGGCCTTGCGCGCATCGGACGGCTCGACGGCGCTTAGCCCGCGCTTGTCTACGCTTAACCCAGGCTGGCCAGGAACACGGCGCACAGCGCCTCCATGCCTTGGCGGTCGTCTTCGTCGAAGCGATCAGGCACGGGGCTGTCCACATCCCAGACGCCGATCAGTTCGCCCTGATGCACCAGCGGCACCACGATTTCCGAACGCGACGCGGCGTCGCAAGCGATGTGGCCGGGGAAGGCATGCACGTCGGGCACCAACTGCGTCTGCCGTTGGCTCGCGGCCGCGCCGCACACGCCGCGATTCAAGGGAATGCGCACACAGGCCGGCTTGCCCTGGAAGGGTCCAAGAACCAGCTCGGTGCCATCAAAGAAATAAAAGCCCGCCCAGTTCAGATCGGGCAAGGCTTGATAGGCCAGCGCGCTCAAGTTGGCGGCGTTGGCGATGCGGTCGGGTTCGCCTTCCAGCAGCGCGCGGGCCTGTGCCACCAGTTCGGCATACAGGGCGGACTTGGAGTCGGCGACGATCGGGGCGGCTTCAAACATGGCGATAAATGTAACTGTACAGGCGGTTTTCGATGCAGGTGATTTTAGGGGTTCCACGCGTTAAAGGGGCCGGGCTGCTAGCGTGTGGGACAATACTTTTTTGTCGCAGTCCCGTTACAAGCCTCTCCCTTTACCCTTCTTCTTCAAGAAGCAATCCATGGACAAGCCTCTCGAACCTGCGTTTTCCTTTTCGGAACGCGCCCAGCAACTTACCAGCTCCGCCATCCGCGAGATCCTCAAGGTCACCGAGCGCCCCGAAGTCATTTCGTTCGCTGGCGGCCTGCCGGCGCCCGGCGGCTTCCCGGTAGAAGTGGTACGTGCTGCGTTCGACAAGGTATTGGCCACCAACGGCCGCGCGGCTTTGCAATACGGCCCCACCGAAGGTTATGCGCCGCTGCGCCAATGGGTTGCCGACGACCTGAACCGCGCGGGCGCCAACGTCGCCGCCGACCAGATCCTGATCGTTTCGGGTTCGCAGCAGGCGCTGGACCTGCTGGGCAAAGTGCTGATCGACAAGGACAGCAAGGTGCTGGTCGAAGACCCCAGCTACCTGGGCGCCCTGCAATCGTTCAGCCTGTACCAGCCGAAGTTCGTGCCGGTGCCCACCGATGAAGGCGGCCTGATCCCCGAAGCCATCACGCCGGAACTGGCTGACGGCGCGCGCTTCCTTTACGCGCTGCCCAACTTCCAGAACCCCACGGGCCGCACGCTGAACCTGGAACGCCGCATCGCATTGGTCAAGCGCGCCGCCGAACTGAACCTGACCATCGTTGAAGACGACCCCTATGGCGAACTGCGCTACGCAGGCGAGCCGCAGCCGGGCCTGATCGCGCTGGCCGCCGAATACGGCGCCAACGTCGTTCGCCTGGGCACGTTCTCGAAGGTGCTGGCCCCCGGCCTGCGCCTGGGCTACATCGCCGGCGCGCGCTCGCTGATCAACAAGCTGGTGCAGGCCAAGCAAGCCACCGACCTGCACACGCCCACGCTGACGCAGATGGCCGTGTACGAAATCGTCAAGGACGGCTTCCTGGAAGAGCACCTGCCCAACGTGCGCGAAATCTACCGCGCCCAAGGCAGCTGCATGCTGGACGCGATCAAGCAGGAATTCCCGTCCACCGTCACCTGGACCAAGCCGGAAGGCGGCATGTTCATCTGGCTGACGCTGCCCGAACACATGGACAGCACCAAGCTGCTGGAAAAGGCCATCGCGCAAAACGTGGCCTTCGTGCCGGGCGCGCCGTTCTACAGCGGCGCGGGCAAGCCGAACACGCTGCGCCTGAGCTTCGCCACCGTGCCGGAAGACAAGATCCGCACGGGCATCGCCATCCTGGGCAAGCTGCTCAAGGAATACACGGCATAAGCAAGCCGCAGCCTTCCGGGCAATGCGGCCTGAAAACCGCATCCTGAACGGCGATTGACCTTCCACGGCCGGGCGCGATGCCCGGCCGTTGTTTTATGCTGTCGGCTTTCCCGACCATTTTCTGACCGTGACAGTGAGCGCCTCGCAACAATCTCCCGTCGATCTCAGCGACATCGTCTTCACCGACTGGGTCGAACGCTGGCTCCCGAAGTCGTGGCGTCCCTACGCCCGCCTTTGCCGCCTGGACCGGCCCATCGGCACGTGGCTGACGTTGTTGCCGGCCATTGCCGCGCTGGTGCAGTCCGCGGGCGGGCTGCCCGACCTGCAACGGCTGATCGTCTTTTCGCTGGGCGCGCTGCTGATGCGCGGCATCGGCTGCACCGTCAACGACATGTGCGACCGCAACTTCGACAAGCACGTCGAACGCACGCGCTTCCGTCCGCTGACCAGCGGCCAGTTGTCGATGAAGAACGCCGTGTGGTTCCTGGTGGGCCAGTTGCTGGTCTGCGGATCCCTGCTGTTCTTCCTGAACGAGATGAGCCGCTGGCTGGCCCTGGCCGTGCTGCCCTTCGTCTTCATCTACCCGCTGTGCAAGCGCGTCACGTACTGGCCGCAAGTGGTGCTGGGCATCTGCTTTAACTGGGGCATGCTGATGGCCTGGTCCGACACGCAGAACGTGGTGCCGCTGGCCGCCATCGCGATGTGGCTGGGTGCGGTGCTTTGGCAGGTGGGCTACGACAGCATCTACGCCTATGTCGACGTGCGCGATGACCGCAGCCTGGGCCTGCATTCCACCGCCATGCGCTTTGGCGACCAGGGCAAGCTTTGGATAGGCGGGTTCTATATCGCCACCGTCGTGCTGTGGGCCTGGGGTGGCCACGCCATGGGGCTGTCGTGGGCGTATCAGGTGGGGATGGCCGCCGTGGCGGTACATCTGGCGTGGCAATTGAAGGTGTTCGACATCCAGCGGCCCGACCGCAACTTCATGCTGTTCCGCGCCAATCTGTGGCTGGGCGCGCTGCTGGTTGCGGCCGCGTTGGCGGGCACGCTGATCCGCTAGGCAAGACGGGGCATGCACGCCGACCCGACGTAGATCCGGCGTAGATCCAGCGCAAATCCCGGGCATGAGCCGGGCACATGAGCCGGCCACGATTTGCCGCGCGCGCATTGCCCCCTCGGCCGGATCGCGCCATCATGGCGCTTGTCGAAACGACCTACGGAGACACCGCATGCCCTCTTTCGTGAAATCCCTGGCCACTGCCGCCGCCGCATCCGCCATGTTCGGTGCCGTGTTCGGCACAATGCCCGCGCAAGCCGCCACCGACTGCTCGGCGCAGCGCGGTTGCGCCGCGAAATTCTGCGAAATCGAAAACGACATCGCCGCTGCCCAGGCACAGAACAACACGCGCCGCGAGGCCGGCTTGAAGAAGGCGCTGGCCGAAGCCCGTGCCAATTGCACAGACAGCCGCCTGCAGTCGCAGCGCGAAGCCGACGTGCGTGAGAAACAAACCAAGGTGTCCGAACGCGAAGAAGAGTTGAAGGAAGCGCGCGCCAAGGGCAAGCAAGACAAAATCGACAAGGCCCAGCGCAAGCTGGAAGAAGCCCAGTCCGAATACAACGCCGCGCTGGTTGAGTTGAACCGCTAAGCGTTTTGCGCCTTTCTCGCCTTGCAAAGCCCCGGGCCTATCCCGGGGCGTTTGGTTTTGGGGCGTGCGACTGATTTTCCGGGCATGCGCGTTTGTGGGTGGATGAGCGCGGCTGCCCTCGACCACCACCTATCGTGTCATCAGACGGAAATATCACCACCCATGGTGCCAACTGGTGGAATCCAAATCGATTAGTACAGAATTTGGAAAGATGTTTTCAGGTAATAAGGGTTTATCCCAGGGTTCTTTGAGCACAGAATGCATCTCATCGGGACACAGCAAGCGAACCCCCGGCAATGACGCCAGCGGTTCGAATCCCAAGCTCACAAGACACCGGAGGTCTGCTATGAAAACCCTTGCTACCGCATTGATGCTGTCCATGTCCGTTCTGGCTGCCGGCGCGCAAGCCGCCGAAGCCGACCAAGGCCCGACCCGCGCACAGGTTCAGGCCGAACTGCAACAAGCCAAGGTTTCGGGCCAATACACGTTCGGCGAAGAAGGCTACCCCGCCCCCATCGCCCAGACGTCCAGCCTGACCTCGCAACAAGTCCAAGCTGAACTCGCCCAAGCCAAGAACGCTGGCGAAGTCACCTTCGGCAACCTGGACTACCCGCCCGTCGCCGCTGCTGAACACGCCACGTCGCTGAGCCGTTCGCAGGTTCAGTCGCAACTGGCCCAAGCCAAGGCGGAAGGCCTGGTCACCTTCGGCAACCTGGACTACCCCCCCATGGGCAGCTGATCCACGGGCCTGAAAAGGCCGTGACAGCCCCATCGAAAGCCCCTCGGCAAACGCCGGGGGGCTTTGTTTTTGACGATTCGACATCCAATTAAGTCATATCGGCGTTAACTTAAACCGTTACGACAGATTTGATTCTACAAATCGACAGCGCTCACGCATAGGATGAGGCCACCCCCATCCCCTTTGATTGCAGGAGCAGCACCATGTCCACCTCAGCCACCCGCCCCATCGTCTTGCTGGGCGCCGGAAAAATCGGTTTCGCTATTGCCCTGATGCTGGAACGCAGCGGCGCTTACACCGTTCTGGTTGCCGATCAGGACCCCGCCCGGCTGGCGGTTTTGGCCGAACTGGGCTGCGAAACCCGCCAGATCAGTGACGACGCCTCGGTGGCGCGCTGCATCGAAGGCGCCTATGCCGTGGTCAATGCCCTGCCCTTTCATCGCGCCACCGCCGTCGCAGGCCTTTGCGCCCGTGCCGGCGTGCACTACTTTGACCTGACCGAAGACGTCGCCAGCACCCACGCCATTCAGGCGCTGGCGGGCGATGTGCAAAGCGTGTTGATGCCGCAATGCGGCCTGGCCCCCGGCTTCATCGGCATCGTCGGCAACGCGCTGGCACGCCGCTTCGACACCTTGCTAGACCTGCGCATGCGCGTGGGCGCGCTGCCGCGTTACCCCTCGAACAGCTTGCGCTACAACCTGACCTGGAGCACCGAAGGCCTCATCAACGAATACTGCAACCCTTGTGAGGCCATCGTCGACGGGCAACTGACCAGCGTGCCGGCGCTGGAAGGCTACGAAACGTTCGCGCTGGATGGCGTGGAATACGAAGCCTTCAACACCTCGGGCGGCCTGGGCACGCTGCCCGCGACGCTGCTGGGACGCGCCCGCAACGTCGACTACAAATCCGTGCGCTATCCCGGCCACTGCAACATCATGAAGTTGCTGCTCAACGACCTGCGCCTGCGCGATCGCCGCGACCTGCTCAAGGATATTTTCGAGTCCGCCATTCCCACCACCGAGCAGGACGTCATCATCATCCAGGCCTCGGCATCCGGCCATCGTCACGGCCGCTTGGAAGAAGAGTCCTACCCGATCCGCGTGTTCGGCGCGGACGTGGACGGCCACCGCCTTAGCGCCATCCAGTTGTCCACGGCGGCGGGCATCTGCGCGGCGCTGGATCTGGTGGCGCAAGGCGCCTTGCCGCAAAAGGGATTCGTGGGCCAGGAAGCGATTGATCTGGATGCCTTGCTGAACAACCGCTTCGGCCGTGTGTACGCTGGCAAGCCGCTGGCGCTGGCAGGCTGCGCAACGGCCGACCGCTAAAGGCCGCTTTCCATCGCGCGGGCGCACACGCCCGCCCGCGCGGCGTTAGGTCCAACCTTCCAGACGTAGCGTCGCGCGCACCAGCCGCTGTTCTTCCTGTTCGATATCCGACAAGCTTTGACGCACGCTGTCCACATGGTCGGCGGCGGCTTTGCGCGCCTGTTCCGGCTGGCGTCCCGTCACCGCGTTGAACAGGCGCGTGTGCTGCCGGTCGATCTGCCGCTTTTCGGGTTCGCGGTGGTACAGGTTGTTCACGCACGCAAACACCGAACCCAGCAGCAGATCCGTCAGCGATTGCAGCGTGTGCACCAGCACCGGGTTATGCGAGGCCTCGCAGATCGCCAGATGAAAGGCGTGGTCCAGATGGGCGTGGGTGGCCGTATCGGTGGCCGTGCCCTGCGCCGCCACCATGTCGTCATAACGGCGGCGGATCATGATGAAATCCGCCTCGGTGCCACGTATGGCGGCAAGCCGCGCGGACTCGGCTTCCAGCAGCGAACGCACTTCCAGCAGGTCGTACAGCGTGCGGGGCTGCGAGTTGAACAGATGCATCAACGGCCCGGCGTCCACCTTTGAAATGTGCGCCACGAACGAGCCCTTGCCTTGCGCGGTGTGGATGATCTCGCGCGCGCGCAACAACTTCAGCCCTTCGCGCAGCGCCGTGCGCGACACGCCCAGCTTTTCAGTCAAGCGCCGTTCGGACGGCAACGCCTGCCCCGCCTTGAGCACGCCATCCAGGATCAGGCGTTCGATACGTTCGGCGACCTCGTCCGCCACCTGGCGGGGTTTTTCTTCTGTTTCCGCGTACATGCAATCTCCGCACCAGTGGTATGACCAAGCCGAACCAGTGTTTCCGGCGAATTACCATACCCTCGTAAGTGGCTGATATAGAACCACAAAAATCTGGTATCTGTCTTCACCGCCGTAAACAAACTGGTATGACCAGCTGGTTTTGATATGGACATTGCAGCGGGTGCGAACGATGATGTCAAAACAGATTCGCGCGGCGCCCCGGCGCCGGCC
>NZ_JBHFIZ010000038.1:373636-499051 GCF_057334535.1 Achromobacter colocynthidis
CCCCCCCCCCCCCCCCAGCCCTACTTACCGCTAGAGACCCGCATGACTCAACGCATCCAGCACCACGGCCTGCAAGTGGCGGCCAATCTCAACCAATTCATCGAACAAGAAGCCTTGCCCGGCACCGGCCTGGATGCCGACGGGTTCTGGCAGGGCTTTGCGGCGCTGGTACACGACTTGGCGCCCAAGAACCGCGCGCTGCTGGCCGAACGCGACCGCCTGCAGGCGGAACTGGACACCTGGCACCGCGCCAACCCCGGCCCCATCGCCGACCCGGCCGCCTACCGCAAGTTTCTGGAAGGCATCGGCTATCTGCTGCCCCAGCCCGCCAGCGTGCAGGCCACCACCGATAACGTCGATACCGAAATCTCGCAGCAGGCCGGCCCGCAGCTGGTCGTGCCGATGTCGAACCCCCGCTATGCCTTGAACGCCGCGAATGCGCGTTGGGGCAGCCTGTACGACGCCCTCTACGGCACCGACGCCATTCCCGCCACGCCGGGTGATACCGGCAAGGGCTACAACCCCGAGCGCGGCGCCGCGGTCATTGCACGCGCGCGCAGCTTCCTTGATACGGCGGCCCCGCTGGCCAACGGATCGCACGCCGACGCGCAAAGCTACACCGTTGAAGGCGACCAACTGCGCGTGGCCTTGGCCAAGGGCGTGGTTACCGGCCTGAAGTTCGGCTCGCAGTTCGCCGGCTACCAAGGCGAGGCGTCCGCCCCCACGGCCATCCTGTTGAAGAACAACGGCCTGCACTTCGAAATCCAGATCGACCGCGCCAACACCATCGGCAGCACCGACGCCGCCGGCGTGAAGGACGTGCTGGTTGAAGCCGCGCTGACCACCATCATGGACTGCGAAGACTCGGTCGCCGCCGTCGACGCCGACGACAAGGTCCATATCTACCGCAATTGGCTCGGCCTGATGAAGGGCGACCTGACCGAAGAGGTCACCAAGGGCGGCAAGACCTTCACCCGCAAGCTGAACGCCGACCGCCAGTACACGCGCCCGGACGGCGGCGCGCTGACCTTGCATGGCCGTTCGCTGATGTTCGTGCGCAACGTGGGCCACTTGATGACCAACCCCGCCATCCTCGATCGTGACGGCCAGGAAATCCCGGAAGGCATTCTGGACGCCGTCGTCACCAGCCTGGCCGCGCTGCACGACCGCACCGCCAAGCTGAATTCGCGTACCGGCTCGGTCTACATCGTGAAGCCCAAGATGCATGGCCCCGATGAAGCCGCCTTCGCCAGCGAACTCTTCGACCGCGTGGAAGACCTGATCAAGGTGCCGCGCAACACGTTGAAGATGGGCATCATGGACGAAGAGCGCCGCACCAGCATCAACCTCAAGGCCTGCATTGGCGCCGCCGCCTCGCGCGTTGCCTTCATCAATACGGGCTTTCTGGACCGCACCGGCGACGAAATGCACTCCAGCATGGAAGCCGGCCCGATGCTGCGCAAGGGCGACATGAAGTCCACCGCCTGGATCACGGCCTACGAGCGCAACAACGTGCTGGTCGGGCTGGACACCGGCCTGCGCGGCCGCGCCCAGATCGGCAAGGGCATGTGGGCCATGCCCGACCTGATGGCGGCCATGCTGGAACAGAAAATCGCGCATCCGAAGGCCGGCGCCAATACCGCCTGGGTGCCTTCGCCCACCGCCGCCACGCTGCACGCGCTGCACTATCACCAGATCGACGTGCAAGCGGTGCAGAAGGAACTGGAACGCACCAAGCTGGATAGTGTGCGCGACGACTTGCTGGGCGGGCTGTTGACCGTGCCGGTGGGCGACCCGTCCAAGTGGTCCGCCGCCGACATCCAGCAGGAACTGGACAACAACGTGCAGGGCATCCTGGGTTACGTGGTGCGCTGGATCGACCAGGGCGTGGGTTGCTCGAAGGTGCCCGACATCCACAACGTGGGCCTGATGGAAGACCGCGCCACCCTGCGCATCTCCAGCCAGCACATCGCCAACTGGTTGCGCCACGGCGTGACCAACAAGGACCAGGTCATGGAGACCTTCAAGCGCATGGCCAAGGTGGTGGATGGCCAGAACGCCGGCGACGCGCTCTACCAGCCGATGGCCGGCAACTTCGACACCTCGCTGGCGTTCAAGGCTGCATGCGCCCTGGTGTTTGAAGGTCTGACCCAACCGAACGGCTACACCGAACCCTTGCTGCACAAGTATCGTCTGCAATTCAAGGCGGCCTGATCACTGTTCGCGTTACACGCCAAAACGGGCAGCCTGGGCTGCCCGTTTTTTTGCCAGCCAAATGAGCCCCATTTAATAAACACGTTACTTTCGCACAGTCGTGCTAAATTCTGCCGCATGACTGCCAAAACAGAAAAAAGCGAGCTGACCTTCGCCGCCATCGTGGATGCGTCCCTGGAGATGGCCGCGACGCAAGGCATGGAAAGCCTGTCGCTGGGCCAGGTTGCCAAGCGGCTCGGCATCAGCAAAAGCGGCGTGTTTTCGCGTGTGGGTTCGCTGGAAGCCTTGCAGCAGGCCGTGCTGGACGAATATGACCGGCGCTTTGTGGCCGCCGTCTTCACCCCCGCCATGGCGCAACCGCGTGGCCTGCCCCGCTTGAACGCGCTGGTGTCGCTATGGGTGGAGCGCGCCAGCAACGTCGAGCTGTCGACGGGCTGCGTCTACGTGGCGGGCGCCTTTGAGTACGACGACGTGGAATCGCCGCTGCGGGCCGTGCTGGAAGGCAACTTGCGACGCTGGCGCATGGCCATGGTGCGCACGGTGCGCCAAGCGCTGGAAGCCGGCCATTTGCGGCCCGACACCGATCCGGAACAACTGGTGTTCGAGGTGTACAGCCTGATGATCGGCCTGATGCATGACGCCCGCTTCCTGCGGGACCCGAAAGCCCCCGCGCGCGTGCGCGCTGCCTATGACAGGCTTATCTCGACGTACCGCAGCTTTACGTACCTGGAATAACCCACTCCCCGCCGGCCAATGCCGGCGATTTTCTGGACCAATTTCGCACGATCGTGCGAAATATTCTTTGGATACTGCCATGTGGATGCTGATCGTCGCTCTTGCCCTTGCCATACTTGCCTACCTTTGGGGGCAGTGGCGCGCCCTGCTGCGTGAATTGCCCGACTGCGCGGAACATCTAGTGCTGTTCTAGTGGTCAAGCGTCATCCCGGTCTATATTCCGGAAAAGGCCATCGAAATTCCCCATGCCGCGTTCCGTCCATTTATTGATCGTCGACCCGCAGAACGATTTCTGCGATCTGCCCGAGCCTTACCTGCCCCGGGATCCCATGACCGGACAGGCCAGGCAACCCGCCCTGCCCGTGCCGGGCGCCCACGCCGACATGCAGCGGCTGGCGCGTTTCATCGACGCCACCGCGCCAGTATTAAGCTCGATCACCGTCACGCTGGATTCGCACCATCGCGTGGACATCGCGCATCCAACGTTCTGGCACGCCGGTGAAGGTCAGGCCGTCGAGCCGTTCACGCCGATATCCGCCGCGCAGTTGCGTGCCGGCCAGTTTGTGCCTCGCCACGCGGACGACCTGCCACGCACCCTGACCTATCTGGACCAGCTTGAAGCACGGGGCCGATACACGCTGATGGTGTGGCCGGTGCATTGCGAAATCGGCACGTGGGGCCACAACGTGCACCCCGACGTGCGGGCGGCGTACAACCGGTGGGAAGACGCCGGGCAGTTCATCGTGCGCAAGGTGCCCAAGGGCACGAACCCATGGACGGAACACTACAGCGCGCTGATGGCCGAAGTGCCGGACCCCGACGACCCGCGCAGCCAGCTCAACCGGGGCTTGCTGGATTCGCTGGATCGTTCCGACCTCATTCTGGTCGCGGGCGAAGCGGGCAGCCATTGCGTGCGTGCCACGGTGGAGCATCTGTCCGAACATCTGCCTGGGGGCAACCTGTCGCGCATTGTGCTGCTGACGGACTGCATGAGCCCCGTCCCCGGCTTCGAAGACGCTCAGACAACTTTTCTGCAACGCATGCGCGACCTGGGTGTGCAGGAACGCACCAGCATCGACATGGCGCGCGCGCTGCAAAGCTGACATCCGTGGTTGACGTCAGTCCTGCTGCGCTTAGACGCCAGCCGCGGGCTTGGCGGCCTTGTCGCATGCCACGTACAAGGCGCTGATGGCCTCGCACAACGCGGGCGGTTGCTGGAACAGCCGCGAGACCAGCAGGCAGCCTTGCACGGTAGCAAAGACCGCGCGGCCTGCCGCGTCAGCCGAGCCAGAGAATCTCAGCGTGCCCTCAGCGGCGCCTTGAGCCAGCACACGCGCCAGCCACGCTTCGTGAGCACGGAAAAATCCCTGCAATGCGCCGCGAACGCGCTCAGACAAGGTCATGATGTCGGCGGCCAACATGCCGCCCAGACAAAGTTCACCTTCGCCGCAAGCCGCCGATTCCATCATCGACAGGTACGCCTTAAGCTGCGCTTGGGCAGGCTGCGTGGTGTCGATGCCGCGTATGGCACCCAGCGCGCGCGTGCTGTAGGCTTCGACCGCTTCGTACAGCAGGTCGTCCTTGCCTGGAAAATAATAGTGAATGCTGGACGTCTTCACGCCCACATGCTCCGCCAGGTCGCGGTAGCTGAAACCATTGCATCCGCGCGTGCGGATGAGCTTTTCGGCATGCGCCAGCAGCAGGTCTCGGGTTGTGTTGGGGGTCGGAGTGTCCATGGCTGAATATTACCTACTAATAGGTCGGTCCGTCATCGGTGCCCGCCCTAGTGTGTGGACCGAAGCCCGTGCGAACCCCGGCCGGGAAACATCCCGCCCCCCGGGGTTCGCATGTGCCGGCATCGGCTTAGCCTTGCACGGGCGGGTAGTCGAGTTCGCCGGTGTCGGTCAGGCCTTGGGCACGGGCTGCAGCCAGTTCTTGCTTGACCTGAGCGCGGGTCTTGTTGGCACCAACGGCGGCAAAGGCCGTGGCGGATTCGCCTTCTTCACCGAACACCAGTTCGCCATTGGCGCGGGCGTCGGCCAACTCTTGCTGCACTTGGGCACGGGTTACGGTGCTGGCGGTGTTAAGGGGAGGCGGATAGTCCAGTTCGCCAGCTTGGGCGGCGCCGATAAACGAGGCGGACAAAATCAGGGCGGATACGAGGGTCTTCATGGTTGATCTCCAGTAAGGATCGGTGCTGCGTAAGGGGGCAAGCGGTTTGAACAATCAGGATGAAACGCTGCTTCGAAAAGCCATCTATACCTAGATAGATAAGGCTTCAAAAAACTCAGCCTTCCACGGGCGGGTACGCCAGTTCGTTGCTTTCGGTCAGGCCTTGCGCACGGGCGGCGGCCAATTCCTGCTTCACTTGGGCGCGGGTCTTGTCCGAGCCAGCATCAGCAAACGTCGTCGCGGCGTAGCCTTCTTCACCGAATTCCAGTTCACCGTTGGCGCGGGCGGCAGCCAGTTCTTGCTGCACTTGAGCGCGCGTCACGGTGCTGGCGGTGTTCAGGGGAGGCGGGTAATCCAGTTCACCGGCTTGAGCGGCGCCAATGAACGAAGCGGACAGAATCAGGGCGGATACGAGGGTCTTCATGGTTAATCTCCAGTAAGGATCAGTGCTGCGTATGGGGGCAATCGGTTTGAACAATCAGGATGAAACGTTGCTTCGAAAGCTATCTATGCCTAGATAGATAAGGCTTCAAAAAAACTCAGCCTTGCACCGGCGGGTAGGCCAGTTCGTTGCTCTCGGTCAGGCCTTGGGCACGGGCGGCGGCCAATTCCTGCTTCACTTGGGCGCGGGTCTTGTCCGAGCCAGCATCAGCAAACGTCGTTGCGGCGTAGCCTTCTTCACCGAATTCCAGTTCACCGTTGGCGCGGGCGGCAGCCAGTTCTTGCTGCACTTGGGCGCGCGTCACGGTGCTGGCGGTGTTCAGTTCGGGCGGGTAGTCCAGTTCGCCGGCTTGGGCGGCGCCAATGAACGAGGCGGACAGGATCAGGGCGGATACGAGGGTCTTCATGGTCAGTTCTCCAGATGGAATATGCGAAAGATGCTTCGGTTTGGGTTACGATCACCAGCTATCTACTTATAGATAGGTACGGCGATAAATAAAAAGGGCCAATCAAAAAATCGTCCTACTGTATTTCTCGCTTCGGCGGCAGCGGTGTTTCCGGGGTGTGGCCGGAGTATTGCCTGTACTTGCCTGCTGCGGTTGCTGCTTGTGCTGCGTCGATGGATGAATCTTACCTACTACTAGATAGATAGCGCAAGCGGGTTTTGTGAAACTAAATATTTCATGATGCCGGGGGACCACAACGTGCTAGCGCGTCGCCGCCACCAACACCATCATCGGGCGATCACGCTCTTCATCCAGCGCCGGTTGCGCCGCCAGTTGCTCAGCGGGCGGCGCCCACTCCTGCACGTGCGTGATGGTGAACCCGGCCGCGATCAACTGGTTCAAATACGTGCCCAGCGTGCGGTGCTGCTTGATCACGCCTTTGGCCAACCAGTCCGTGGTGCGCGGCCCCTCCACGGCGTATTGGTTCAGCGGCCAGACCCGGCGCCCGGTGGCATCTTGCACGAAGCCCGGCTGCGCCGGCGCGGTGTAGATGGGGTGCTCCGCAGAGAACAAAAAATGCCCTCCTGGCGTCAGCGCGCGATAAATCGCGGCAAACAACTCGGGTAATCGTTCGATGTAATGCAGCGTCAGAGAGCTGTAGGCCAAGTCGTAGACCGCGGCGGGCAACGCCAGGTTTTCCAGGTCGGCGCATTGATAAGTAATTCGGCCGGCGGGCGTCGTGGCGCGTGCGCGGTCCAGCATGTTCTGGGATACGTCCAGGCCCAATACCTGGGCCGCGCCCTGCGCTTCTGCCCACCGGCAGAACCAGCCAAAGCCACAGCCCAGGTCCACCACGCGACTGCCGGCCAATGCGGGTATCAGCGCCTGCAACGCCGGCCATTCGGGCGCGCCATCCAGGCCGTGCACGGATCGGGCCATCTGGCTATAGCCTTCGAAAAACTCAGCGGTGTCATAGATGTTTTGCGTCATGGCGCGTCCTTTGTGCAGGGCATTCGTACGCCTGTATTGCGCATTCCGGCTGCGGATGCGTCAGGCTGGACCGACCTTACCAGGATCGCGGCGACGCGCCGTAGCGCAGTTTGAAGACCTTGCTGAAATGGCTCAAGCTGGAAAAGCCCACCTCGCCCGCCACCTGCGTGACACTCATGCCGGCCTGCAACAAGTCCGATGCGCGGGCCAGCCGCATATCACTCAGATAGGCATGCACCGAACGGCCCACGCATTCGCGCATCAATTGCTGCAAGCGCTTCTCTGACAGCCCCACCGTGCGCGCCAGAAGCCCCGGCGGCCAGTGTTCCGCGCAGCGATCCCGCAACAGTTGGCACGCGTGACGCACCCGTTGATGCTCATGCGCCGCGGGGCCTGCCAGCGCGGCAGGCAAGGACAGTAGCTGCACGAATGCCGACAGCATTTCAAGGGTCTTGGCGCGATACCAAAGGCGCCGCGCGTCTGCCGCCGGCGGCGCATCGCTGGAAAGGCTACCCGCCAAGGCCAGCAAGCTGGCGGGCGCGTCCAACGATGCCACCAAGGACCCGTGCGCCGGTACGCTGACATCGCGGTGGAAACGCTGCCGCAGCAAGCCGATGGGCATCGTGCCGCCCGCGCGCGCCAGCGCGTCCGGCGTGTAGCGGATATCCACCATCCGCACTCGACGCCTGGCCGGCAGATGCGTGGCCCAGCCCATCACGCGCTCGTGGTTGAACAAAAGCGCCGCGCCGCCCGTCACCTTCAGAGGCTCACCCCCTTCCAGCGCCAACAGGGCATCGCCTTCCAGCCAGACCTGCATGCCGAATACCGGCGCGCCCGGCGCGGGAATCGTCAAGGTTCGTCGTGGGCAGCCATCCAGCACCACCAGGCTGACGCCATCATCAACCCGCAGCACTTTTTCGATGACATCTTCCCAGTCGTGGGGGGGGGGCACGGTCGGCAGCGTGCCGCGCCACCATTCATGCGGCTTGACGGGACCCGTGCAGGGGTCGGGCAGTGACAGAGTAGACAAGGGCGCGGTGGCGCTGGCAGGCATAGGTGGCGGGCGCAAAAAACGGGGCGGCAGCAAAACCGTCAATCGGCGCCGAAGAAACGTCAGACAGAAAAACCGGGATCTGGAATCATGCCGACGCTTAGGAATGATTCTTGTTAATTATAAATTGAACCAGGGGTAACACCGTGTCCTTTTCCAAGAAGCCGCTGCCGTTGGCGCTGTTGGCCGCCATTGCCGCGTCGCCGGCTGTCGTCGCCGCCCAAACCGCGCCGCCTGCCGCAAGCGGCGTGACCACGCTGGCCCCGGTGGTGGTGCAAGGCGCGCGCGACGCGTCGCCCACTTCTGGCGCGGACTTCGTGGCCACGCGCAGCCGCTCGGGCACCAAGTCGGACGCGGAACTCATCAACACGCCCCAGACCATCAACGTCATTACCCGCAATGAAATGGACCAGCGCGGCGTCACCTCGGTCGCCCAGGCCGTGCGCTACACCCCGGGGGTGATCGCGCAATACGGCGACAACGATGTGCGTTATGACTGGCTGACCATACGCGGCTTTACGCCGTCGCGCTATCTGGACGGCCTGCTGCTGCCCTTTGGCGCGCGCGGCTATTCGCAGCCACGTATCGACACCTATGGCCTTGAGCGCATCGAAATCCTGAAAGGCCCGTCGTCAGGCCTGTACGGCCAAAGCGCGCCGGGTGGTCTGGTCAACATGACCAGCAAACGCCCTACCGCCGAACCACTTAACGAAGTGGTGTTGCAGGCGGGCAGCTTCAACCGGTTTCAGGGCGCATTCGACTTCTCTGGCCCGGCCGATGAAGAAGGCAAGTTCCTGTACCGCTTGACGGGCACGCTGCGCGACAGCGATACGCAGTATCAGCACGTTGACGACGAACGCCAGTTCATCGCCCCCAGCTTTACCTGGCGCCCGTCGTCCGACACCAGCCTGAACCTAAGCGCCCAGTATCAGAAGATCACCAGCCATGGCGGCGGCGGCGCCCCCGTGTTGCCCGTCATCGGCACGCTGTAAAAAAGCGACACCGCCGGCTACATCCCGCGCGACCGCTTTGTGGGCGAACCCGGCTACGACATCTTCACCAACGAACAAACCATGGTCGGCTACACGCTAGACCACCGCGTGAACAACACCTGGAGCCTGCGCCAAAGCGCCCGTTACACGAACGTTGATACCAACACGCGGCGCGTGCAGATTGGTGCAATGGTGTCGGACACCCAGGCCATCCGCTACGCCTGGGCCTTTCCCGAAACCTCGCACACCTTCCAGATCGATAACCAGTTGAACGCCAAGTTCAGCAGCGGCCCGATGCGTCATGACCTGACCTTCGGCCTGGACTACCTGCGCGAAAAGTCCCGCTACAACGAGAGCAGCCTGGGCCTGATGCTGCCGCCCGCGTCCCCCTTGTTTGACGTGTTCGACCCTGACTACGGCACCTCGGTGACGCGCCCGCCCACCGCCACCAAGATCAACATGACACGCACCCAATTGGGCCTGTACGCGCAAGACCAGATTGAACTGGACCGCCTGCGCTTCACGTTTGCCGGCCGCTATGACTGGACCGAAGGCACCACCGACAACGGCACCGTGGGCAGCGGCGGCCAATGGGGCTGGACGTCCCGCAAGGCCGATGCCGACCGCTTCACCGGGCGCGCCGGCGTAACCTACCGCTTCGACAACGGCCTGGCGCCGTACCTGAGCTATTCCACGTCCTTCCAACCCATGACGGGCGTCACGCGCGACGGCTCGGCGCTCAAGCCCACCACGGGCGAACAGTACGAAGCCGGCGTGAAGTTCCAGCCTGATGGCTACGACAGCTTCATCACGCTGTCGGCCTTCCAGATCACGCAGAAGAACGTCAGCACGCCGGATCCCGTCAACACCAGCTTTGTCGTGCAGACCGGCGAAGCGCAGGTGCAGGGCATCGAGCTGGAAGGCAAGGCCAGTTTCGACAACGGCCTGGACCTGACCATGTCGTATGCGTTGAGCGACAGCGAAATCACCAAGACCAACGTCGCCGCGCAACGTGGCAACCAGTTGATCTTCGTGCCGCGCCATCAAGCCGCCTTGTGGGCCGACTACACGCTGCGCGACGGTCCGCTGCAAGGCGTGGGCCTGGGTGCGGGCGTTACGTATCGCGGTGGGTTTTATGGCGACTTGAACAACCGCTACGCCATCCCCGCCGTCACGCTGGTGGACGCGGCCATCCGCTACGACCTGGGCCGCGCCAGCCCCACGCTGGCCGGCGCGCAGGTGGCGCTGAACGTGTCCAACCTGTTCGACAAGCGCTACGTCGCCAACTGCCTGGGCACGGCCGTCAGCTGCTACTGGGGCGCGGAACGCACGGTGATGGCGACGCTGCGGTATCGCTGGTAAATCGGACGTGGATCGCGGGTGATTCGCGGGTGAGCTGCTGAGGATGACCCGCTGAGAACGACCCGCTGAGAATGACCCGCAGCGGGGTTCGCCGGAGATTCGCCGGCAAACCCTGAGCGGGGCGGCTGCCGCCTACGCCGACAATTGCCGCATGACGGTGATCAGGTCCGATTTGCCTTCAAATCCGATGCCGGGCAGCTCCGGCATCGTGACGTAGCCACCATCCACCTTCACGCCATCGGGAAACCCGCCGAAGGGCTGGAACAGGTCCGGGTAGCTTTCGTTGCCGCCCAGCCCCAAGCCTGCCGCAATGTTCAAGGACATCTGGTGGCCGCCGTGCGGAATGCAACGGCTGGCCGACCAGCCGTGCTGCTTCAGCATGTCCAGCGTGCGCAGATACTCCACCAGCCCGTAGCTCAGCGCGCAATCAAATTGCAGCCAATCGCGGTCCGGACGCATGCCGCCATGGCGGATCAGGTTGCGCGCGTCCTGCATCGAAAACAGGTTCTCGCCCGTCGCCATGGGGTTGGCGTAGTAGTTGCGCAGCGTGGCCTGCAATTCGTAATCCAGCGGGTCGCCCGCCTCTTCGTACCAGAACAGGTCGTACTGTGACAGCGCCTTGGCGTACTGGATGGCGGTGTCCAGATCAAAGCGGCCGTTCGCGTCCACCGCCAGCTTCTGCCCGTCTTGCAGCACGCTCAAGATGGAATCGATGCGGCGCAAGTCCTCATCCAGCGACGCCCCGCCAATCTTCTTCTTCACGACCGTGTAGCCACGGTCGATGTAGCTGCGCATCTCGTCCTTCAGCTTGCCGTGGTCCTGGCCCGGGTAGTAATACCCACCCGCCGCGTAGACGAACACGCGACGGTCGGCCTGGCCGTTGCCGTAGCGGTCGGCCAGCAACTGGAACAGCGGCTTGCCTTCGATCTTTGCGACCGCATCCCACACCGCCATGTCGATGGTGCCGATCGCCACCGAGCGCTCGCCATGGCCGCCCGGCTTCTCGTTCGTAAACATGGCGTTCCAGATCTTGTGCGGGTCCAGGTTCTTGCCCGTCGCGTCCACGAGGGATTCCGGATCCGCCTCCATCACGCGCGGAATGAAGCGTTCGCGCATCAACTTGCCCTGGCCATATCGGCCATTTGAATTGAAGCCGTAGCCCACCACCGGCTTGCCGTCGCGGATCACGTCGGTGATCACGGCAACCAGGCTCAGCGTCATCTTGCTGAAATCGATATAGGCGTTGCGGATGGGCGAGCTGATGGGCAGCGTCTGTTCGCGGATCTCGACGATTCTCATGGGTGTCTCCTGATGCGCCGCCAGTTCGCGGCGTTGGTGCAAATGGGAACCCCTAGCGTAGAGGCGAATACCCGCACTAAGATTCACCATTATTCATTTGATTATTTACTTTCAGTGAAAACCGACATCGCGTCCGAACTGGAGTTCTTCATCCATCTGGCCCGGCTGGGTAGCCTGTCCGCCGCCGCGCGGGAACTCAATTTGACGCCGCCCGCCGCCACCAAGCGCCTGGCGCTGATGGAGCGGCGCCTGGGCGTGCGCCTGGTAAACCGCAGCACGCGCACCCTGAGCCTGACGAGCGAAGGCGAGACGTATCTGTCGCACGCCACCAAGATCCTCGAAGACCTGCGCGACATGGAAGACGCCGTCTCCAGCAGCGGCGCCACCCCGCGCGGCGCGCTGAAAGTGAACGCCACCTTAGGCTTCGGCCGCACCACCATCGCCCCGCTGGTCTCCGACTTCGCCAAGCGCTATCCCGAGGTCCAAGTCCAACTGGAAGTCACCGACCGCCCGGTGGACCTGGTGGAAAGCGGGTTCGACCTGGCGATCCGCTTTGGCGAACTACCCGACAGGCGCCTGAGCGCGCGGCGCGTCATGTCCAACCGTCGCTTCCTGTGCGCGGCGCCGCGCTATCTGGATAAACACGGCACACCCGCCACGCTGGCCGATCTTGCGTCCCACCGCTGCATCCTGCATACGCAAAACGATGAGGCGCACGGCGTGTGGCGATTCACCCGCGATGGGGAAAGCGTGGCAATCAAGGTGGATGGGGCCTTGTCCAGCAATGACGGAGATATCGTGCTGGGCTGGGCGCTGGACGGCCATGGCATCTTGATCCGGTCGGAATGGGATCTGGCCAAGTATTTGAAAAGCGGACGGCTGCGGGTGGTGTTACCCGACTTCACGCTACCGTCCGCGGACCTCTTTGTGTATTACCCACAACGCAGAAATCAAACCGCCCGGGCCAGGGCATTTATTGATTATCTGGTTGAGGTGTTCAAGCGGTCGGTGTGACCTGCCCATCGCACGGCCACGCGCCACTATTCATTATTCATGTTGATCCGGCTTACAAAAAAAAAATGCCCCCGCATTGCGGAGGCATTGATTGAAACCGTGCAGTGGCCGGAATCAGAACGGAATATCGTCGTCCATATCCGCCAGGTTCGCACCGCTGCTGGCCGGGGCCGCAGCAGGCGCCGGGCGCTGTTGCGGGGCCGGGCGTTGCGCCGGGGCGCGTTGTTGTTGCGGGCGCGACGGGGCGTCGTCGTAGCCACCGCCACCACCGTAGCTGGCGCCACCGCCACCGCCGTCTTCGCGGCCGCCCAGCATTTGCATCTGGTCAGCCACCACTTCGGTGCTGTAACGGTCAGCGCCGGTGTCCTTGTCTTGCCACTTGCGCGTCTTCAGACGGCCTTCGATGTAGACCGAACGGCCTTTCTTCAGGTATTCGCCGGCGATTTCAGCCAGGCGGTTGTACATGACGACGCGGTGCCATTCGGTTTCTTCGCGGCGCTCGCCCGATGCCTTGTCCTTCCAGGTGGAGGTGGTGGCGATGGACATGTTGCAGATTGCAGCCCCTTCCGGGCTGTAGCGGACTTCCGGGTCGCGACCCAGGTTGCCCACGAGTATGACTTTGTTAACCGATGCCATGCCGATGTCCCTCAGTTGTTGACAGCCTGCGCCTGTGCGTTGCCGCGAGCGCGCCGGCAACAACATAAAAAGCGATGTTGAAGACCGGCTTCATGAAACACGCCGGTCATCATGACAATGACCGGCGACGCCTGGGATCCTGATGACCCCTACTTCCGTGAAGCCCTAATTTGGTACGTATTATCGACGAAAAGCACGCGGCACGCCAAACGCGATTCGTGACAAAGCGATCCACCCAGGGAATCGATTTCGGGGCTGTTGGCCGCCATTCACAGCGCGATCAGGGACGTTTCGGATGAATTCGGGGACGCATAACCAGTTCGATCCAGAGCCCGATCCAGAGCCCGATCCACAGCCCGATCCACAGCCCTGCAACGGGCCGCACCGCCCTTAGCCAGCGGCCCCACGCCCACCTCAGCCGCCCTTACGCCAGCGGCCGCAACGCCCAGGTCACCGCCAACCACACCGCCGACAAAATAGCCGCGCCGATGAACACCGCGCTGGCGCCTGAATGCGCTGCCAGCCAGCCCCCTAAAGCGCCGCCCATGAACAGCCCCGCCGCCTGCGCCGTGTTGTAGAAGCCCAGCGCCAAGCCCTTGTAAGCCTGCGGCGCCACGCGCGACACCAGCGACGGTTGCAGGGCTTCCAGCACGTTGAAGGCGACAAAGAAGCCCGTCAGCGCGATGGCCAGCGTGTAGAAACCATGGCTGGCCGCCGGCATCAACGCGCACACCAGCACCAGGCCCGCCACGGCGGCGCGCAAGGCGCCTCGATGGGCGCGGCGCTTTTCCGCCACGAACACCACGGGCACCATCAGCACGAACGACACCAGGATGACGGGCAGATAAACCTTCCATAGCTCGCGCGCGTCCAGGCCCCCCACCTTGGCCAGCAGGGCCGGCACCACGACAAACATCGACACCTGGATCAAATGCAGCACGAACACGCCGAAGTTCAGGCGCAGCAGGTCGCGGTGGGTCAACACTTCCATCGGCCGGGCGGCTTGCATGGTGCGGGCCTGGGTGCGCGGCACCACGGGCACGACGAAACGCGCCACGGCCAGACAGATCACGCCCAGGCAGGCAATGGTCCAGAACAGGCCGGACAAGCCCCACCAGCCCACCAGCACGGGCGACAGCACCAACGACACCGCGAAAGACAGGCCAATCGACGCGCCCACCATCGCCATGGCGCGGGTGCGGACTTCGTCGCGGGTGGCATCGGCCAGCCACGCGGTGACGGCGGCCGAGATGGCGCCCGCCCCCTGAATGGCGCGGCCGATGGTGATCCAGTACACATCGGTCGCCTGCGCACAGACGATGCTGCCGGCCACGAACAGCAGCAGGCCGAACAGCACGACGGGGCGGCGGCCCCAGCGGTCGGACGCCAGGCCGAAGGGAATCTGCATGAACGCCTGGGTCAGGCCATACATGCCTAGCGCCAGGCCGACGCGGGCGGGGTCGTCTCCGCCCGGCATGCCGGCCGCCGCCACGGCAAACACCGGCAGCAACAGGAACAGCCCCAACATCCGCGCGGCGAACAGGCCGGCCAAAGCCACGCTGGCGCGGCGCTCGGAAGGGGTCAATTTCAGTTTGATGTCTGCCGGCATGCGGAAAATTCAACAATGACAAGGGCGGTGCGCGCGCGTGGATGTCACACGCTCACAGTCTGATCTGGCGGTGCGGCGCCGGAGCCCATTCAGTCCAAATCACGGACTGCCTTGAACGCGGGGGGACTCGGCGCGCTATAGTAACAAGTTGGCCTTTGAAACCGCTTAAAAGAGCCTGATGGACACCCGATCGACGTGACAATACGCATACGGGGTGCTCGCACCCACAACCTCAAGAACGTTTCGCTGGACCTGCCGCGCCACAAACTGGTGGTCGTCACCGGCTTGTCCGGTTCTGGCAAATCTTCGCTGGCGTTCGATACGCTGTACGCGGAGGGCCAACGACGTTATGTGGAAAGCCTGTCCGCGTATGCCCGCCAATTCCTCCAGCTGATGGACAAGCCGGACGTCGACCTGATCGAAGGCCTGTCGCCCGCCATCTCCATCGAGCAGAAGGCCGCCGGCCACAACCCGCGTTCCACGGTCGGCACCATCACCGAGATCCACGACTACCTGCGCCTGCTGTATGCGCGGGTGGGCACGCCCTACTGTCCCGAGCACGGCCTGCCGCTACAGGCGCAGTCGGTCAGCCAGATGGTGGACGCGGTACTGGGTTGGACGCCCGAAACGCGGCTGGCCGTGCTGGCGCCCATTGCGCGCGGCAAGAAAGGCAGCTTCGAGGACGAATGCGCCAGCCTGCAAGCGCAAGGCTATGTGCGCCTGCGCGTGGACGGGCAGTTGGTGGAAATCGACGGCATGGCGCCGTTGAAGAAGACCGAAAAGCACGATATCGATGTCGTCATCGACCGGCTGCGCATCAAGGCGGAAAGCAAGCAGCGCCTGGCGGAAAGCTTCGAAACCGCGTTGCAACTGGCCGACGGCCGCGCGCTGGCGCTGGACATGGACAGCGAGCACGAACAGGTGTTCTCCAGCCGCTACGCCTGCCCGGTGTGCAGCCACAGCCTGCCCGAGCTGGAACCGCGCCTGTTCAGCTTCAACAACCCGATGGGCGCCTGCCCCAGTTGCGACGGCATCGGCCAGGTGGGCTTTTTCGACCCCAAGCGGGTCGTGGCGTTTCCGGAACTGAGCCTGGCCGCCGGCGCCATCCGAGGCTGGGACCGCCGCAACGCTTTCACGCATTCGCTGTTGGCCAGCCTGGCGGCGCATTACGAATTTGATATCGAAGCCCCGTTTGAAGACCTGCCCGAAGCGCTGCGCGACAAAGTCCTGTACGGGTCCGGCGAAGAAGAGATTTCGTTTCTCTACCTGAACGAAAAAGGCCGCAGCACGGTCAAGCGGCATACCTTCGAGGGCGTCATCCCGAACCTGGAGCGCCGCTGGCGCGAAACGGATTCGGCGACGGTGCGCGAAGAACTGGGCAAGTACCGCAATATCAAGACCTGCCCCGACTGCGCGGGTTCGCGACTGCGCCCCGAGGCCCGCAACGTGCTGATCGGCCACGATCCGCGCGGCGGCGAACGCCATGGCCAAGCCATCTATGAAGTCGAGGCCATGCCGCTGTCCGGCTGCCTGGCCTGGTTCCGCGACCTGAGCCTGACCGGGGCCAAGCAGGAAATTGCACAGCGCATCGTGCGCGAGATCGAGGCGCGGCTCAGCTTCCTGAACAACGTCGGGTTGAATTACCTGTCGCTGGACCGCAGCGCCGACACCATTTCAGGCGGCGAGGCCCAGCGCATCCGGCTGGCCAGCCAGATCGGCTCGGGCCTGACGGGCGTGATGTATGTGCTGGATGAACCCTCCATCGGTCTGCATCAACGCGACAACGATCGGCTGATCGGCACCTTGCAGCACCTGCGAGACCTCGGCAACAGCGTCATCGTGGTCGAGCACGACGAAGACATGATCCGCATGGCGGACTGGGTGGTCGACATGGGCCCGGGCGCGGGCGAGCACGGCGGCGAAGTGGTGTCGCAGGGCGATCCGGAAACCGTGCAGCGCGATCCGAACTCCCTGACCGGCCAATACCTGAGCGGCGCGCGCGAGATCGCGATTCCCCCGCGCCGCCCGGTCAACGACGAACTGCCCTGGCTGACCCTGAGCGGCGCCAGCGGCAACAACCTGAAAGACGTCGAACTGCGCGTGCCCGCCGGCCGCCTGGTGTGCGTCACGGGCGTATCGGGTTCCGGCAAATCCACGCTGATCAACGACACGCTGGCGGTCGCCGTGTCGCGCCAACTGCATCACGCGCAAAGCGAACCCGCCCCCTACGTGTCGATGCAGGGGCTGGAGAATTTCGACAAGATCATCAGCGTGGACCAAAGCCCCATCGGCCGCACGCCGCGCAGCAACCCCGCCACGTACACGGGCCTGTTTACGCCCATCCGCGAGCTTTTCGCGGGCGTGCCCGAGGCGCGCACTCGCGGCTACGACCCCGGCCGATTCAGCTTCAACGTGAAGGGCGGGCGCTGCGAAGCCTGCCAGGGCGACGGCGTGGTCAAGGTGGAAATGCACTTTCTGCCCGACATGTACGTGCCCTGCGACGTGTGCCACGGCAAGCGCTACAACCGCGAAACGCTGGAAATCCGCTACCGGGGCCGCAACATCAGCGAAGTGCTGGACCTGACGGTTGAGCAGGCGCTGGACTACTTCGAATCCGTGCCGGCCATCTCGCGCAAGCTGCACACGTTGATTGATGTTGGCCTGTCCTACATCCGCCTGGGCCAAAGCGCGACCACGCTGTCGGGCGGTGAAGCGCAGCGCGTGAAGCTGTCGCTGGAACTGTCGCGCCGCAGCACCGGACGCACGCTGTACATCCTGGACGAACCCACCACCGGCCTGCATTTCCGCGATATTGAATTGCTGCTGCAAGTGCTGAACCAGTTGGTCGACAGCGGCAACACCGTGCTCATCATCGAACACAACCTGGACGTCATCAAAACGGCGGACTGGCTGATCGACATGGGCCCGGAAGGTGGCGATGGCGGCGGCTACGTGGTGGCGCAAGGCACGCCGGAAGATGTCGCGAACACGCAGGCCAGCCATACCGGCCAATACCTGGGCAAGCTGCTGCGGCGTAACGCAAGCAGGTAGAACGACTTATCAACACCCCGCAAGGAACCGCGCCATGTACACCCTGATCATCGGCAACAAGAATTACTCTTCGTGGTCCTTGCGGCCGTGGCTGGCGCTGCGTGCCACGGGCATCGCCTTCACCGAGCAAAAGCTCGGGTTCTTCACAGAAGAGTTTTCACGCAAGGTGGGTGCGGTGTCGCCCGCCGGGCTGGTGCCGGTCTTGCTGGACGGCGACTTCGCCGTGTGGGATTCGCTGGCCATTTGTGAATACGTGGCCGAGCAACACCCGGAAGCCGGCCTATGGCCGAAGGACGCCAAGGCCCGTGCCCGCGCGCGTTCACTGGTGGCGCAAATGCACAGCGGCTTTGGCGCCCTGCGTAATGCCCTGCCGATGAATATCGAAGCGCATCTACCGGGCATCAAACTGCCCGAGGCCGCGCAACAGGATATCTCGCGCCTGCAAGCCATCTGGCACGACACCCGTGCTGAATTCGGCCAGGGCGGCCCGTTCCTGTTCGGTGCATTCTCGATTGCCGACGCATTCTTTGCGCCGGTGGTGTCGCGCTTCACCACCTACGGCATCGCTGCAGCGGGCGCCGTGCGCGACTACATGGATGCGGTCCTGGCGCTGCCGGCCATGCAGGATTGGATGCGCGATGCGCGCGCTGAAGCCACGTTCGTGCCCGAAGACGAACCCTATCGAAAGCACCGCTAAGCGGGCAAGGCGCGCGGCCGGCCAACCCCGGCCGCGTCAGCCCATTTCGAACAGGCGCTTGTGTTCGCGAATGGCGTAGCGGTCGGTCATGCCGGCGATGTAATCGGCAATGGCGCGCGCCTGCTCGTTGAACGACGGACGCCGGTAGTCGGGCGGCAGCAAGCGCGGATCATCAAGAAACGCCGCGAACAGTTCACGCACGATGCGGCGCGCCTTGGCCGTCATGCGCAGCACCTGGTAGTGCCGATACAGGTTGTCGAACAAGAACTTCTTCAAGGCATCGGCCTCTCGTCGGATGTCGTCCGAGAACCCCGCCAGCGGCGGTGAGCGGCGCACGTCGTCCACGCTAGCCGGCGCCGCGTCGCGAATACGGGCCAGCGAGGTTTGCGTCAGGTCGACGATCAGCGTGTTGATCATGCGGCGGATGGTCTCCGCCACGGCACGGCGCGGCGCCAGGCCCGGATAGCGGTCCAGCACATAGGCGTGATGCCGTTCGAAGATCGACACGTCTTGCAGTTGCTCAAGCGTGATCAACCCGGAACGCAGGCCGTCGTCGATATCGTGGTTGTTGTAGGCAACTTCATCGGCAAGGTTGGCCAGTTGCGCTTCCAGCGACGGCTGCGTGCGGTTCAGGAAACGTTCGCCCACATCGCCCAACTGGCGCGCGTGCGCGGCCGAGCAATGCTTGAGGATGCCTTCGCGCGTTTCAAAGCAAAGGTTCAGGCCGTTGAAATCCGCGTAGCGCTCTTCAAGCTCGTCCACCACGCGCAGGCTTTGCAGGTTGTGCTCGAAACCGCCCGCCTCGGGCGCCAGTTCGCGCATGCAGGCGTTCAGTTCGTCCTGCCCCGCATGGCCGAAGGGCGTATGGCCCAGGTCGTGCGCCAGCGAGATGGCTTCGGTCAGGTCTTCCGACAGCTTCAGGCTGCGGGCCAGCGTGCGCGCAATCTGCGCCACTTCCAGGCTATGCGTCAGGCGGGTGCGAAAGAGATCGCCTTCATGGTTGACGAAGACCTGCGTCTTGTATTCCAGCCGGCGAAACGCGCCGGAATGCACGATGCGGTCGCGGTCGCGCTGAAACTCGGTCCGGTTCTCGGGCGGCGGCTCTGCCGTTTTCCGACCACGCGATTGAGACGGGTCGGATGCGTAAGAAGCCAGTTCATTCATCTGCAACACCGTCTCCAATCGCGGTTACTGGGTGGTTCGGGACAAGACGGCGCGCACCGCGTCGTCGGGGGCCGCGCGCATGAAGGCTTCGCCAATGCGCGGCATGAGCACGTAGCGGATGGACCCGCCTTCCGTTTTCTTGTCGACCTGCATCAGGTCCAGCCAGCGGTCGGCGCCCAGGTCGGGCGCCACAACGGGGCAGCCAATGGCGGCCACCAGCGCGCGCACGCGCTCGACATCGGCCCGGTCAAAGCCCGCCACGTCGGCAGACAATTCCGCCGCCTGCACCATGCCGCAACCGACGGCCTCGCCGTGCAGCCAGGCGCCATAGCCCAAGCCGGATTCAATGGCGTGGCCGAAGGTGTGGCCCAGGTTCAGGATGGCGCGCAAGCCGGACTCGCGCTCGTCCTTGCCCACCACCTGCGCCTTCAGCTCGCACGAACGGCGTATGGCATGGGCGACGGCCTGCGGGTCCAAGGCGCGCAATTTTTGCGCATTCTCTTCGCACCAGGTCCAGAAATCCGGGTCCAGGATCAAGCCGTACTTGATGACTTCGGCCAGCCCCGCCGACACTTCCCGCGCGGGCAGGGTGTTCAGCACATCGGTGTCGATCTCGACTGCCACCGGCTGGTAGAACGCGCCAATCATGTTCTTGCCCAGCGGATGGTTGACGGCGGTCTTGCCGCCCACCGACGAATCCACCTGCGCCAGCAGGGTGGTGGGCACCTGCAGAAAGCGCACGCCGCGCATGTAGACGGCGGCGGCAAAGCCCGTCATGTCGCCGATGACGCCGCCGCCCAAGGCCACCAGGACGCAACGGCGGTCCAGGCGGTGGGTTAGCAAGGCGTCGAAGATCAGGTTCAGCGACTGCCAGTCTTTGTAGGCTTCGCCGTCCGGCAGTTCAATGCGCAACACCCGCTTGCCGGTGCGCGCCAGCGCCGCCTCGGCGCGTTCGCCGTAGAGCGCCGCCACGGTGGGGTTGGTCACGACCGCAATCGCGGTGGCGTCGGCGGGAATGCATTGGTCCAGGGCATCGATGCGGCCGGGGCCGATATGGATCGGATAGCTTCCGCCCGGGGTGTCGACGTCAACAACGTTCATATGCGCTTCTCAAAGGCTTGTAATTGCGGCAGCAGCGCCTTGACCAGGGTGTGGATGGGCGTCGCGCCCGTCTCCACGACCAGGTCGGCGACTTCTTTATAGAGGGGTTCCCGCAAGGTCATCAGGTCCCGCAGGGTGCCGCGGGGGTCCGCCGTGGCCAGCAAAGGCCGATTGCGGTCGCGGCAGGTCCGGCGGAACAATTCGTCCACGCTGGCCCTTAAATAGATGACAATTCCGCGCTCGTGCAGCCGTTGGCGATTTTCGGCCGCCAGGATCGCGCCGCCGCCGGTGGCAAGAATTATGTTGCGCCGTTGGGTACACTCCTCCAAGGCGGCGGACTCTCGGCGACGAAAACCGGCTTCGCCCTCGATTTCGAAGATAACCGGCACCCGAACGCCGCAACGCGCCTCGAGCTCATGATCCAGATCCATAAACTCGCGCCCCAACGCACGCGCCAGACTACGGCCTATGGTGGTCTTGCCCGCGCCCATCATCCCGACCAGGAAGACGGGCAGATCGTGCGGCAACGGCACAGCCTTGCCTGTGCATTCGACGGCGCACGGCACGTTTTCAGGCGCCTCGCCAGTGGGCGCTGGGTCCGGGTCAGCTTCCGGACATGAGTGAGCGGAAAAGTTCATGTCGGCATTATCACATCTGCCGCCAGTTGCCCGCGCACCACACAGAACAATCTTGTTACAGAAACCGGTCCCTCTCGCTGAGATGGGGCCGGAGTTACCCGTAAAATCGCCGCGATGAGCAAGCCCCAGAATTCCTCCAAGAAAGACAAGCCCGCCAAGAGCGGCTCCCCGATCCTGCGATTTTTCGTAAAAACCGGCATCTTCTGTGTCGGCCTGTTCCTGTGCGGCGTATTGCTGGCCGGAATGGCGCTGGCGCTGGCTTGGCCCAACCTGCCAAACCTGAATGCCATGACGGACTACCGCCCCCGGGTGCCGCTGCGCGTCTACACGGCGGACCGCGTCCTGATCGGTGAGTTCGGCGAAGAACGCCGCAACGTGCTGCGCTTCAATGAAATTCCCGACGTCATGAAGTCGGCGGTGCTGGCGGCCGAGGATGACCGCTTCTACCAGCACGGCGGGATCGACTGGATGGGCGTGGTGCGGGCGGGCCTGACCAACGTGATCAACATGTCGAAGACGCAGGGCGCCAGCACGATCACGATGCAGGTGGCGCGTAACTTCTACCTGTCGTCGGAAAAGACCTATTCGCGCAAGTTCTACGAACTGCTGCTGACGTTCAAGATTGAATCCGAGCTCACCAAGGACCAGATCCTTGAGCTCTACATGAACCAGATCTACCTGGGCCACCGCGCCTACGGCTTCGCGGCCGCGTCGCGCGCCTACTTCGGCAAGCCGCTGTCGGAAGTCACGCCGGCCGAAGCCGCCATGCTGGCCGGCATTCCGAAGGCGCCCTCGCGCTTCAACCCGATTTCGAACCGCCCCCGTGCCGAACTGCGCCAGCGCTACGTGCTGGGCCGCATGCTTTCGCTGGGCTACCTGACCGAACCCGAATACAAGCAGGCGATGGCACAGCCCATCGTCATGAAATCGGCGGAAGGCACGCCGGCAGGCGGTTATGCCATCCACGGCGAATACGTGGCCGAACTCGCGCGCCAACTGCTCTACAACGTCTACCAAGACAACGTCTACTCGCGCGGCATCAACATCTACACCACGGTGCAGTCCAAGGACCAGGAAGCGGCCTATCGCGCCGTGCGGGAAGGCGTGCTGGAATACACCCGCCGCGCGCCCTACCCCGGCCCCGAAGAACAACTGGACCTGCCGCCGGGCACCGAAAGCAACCCGGCCGCGCTGGATGAATTCCTGGACGGCGTGTTCGACAAATTCAGCGACAGCGGCGACCTGCTCACCGCCCTGGTGCTGTCGGCCAGCCCCACCGAAGTGAAGCTGGCGCGCAGCTCGCGCGAAATCATCACCATCACGGACAAAAAAGTGTTGGCCGTCGTGGCGCGCGCGCTGAACGACAAGGCCAAGCCCGACCAGCGCATCAAGCGCGGGTCGGTGGTCTACATCCGCAAGTTCGGCGACCACTGGGAAATCATCAACCTGCCGTCAGTGCAGGCAGCGTTCGTGGCCCTGACCCCGCAAGACGGCGCCATCCGCGCCATGGTGGGCGGCTTCGATTTTTATCGCGGCAACTTCAACCGCGTGACGCAAGCCTGGCGCCAGCCGGGTTCGAACATCAAGCCGTTCATCTACGCCGCCTCGCTTGAGCGCGGCCTGACCCCGGCCACGCAGATTTCCGACCAACCGTTTGAACTGACCGCGGCGCAAACCGGCTCCAAGGCCTGGAATCCCAAGAACTACGGGAACCAGTACGAGCCCATGCTGACCTTGCGCCAAGGCCTGTACAAGTCGAAGAACATGGTGTCGATCCGCATCCTGCAGGCCATCGGCCCGCAGTACGCGCAAGACTATCTGACCCGTTTCGGCTTCGACAAGGCGCGCCAGCCGCCCGTGCTGCCGCTGGCGCTTGGCGCGGGTTCCGTGACGCCGCTGCAACTGGCGGGCGCGTTCTCGGTGTTCGCCAACGGCGGTTACCGCGTCACGCCCTACCTGATCGACCGCGTCACCGACAGCAGCGGCAAGGTCATCATGCAGTCCCGGCCCGTTGTGGCCGGCGACGCGGCGGCCCGCGCCATCGACCCGCGCACCGCCTGGGTCATGGACGACATCCTGCGCGGCGTGGCCACTTACGGCACCGCGGCCCGCGCGCGGGCGCTGCTCAAGCGCAACGACATCGCCGGCAAGACGGGCACGACCAACGAGTCCGTGGACGCCTGGTTCTCGGGCTACACCCCGAACCTGGTGGCAACGTCGTGGCTGGGCTTTGACCAGCCCAAGTCGCTGGGCTCGCGTGAAACGGGCGGCGGCGTCGCCATGCCGATCTGGGTCGATTACATGCAGGACGTCTTGAAGGGCGTGCCGGAAGAAAAGCCGCGCCCCCGCCCCGACGGCCTGATCGTGGAAAACGGCGAGTTCTACTTCTCGGAATTCCCCCCTGGCCAAGCCGTCGCCCGCCTGGGGCTGGCCGAGGCCGATACGCTGGGTGAATTCCTGAACGGTCTGGGCAGCGGCAGCAGCAACCCGGACACGCAGATCAAGGTTGCACCGGGCGTGGGCACGCAAAACACCGCGCCCTGGTCACAGAAGATCCCGTTCTGACGAAAAAAGGGCGGCCTGAATAGGCCGGCCTTTTTACTTGCCGAGTACGCCAGCCTTATAGTTTCAGCGTGACGGGCACGCCGGCCGCGGCCGAGCAGATCTGGGACAAGGCGTCGGGCAGTTGCGGGCCGCCCCGGGTGTCGTGCCAGTGTTGACCGTCGTAGCGGTAGTGGAAGCCGCCGCTGCGCGCGGCCACCCAGAGCTCCTGCATGGCGGCCTGGCTATTTACGACGACATGGGTGTTATCTTCGAAAACCATGGTCAGGACATTGCCGCTGCGGCTGGTTTCCACATCGACGTCGAGCGAAGCCGCCCAGTCATCGGCCTGGCTTTCGATGCTGTCCAGCACCTGGTCGATCAACGCAAGAAATTCGGTTTCGGTCATAATCGAGCCTGCAAGAATTACGGAGTTCCCAGTGTTCCAATTGGCATTCAGCCGCATGGCTCTTCGCATTGTAGCCACGCTTGTGGCCTCCGGCATGGTGGCGGCTTGCGGGTACAAGGGGCCTTTATATATGCCGACGCCTGACGGCAAGCCGCCGTCGAGTTCGCAGCCCGCGCCGCAAATTCCCCCAGCGCCCTCGATTCCATGACGTCAGCCTATCCCTTGCCGCCCGAGCTGGCCGGCCATCCTTATTTCCAGTACCGCAACAACGTACTGTACGCCGAGGATGTGCCGCTGGACCATCTGGCGCATGGGCTAGGCACCCCGCTGTACGTCTATTCCCGCGCGGCCCTCAAAGCCGCCTGGGAAACCTACCATAGCGCCATCGGGCAACGTCCCGTGCTGGTCTGCTACGGCATGAAGGCCAATTCCAATCTGGCGGTACTGAAGGAATTCGTGCGGCTGGGCGCGGGCTTTGACATCGTGTCCGGCGGCGAGCTCAAGCGCGCGCGGGCGGTGGGCGCCGACCCGTCCAAGATCGTATTTTCCGGGGTGGGCAAGCAAGCCTGGGAAATGCGCGACGCGCTGGCGGCCAAGGTGAAGTGCTTCAACGTGGAGTCCGAAGCGGAACTTCACCGTCTGTCCGACGTTGCCGAAGCGCTTGGCGTGCGCGCCCCGGTGTCGCTGCGCGTGAACCCCGATGTGGACGCGCAGACGCACCCCTACATCTCCACCGGCCTGAAAGAAAACAAGTTTGGCATTGCCATCGAGTCGGCGCTGGACGCCTATCGCGTCGCGCGGTCCTTGCCGGGCCTGGATATCGTGGGCGTCGATTGTCATATCGGCTCGCAACTGACCGACATCAGTCCCTATTTCGATGCGCTGGAAAAGTTGCTGGACCTGATCGACGCCTTGGATCAGGACGGGATCCGCATCGCCCATCTGGACTTGGGCGGCGGCCTGGGCATCCGCTATACGGATGAAACACCCCCGTCACCCAAGGCGCTGCTGGACCGCGTGTTTGAACGCCTGAACGCGCGCGGACAGGGGCATCTGCACCTGGTGCTGGAGCCGGGCCGTTCGCTCGTCGGCAACGCAGGCGTGCTGCTGACCACCGTGCAATATCTGAAGCACGCCGAGGCCCGCAACTTCGCCATTGTCGACGCCGCCATGAACGACCTGCTGCGCCCCGCGCTCTACGAGGCCTACCACGGCGTGCAGGCGCTGCGCCCGCGCGCGGGCGATCAAGTGGAATACGACATCGTGGGCCCGGTGTGCGAAAGCGCCGACTGGCTGGCCAGGCAGCGCAAGCTGGCGATCAAGCCAGGCGATGTGCTGGCGGTGGAATCCGCGGGCGCCTACAGCATGGCGATGGCCAGCAACTACAACACACGCGCCCGCGCCGCTGAAGTCATGGTGGATGGCGACCACTATCACGTGGTGCGCCAGCGCGAGACGCTGGACGATCTGCTCAAGGGCGAGTCCACGCTGCCCTGAGCCGGCGTCCGCCGTTCACCCCTTCACTTGAACTCGTGCGAGATCGAGGCGGGCTTGCCCGCCGCAACGGTCAATGTCATGCGGTGCTCGCCCGCCGACGCGTTGCGCACCGTCACCTGGTAGCGGCCCGGCGTCAGAGACAACTCGCGCAAGGGCGGGCTAACGCCGCGTGACCGGCCATTGATCAGCACTTCCCCCCACGGACGCACCGCCACGCGCACTGCTACAGGCGCTGCCTTGGGCGGTGCTTTGGGTGCTGCATCAGGTGGGGTTTCGGACGCTGTGGTGGGCGCTGCGGTCGTGGCGGGCGTCGGCGCGTTGTTGGAAGCCTCGGCAGCGGCAGCGGGCGCCGACGCGGGTGCGCCGCCACCGGTGTCGGAGTCAACGCGAGACGGCTCCGGGGCAGACGACGGCTGAGACGCAGACTCGGGTGCCGACTGAAGGTCGGTCGGCGGTGTGGGCTGAGGTGCGGGCTGAAGTTCAGGCCGAGCATCAGGCTCAGGTGTGGGCTCAGGTGTGGGCTGACGTTCTGGCTGGGCTTCGGATGGCGTTTGCCCGGCGGGCGCGGCTTCAGGAAGCTGCGGCGCCGGGATCGGTGCGGGAGTAGGCGCTGATGCTTGCGGCGTACCAGCCAGTTGGACAGGGGCAGGCGTCATCTGCATCCAGACAACCCCGACTGCGGCCAGCAGCAACAAGCACGCCAATACCCATGGCAAGACGCGCGTGCGGCGGCGAGGCGGATATTCCGGTGGCGTCTGCGCCACCGGGTCGGCCTCGGCAAGCAGCGGCTCCTCATCAACAGGCATGGCTATCGTCGGCGGGACGACAGGCAAGACCGTTGGCTCCCGCAGGGGCAACGCCCCCATCGCTGCCGCGAACGCCGCCACCGTCTGCGGCCGTGCGTGCGCCGGCATCGCCAAACCGCTGTCCACCGCGTCGCAAAACGCCTTGTCGTATTCGTTCGCGCCCCATTCCTCCAGGGGCAGACAATCATCGCGCACGCGACGCGCCAGCGCGCTGGGCGGCGCGCTGCCCGTTGCCAGGAAGTACGCCAGCGCCGCCAACCCGTACACGTCCGTCCACGGGCCACAGGGATACGCCGGATCATCCGTGTATTGCTCGAACGCCGCAAAGCCGGCATGACGAGGCGCGTCCTCGGCATCCGGCGCAGGCTGCACCGGCGGCGTGGCCAGCATGGCCTGGCCCGATGCGTCGAGGCCGACGCTGTTCAGGGCGCACCGGTCTGCGGCGACCCCGTCTGAGGCGACCCCGTCTGAGGCGACCCCGTCTAAGGCGACCCCGTCTATCGCGACCCGGTCTGAGGCGCCCCCGTCTAAGGCGACCCCATCAAACCCGACCGCGGCCGGATGAATACCGCCATGCACCCGGCCTTGCGCATGCAGCGGCGCCAGCGACGCGGCCAGCCTGGCAACAATGCGCGTGATCTCGTGCTGGCGCTTGCGGCCCGGCGGCAAGCGGATCAGATCCTCCAATCGCGGGTCGACAGGCAGGACGGGAATACCGGCCCCGCCCGAGTCGGGCGGCATGATGGAAGCGGGTGTCATGCGCGGTCCTCCGGGGTCTATCGGGCTCATGGCCGCCACGTCGGCAGCGACGAGAACAGTCTGGCGAACAAGGTGGCGTTCAGCGCGCCGCCATGCACGTAGGTTTGCAACGCCGCGCCGTCCGCCTGGTTGGTCCACCAATAGCTGGTGTGCGAACTGGGGTTGAAGCAGAACGGCAGGTCGGGCCACGCATTCAAGGCGCGGCGCGCCAAGGGCGCCGATTCCTGCTCAAGCCCCGCGCGCAAGATGTCCATGATGTCGTTGCCCGCGCGCGGCGCGACCGGGCTTGGCGAGGCGGCAGGCATGCGTACCTGCTGAAGGCTGCGGTCAAACTGCTCCGGCGCGCAGCCATGGCGCACGGCCGCCAGCATGCTGGCGCCCACTTGACGGTAGTAGTCGCTGGCGCCGTCCAGCATGCTGCTGTGATATTGCGCGGGCGGCAGCGCCACGACCACGCACAAGGGATAGCCACGCCCCACGCGATCGCGGCTTGGCGTGATGCAGCCCAGCTGCGCCACGCCAGCGCCGGGCCCTGCCGGAATGGCGAAATTCCAGATTGGTGCCGACGCAAAGCTGCGCGCCGCCGTGGCGTCCGGCGCCTGCTTCAGCGCCACCAGCCCGAACTGCAACCAGTGGTCCCACCACGCGATCAGTTCCCGCGGCAGCCGCCGGTGCACGAAGTCCCCGGCGGCCGGGATCTTGCCGTACCAGCCTACCTGCCCGCTCTCCACTCCTAGGTCCATGTCGATGTCCTGGTCACGACGCGCCGGGGCAGGCAAAAGCCTGCATCTCGGCTAGATGAAAAGGGCTTTTGACGCTGCTGGCGGTGATCTCCAGCACCACCTTGCGCCCACCCAGATCGAAGGTGGCCAAGGTGATCTCCGGCGACGCGCCACGCCGCAACTGCGCGCGGTCCAGCATGCGGTTCAGCGCCCAGGGGCCCGAGGGCGTCATGCCTGCCGCGCCGACTTGCGGCGTCAACTCGATCCGCACCTGGTTGCTGCCCCGAGGCCCCGGCCATTGCACCGTGGTCGCCACCTGCGGGCCATGCGCGTAACGCACCGACTGGCCGTCCACGTCCATCACGAACTGCGTGATGCCCGCGTCCATCTCCACCGGCCGGATGGCCACGCGATACGACGGCAGCGGGTTACCCGCCATGAAATACACATCGCGGATGACGCCCGCGCGCTGGAACGCATCCAGCGTGGCCGAGCTGCCACCTTGCCGACCATCGACACCGGGCTTGAAGCGCCAGCGCGACCCGGACACGTCGATCTGCGTCGCCAGGTTCTTCTGAAAGAAGTCGTCCATCAAGCCGTTGGGCGCGAACAGCCGCGCCATGTCGTTGGGGGCCACGTCGCGCGTCGAGCGGCTGGAAAACGGATAGCGCCCCGCCACCGACTGGCCGCAGAACACGCCGATGGTGGCGGACACCGTCTCGCCCATGCGTGCGCGCGCCACATCGGACACTTCGCCTGACGCATTCACCGACAACGCATTGAGCACATCGCGCAAGGGTCCTGGCAGGCGTCCGGCTTCCGCGCGCAGCTTGGTCACCGAATCCGAACTGGGGGTTGGGCTGCCGCTACGCAAAGCCGCATCCGCCGCCGTCAGATAGGTGTAGAGCTCATTGATCAGGCCCGTGGTGGCGGCGATGGGTGGCGCGGCGCCCCCGGCTCCGCCTTCGCCCTGCGCCAGCCGGCGATACGGCTCGAAGTACTGATCCACGATGCGTTCCAGCTTGTCATCCGACGCATCCGCGCGCGCGGCGGCGCCCGGCCCCGTCGGTCCGAACATCTGCTCCAAGGCTTCACGCGTGCTGCTGACACGGTCGCGCGCCTGATCCACCAGCGATCGATCATCCTTGGCCGAGTCGCGCAGCAAGGATGTTTCGCGCGCGACACCGCGCACCAGTTGCACCAGCGGTGATTCCGGCGCGGAAAGCGTGCGCGCCATCTGGATGTTCTGCAGCAAGGACTTGCTGGGCGCCAACTGCAAGTCATTCAGATAGGCGTCCCACTGCGCCACATAATCATTCATGTACAGGCGCTTGATGCCCGCCACCAGTTGGCGTTGCGCGGCCTGGTCCAGCACGCCCGGCGCGGGAATGTTCAAGATCCACGCATCGTCCGACCGCAGCACCTCGGCCACGCTGGACACGCGCTTGTTGAACACATCCCAATAGCCGCGATAGCTATACAGCGGCGGAATGCCCTGGCTTAACGGCTTGCCGCTCTTGCGCACGAACACGGCGCTGGCCTGCGCGCCGCCCAACGTCACCACCGTGTTTTCAGGAGCGATATCGGTATTGGCTAGCGTCCGGCGCAAGCGGCTGTAGGCGCGTTGCGCCAGCGTGTAGCGCGCCAGTTTCTCGCGCGCCTGCGCCACCAGCGCCTCGTCCTTCGGGAAAGGCGAGGCCAGCACGTGACCCTGCGTCAGGTTGCGCAAGTGCAGCGACAACTGCTCGTACTGGCGGCGCGTGTAGCCGTCCGGCAACGTCGATTGCATGTCCGACAGCAGCCACGCATGCATGAACTCCGCGTCGTAGCGGTCGGCCTCGTACAGCATCAGATACGCGCGCAACGCTTCGTAGGAATACTCCAGATCGCTGGCCGACGCATCTCGCAGCGCGGCCTCGATGCGCCGCGCCACTTGCGGCAACAGCACCTGATCCAGCGTGTTGTCGTACACCCCCTGCGCAGCGGCTTGCAGCTTGAAACCCTGATACAGCCCGAAGCGGTAGGCAAGCGGCGGCTGGTCGATTTCAAAGCTCTCGTGGCGCGGCAGGTACCAAAGGCTGTCCAGGAACGGCATCAGCCCCAGCACGTCGCCCGTGCGCGTGATCTTGATGTCGCGCGTCAGCTTTTCCACCGCCGGTACGCGGCGCGCCACTTCCTCCACATACCCCGAGTTGTTGCGGTAGCTCAGCGCCCAGCCTGCAATCAACGCCACGAACATCGCCGTGACGACGCCGTAGCCCGCCCAGTGCAGTTGTCGATAACGACGTTCCCAACGCAGGTTACGGCCCGCCAGGCCCGCTTCGCGGAAGATGACATCGCGCAGCAGGTTCTTCAGGAAGTAGCTGCGGCCCTCGCCTTCTCCCGGCACGCTGGACGCAGGCGCGGCCGCGCCATCGATGCGCAGATAGCGCTTCAGATGCCCGGTTACCTGATCGAAGGTCTCTCCGCCCTGCGTGCCGCTGGTGAAGTACACGCCCCGCGGGATAACGCGCGCTTCGAACTTCGACGTGGCAAACACATCGCTCAGGAAATGGCCCAGGATGTTCTGCAACCCGGCGAACTGCTGCGGCAGCATATAGGCCAGCGCGCGCCGCGACGGGTCTTCCTCGGCGGCCACCACTTCCGGCAGCGCGTCGTCCAGCCGCCGTTGCAGCAGCGCGTACTCGGCATGAAAGGCCGCGTATAGATCGAAATCGGGCTCCTGCGTGCGCGCATAGGGCAAGGTGAAGCCCCACACCTGCGCCAGCTCGTCGCGGCTGAACGACGCGAAATACTCTTCGAAGCCGGACAGCAGATCCGTCTTCGTCACCAGCACGTACACCGGAAACGCGATGCCCAGTTGCTCGCGCAGTTCCTGCAAGCGACGCCGCAACACCGCCGCATGCTGCGCCCTTTGCGCGTCGGACGCCGACAGCAGGTCTTCAACACTGACCGTCAACATGGCCCCGTTGATCGGCTGCCGGCCCCGGTACTTCGTCAGCAGGCGCAGAAAGCCGCGCCACTCTTCCTCGTCCCCCGTGGGGTCGCTTTCATGCGTGGTGTAGCGCCCCGCCGTATCCAGCAGCACGGCGTCGTCGGTGAACCACCAATCGCAATTACGCGTGCCGCCCACGCCGCGCAGGGCCACCTTGCCGTAGCGCTCGGCCAAGGGGAAGTTCAAGCCCGAATTCACCAGGGCCGTGGTCTTGCCAGCCCCCGGCGCGCCGATGATCACGTACCAGGGCAGTTGGTACAGGTACTGTTTCGAGAACCGATCCAGCGGACGGCGCTTGCCGCGATTTTCGAAGCGCGTCTTGCGCAGCAGTTCAACGGCTTCATCAAAGCGCGCTTCCAACTGACGGATCTCGTCGTTCTCGGCAGCCTCCTCCACCGCTTTCTCGGCGCGCGGCCGGGGACGCAACTGGCCCAACAATTGCGCGTTCAAGCGCCCTTCGCGCCACTTGCGCCACAACCACCGCAGCAGCCAGATCGCGAACATCGCCACGATCACGATGATGCGAACCACCTGGCTTTCCAGCGGCCGTACAGTCCCCACTGCAATCAGCGGCCCCGCAATCCAGATCAGCAGCGCCAGCGCCACCAGCCCCAGGAAATTCCATACGCGCCGGCTGAAGAACCATCCGAACAATCGATAGATCATTCTTGGCCTCCTTGTGCGCCACCCTCATGCGGGGCGGGCGGCACCAGCACCGTGATTTCCACGCGGCGGTTCAGCGCGCGGCCTGCCGCCGTGTCGTTAGGCGCAACCGGGTCGGCGTCTCCGCGCCCTTCGGCCCGCACGCGCGCCGACTGTCCCAGGCGTTGTTCCAGCATGTCCTTGACGGCGTCGGCGCGGGCTTGCGACAGATGCCAGTTGGACGGAAAACGCGCGCTGCGCATCGGTATGTTGTCGGTGTAGCCGCGCACAAGAATGTTGCCCTGCGTCTCGCGCAGCGCGTCCGCCACGCGCGACAGCACCGGCAAGTACTGATCACGAACCGAACTCGCGCCGGACTCGAACACGCCGTCTCCGCGCAGCACCACCACGCTGCGGTCGACTTCGTCGCGCACGCTGACCAACTGGTCGCGGATCTCGGGGGCCAGGAACACCGCCAGGCGCGGCGTGGGCGCGGGCCGCTTCACCGCCACCGGCGCAATCTGGACCACGGGCGGCTTAAGCTGGCTGATGGATGCAAACACCCCGTCCGACTGGCTACCCAGCCGCCAGCCCAGCCCCCAGTACAAGGCCAGCGCCAGCACGGCGGCCAGCGCACCAAAGACCCACAGCGGCACCGGCAAGCGGCGCAACGGCGTCTGCGCGGGCTCGTCGCGCCAATGCGGCGACAAGGCCAGCGCGTACTCGCCGCGCGCACCACGCAGAATCCGCAACAAACGCTGGCGCAGCGTTTCCAGTTGCGAACGGCCGTTGTCCATCACGCGGTAGCGGCCTTCAAAGCCCAGCAGCAGGCAGTAGTACAGCAGCTCCAGCAAGTCCAGATGTTGCGCCGGGTTCTGCGACAGCTTGGCCAGCAGTTGGAAGAATTTTTCACCGCCCCAGGTCTCGTTATGGAAGGTCACCAGCAGGCTATGCGCCGACCACACGCCGCCCCCGCCCCACGGCGTCAGCGCCGCGGCTTCGTCCAGCGCCGTGCACAGGCAATAGCGCGCGCCCAGAATGGTTTCGTTCGATATGCCCGCCTGCTGCGCGCGCAGCTCAAACTGGCGCACCTCGTCCAGCAAGTGCTCGCGCAGCATCGCGGGCGACGGATGCGCCGCCGTTGCGCGGATCTGTGGAATCAGGTCCAACAAGGGGTTGGCCGCCGCCACCAGCGGGTTGGTGCCGCTGATGACGTAGTCGTGGGGCCGCAACCGGCTGGAAGCCTGGCCAGGGCTGTCGCCCAAGCCACCGGGCGGTGCGGACAGGGTGTGATCCGATGCATGCATAGCTGTCTCCGCGTTCAATCCCGCAACGCCCAGAACTCCATCGTCAGCCCGGGAAAGTCGCCGGCCAGATGCAGCGCAAGCGCGCCGGTGCGCTCCAACTGCTTCCAGAAGTCGCCGCTTTTATCCAGTTCGAAATACACGTGCCCCGCGCTGTAAGGAATCTGGCGCGGCGCCACCGGCAACGCGCGCACCGCCACGCCGGGTAGCTGCAAGTGCACCAGATCGCGAATACGTTCAACCGGGCCGATCTTGACCTGCGCGGGAAAGCGCGCGCGCACGGTATCGGTACCCATGTCCGCGTGCACCGCCAGCACGAAGCCGGCGGTTTGCAGCAGTTCGGGGTCCGTGATCTGCGCCACCCGCACGCCCTGGCCCCGGTCTTGCAGCGGGATCTGCAACGCGCGCTGCTCCAGCACCGCCGACAGCGAACGGCGCAGCTCGTGCATCAGCGGTGCGAAGGTCCCTTGAAGATCGTCGTGCGCGTACTCGGGCAATATTTCCGGACGCCGTGTGGTGGACGTGAACGTGGACAAATCGCACGCCAGCATCAGCCAGTCGTGGAACAGGCGTTCGGGGTGCAGCGCGGCGCTCTGGCGCGCATGCCACAGCGCGCCCACGTAACGGTTGACGGTTTCCAGCAGCATGAAGTCGGACACCTCGGATACGCCGCCGCGCCCCGGCTGCGACAAACGCTCGGCCAGCGCCTCGCTGCGCGCACCCAGCAGGCCGTAGAGCTCGTTGACCCACCCACGCAGCACCGTGTGCTCCCCCGCCGCCAGCCACGGCGACACGTAGCCGTCGTCCAGCACCACGCGGTTGTCCTGACGACGTTCCACCACGCGCGCCACGCCCAGGCCCAGCCAGTCGTCGGTCAATTCGTCTTCCAGCATCAGACGCAGCCGCAGACGGCCCAGTTGCAGCAGGGCGGGTTCCAGCCCCATCGAGCCGGTGTCTTCCACCTCGGCCTCGTGCACCAGATAGCGCGCCAAGGTGTCCTCTTCGCCTTCGTAGATCACGTCGGTTGCACCGGGACGTGCACGCGGAATCGCCAGCATGACGCGCGTATCGCGTGCCTGCGGCGGCACCTCCAGCGCGGCGGGCGCGGCGGCGGGGTCAGAAAAGTCGAACGGCGTGCCGTCGGGCATGACGCCCGTGGCTTCAGTCAGCACCAGCTTGCCGATCGCCAGAGCATCTCGGTCCAAGGACAGATGGGAAAATCCCCAGAAGAACCCTTGCGCCGCCGCGCGCTGCCGCGTCGCCGCGTGCAGCACATGCCGCTCAAGCTGCTGGAAATGCTGGGGTCGCAGGAACATACCCTCCGACCAAATCACTTTGTCTCTGCTCACCATGCTCAGGTTCTCTTGTTCTCGTTTGATTTTCTGCTGCTAGAAGGGCCACCACGAACGGCTGCGGTCCACTTCTTCCAGGCCGGCGCGCGTCACCGCGACTTTCACCGTCTCCTCATTCGGCGAAAACTGCCAGACCTTGTAGATATTCGTGTTCTGCGGTTCGGGTAGCTGCACCAGCAGGCGCCACTTGCTTTGCTCAAGGTCCCGATATGCCGCCACCACCCCCACCACGCGCGCGTCGGGGTTGCCGGGGTAATGCAGCACCTTGGTATCACCCGGCCGCAAGATCACCTGCTCGGTGTTCAGCAGCTCGGTGCCCAACGCCGCACGCGCATCGGCCTGCAAGGTGAAGAAGTCGCTGGCTTCGAAGGTGCTGGCCGATTTCAATTCATAGATGGTCACCTGCACCGGCGAAGGCCTGCCGCTGGCGTTGGCGTTTACCTTCGGGTCGGCACGCAGTTCGATGGCGTAAGGCGCCGGCACGCGCTTGGCGGTGGACGAGCATCCAACGAGCAGCCCGCCCACGGCCAGGCAAGCAGCAATGCGCCGCCAACGCCCCTGGCCCCCCCTTCCCGCCAAGCTTGTCCGGTGAAAAAAAGCGTTCATAGGCCCTCGGAAATAAAACCCACACGTCTGTTACGCCACGACGCAACCCCTGGGCGCAGGGCCGCTATCATCGGCGGAATATCCAAGCCAATTTCGTCGTGAATCGACACGCCCGTGCCATGAAACAGCCCGTCCGTCTCAGTCTGATTGCCATTTTTGCGGTGCTTGCGGCCTGTAGTTCCTCGCCGTCGCCGCAAGCCGCCGATGCCTTGCAAGAGGTTCGCGACGAATACGCCGCCAGCCGCTTTGGCGACGTGGCGCGTACCGTGGCCACGTCCGATGCCCTGGCCTCCGCGCCCACGTCCATTCGGGTCGAGGCGCTGAAGCTCCAAGCCTTCAGCTACTGCGTCATCGGCTACCACCAGCTTTGCGAAGACAGCTTCACCCGCATCCTGCAATTGCAGCCCTCGTTCGAACTTGCTCCCAATGAAGCGGGGCATCCCCAATGGGGCCCGGTCTTCAAGTCGGCCAAGGCAGCCCAGGCCCGTTGATGCGCCGCCGGCGCCCAGGAGATAGGCATGAAGCTCACCGTGTTTCAACATGCCGGCGATCCGGCCTTCGAACCCATGCATGCCGAGTTCACGGCACCCGGTGGCACGGTGGGACGCAGCCCCGAGAATCATCTTTCCCTGCCCGATGCCACGCACGAGATTTGCCGCGTGCAGGCGGCCATCCGCATCCATGACGCGGGCGCCACGGGCTTCCTGATGAACCTGAGCAGCATGAGCGCGGTGAGCGTCAACGGGCAGCCTGTCGCGCGCGATCAGGAAGTGCCGTTGAACCCGGGCGACGAACTGGAAATCGGCGCCTACCGCTTGCGGGCGGAAGCCGCCACCGCAGCCGTCATGGCCGCGGCCGATCCCGAACCCGTGGCCGCCACGGCTACCGAGGACATCTTTAGCGACCTGATCGGCCCCGGCACCTTGCCGGTGGGCAGCGCACCCGACGTGTCCACCCACCCCTTCGACCTGGATTCCGCCGCCGCGCGCAACCCTGTTGACCCCCTGCGCCATCTGCCACGCGGCGACGCCACGGTGTCGCGACCAGTCACCGATCCGCTGGCCCTGTTCGACGCGCCCGGTGACGGCTCGCCCAGTGTCTTCACCGACGGCACGCCGTCCACCCTGCCCGCCCACGACCCGCTGGCTGAACATCGGACCCACCCCGTGGACGACGCCTTGCGCGGGCCGCGCGAGGCCACCGACGGCCGCGCCGCCTCCGATCACCTGCGCGAGATCGGTGGCTTCCTGCGCCCCGCGCCCGTGAAGAAAGCGCCCGACGACAAGGGCCGCTAGCACGACACGCTTAGGTGTAGTCATAGCGAAACTCCCCGTCAGCAGCGGATAGGCGCACACCTTGCAGCTTGCGGTCCTGCATGGACGCGCCCAGCAGTTCGCGGCTGATCTGCGGCAGCACCGTGTTGGTAAGGATGGCGTCCACCATGCGCGCCCCAGACTCCACTTCCGTGCAGCGCGCCACGACCAGCGCCGTCGCATCCTCCGCCACGTCCAGCGCCACGCCATGGTGCTCTTGCAGGCGGCGGCGCACGCGATCGAACTGCAAGTCCACGATGCGCGCCAGCATGTCGTCCGACAGCGGCAGGTAAGGCACGGCCACCAGTCGACCGAGCAGCGCCGCCGGGAACGCCTGCAACAAGGGTTCACGCAATGCCGCCGCCAAGCCTTCGGCGTCCGGCATCAGCGCCGGGTCGCGGCACAGCGCGGCGATGCGCTCCGTGCCCACGTTGGACGTCAGGATGATGACGGCGTTGCGGAAATCGATGTAGCGCCCTTCGCCGTCTTCCATCCAGCCCTTGTCGAAGACCTGGAAGAAAATCTCATGAACGTCGGGATGCGCCTTCTCGACTTCGTCCAGCAGCACGACGCAATAGGGCCGCCTGCGCACGGCCTCGGTCAACACGCCGCCTTCGCCGTAGCCCACGTACCCCGGCGGCGCGCCCTTGAGCGTGGAGACGGTGTGCGACTCCTGGAACTCGCTCATGTTGATGGTGATCAGGTTCTGTTCACCGCCATACAGCGCTTCGGCCAGGGCAAGCGCGGTTTCGGTCTTGCCCACGCCGCTGGGGCCGCACAACAGGAACACGCCCACCGGCTTGCCCGGATCGGTGAGCCGGGCGCGCGATGTCTGGATGCGGCGCGCCACCGCCTCCAGCGCATCACGCTGGCCGATCACGCGCTTTTCCAGCGTGTCCGCCAGGGCCAGCACGGCGTGTGCCTCATCGCGCACCATGCGGCCCACGGGGATGCCGGTCCAGTCGGCCACCACGGCCGCCACCGCCGCCGCGTCCACAGCGGTATGTATCATCGGCGCCTCGCCCTGGCCGCTGACCAAGGCGTGCGCGGCGCTGGCCAAGGCCTGCCGTGTGCTTGCGTGTTCGGAAGCCGGCGCCGTCGGCGCGTTCAAAGTCTCGCGTAGCGAGAACACCTTTGCCGCCAACTCGCGTTCCGTCTCCCAGCCAGACGCCAACGTCGCTTCCGCCAGCACCGCTTCGGCCAGTTCCGCCTCCAGGCGTTCAACGCGCTGCGCGTCGCCCGCGCCAAGATGGACTTCGTGCCGCGCAATGCGCAGCGCAGTCTCCAGCGCCTGAATGCGACGGCGCGCATCCTCCAGCGCGGGCGGAACGGCGTGCTGGCTGATCGCCACGCGCGCGCAGGCCGTATCCAGCAATGCCACCGCCTTGTCGGGCAATTGCCGCGCAGGGATGTAGCGGTGCGACAAGCTCACCGCCGCCGTGATCGCCTCGTCCAGCAGCAGCACGCCGTGATGCGCCTGCAAGGTCTCGGCCAGGCCGCGCAACATGTTGAACGCGCGCGCTTCGTCCGGCTCGTGCACTTGCACCACCTGGAATCGGCGGCTTAACGCGGGGTCCTTTTCGATATGCTTCTTGTATTCCGACCAAGTAGTTGCGCCAATGGTGCGAAGCTGACCACGCGCCAACGCGGGCTTGAGCAGGTTGGCGGCGTCCCCCGTGCCGGCCGCGCCGCCCGCGCCCACCAGCGTGTGGATCTCGTCGATGAACAGCACGATGGGGCGCACGCTTGCCTGGACCTCATCGATCACGCTGCGCAAGCGTTGTTCGAATTCGCCCTTCACGCCCGCCCCCGCTTGCAACAGGCCGATGTCCAGCAGATACAGCGACACATCGCGCAAGGGCGGCGGCACATCGCCCGCGGCCAGTCGCAAGGCCAGGCCTTCCACCACGGCGGTCTTGCCCACGCCCGCCTCTCCGGCCAGCAGAGGGTTGTTCTGCCGGCGGCGCATCAGCACGTCGACAATCTGGCGGATCTCTTCATCGCGACCAGACACGGGGTCGATCTCGCCCGCGCGGGCCTTGGCGGTCAGGTCAACCGCAAAGCGCTCCAACGCGGCCAGGTCCTTACCCTGCGTCGGCGCATCGTCGCCAACCACGTCCGTGGCGGTGGCGGCTTCCGGTGAACCTTGCACCATCGCATCCATCTGCTCAAGCAGCTTGTCCGGCACGATGCGCGAGAACTGGGGCGACATGCCCAGCAGCACGTGACGCAGCGCGTAGGTCCTGACCAGACCGGCCAGCAGATGGCCGCTGCGGATGCGCGCCGCGCCATAACGCAAGGATCCCAGCACCCACGCGCGCTCAACGGCGTGATCGATATGTTCCGACAGATCGGACACCGAACCGGCGCCGGCCGGCAGGCGGTCCATCTCGGCCGTCAGGTCGGCTTGCAATTGCCCCAGGTCCAGCTCGAACGCGCGTGCGATGCGATGCAGGTCGCTGTCTTGGGCATGCAGAATTTGATGCACCCAATGCACCAGCTCCACGTAGGGGTTGCCGCGCAGTTTGCAGAATGCGGTCGCGCCCTCCAGTGCCTGGTAGAGCAGCGGATTGAGCTTTCCGAAGAGTTCGATACGACCGATATCCGACATGGCTTCATGGCGCGCTCAAGCGCGTGGTGTCCTGGAGGGTTGAGCCGGCGAGCGGCCACGTGCCGGGGTTTGTTCCCTGCGTTCATAGTCCAGCAGCAAGTCGTCGGCATCGCCCTGCGCGGGCCGGCGCTTGCCCAGCCACGCCGACAGCCCCAACGGCCGGGGCGCGCCAAGGCGCACGCCGCCTGCATCTTGCGCACGCAACACCGGGCGCACGTCCCAGGCCAGCTCCACACCGATGTAATGCCTGACCCAATGCGTCAGTTGTTGCGCGCGCGGGCCGCCCGGCAGGAAGCTCTTGTAATCGTCCAAGGCCAGCGGGCCGATCTCGATGCGAAACTTGTGCTGCGCATCCCGCACCGCCACGCCCAGCACCGTGTCGCGCCCCAAACCCACCGCGCTGCCAAGGCCAAGCCGCTGCTCGGGCTCAAGGCGTATCCATTGCGGCACGAATTCGCGGATGCGCACCGGCAAGCCGAAGAACGTTTGCAGGATGTGCTTGAGGCCTTCCGGGTTGCGGGTCTGGCGCACCAGATGCCCCGCCATGAAGTACTTGGCATGGTCCAGCACGGCATCGCGCCGCTGCATGGATGGCTCGCCCATGTGCAGCAGGCTGGCCACATAGCGCGTGAAGCGCGCATCCTTGCGGTCCAGGCTGACCGTACTTTGCGCGTCGGCCCAGGCGCGGTAGAACAGCAGGATGAGCCGGTGATGAAACACATCGGCAAAGGCGGCCAGCGTGCGGTCGCCGTAATGCGCCATGCGTTCGTGGGCATGTTCCGTCAGATGCAGCGGCAAGGGGCCGTTCGGGCCGAACAGGCCGAAGCCGTAGATCGACACCTCTGCGGGCCGGTCGCCCTTCGCCGCCTGCACCCGCGCCACGGTGGACGGCGCGAACGCCATCGACGGCTCTTGCCGCAACCGCACGGGCTCATAACGCGCCACCGTGTCGCGCCCCAGCGGCTTGCGCGCGCCACAATGCGCGTCGATCCAGCGCAAGGCATGGAACAGGTCGTGCGCGTAGGGCTCGCGTTCCAACGCGCGCCACCACTGCGCCTGCGCCTCGTTCGGGGCAGCGGCGCTGGGGGAAACCTGATCGGCGACGGGTTGCGTGACGTCCACCGCGTCACCCCATGTGTATCTGCTTGGCGTCCACCTTGACCAGGTCGGAACCCGTCACAAGCGTGTACGACGCATGCAGCCGCGCGCTTTGGTCGGCCTGAAAATCAATGGAGCCCGCGCGCAACTGGTCTACCTCGCTGACGCTGCGCATCGACAGGCGCGCCATGAGCGTCATGCGGTCCAGCACGGCTTCGTAGTTCCGGCCCACCAGCCGCGTCTCGCCGATGGTGGCGTGCAACTGTTCGGCAACCATGCGCACACGCTTGCAGGCATGGCGTTCGTCGGCAGCTTCCACCGAGTATTCGGACGTACGGACGCGCACGGCATCCTGGCCCTGCAACGTCAGGTCGCCCGCGCTTTCTAACCGCACGCCGCCCGTTGACCGCAGCACCAAGTCCCCCTGCGTTTCCAGCACGGTTTGGAAGGGCTCGGCCTGCACCGTGACCGCGATGAGATACACGCGCGATGGGTCCGGCCCGCTGATCAGCACCTCGTCACCGGGTTTCGGCGCCAGCAGGCAACTCGCGGCGCGCTGCGCAATCCACGTGCGGCCATCGCACGCGATGGCGTAGCGGCCGTCGGGTTCAATATGCAGCACTTGGCCCAGCAGATGCACGGGGTCATACGCGATACGGTTCAGGCTAACTGCGGATTTCATCATGCGCTCCGGTTCGTGAGGGGCGCCGGCCTAGACTGCGGGCCGGCGTCCCATGCGGGGCTTGAAGCGGGCAAGCTCGCCGCGCTGCAGGGTCGACAAGACCAGCTCCGACATCATGTTGATCGAGACATGGCGCGCGAAAAACTGTTCAAGCACGGCGCCAAACAAATACGGACTGATGCCGGAAAAGGCTCCCTCGTCCACTTCCAGCGCGATGCGCACGCCGCGTCCATGCACGATGGGCCCCGGCACCGGCAAGCGGTGATACACGGGCTTGGCGCTGACGTGCCGCAGGCCGGAAATATGCTTGCGCACCACCGGGTCGGCCAGGTTGCCGTAGACGTGCAGCATCTCGCGCAGCGTTTGCGCGCCCTGCTCCGTGTCCAGGTCCGTCAGGCTCAGGTAGTTCAGGCCCAGGTGGCTGATCAAATGCCAGGTGGCGGCGTTCTCGGCCAGCGCCGCGCAGGGGCGTGTGGGGCCGTGCAGCACCTTCACCGCGCGCACGGGCGCCGACACCCGCAGCGTCATGTCCGTGTCCGTCCCCAAGGGCAACAACATCGCCATGTCCCGATTGGTACAGAGCGTTTCCAGCGAAACATGGCGCAATTGGCCAGAGAACGGCGCTTCGTTCCGGTCCACCAGCGACAGGAACACTTCGCTGCCGGTGTAGCCGGTGCGCGTGCCGTTGCGCTGGGCGGTGTCCGAGATCAGCCGGGGCTCGCGGCGCACGGAGAAATACGCGCCGTAGTCATCCGGGTCGCTGCCCAGGGATCCATAACACGGCCGGAACTCCTGCTCTTGTTGCTGCGCAGAGGCGTGACCCGTCACGCGCGTGACGCCGAACACTTCGTAGTCCAAGGGGCGGCTGCGATCGACCACCACGTGATACTCGGACGTGCGCGGCGTGATCGCCACGCGGTCCGCGCGCTTGGGGAACAGGTTGATCACCGGCGCGCAGTGCAGCGCCAGGTTGTCGGCCGATACTGCCCCTTCCAGTTCCGGCGCGGCCACCGAGAACAGGAAGGTCAGATCGAATGCGCGAGTGTCACGCGGCGTGCCTTGCGATGGCGATTGCGCCGCGCCGGGAGAGCCCGCGCTCGAGCCCGCCCTCGCCCCCGTCTTCAAGCCCGCTTTCAGCCCATTCACACTGAAGAACAGATAACGCTGCGCAAAGGCGAAATACTCCTGCAGCAGCCGATAGCCCTGGAACACGCGCGCATCGCCCGGCAACAGCGCCTGGTCATCCGCGAACCCTTCGTGGCGCACGGCGGTAGCCGGCAACTTGTTGATCCACGCCACCGGTCGCGCCGTGTCGTGACCCAGCACCGCCACCGTGTGCCCCATCAACACTTCCAGCAAGCGCTGCATCTGCAGATCTTGCCCGTTCAGATGGAACACCAGTTGATCAAGATCCAGGTCTTCCAGGCGCTGGCCGCCGCCGATTTCGATGCGGATGCGCAGCGCGCTCAGCACGCGTCCGGCCCGGCCCGCCAGGCCCAGGCGCGCCAGCGGCAGGTCCTGCGGCGCGGCGGTGAAGTCGGCCTGGGTGACTTGCAGGGGCCACAGGCGCACGGCGTGCCCGGTCGTGAATTCGCAAGGCGTCTGCTCGTCACGCGGCACGCGGCCACGCAGCAGCGTGCCGCGCGGCAGTTCAAAGCCGCCCGCCAGCGTGCCCTCGTTCATGCTGGGCGAAAACTGCACGATCGCCATCGATGGCGTGGGCGCCAGGTAGTTGGGATACACCACTTCCAGCAAGCGCTGCGAGAAGCGCGGAAACTCCGCGTCCATCTTCATCTGGATGCGCGCGGTCAGAAAGCTGAAGCCTTCCAGCAGACGTTCAACATACGGGTCCGCCACTTCCGTCGCGTTCATGCCCAAACGGCCCGCCACCTTGGGGTGTGCCTGCGCGAACTCCGCTCCCAGCTCGCGCAGATACACGAGCTCGCGGTTGTAGTAGTCCAGCAAACGGGCGTCCATCAGAGGCCGCCCAGATCGCGCAGATCCATGTGTCCGCTTTCCAGATCGATGTCCGTGCGGAACAGGAACTCAAGCGGATGCGGCACGCACCACAGCATGCCCCGGATCTCTAGGCTCAACACGTTGTGGTGTTCCAGCGTGCCCGTGTCCGTCACGCAGCGCACCTCGACCGAGGAATCCAGAATGCGCGGTTCAAACGCAGAGATCGCATTGCGGATGGAGTCTTCCACGTCGATCCAGTCGATCTCCGACATGCGCTTTCCGGCCATCGCGCGCACACCGAAGTTAAGCGTCGATGTGGCGACAGGACGATGCGCTGACAGGTCCTGCGACGTTTGCAAGTTGACCGTGTTCAGCAGCCAGCGCAAATCTCGCAACACGGCCGCGCGCAACTGCTCATGCGTGAGCATCGCGCTGTCGCGCGGCTCTTGGCGACGTGCCGGCTCGTTGTCCATCAAGCGATCCAGCAGCGACGGCTGAAGACGGTCCCGCGCCGCGCGCGGGGTGCGCGGCGTGCGAGCAAGGGGTTCCCAACTGGCGGTATCGTCGGCGTGGCCCATCACGCAAACTCCAGGCTACGAAGGTCGAGCAGCGCGAATTCGCCCGCGTCGGTCAGCCACATCTTCTGACCCACGCCCGCATAGGTGTCGGCATACAGCGGCCGCCATTCGGTGACCCGCCCTAGCTTGACGGGGTCAGGCAGGTCAATCATGCGAGCACCCGGCGCGGGCGGATAGCGCGCCGGCACCAGGCCTTGCAACGACCGGCCGCCAACCAGTTCGATCTCGGCGCGCGCCCACACCAGGTCGCACAGGCCTTCCGGCGCCAGCAGGCGCACCCGCTTGAGCGCCGCGAAGGGCAGCCACACGTAGCGCCCCGCGCCCAGGAACTCGAAGACGGGTCCCAGGCGGCTGTCACCGTCACAGATCCACTGAAACGGCAGCGGCGCGTCCTGCATGACCCCTTGCACCCGGCCCGCGCCCGCCGTTGCGTCCTGCAAGGCCTGGGCACGCAGATCGGCGGCCTGGGCCTTGGGCCCGCGCTCATCCTGGCTCAATGCCGACATCAGAGCCTGCATCCAGGCATCGGGCTCGTTCAGCAAGACCGGCTCGCCCTGACCCGCCAGCACGGCTTCGCGCTCGCGCTCTGCCGCGATGGCGCTGGCGTACAGCGCCACCATCGGCCGCGCCTGCGCACTCAGCGCGCCACACACGCTCAGTTGTTCAGCGGCGCGCGCCCAATCCCCCTGCACCACCAGCAGCTGGAACAGTTGCGCGCGCAAGTCCGCGGCGGCCGGCCGGCGGCGAATCTGCGCCTGCACCTCGTCCAACTGGCCAGACAGGCTGATCGCGCCGAAAGGAACGGCAACTATAGACATGGAGGCTCCGCGCTAACCGACTTCCTTGTTCTGCTTGATATCCCAAGCCACCAGGCTTTCGGCGCCCTTGCCGCCCTTTTCGGTCTGCTCCCAGTACTGCTGCTTGACCTTGGCTGCCTGGAACGCGAAGTTCACCACCACGCCTTCGGCGCTGCGGTCACCCGAGATCTGCACCGACGACACGATTACGTCTTCCAGCGTGATCTTGGAGTATTCGATCTGCTCGCCGCCCGCCTTGCACATGGACAGCTCGATCTTGCCTAGGTGCTTGCCGCTGGCGCAGTGCTTCATGACGGCGGGCGCCGCCTTGTCGATACGCGCCACCACGTGCAAGTCGTTGAAGCTGGCCTTGCCCGCCCCCAGGCCGCCGCCGCTGGCCAGGTTGCCCGGCTGCGTCGCACCCCACGAGAAGGACACGATATCCGTCCAGTCCTTGTGGTTGGCGTCTTTGGATTCGCCGTTGGCGCCATCGATTTTCATGAACATATCCACAGCCACATCTGTCTCCTGAAGTTATCGGGCGCGGCTGCGCCCATCTAGTCTGAGGCTCAGCCTTCGTTCTGCTTAAGCGAAGGCAGCTTGGACACCAGCCGCAGCGACACCGTCAGCCCTTCAAGCTGATAGTGCGGCCGCAAGAAAAACTTGGCGGAGTAATAGCCCGGGTTGTCTTCGATTTCCTGCACTTGCACCTCAGCCGCCGCCAAGGGCTTGCGCGCCTTGGTTTCCTGCGACGAGTTCACCGGGTCACCATCCACGTAATTCATGATCCAGTCGTTCAGCCAGCGCTCCATGTCATCGCGTTCGCGGAACGAGCCGATCTTGTCGCGCACGATGCACTTCAGGTAGTGCGCGAACCGGCAGCACGCAAACAGGTACGGCAGGCGCGCGGCCAGCTTGGCATTGGCCGATGCGTCGGCCTCGTAGTACTCGTGCGGCTTCTGCAAGGACTGCGCACCGATGAAGGCGGCAAAGTCGGAGTTCTTGCGATGCACCAGCGGCATGAAGCCGTTCTTGGCCAGCTCGGCCTCGCGCCGATCGCTGATGGCGATTTCGGTCGGGCACTTCATGTCCACCCCGCCGTCATCGCTGGGAAAGCTGTGGCACGGCAGGTTTTCCACCGCGCCGCCAGACTCCACGCCCCGGATCGATGTGCACCAGCCGTACAACTTGAACGAGCGGTTCACGTTCGCCGCCATCGCGTAAGCGGAATTGGCCCAGGTGTAGCGGTCGTGATTGGCGCCGTCGGTGTCTTCTTCAAAGTCGAACTCGTCCACCGGATTGGTGCGCGCGCCGTAAGGCAGGCGGGCCAGGAAGCGCGGCATCGCCAGCCCGATATAGCGCGAGTCCTCGGACTCGCGCAGGCTGCGCCACGCGGCGTATTCGGTGTTGGTGAAGATCTTGGTCAGGTCGCGCGGGTTGGCCAGCTCCTGCCACGAATCCATCTGCATCACATTGGGCGATGCGCCTGCAATGAAGGGGCAATGCGCGGCGGACGAGATCTTGGCAATCTCGCCCAGCAGTTCCACATCGGGCGGACTGTGGTCGAAATGGTAGTCGCCCACCAGGCAGCCGATGGGTTCGCCGCCGAACTGGCCATACTCTTCTTCGTACACGCGCTTGAAGATGGGGCTTTGGTCCCAGCCCACGCCCTTGTGGCGCTTGAGCGTGCGCCCCAGCTCCGCCTTCGAGATACTCATCACGCGGATCTTCAACAGCTCGTCGGTTTCGGTGTTGGTGACCAGGTAATGCAGGCCACGCCACGCGCCTTCAAGCTGCTGGAATTCGGGGTGGTGCATCACCCGGTTGATCTGTTCGGACAGCTTGCGGTCGATCTCGGCGATGATCGCCTGGATGGTGCGGTAGGCATCCGACGACAGCCCGACGCCGCTGTTCTCAAGCGCCTGATGCGCCAGCGTGCGCACGGCGTGTTCCACCGCCTCGCGCGCCTGCTCGGTCTTGGGTTTGAACTCTTTCTTCAGGAGCGCGGACAGGTCGTCGGCCTCCAGGGTGTCGACAGCGCGCGCGTCCGCGCGTTTGGCCACTGCGGTCATGGCATTCTCCGAAAACGGTTCAAGCGGAACTAGGCGGCCGGGTCCGTGGCTGCGGGGTCGGATGCGGGCGGTGCTTCAGGCTTGGGTGCGGCCGCCAGCGCGTTCATCAGCGCGGGGTTCTTGAGCACGTTGCCGATCAGTTCCTCGGCGCCCGACTTGCCATCCATGTAGGTCAGCAGGTTGGCCAGTTGGGTCCGCGCGCTCAACAGCTCGTTCAACGCCCCGACTTTCTTGGCAACCGTGGCCGGCGAGAAATCGTCGATGCTCTCGAACGTGATATCAACGTTCAAGTTGCCTTCGCCGGTCAGCGTGTTGTCTACCTGGAACGCCGCGCGCGGTTGAATCGAACGCATGCGTTCATCGAAGTTGTCGATATCGATGTCCAGGAACTTGCGCTCGCCCACTTCGGGCTGGGGCGTTTCGGACTTGCCGGCCAGGTCGGCCAACACGCCCATCACGAAGGGCAACTGGATCTTGCGCTCCGCGCCATAGATCTCCACGTCGTACTCGATCTGCACACGCGGCGCGCGGTTTCTGGCAATGAACTTCTGGCCGCTTCCTTTCAGGCTGGTCGCCATGGTGTTGTCTCCTCTTGTTTATGTGGGGGCTGGCCCGCCCTACGAATCCGGCCGGCTCTCCGTGTCGCGCGGCAACCATGCCTCGAATTGCTCAAGGCCTTGGGGCGCCAGGTTTTTGATGATGTCGTGAAAGCTCAACGGAATGAGTTGCTGGGTGCGGCGGATCAGATAGGGCGCGGGGTGGCCGGGCTCGTTGGCCTCGAAGTACGCGCTTACCTTGCTCAGCATGGCCATGGCGTCGTCCCGCGACTGAATGCGCGCGTCCTGCCAGCGCACGTCGGCGTTGGGTGTGGTGTTGGATGTGGTATTGGATGTCGCTCTGCTGGCGGATGCGTCAGACGCCTGCGCCGAGTCATCCTGTGGGGCCGCTTGCGGCGGCGCAGACATTCCGGCTGCATCAGAGGACACCTGCGGCCCATCGCGCGCGGCATCCAGCACGACGTTCAGCGTGCGCAGGACAGCGGTGTAATCCGGCGTCCACGTGGGGCCCAATTTGTCCGTCACAAGTTTCTGTATGCGCCGCAGCGCATCCGCGGCGGACGCCAGCGCCAGCACATCGGCTTCGCGTTGCGTCCAGGCGTCGCGCAGGCGAGCGACCACGCGCGGACGCCCACCCGGATAGCAATCGGCATCCTGGCGGCTGCCATCCAGCAGCGCCTCGGTATCGCGCAAGGACAGTTGCCCATGCACACCATTGACCAGGCTCGCCGAGCGCACGCTGCGCGCGCAGCCCTGCATATCGCCAAACGCCGCCAGCGCGTTCATGCGCGGCATCGGATCGTCTTCGCCCACGCTATCCAGGCGCGGATGCACGGGTTCCCAATAGCGTTCCAGGGTGTCGACGGCCAGCGCCAGCCCGTCTGCGTAACCCGGCAGGCCGCGGATCTCGGTCCATGCACAGGTCAACAGGCCGATCACGCGCAGGTCTCGCGTGCGTTCAAGCAGCGCGCGGGCCAGGCGTTCGACCTCGCGCCAGTCAGGCGGCTGCGCGGCGATGATGGTCGAGCCGAACTGCTGTTCGTCCCGGCCGGCCGCGGCTCGCTGCAACTGCAGGAAGTCAGCGTCGTATTCAAGGTCTTCCCCGCAGGGCAGACGTGAATCGAGTGTATTGAGGATATCGGCGAAGTCCATAGTCATTGCTTAGATGCCTGGGGATGCTGCCTGGAACCAACCACTACGCTCCGCGCTGCTTCACGGAAGGGAGAATTCTAGGCACGTCTTTCCGCATGCAACGAACAACTCACAACTTCAGATTTTTCTTACAACCAGCTAACAAGCACTAAACAAATGCACACTTTTCGCCCTGCTGTACTGATGTTTTGACATATTCCTTACGCGACAGGGGTGTCGGCGCAAGCGTTGTTACCGAACCGTAAAAAACACAAAAGCATGTGTTTGCGCTTCTCGCCCGCTTTGCACGCTGCCTACAATCGGCGCTCACGCTGGCGACAGACCGGCGCGTAAGTAGATACAGAGACAGATATCCCCGGCATCGGTGCTCTCCGCTTCACGGCGGCACCCGCCCTTTTGCAAGCGGTCCATGACGTGGCCGGCCCTCACATTGCAGTCAATGCGGCGCGCGCCATTTGCGTGCTCGCGCAACACTCGTAGCAGCAAGCGCAGCAGCTTTGAATTCTCATAAGGAGACGATGAGATGGACCGCACCGTGCCAAGCGAACGCGTCGTCAAGGCGCATACGCCCTTGCCGCCAGAGCAATTGAAGTTTCGCGGCATGCACGGCGCGGAAAGCCTGTCGCAGCTATTTGAATTTGAAGTCGAGCTGGTCTCGGAGTCTTATTCGCTGGACATGAAATCGCTGCTTGGCAAACCGCTGACGCTCGAGATCGAGACCACGCCGGGCGCACCGCGCTATCTCAGCGGACACATCACTCGCTGCGTGCTGGTGGGCCGCGAGAACAACACGTCGCGCTACACCATCTACCGCGCCACGGTGCGGCCGTGGCTCTGGTACCTGACGCAAACGTCGGACAACAAGATCTTCCAGAACAAGAACGTGCCCGACGTGATCCGCGAGGTGCTCAAGGACTACAGCTACCCCGTCGAGTTCAAGCTGACGGAGACGTATCGCAATTGGGAATACTGCGTGCAGTACCAGGAAACCGACTACGCCTTCATCTGCCGCCTGATGGAACACGAAGGCATTTACTTCTGGTTCAAACACGACAAGGGCAAGCACACGCTGGTGCTGACCGACGACATCACGCAGCACGAACCCGTGCCTGACTACGAGCAAATTCCCTATTACGGCCCCGACCGCATCACCGTTCCGCGCGAAGACTACATCCACAAATGGGAAGTGGCCGAGCAGATCACCCCCGGCGCGTTCGCCACCACCGACTACCACCCGCTGACGCCCGCCGCCAGCCTGGAAGCGCGGCGCAACAATCCCGGCGCCTATGACCACGGCGATCTGGAGATGTACGAATGGCAGGGCGGCTACACCAACCCCGACGACGCCGAACACTACACGCGCGTGCGTCTGCAAGACCTGCAATGCCGGCAGGAACAAAGCACTGGGGCGTCGAACGCGCGCGGGCTTTCCACCGGGCATCTTTTCACGCTGCGCAACCATCCGCGGCAAGCCGAGAACCGCGAGTACCTCGTCGTCAGCATCTACTACCGCATCCGTGAAACGGGCTACGCCAGCGGCCAGATCGATCCGGGTGACTTTGATCTGGAATTCGTTGTGTTGCCCTCCAGCACGCAGTTTCGCGCGCCGCGCATCACGCCGATTCCCCGCACACACGGGCCACAGACCGCGACGGTGGTGGGCAAGCAGGGCGAGGAAATCTGGACCGACAAGATGGGCCGCGTCAAAGTGCAGTTTCATTGGGACCGCTACGGCAAGAAAGACGAAAACAGTTCGTGCTGGGTGCGTGTGTCCAGCCCATGGGCCGGCGGGGGCTTTGGCGGCATCCAACTGCCGCGCATACGCGACGAAGTGATCGTGGATTTCATTGGCGGACAGCCCGACCGCCCCATCGTGATCGGGCGCGTCTTCAACGCGAACAACCTGCCACCGTGGGATCTGCCCGACAACGCCACGCAAAGCGGTTTCTTGAGCCGCTCGAAAAGCGGCACGCCCGCCACCGCGAATGCGCTGATGTTTGAAGACAAGAGCGGCTGCGAACGCATCTGGCTGCACGCCGAGCGCGAGCTATGCACCGAGGTCGAAGCCAACGAAACGCACACGACGGACCTGAACCGCAGCACGACGATCGGCGAGAACGACACCACCAAGATCGGCGGCTTTCGCGACATCAACATCACCGGCACCGACAACTTGAAAGTCGGCAAGCGCCGCGACGTCTTCGTCACGGGACACGAGGAATACACCGTCAAGGCATCGCGCACGGTCAACGTGAAAGACGGCCTGATGGATGAGAAGTTCGACAACGGTTTGAAGACCACCGTGGCCGCCAAGGGCGAAGAACGCGAGGTCACGGGGCTGTTCAAGGAAACGTTGAAGACGGGCCAGCAGGTTTACGTCAACAGCGGCGACTCGCTGCATCACGTCAAGGAAGGCACGCTGACCGAGAAGGCCAAGGGCAAGGTTGAAGTGTTGTCCACCGACGCGAACATGGACGTGAAGGCCAAGACGGCGATGCTGGTGCAGTCGGAAACCGCCACGATGGACATCAAGTCCAAAGGCAAGGCGCACATGGAATCGGAAGGTTCCACGGTGACGGTCAAGGCCAAGGGCAACATCACCCTGGAAACCCCGGCGGATGTCGTGATGGACGCCGCCAACGTCAAGGACCTGTCGAAAGAAAGCTGGCTGCAAGCCACGCCGTTTTCTATCGGCCTGGCGGTGGCCAAGGCGGAATTCGGGCTGCATCGCGTTGCGCTGTTTCGCACCACGGTCATGTTGAATTTGTCGTTCACGAACTACGCCGCGGTCAGCAGCATCGGCCAGTTGGTGTCGTACCGCACAACCGGGTCCAGCTACGCCTTTGATATGCAGAAGGCAGAACAAGTGGGCCTGGGCGCATCCATGGTCGGCCTGTGGACCATCATCTGAGGCGCCCATGTCCGACTTCGTGACCGCCTGGCCGGATTGGGGAAAGTGGGTGGTGCTGGGCTTGCTGTTATCGGGCGCGCAGGCGATGTTCATGCTTCGGCGCGAACGCAAGCGCCGGGCAACGGGGCGCGCGGACGCGCAGCGGCTCGACACCGTGCGCGCCACCGGCGTGGCCAGCACCGCGCGCGTGACCGCTGCGCGCGACACGCGCACCCGCATTGGCGAGTCGCTGTATTTCATCATCGAGCTGGACCTTGACGTGGCCGCCACCGCCACCACGCCGGCCTTGACCCGCACGGTGCGCGTGCCGCTATCGCCGCTGCACCTGGCTGACTTCGGCGTGGGCAAGACCGTGCAGGTGCGCGTTCAGGATGATGGGGCCACGCATGAAGTCGCCATTGATCAGCCCACCGGGTAACGCATGAAGACCATCAAGCCTTTCCGCCTGGGCATTCTTACGCGGCCGTATCGTAGTCAGCGCCGCGACGTGCTGGGCGTGTCCGTCTTCGCCTTGGTCGACATCGCGCAATCCCCCACCTTGTTGAGCGACCAGGACCTGTGGAAGCTTGCCGCTGAAGAAGGCATCGGCGCGCTGGACCTGGCCACGCCCAAGCAGTACCCGGAAGTGTTGGTCTCGGGCCATGCCTACCCGCATGACGCCAAGCAACCCGGCGCGTGCGGCGTGCGCGTGCAGGTGGGCGCCATCGATAAGTCATTGCTGGTTTTTGGCGACCGCTACTGGATCGATGGCAAGGCGACGGCGCCGCAGCCTTTCGCTCGCATGCGCCTGGACTGGAGCCGCGCCTATGGTGGCCCGGACGTTGCCGAAAACCCCTTGGGCATCGGCGCGCACGACGAAACCATCAATGGCGTGCGCGCGCGCCGGTTGCCGAACATCGAACATCCCTTGCAGCGCATCAGCGCCCCCGGCCAGCGTGTGGCGCCCGCGGGCTTTGGCGCGTTGCCCGTGGAATGGCCGCAACGGGCATCGCATATGGGCCGCGACTACGGGCAGGAATGGCTGGAGCACGACTTTCCCGGCTTCGCGCGCGACATGGACTGGCGCTTCTTCAACGCCGCGCCACCCGACCAATGGGGGCCGGCCAACGCCGAGCTTGCCGGCGGCACGGACTACGCGCTGTGGAACCTGCACCCGCAACAGCCGGTGCTGCGCGGCCACCTTCCCCACTGGCGCGCGCGCTGTTTTGTCAGCCGCCACGCCGACGGCAGCGCGCTTGAAGACGTGTCGCTGCGCCTGACCACCGCGTGGTTTTTTCCCGACCACACGAAGATGGTGTTGATGTGGCATGGCGCAGTTCATGTGCAAGAAGATGACGCGGCGGATATCCGCCTCATCATGCCCGCGCTGGAACACGTGGATCAGCCGAAAGCGCTTGCCCATTATGAAGACGTGGCGCGGCAACGCCTGAACCCGGAGTTAGGCTCCGTCTACGCCTTGCTGGACTCGCAGCTCGTGCCCGAAGATCTTTGCGGCGGGCAACTGGAAGGCGATGCGCAAGCCGTGGCCGTGCGTCCCACCAACAAGAACGTGCACGCTGGGCTGGCACGCCGCCACGCGCGCGAACGTGAGTCACTATTGGCGCAGGGCCTGGACCCGGATCGGTACATGGTCCCGCTGGACCCGCCGCCCACGGCGCCCCGGCTTGCCGATCTGCCGCAGACCATTCTGCGCATGCAGGAAGAGCTGGAAGCCGCCAAGCGCCTGTCTGGCGGGCCAGGGGCGCGCGCGCTGGCTGATCCCAACTTGCCGCAGATGGCCGAGGTGGCCGGCGTGGACATGGACGCGCTGCGTCGGCAAGACGCGGATGGCAAGCTACCGTCGGGTTTCGATCCCCGCAAGATCAAACGGCACATCGCCGAATTCGACGCCAGCCCGCATGCACAGGCCGGACGCACCTCGGCGGACAGCGAAGGAACGCAGCCGCCATTGGCCGACACGCTAGGGCCGCAGGTACACCAGGCTTATCAGCAGTCGGCGCACCATTTCGCGCCGCCCCCGCCCATGCCGCCGTTGCGCGCGCAGCGCACGCGCCGCAAGCTGGAAGCGCAGTTGAAAACCAGCCGGGACTGTCGCGACATGAATCTGACCGGCGCGGATCTTTCAGGCATGGACCTGTCCAACGCCAACTTCCAACGCGCGATTTTCGCGGGCGCGAAACTCGTGGATGCGCGGCTGGATGGCTGCGACCTGACGGATGCGGTCCTGACCGGCGCCGACATGACCCGCACAAGCCTGTCCGACGCGAACCTGACGCGCACCAACCTGGGCCGCGCGCAATGCGTGAACACGAACTTTGCAAAGGCCCAGATCAAGGAGTGCACGTGGGACCACGCCCACTGCGAAGACTGCGATTTTGTTGATAGCGCCTGGCAGTTGGGACGCTTGCATCAGGCGCGGCTGATACGTTGCGACTTCGGCCGCGCGAGCTTTCACCAATGGGCAGCGATGAGCGCCACGTTCGAGGACTGCCGCTTTCTCAAGGCGCGGCTGGATCAATGCGTGTTCATGCAAGGTGCGCTCATCAACGCTGACTTTACCGACGCGGCGCTGGTGCGCGTGAGCTTCATGGATGCCGGCTTTTCCGGCCGCTTCAGCATGGAGGCCGCCACGCTGGACGGCTGCGCCTTCGCGGGCCGCGTCGAGCTGGCGGGCGCGCGGCTGCGCGGCATGCAGTTCAAACACGGCAGCGCACGCGGCGCCACCTTGACGGGGGCCGACCTGCGCGGCGCCACCCTGAACGCCTGCGACTTTTCCGAGTGCCTGTTGCAAGACGCCGATCTTAGCGGCCTGACCGCCCCCGACACGCACTTTGTGCGCGCGGATTTCACCGGTGCCCGCCTGCGCGACGCCAACCTGATCAACGGCTTGCTGGGCAAGGCCATCTTTCTGCGCGCCGATCTCACGGGCGCGAATTTCTTCCGCGCCGATGTCGCACAGACTCGGATGGACGACAGCACCGGGCTGGACCACACCTACACACAAGGCGCGAAGCGCTGGCCCGCCAGACAGCCGGAGCGCCCCGCATGAACCTCGACAAGCTGCTGGACAGCGTGCGCCATGGCGAGCCGATCCAACACCTCAGTTTGGCGGGTGCCGATCTGCGCGGGCAGGATCTGGCCGGCGCGTTCTTCGATCACGTGGACTTCACGGGTGCGCGAATGAGCGGCTGCCAGTTGCAGGACAGCCAGTTCATCAGCTGTGACATGACACGCTGGGAAGCCGACGGCGCCAACCTGGATACGGCGCGCCTGCTCCGCTGTCGCGCGCCAGGCGCGACGTTCAGCGGCGGCCACTTCCATGGCTCGAGCTTCACCGAATGTGATCTGGCGGGCGCCAGGTTGGATCAAGCCACGCTTCATGAAGCGTCTTTCACCGCGACCTCACTGGCGGACGCGTCGTTGCGGGCGGCTCGTGTGGAACGCTCGGTGTTCTCGCGCGGAGCATTCGCGAACGCCGATCTGACGCAAGCGCAATTCAACTACACCCTGTTCCATCAACTGGACCTGCACGCGGTAACGCTAACCGGCGTCAGCGCGGCCAGCACCATGTTCACGGAATGCAATCTGTCGGCGCAGAACGTCGCGGGGCAAGCCTTTGCGCTGTGCCATTTCACGGATTGCCAACTGGACGCGGCGGACTTTCGCCAATGCGATTTGCGCCAGTCGGGCTTCAAGGGCTCGTCGTTGCGGGGTGCGCGCTTTGCCGGTGCTTGCGCGCCGCAGGCGCTGTTTCCCCTGGCCGATCTAAGCGGAGCCGACCTGCAAGGCGGCCGCTTTGACGGCGCCATCTGGGCCGAGGCCACACTGGACGGCGCCACCTTCCAGGGCGCAAGCCTGGGCCTGTGCATTTTTCAGCGCGCGCGTTGTGCCAACACGGACTTTCGCGGCGCCCATCTTGTCGACGCCGATTTCTCGCTGGCGGACCTGGACGGCGCCGACCTGCGCGACGCCACGTTCCTGCGCACCCGCATGCATCGCGCGCTGACGCGCGGGGTGCGCTGGTCGCAGCGCCACGGCATCATCGACAACGACGCCCCCTTGCTCGACGCCGAACTGTGGTCGGCGGGACGCGCCGGCCTTTGACCCATCGCAACAGGAGTGGAAACCATGCAAGTGCTCTGCCAGTTACCCAGCGTGGGGTTGGGATTCCCCGATGTCTGCAAGACACCGGTGCCGCCGGTGCCGCACATTGACGTGTCCACGTCGTCCATGGGCATCCCGGTGGTGTGGAACGTGTGGCTGAGCTGCATGCCGATGCACAACATGGTCACGACCATACCGGTGACGCTCGGCGATACGGCTGGTGTGGGCGGCGGCCTGATCTCGCAGACCTTCATGGGTCGGGCGCGCTACATGACCGGGGCGTTCACGGTGCTGGTGCGTGCCGCGCCGCTGGTGCGCGTAACCAGCCTTACCTTGCAGAACACGATCAATGCGCCGGGTTTCAAGGCGGCCACGCCGCAGAAGTCGATGTTTGCCTTGGCGGCGTGACGCATTCGGGGCGGCTGGCAGCAGCCGCCCGAATCAAGGCTGACGGCTACAGCTGACCGTACGAGTGCAGCCCCGACAGGAACATGTTCACGCCCAGGAACGCAAAGCCGGTGATCAACAGCCCCATCAGCGCCCAGTAGGCCGCCATGGTGCCGCGCAGGCCCTTGATCAGGCGCATGTGCAGCCAGGCCGCGTAGTTCAGCCAGACGATCAGCGCCCAGGTTTCCTTGGGATCCCACTGCCAGTACGCGCCCCAGGCGTCCGCCGCCCACAGCGCACCCAGAATGGTCGCCACCGTGAAGAAGGCGAACCCGATCGCGATGGCGCGATACATGATGTCGTCCAGCACTTCCAGCGAGGGCAGCGCGGCGGCGATTCGGCGGCGGCCCAGCAGGATGGCGCCCACGATCACGGCACCCACGCCGAAGTACAGCATCCAGGTGGCGGACAGGCCATCAGTGCGGAACACCATCGGCTCGGCGCACAGCAGCACGCCCAGAATGAACAAGGGCGCCAGCTTGGCCCACGACGTGGTCTGCCCGTGCTGCTTGACCAGGTAGGCAAAGCCCACCATCGCCGCCAGCGAGAACGTGCCGTAGCCGATGAAGTTGGCGGGCACGTGCAGCTTCATCCACCAGCTTTTCAACGCCGGCACCAGCGGTTGGATCTGGCCGGCATCGCGCGTGAAGGAATACCAAAGCAGGAACACGACGGCGGACGTCACCACCAGCAGCACGAAACCGCCCAGCGCGCGCGTGGCGTACTTGCGTTCGTAATACAGGTAGAACAGCGCCGTGATCAGCGAGAACAGAACAAAGACTTCATACAGGTTGCTGACGGGGATATGGCCCAGGTCCGGGCCCATCAGATGGCCTTCGCGCCAGCGCACCAACAGGCCGGTGACGCCGGCAAATACCGCGCCCCAGGTCAACGCCGTGCCCAGCCACGCGGCGGTGGGGCTGAATACGCCGATCCAGTAGCAGACCATGGCCAGCGCGAACAGTGCGCACATCCACAAAATGGCGGACTGGGACGAGAACAGGTACTTCAGGAAGAACACCTGCTCGGCGCGGGCCAGGTCATTGCCGTACAGCATCAAGGCCAGGCCCGCCGCGATCGCACAGGCGACCATCAAACGGCGCAGCGGCCGCCACAACCAGCCCAACCACGTCAGCGCGGGCACGGTGCCGCACAGGATGATCTTCTCGTAATAATCCATCGCGTTGCCGTGACGGGTCAGCGCGAAGGCCGCGCCCACCGACAGCAATAGGAAGAAGACTACGTCGGTCCAGTCCGGCTTGCCGCGCCGGGCGCGGTTGTCGCCCGTTTCCGACAGGCTGTCTTGCCACAGGATATCGGGCGACGCGTTCAACGTGTCCGGCGAGGAGGGATGCGGGGTGGTCGTCGTCGACATAAAAAAACCTTAAGACCTTTTCTGGCGCAGCAGCGCCTGCTTGAAGCGTTCAAACTCCTGATTGAAGTCGAGTGTACGCTTCTGGGACGTCATGGCCGCCAGGACGCTGCTGCCGCTGCCTTGCGGCTTGACCCAGATCCAGACGCGGCGGTCGCGGATGTAGAACATCGAAAACACCCCCAGGACCAGCAACAGGCTGCCCAGGTAGACCGTATTCTTGCCCGGCGTGCGGCTGACCTGGAACACGCTGGCCTGCACATGGTTGAAGTCGGCCAGCGACAGGAACACCGGCGCCGGATAGACGGTCAGGTCGGACAGCGCCGCCACGGCCAGGCGCGACCACACGGCAGCGCGCTCGCCGTCGGGGCCTTCGACCGCGACGGGGGGCAAGCCGGCGCGTTCGCGTTCAATGGCGCGCAGCTCGTTCATGCTGGCCCCGATCAGCCGGATCACCACATCGGCGGCCCGCTCCAGGTCGGCGGCGGGCGTGTTGGCTTGCAGGAAGGCGGCAACGGCTTGCAGGCCACCCGACGCAAAGGTTTCCAGCGCGCGCTCGGCAGCGGTTTGCAGGGGCTGGCGGTCAGCGCCGGACGGACTGTTGCGCTCGGCGAAACGGCGGGCGGCTTCGCGGCGTGCGGCCGGGTCGGCCAGCGTGGCGCGCAGCCGCATGAATTCCGCGATCGAGCTGTCGTCGTCAGCCGGAATGCGCAAGTAGCGGAAAGGCTCGGACGCATTGTTGCGCACCCCGGCCAGGAACACGCTGGCGCCGTCCAGTTCCATGGGCAGCATGTAGTTCTGGAATTCGTGGGCCTGGCCCGCGTCGTCGATCAGCTTGTATTCAACGCTGGGACCCACGTTGCGCAGGTTCTCGTTCTTCTTGCCCGCCGCGCTGCCCGACACCGATGCCACGTGCTCGGCAAAACTCTGGTTGGGGCCCTTGGGATCGCCGCGCGTCAGGTCTTCCACATTGATCGGCCGCATGGCCGTGATCTCTACGCCCATGCTGCGCGGACCGGCCGACGTGTGAGCGGTCACTTCGCTTGTCTTGCCCACCGTGCCGTCAACGGCGAAAGTGGCATCCTGGGAACCTACTAGCGGATAACCCTTCAAGACCACCGTGCTGCCGCCATCGTCAAAGCTGGACTGGTACACCGTCATGCCCTTGAAACGCAACGGCTCGTTGACCTCGATGGTGGAATCGAAGGTCTTGCCCGTATCCGGGTCGGTGACTTCAACTTCGCTGGCGAAACGACTGGGCATGCCGGTCGAGTAGTAATCAACCACGAACTTCTTCAGCTTCAGCGTGAAGGGCATCGGCTGCACCAAGGCGCCGTCGCCCACCATCACGACCGCCGTACTGGCCTGGCCGCCTTCGGGCACCAGCACGCTGGCGCGGAAACTCGGGTTATTGACCGACAGGCGGCCGCTTTCGGGCACTTCCGAGATCAGCATGTTGTCGACAATGGGTTGCTTGCCGCCGAACATGACTTGCAGCCGCACGGGCAACTCGCTGTCTAGCAGACCGCCCACGCAGATGATGACCATGGCCGCGTGCGCGAACACATAGCCCAGGCGGTTGGCGCTGCCCTTCTTGGCGGCCAGCAGCACGCCGTCGTTGTCCTGCCGTACACGCACGGCGTAACCCAGCCGTTCCAGCAGCGCCTTCAGCCCTGCCGAGGTCTGCGCGACATCGGTGGGCTCTTCCGTTTCAACGCGATGCGGAAACGCGCGCAGGCTGCTCGCGCGCACGTGCTCGCGGAATGAGCGCGCTTCGCGCAGCATTTTGGGTGCGTTGCGGGTCAGGCACACCGAGGTCGACACGACCAGGAAACCCATGATCAGCAAGAACCACCAACTGTTGTAAACGTGCCAGATGGAAAACTTGTCGAACACCTCGTACCAGAACGGGCCGAACTGGTCGATGTAGTTGCTGGACGAGCGGTTCTGCTGCAACACCGTGCCCACCAGGCTCGCCACGCAGATGAACATCAACAGGCTGACGGCGAACCGCATCGAACCGAGCAGTTCGAAGAAGTCACCGGGCAGGCTGCGCAAAGAGGGGCGAGTGTGGGTTCGTGTTGAATTCATGAAAAAAGGGGGGCCGCGCGATCGGCTACCCCCCTCATAGACAGCGCGTAACGGAATCGGGTTCCGTCACGCTCAGGTTGCATGAACGCGGACCAGCCGCGCGTGTTGCGGGCTGGCGCCTACCGCAGGCCTGCCGCGTAGTCGGACACCGCCTTGATATCGGCATCCGACATGCGGTCCGCAATCGCGAACATGATGTCGTTCTTGCGGTCGCCGCTGCGGAACAGCTTGAGCTGCTCTTCAATGTACATGGGGAACTGCCCCGACAAGCGGGGGTACTGCGCGGGCATGCCCGCGCCATTGGCAGAGTGGCACGCCGCGCAGGCCGGCACATTGCGTTCGGGCAAGCCACCGCGCCAGATCTTCTGGCCCAGATCCACCAGCTTCTCTTGGCCTGCCGTGGCGGGTTCCTTGAGAGGCTGTTGCGCCAGGTACAGCGCGATGTTCTGCATATCGGCCGGCGTCAGGTTCTGCGCCATGGCGGTCATCGGCGTGGGGTTGCCACCCGCGCCGTTGCGCACAGGCAGCTTGGCGCCCTGCTTGATCTGGAAGTCGGCCAATTGCTTGGCCAGGTATTCGTGGGGTTGCGCGGCCAGGTTGGGGTTCACCGGGATGGTGCTGTTGCCCGCCGCGCCGTGACAGGACGCACAGGCGATGATGCCTCTGGAGGCGTCGCCTTGGTCAAACAGCTGACCGCCCTTGGCGGCATCTGGCTTGGCCGGGCCCGCAGCGCCGTCAGCGGCGAAACTGGGTGTAGAGAAGGCGGAGGCGCCGAGCAACAGCCCGCTCGCAACCAACATTCGGGACAGCACACGCTTCATGAAGACCTCGACGATCACATCGATCAAGGCGCAAAAAGGCGCCCACGCCTGCCCCGCACACCCTGGAAAACCGTATCGAACCTCATTTGCCCAATCTGCCTGCCAAGTTGCCGCTGGCACCTAAACAGTAAGCAAAAAAGACGGCTCCGCGCACGGGGACCACTGTTGCAAACGCCGGATTATACAATAGGGCTCGAAACCAACCGTATCCAAAGCCCATCCGTGTCCCTCCTACATCGCGCCTCCTTCCTTACCTCCGCAGCTCGCCTCGACCAGTTGCCGGCCGCCGGCGCTCCCGAGGTCTGCTTTGTTGGCCGCTCCAACGCCGGCAAATCCACGGCCATCAACGTGCTGTGCAACCAGCGCCGCCTTGCGTTTTCCAGCAAGACGCCGGGCCGCACGCGCTTGATCAACATGTTCGGCTTGCCCGACCCGCTGGATCCGGAAGGCCACATCGGTTTTCTCGTTGACTTGCCCGGCTATGGCTATGCGTCCGTCGCGCGCAACGAAAAAGAAAAATGGGCGGACATCCTCGGCGGCTATCTGCGCGACCGCGAGTCGCTTGCAGGCATCGTGCTGCTGATCGACATCCGCCGCGGCGTCACCGAACTTGACCGCCGCCTGGCCAACTTCATCGCCCCCACCGGACGCCCGGTGCTGGCGCTGCTGACCAAGGCCGACAAACTGCCTTACGGACAGCGCATGCGCACGGTGTTCTCCGTCCGCAAAGACCTGGCCGACATCGGCGCCCTGCACACCATCCCGTTCTCGGCGCCCGAGCGCATCGGGCTGGAAGAAGCCGGCGCCCACATTGAGAATTGGATTTCCCCCAAGGTCGAATCATGAACCCGCAGATCATCACCCCTGAGTTTCCGGTTTCCCGCCCCCGCCGCCTGCGCCGCGACGACTTCACCCGCCGTCTGGTGCGCGAAAATGCGCTGACGGTCAATGACCTGATCTACCCCGTCTTCGTGACCGACGGCACGGGCGTGCAGCAAGCCGTGGCGTCCTTGCCCGGCGTGGTCCGCTATTCGCTGGACACGCTGCTGCCGGTGGCCGAGCAATGCGTGAAGCTGGGCATTCCGGTGATGGCGCTGTTCCCCGTCATCGACCCCGCGCTGAAAACGCCCGACGGCATCGAAGCCACCAACCCGCGCGGCCTGATTCCGCGCGTGGTGGGCGAGCTGAAAAGGCGGTTCCCCGAACTCGGCATCCTGTGCGATGTGGCGCTGGACCCCTATACCAGCCATGGCCAGGACGGCGTCATTGACGAGAACGGCTACGTCATCAATGAAATCACGGTCGAGATCCTGGTCAAGCAGGCGCTGACTCAAGCCGCGGCCGGTGTCGATATGGTCGCCCCCAGCGACATGATGGACGGCCGCATCGGCGCGATCCGCCAGGCGCTGGAAGCCAACGGCCACATCCACACGCAGATCATGGCTTACTCGGCCAAGTACGCCAGCGCGTTCTACGGCCCGTTCCGCGACGCGGTGGGCTCGGCCACCAACCTGGGCAAGTCAAACAAAATGGCTTACCAGATGGACCCGGGCAATCTCGATGAAGCCTTGCGCGAAGTGGCCGCCGATCTGAACGAAGGCGCCGACATGGTCATGGTCAAGCCGGGCATGCCGTATCTGGACGTGCTGCGCCGCGTGAAAGACACGTTCCGCGTGCCCACGTTCGCCTATCAGGTCAGCGGCGAATACGCGATGATCAAGGCCGCCGCCGCCAACGGCTGGCTGGACCACGACAAGGTCATGATGGAAGCGCTGCTGGCGTTCAAGCGCGCTGGCGCCGACGGCATCCTGACCTACTTCGCCATCGAAGCGGCCACGCTGCTCAAGGCGCAGCGCTAAACGCTTTTACGGCTAGGCGCCGGCTTCGTCCGGCGCAGCCCCAGCCACGTTCCACCCAACACGCAAGCCAGGCCCAGCACGTGGGTCAACGTGACGTGTTCATCCAGGAACAGGGACGCGAACAGCAACCCGAATATCGGCAGCCAGTTCACGAACAAGGCCGCGCGGCTGATGCCCAGTCGCGCGATGCCGGCATTCCAGATGATGTTGCTGACGCCTGACGCAATCACCGCTGAAAACAGCAGCACCAGCCACGGCCACCACGTCATCTGCCAGGTATCGGTCTGGTAGGAAGACGGCGTCACCGCCGCGTGCACCACCAGCATCAGGCCACCCGCCAGGTACATGTACCAAAGCATGCCCAACGGATCCATCGTGCGCGACATGCGCTGGATCACCAGCCCGCCAAACACGAACACCAGCACGGCCACGAAAACCACCGCATCGCCCCAGCCCGTCAGCCCGAACTGCGCCCCGCTGCCCGCCACCACCATGCCCACGCCCAGCAGGCCGAGCAAGGCCCCGCAGATGCGTACCGTAGTCAGTTTTTCGCGATAGAACAGCGCGGCCAGCAATGCCGACAACAGCGGGCTGGTGGCCATGATCAGCGTGCCGTTGGCCGCCGATGAAAACCGCAGCCCCGACACCAGCGCCACTTGGTGCGCGTACACAACCAAGAAACCCGCCAGCGCCACCCAGCCAAGTTCCATGCGGCCCAGCTTGGGCACGCGGCCTCGACGGGCCTTGATGATCAGGGTGACGGTGATGAACGCAATGACGATCCGCACGGCGGCAAGCGCCTGGATGTCCATGTGCTGCGTGAGGTACTTGATGGAGACGATGTTCAGGCCCCATGTGGCCATGACGAACATCAATTGAACATAGATAAGACCGTTACGGTCCTGGCTTGCATCAACTGTTGTGGACGTCACGGGCGCCGGCCTGGAGGGAGTGGAATGCGCCGCCCACGCGGCGCAGCCGCCATGGTATATCGCCCGTCGTCAGCGCACCAGCACCTTGTCCAACGATTCCGTGAAGCGCTTGGCGTCCTGGAAACCGACGACGCGCGCGTCCGGCAATTCCTTGCCGCCCGGTTCAAAGAACATGATGCCCGGCGGCCCAAACAGCCGGAAGCGCTTGAGCAGGGCCCGGTCGTCGGCGTTGTTCGCGGTGACGTCGGCCTGCACCAGCAACATACCGGACATGCGCTGCGCTACGCCCGGATCGGTAAACGTGAAGCGCTCCATTTCGCGACACGACACGCACCAGTCGGCATAGAAATCCAGCATGACCGGCTGGGTGCTCTGCGCCAGCAGCGCGTCCAGTTCCGCGTTGTTGCGCACGCGGGTGAACTGAAGCTCGCCTTTGGTGACGGCCGTGCCCACGGATGCGTCGCCACGCGCGGCCAGGTGCGACAACGGTTGCAATACGTCGCGCCCGCCGCTGGCCGCACCCAGCAGCCACGCAGCAGCGGCAAGCGCCAACAACAGCCCCAGCCCCTTGCCGAACATGCGCGCGGCGCCGGCGCCCGCGGGCAAGGCATCAAACGCACGCAGCATCACCGCCGACACAACCGCCAGGAAGGCCCAGCCCGACATCTGCACCCAGGTTGGCACCACGGGTATCAGCATCCACCACGCCGTCGCCAGCAGCAGCATGCCGAACAGGCGCTTGACGCCGTCCATCCAGGGGCCGGCCTTGGGCAGCAAGGCGCCCGACGATGCACCCACGATCAACAGCGGCACGCCCATGCCCCAGGCCATGGCGAACAGGGCCGAACCGCCCAGCACCACGTCGCCCGTCTGCGAGATATACAACAGCGCACCCGCCAGCGGCGCGGCAACGCAAGGTCCGACAATCAGCGCCGACAAGGCGCCCATCAGCAGCGCGCCGGTGTAGCGGCCGCCCGGCACGCGCGATGAGCGTTCTGACAGTTTGGCCTGCACGCCTGACGGCATCTGGAAAGTGAAGACGTCAAACATCGCCAGTGCCAACACGGTCAGCAGGATGGCGAACAGCGTCAGGATCCAGGGGGTTTGCAACCATGCGGCCAGGCCCGCGCCGCTCAGTCCGGCGGCGACGCCCAGCGCGGTGTACACCACCGACATGCCCAGCACATACGTTGCGGCCAGGGCCAGGCCACGCCCGCGCGAGGGCCGGGCCTGCGTTGCGCCGCCCAGCACGATCGAAGACAGGATGGGGATCATCGGCAACACGCAGGGCGTGAATGCCAGCAGCAAGCCCAGAACCAGGAACACGCCAGCGGTCTTGGCCCAACCCAGGCCGCCCAACGCATCGGCCAGGCCGGTATCGCCGGCCTTGACCAGCGCGCTCAAGCCGCCAGAAGACCCGGCGGGAGCGGCTTGCGCGCCTGCCCCATCCGCCAGCGCGTAGCCGCCGGCAACCGGCGTGAGCTTGACGCTGCTGTCCATGGGCGGATAGCACAGGCCGGCATCCGCGCAGCCCTGTCCGGTCAAGGTCAGGGTGAAAGGTTGCCCACCCGCGCCCACCGGCACGCGGATCATCACATCCTTGTGAAAGACCTCCATGTCCTTCTCAAAGGTCGGGTCGTACTTGACCTCGCCTTTGGGGTAGACCGCCTCGCCCAACGTGGTGGCGCCGATCGGGCTGATCGTGATGCCGAAGCGCTCGCGGTACATGTAGTAGCCGGGCGCGACCTTGTAATGCAGTTCCAAGGTGTCGGGCGCGGCCATCTGCGCGCTGAACACGAACGCCTTTTCGGGTTCCAGGAATTCGGCTTCGGCCTGCGCGGCCGCCTGCCAGGTCAGCAGCAACAGCGCCGTCGCCAGCAACACCAGGCTGCGCCCGATCAAGGCGCGCGCCGCGCGGATGGCAGGAATCGAGCGCCCGCGCGCACCGACGATACCGGCAAGTTGCAACATTATTCTCTCTTGGTTTGCTTGACGGCCGTCTGTTCGCGAACCCAGTCCAGATAGGGTGCGGCGCCGCCGATAACGGGCAGCACAATGATCTCGGGCACATCGTAGGGATGCATCTGCGCCAGGGCCTGAACAACGGCCTGATGACGCGCGTAGGTGGTCTTGATGTGGATGGGGACTTCTTCCGTCCCCTCGACCTCTCCGTTCCACAGATAGATGGACAGGCCCGGCGCGCCAAGGTTCACACAGGCGGCCAAGCCATCTTCCACCAGCACATGCGCAATGCGCTTGGCCAACAAGAGATCGGGTGCATTGCTGATGACCAGCACGACGTCGTCATCGCGCAACATGGAGCCTCCTTGGGATACCCGTGTGGGATGTAACTCGGGGTATTTTATCGATATTGCGGCGACCGCTCCGGTTCCATCAACGCGGACGTCCCCCCACCATGCCACCCGCTTTCACGAGGCCCGCATGCCAGACCAATGCCTGTTCTGCCGGATCGCCCGGCACGAGATTCCCGCCCACATCATTCATGAAGACGAGCGTTTGCTGGCCTTCCTGGACATCCAACCCGTGCGGCCGGGGCACACGCTGATCATTCCCAAGCAGCATTACCCGTACTTCGAGGACATGCCGGCTGACCTGGCGGGGCACATTGTGAACCTGGGACAGAAGCTGGGCCGCCACATGAAGCGCCTGTACGGCGTGGAGCGGGTGGGCTTCGCCTTCACCGGCATACACGTGGCGCACTCGCACGCGCACGTTATCCCCATGCACCACACGCAGGACGTCACGTCCACGGCGTACATCGAACAGCAGAACCTGACGTTCAAGATGCCGCCACAACCGCCTCAAGAGGCCCTGGCGGCCACCGCCGCGCAATTGCGGGGGGAACTGCACGCGTCCTGATTCAAAGCGCGAGTCGGATGCGCCAACGCCGGGCAAGCAAATGCCCGGCGCAAATAAAACAAGGGCGGGCCCGAAGACCCGCCCTTGTCGCTTATCTAGCAACCGAATTTATTCGGCGCTGTCCTCAGCGGCTTCATCAACTTCCGGACGGTCAACCAGTTCCATGAAAGCCATGGGAGCGTTGTCGCCTTGACGGAAGCCCATCTTCAGCACGCGGGTGTAGCCACCGTTACGGGCCGCGTAACGCGGGCCGATTTCGGCAAACAGCTTCACCACCGCATCGCGATCGCGCAGACGGGCAAATGCCAGACGCTTGTTCGCCAGCGTGGGCTCTTTGCCCAGCGTGATCAGGGGTTCGATGACGCGGCGCAATTCTTTCGCCTTCGGCAGCGTGGTCTTGATAGCTTCGTGAGTGATCAACGAAACGGCCATGTTGCGGAACATGGCAAGACGGTGACTGCTGGTGCGGTTGAGCTTACGCAAGCCATTACCGTGACGCATGATAAGTTTCCTTTGAATCTAAAGATGGCGTTCGCCATCGGGTTGCCGGCTCTTCTATCAACCTGCAATCAGGCTGCGGTCCGGTAGAAAACGGTGCATTTTACGACGAATTCGCAAACCGCCCGACGGGGTTGCCGGGCGTTGCAGGAGACGCCCCGTTGCCAGGGCGCCACCCGTTTAAAACTTAGGGACGCTCCAGGCCCAGGGGCGGCCAGTTCTCGAGCTTCATGCCCAAGGTCAAGCCACGTGCAGCCAGAACTTCCTTGATTTCGTTGAGCGACTTGCGACCCAGGTTCGGGGTCTTGAGCAGCTCGTTTTCGGTACGCTGGATCAGGTCGCCGATGTAGTAGATGTTTTCGGCCTTCAGGCAGTTGGCCGAACGCACGGTCAGTTCCAGGTCGTCGACCGGACGCAGCAGGACCGGGTCGATCTGCGGCGTGCCGCGGACCGGCGCTTCGTACGAATCGCCAGCACCTTCCAGCGCGGCGAAGACCGAGATCTGGTCCATCAGGATGCGAGCCGACTGGCGCACCGCTTCCTCGGGCGAGATCACGCCGTTGGTTTCGATGTCCAGAACCAGCTTGTCCAGGTCGGTGCGCTGTTCAACACGGGCGCTTTCCACCGCGTAGCTGACGCGGCGAACCGGGCTGAACGAAGCGTCCAGAACGATGCGGCCGATGGTGTGGGTGCGGTCTTCCGACAGCGCGCGCACGTTGCCCGGCACATAGCCACGGCCCTTCTCAACCTTGATCTGCATTTCCAGCTTGCCTGCGTCCGTCAGGTTGCAGATGGCATGGCCGGGGTTGATGATCTCGACGTCGTGCGGCAGTTCGATGTCGCTGGCCAGCACGGTGCCCGCGCCAGTCTTGCGCAGAACCAGGGTCACTTCGTCGCGATTGTGCAGCTTGAAAACCACGCCCTTCAGGTTCAGCAGGATGTCGACGACATCTTCGCGAACGCCCGGGATGGTCGAATATTCGTGCACCACGCCCGTCATTTGCACTTCGGTCGGCGCGTAGCCGGTCATCGAAGACAGCAGGATGCGGCGCAGGGCGTTGCCCAGAGTATGACCGTAGCCACGCTCGAACGGCTCCATCACGATCTTGGCATGGTGCGTGCCGACCGGTTCGACTTCAATGGAGCGCGGCTTCAGAAAACCTTGAGTGGACATTTACTGTGTTCCTTTTCAATACCCTCGGCTCGTTACACCGATAAGGCTGATGGACAGGGTGAAACATGAAACTCGGGCGGCGCAAAAACGCCGGCCGATACTTACCGCAAAGCCCGCCCCACCAAAAGGCGGAAAGCGGGCTGCTGCGAGACGTGCAAACGGGGCGCGGGACCAGTAGCCGGCACACCTGCGAAGGAGGCGCCGGCCGACCTGATTAACGCGAGTACAGTTCGACGACCATCGATTCGTTGATGTCGCGAGCGACGTCAGCGCGATCGGGAGCCGACTTGAACGTACCGGTCAGCTTGGTCGTGTCGACTTCCACCCATTGGGGGATGCCCATGCTGGTGGCCAGATCGAGCGATTCCTTGATACGGCCTTGCTTCTTGGCCTTTTCGCGGATCGAGATGACGTCACCGGCCTTGACCAGCATCGAAGCGATGTCAGCCGTGTGGCCGTTCAGTTCGATGGCGCGGTGGCTCACCAGCTGGCGAGCTTCGGCGCGCGTCGAGCCGAAGCCCATACGGTAGACGACGTTGTCCAGGCGCGATTCCAGCAGCTGGATCAGGGTTTCGCCGGTGTTGCCACGGCGACGCTCTGCTTCAGCGAAGTACTTGCGGAATTGCTTTTCCAGCACGCCGTACATGCGCTTCAGCTTTTGCTTTTCGCGCAGCTGCAGGCCGTAGTCGGAAGTGCGGGCACCCGAAGTGCGGCCGTGTTGGCCAGGCTTGGAATCCAGCTTGCACTTGGAATCCAGCGAGCGACGGGCGCTCTTCAGGAACAGGTCAGTACCCTCGCGGCGCGAGAGCTTGCATTTGGGTCCAATATAACGTGCCATGTGGATTCCCTTTAGATACGACGACGCTTCGGCGGACGGCAGCCGTTGTGCGGAACGGGCGTGATGTCGGCGATGGACGAAATCTTGATGCCCAGCGCGTTCAGAGCGCGGACAGACGATTCGCGGCCAGGACCGGGGCCCTTGATGCGCACTTCCAGCGTCTTGATGCCGTATTCCAGCGCGACGCGGCCAGCCGTTTCAGCGGCGACTTGCGCGGCAAACGGGGTCGACTTACGCGAACCCTTGAAACCAGCACCACCCGAAGTGGCCCACGACAAAGCGTTGCCCTGACGGTCGGTGATGGTGATGATGGTGTTGTTGAACGAAGCGTGAACGTGCGCGATGCCGTCCGAGACGTTCTTCTTAACCTTTTTGCGCACGCGCGAAGCGCCGCTGGTGGAAGCTTTCGCCATAATCCAGTTCCTCGATTATTTCTTCAGGGACGCAGCAGCACGACGCGGGCCCTTACGGGTCCGGGCGTTGGTGCGAGTGCGCTGGCCGCGCACGGGCAAACCGCGCTTGTGACGCATACCGCGGTAGGTTCCCAGGTCGATCAAACGCTTGATCGAGAGCTGTACTTCACGACGCAGGTCGCCTTCAACCGTGAACAAACCAACATGTTCGCGGACGCGTTCCAATTCAGCGTCGTTCAGATCCTTGACCTTTTTGTCAAAGGGTACGTTTGCCGCTTCGCAGATTTTGCGAGCGCGCGTACGACCAATGCCAAAAATGGCGGTCAGTCCGATCTCGGCGTGCTGTTGCGGCGGGATGTTAATGCCAGCAATACGGGCCATGACTATTCCTTGAATAAATCTGTTGCGTAGTCGCTAACCCGAGTTAGCCTTGACGCTGCTTGTGACGCGGGTCGGTGCAGATAACACGCACCACGCCGTGACGTTTGATAACTTTGCAGTTGCGGCAGATCCGCTTAACCGATGCCATTACTTTCATGGTTGACTCCTAATTTTCCGTAATCCGGTTCCGCTCATTTGGAGCGGAAAACTATCCTGGCTCGCGTCAGATCATAGGGCGTGAGCTCCACTGTGACCTTGTCACCCGGCAGGATCCGGATGTAATGCATACGCATCTTGCCGGAAATATGGCCCAACACCACGTGGCCGTTTTCGAGCTTGACGCGAAATGTCGCGTTCGGGAGGTTCTCAAGAACCTCGCCTTGCATCTGAATGACGTCGTCCTTGGACATTCTTTTGCTTACCGCATCGGCAAACCCGCGCCCTTGAAGTTGGCCTTCTTGAGCAACGAGTCGTACTGGTGAGACATCATGTAGGCCTGAACCTGTGCCATGAAATCCATCGTCACCACCACAATAATCAACAGAGACGTACCACCGAAGTAGAAGGGAACGTTCCAGCGCATCACCAAGAATTCAGGCAACAGGCACACCAAAGTGATGTACAAGGCACCTGCGAGCGTCAGACGCATCAGGATCTTGTCGATGTAGCGCGCCGTTTGCTCGCCCGGACGAATACCCGGAACAAACGCACCACTCTTCTTCAGGTTGTCCGCCGTTTCGCGGCTGTTGAACACCAGAGCCGTGTAGAAAAAGCAGAAGAAAATAATAGCGACGGAGTACAGCGTGATGTAGAGCGGTTGACGAGGTGACAGGGCCGCAGCCAGGTCACTAAGCCAGCGCATGTTCTCACTGCTGGAGAACCAGCTCGTGATCGTGGCCGGGAACAGAATGATCGACGATGCGAAAATCGGCGGAATCACCCCTGCCATGTTCAGCTTCAGCGGCAAATGCGAGCTTTGACCACCGTAGACCTTATTGCCGACCTGACGCTTGGCGTAGTTCACCGTGATCTTGCGCTGTCCGCGTTCCACGAACACCACAAAAGCGGTAACCAGCACCACCAGAGCCACAATGAACAGTGCCGAAAGCACGGACATCGCGTTGGTGCGGACCAGGTCCAACAGTGCAGCCAGCGCCGCGGGCAGACCCGCAACGATACCTGCGAAGATCAGGATGGAAATCCCGTTGCCAAGACCACGTTCAGTGATCTGCTCACCCAGCCACATGACGAACATGGTGCCAGTGACCAGAGTCACAATGGTCGTGAAGCGAAACAGCATACCCGGATCGATCACCAGTCCCTGTTGGGACTCCAACGCTACCGAAATGCCCACTGCTTGCACCAGCGCCAGCACGACTGTGCCGTAGCGGGTGTATTGGGTAATCTTCCGACGACCGGATTCGCCCTCTTTCTTGAGCGCTTCCAGCGACGGCACCACCACCGACATCAACTGCATGATGATGGATGCCGAAATGTACGGCATGATCCCCAGGGCAAAAATCGAGAAACGCGAGAGCGCCCCACCCGAGAACATGTTGAACAGGCCCAGGATCCCGCCCTGGTTCTGACGGAACAAGTCCGCCAGCGCATCCGGATTAATACCCGGTACGGGGATGTGTGTACCCAAACGGTAAACCACCAGAGCGAGCACCAGGAACACAAGACGGCGCTTCAAATCACCGTACCGTGCTCCGGTTTTGCCCAATGCCTGCGCGTTAGCCACTCGTCACCTCATGATCAAGCAAGCGAGCCGCCCGCGCCTTCGATGGCGGCGCGAGCGCCGGCCGTCGCGGTAATGCCCTTGAGCACGACCTTGCGCGAGAGTTCACCCGACTTGATGACCTTGGCGTAACGAACCGCCTGACCAATCACGCCAGCCGCCTTGAGCACTTGCACGTCGACTTCGTCGATGGGCAAGGCTTGCAGGTCCGACAGACGGACTTCGGCGTACAGGTGCTGACCGAGCGGGGTGAAACCACGCTTGGGCAGACGACGCTGCAGCGGCATTTGACCGCCTTCGAAGCCAACCTTATGGAAACCGCCCGAGCGCGACTTCTGACCTTTGTGGCCACGGCCGGCGGTTTTACCCAGACCCGAACCGATACCACGGCCGACGCGGCGCTTGGCGTGCTTGCTGCCCTCAGCGGGCTTCAGCGAATTAAGTTGCATATCCGACATGGTGATTCCTTAGGCTTCCGAGACGGAAACGAGATAATCCACCTTACGGATCATCCCACGCACCTCGGGCGTATCGACCAACACGCGGCTGCTGTTGATGCGGCCCAAGCCCAAACCGCGAACCGTGTCACGGTGCGATTGCTTGGTACCGATCACGGAGCGCACGAGGGTCACTTTGATCTGCTTCTGAGCCATGATTTACCCCAGGATTTCTTCGACCGACTTGCCGCGCTTGGCAGCAACATCGGCCGGGGTCAGGGAAGCGCGCAGACCATTCAACGTGGCGCGAACCATGTTGTAGGGGTTGCTCGAGCCCAGGCTCTTGGCAACCACGTTACGCACACCCATCACTTCAAAAATAGCGCGCATCGGGCCGCCGGCGATAACGCCAGTACCTTCAGCAGCCGGCGAGATCAGCACGGTAGCGGCGCCATGCTTGCCAACCACGGTGTGGTGCAGCGTGCCGTTCTTCAGAGCAACCTTGAACATGCCGCGACGGGCCTGTTCCATTGCCTTCTGGACGGACACCGGCACTTCACGCGCCTTGCCCTTACCCATGCCGACGCGACCATCGCCATCGCCAACCACGGTCAGCGCGGCAAAGCTCATGGTGCGACCACCCTTGACCACTTTGCTCACGCGGTTGACCGCGATCATCTTTTCGCGGAGGCCGTCATCGTTCTCTTTTTCCGCGGCGTTCTTGCCTTGTACTTTAGCCATTTGACAGATCCTCGCTTAGAACTTCAGGCCGGCTTCACGCGCGGCATCGGCCAGCGCTTTCACGCGGCCATGGTAACGAAAGCCCGAGCGATCGAAAGCGACCAGTTCAATACCGGCAGCCTTGGCCTTTTCGGCCACGCGCTTGCCAACCAGCGTCGCAGCGGCAGTGTTGCCACCTTGACCGGTTTGGCCAGCCAGTTGCGCACGCACTTCGGCTTCCACCGTCGAGGCGCTGACCAGAACGCGATCGCCTTCCGGCGAAATGATGTTGGCGTAGATGTGCTGGTTCGAGCGGAAGACCGAGAGGCGGTGAACGCGCAACTCGTTGATCTTCCGGCGGGTCGGAACCGCACGACGCAAACGGGAAACTTTTTTGTCCATGATTCGTCCTTGCGTGCGCCGTTATTTCTTCTTGGTTTCTTTGATGACGACGCGTTCGTCCGAGTAACGCACACCCTTGCCCTTGTAGGGTTCGGGTTCGCGGTACGAGCGGATTTCAGCGGCCATCTGACCGACGACTTGCTTGTTGGCGCCCTTGATGACGATTTCCGTCTGGGTGGGGCATTCGGCCTTGATACCGGCCGGCAACTGATGCAAAACGTCGTGCGAGAAACCGAGCTGCAGCTTAACGGCATCGCCTTGGATCGAGGCGCGGTAACCCACGCCAACCAGGGTCAGCTTGCGCTCGAAGCCCTTGCTCACGCCGGTAACCATATTGGCAACCAGAGCGCGCACGGTACCCGACATGGCATTGGCGTGACGGGATTCGTTGGCGGCGGCAAACGTGAGCTTGCCTTCGTCCATCGCAACCGTAACGTCGCCAGTCAGGGCTTGAGTCAGGGTGCCCAGCGGGCCCTTGACGATGATCTGATCCTGCTTGATGTCAGCTTCGACACCCTTGGGCAGTTCGACCGGATACTTAGCGATACGTGACATTCGAATTTCTCCTTAGGCCACGTAGCACAGCACTTCGCCGCCGACGCCGTTGGCGCGAGCCTTACGGTCGGTCATGACGCCGCGCGAGGTCGAAACGATAGCCACGCCCAGGCCGTTCATGACCTGAGGAATGCTGGTACGGCCCTTGTAGATACGCAGACCGGGGCGCGAAACGCGTTCAATGCGCTCGATAACCGGACGACCAGCGTAGTACTTCAGGGTGATCTCGAGCTCAGGCTTGGCCTGGGTGCCCTTGATTTCAAAGCTGTCGATGTAGCCTTCGTCTTTCAGCACAGCGGCAATAGCCGCCTTCAGCTTCGAGGAGGGCATGCTCACCGTAACTTTGTCCACTTGCTGCGCATTGCGAATGCGGGTCAGCATATCGGCGATGGGATCGCTCATGCTCATAATGTATCTCCTACCAGCTGGCCTTGGTGATGCCGGGGATTTCGCCCTTCATCGCCATTTCACGCAGTTTGTGACGCGTCAGGCCGAACTTGCGGAACACACCGCGCGGACGACCGGTGACCACGCAACGGTTACGTTGGCGCGTCGGATTGGCATTGCGCGGCAGCTGTTGCAGCTTGAGCCGAGCTTGGTAACGTTCTTCGTCGGTCTTCGACTGGTCGTCGATGATCGCCTTCAACTCAGCGCGCTTGGCAGCGAACTTGTCAGCCAGCTTGGCGCGCTTGATGTCGCGATTGATGAGGGAAAGTTTAGCCACGTCATCAGCCCCTTAGTTACGGAACGGGAAGCTGAAGGCCGTCAACAGCGCCTTGGCTTCTTCGTCGGTCTTCGCGGAGGTGGTGATGCTGATGTTCAGCCCACGCAGCGCGTCGATCTTGTCGTACTCGATTTCGGGGAAAATGATTTGCTCTTTCACCCCGATGTTGTAGTTGCCACGGCCGTCGAACGCACGACCCGAGATACCACGGAAGTCGCGCACGCGAGGCAGCGCGACCGCAACGAGGCGATCCAGGAATTCGTACATGCGTTGACCACGCAACGTGACCATGCAACCAATCGGGTAGTTTTCGCGGATCTTGAAACCGGCGATAGCCTTCTTGGTCTTCGTCACGACAGGCTTTTGGCCAGCGATCTTGGTCAGGTCCGACACCGCGTGTTCGATAACCTTCTTATCGGACACGGCTTCCGAGACACCCATGTTCAGGGTGATCTTGGTGATGCGCGGCACTTCCATGACGCTCTTGTAGCCAAACTTGGCCTGCAGGTCGCCAGCGACCTTGCTCTTGTAGAAATCTTGCAAACGAGACATGTCTATCGCCCCTTACGCCTTGGCGCCGACAACGGCACCATTGGAACGGAACACGCGGACCTTGCGACCTTCGACTTCTTGAACGCCCACGCGGTCGCCACGACCGGTTGCGGGGTTGAAGAGCGCCACATTCGAGATGTGGATCGGCATGGTCTTTTCGACAATCCCGCCCGGGTTGTTAGCCATCGGGTTGGCTTTCACGTGCTTCTTGGCAACGTTGACGCCTTCGACCAGGACGTGGTCGGCATCAACACGTGCCAGCACGGTACCGCGACGCTTCTTGTCGCGGCCGGTCAGGACGATGACTTCGTCGCCTTTACGAATGTTGTTCATCGTAGGGCTCCTTACAGCACTTCCGGGGCCAACGACACGATCTTCATGAACTTCTCGGTACGCAACTCGCGCGTAACGGGTCCGAAGATGCGGGTGCCGATGGGCTCCAGCTTGGCGTTGAGCAATACGGCGGCATTGCCACCGAACTTAATCAGCGAACCGTCTTTACGGCGCACGCCCTTGGCGGTACGAACCACCACGGCATTGTAAATTTCGCCTTTCTTGACGCGTCCGCGCGGAGCCGCATCTTTGACGCTCACCTTGATGATGTCGCCGATACCGGCATAACGGCGCTTGGAGCCACCGAGCACCTTAATGCACATGACATGACGCGCACCAGTGTTATCGGCCACGTCCAGCGTGGTCTGCATTTGGATCATGATTTTTCCTGTTCCAACTTAACTGGAAATACTGTTTTCCCGGGGTTTTCCCCCCGAGGAACTCTGCAATTCCTGCCAGTTTTGGTCCCGTCAGGTCTGCCGCCCTGCTTTTGTGTTGTAGACCTAGAGCTTTCGCTCTACCTCTGCAACGGGTTGGCAACGCAACGACCCTGGGTTGAAATCCTGCGGGTATTCCCCCAACACGACGAGTTCAGAAGCTAGCTTTTAGTGCTAAACATCCCTTAACTCAATCGACAATCTGGGAAAGCTGATCATTCTAGCGTGGTTAAATTTTGAGCGCAAGCACTTTGTTGGAATGACGCACAAAAGACCACGCTCCCCTATAAGGGGAACGGTATTCGAGCTATCCGCCCCTATTTCTGACGGTAGTAGCCCTTCTCCCAGGCGTCATGATTGGCCTTGCCGCGACGGATTTCATCCGTGAACGGCGCCGCTCTGAGCACCAGGCGATTCAACCATTTTACCGGAACCCGGCAGGGGCGCTCAAAGTCGACAAACAACACGGCCCGCAGGCCCGGCGTGTCGTTGTGGACTTGATGGGGATACAGGTCGTCAAACACCACGGCCCGACCTTCCTGCCAGTGGTACCGCTCGCCCCCGACCTCGATCCAGCAGCGTTCGGCGGGTTCCGGCACAACCAAGCCCAGGTGCAGGCGCAGCACGCCGTTGTAGGGGCCGGTATGCAGCGGGATCCGTTTGCCCGGTTCCAGAATCGAAAAGAACGCGCTTCGGATGCCGGGTATGCCTTGCAGGGCGCGCGCAGTCTCGGGACAGCGCGCCAGGTTGCGCTCGGAACGCAGCCCGTAGCCCATGAATACGAACGTCTTCCATTGGTCGTCGGACGTGATCATGCCGACATCCGGGGAGATCTCGTGAAACGCCGGCAGATGCTGGCGTTCGGCCAACAATTCCGTAAGTTCAGCACGGATAGCAGGGGTGCGAGCTTCAAGCTCGGGGATCCACGGGAACTGGCTGTTCTGGAAGATCGGCTTGTCGCCCACCAGCGATGCCCGTGCTATCCGGTGGCGCAACCAATCAATAAAGCGAAACAGCAGCCGGGAATACAGACTGGGTTTGCTGCCGGGAAGCGCATCAACGGGTTGCACGATAGGAATGGGATCAGGCTGCATAAGAGGGTCCCATTGTGTCCAAGCCCGCATGGCCTTGCAAGGCTCGGCCTGTGGATTGGCTCCAATCTTGCAATGCGGATTGGACCTCCCCGCCACACGCAAGCTGGTTTAGACTGGCGTGGGCGATACGCGATCGCACTCCACTCCCATTTCGCAAGGAACGACAGGCATGTATGAACAGTTGGCGCTGTATATCGACGGCGAATTCATCTCCGGCGAGGGTAGGCGCACCCAGGACGTCATCAACCCGGCCACGCTGGAAGTGCTTGGCCAGTTGCCTCACGCCACGGAAGCGGATCTGGACCGTGCGCTAGCCGCCGCGCAGCGCGCGTTCGAATCGTGGAAGAAGTCTTCTCCGATGGATCGCTCCGCCATCTTGCGCAAGGTTGCAACGCTGTCGCGCGAGCGCGCCAAGGAAATCGGCCGCAACATGACCTTGGACCAGGGCAAGCCGCTGGCCGAAGCCGTGGGCGAAGTTACCTCCTGCGCCGAACACGCTGACTGGCACGCCGAAGAATGCCGCCGCATCTATGGCCGCGTGGTCCCGCCCCGCAACCCGGACGTGCGCCAGTTCGTCGTGCGTGAACCCATCGGCGTGTGCGCCGCGTTCACGCCCTGGAACTTCCCGTACAACCAGGCCATCCGCAAGATCGCCGCCGCGCTCGGCGCCGGTTGCACGGTGGTGCTGAAGGGCCCGGAAGATTCGCCCAGCGCCGTCATGGCGATTGCCCGCATGTTCCACGACGCAGGCCTGCCCAAGGGCTGCCTGAACATCGTCTGGGGCGAGCCCGCCAAGATTTCCGATTACCTGATCCGTTCGCCGATCGTGCGCAAGGTGTCGTTCACCGGCTCCGTGCCGGTGGGCAAGCAGCTGGCCGCGCTGGCCGGCGCGCACATGAAGCGTGTCACCATGGAACTGGGCGGCCATTCGCCCGTGCTGGTGTTCGACGATGCCGACATCGACCGCGCCGCTGAAATGCTGGCCAAGTTCAAGGTCCGCAACGCCGGTCAGGTCTGCGTGTCGCCCACCCGCTTCTACGTGCAGGAAGGCGCCTACGAACAGTTCCTGGCGCGCTTCTCCGACGTGCTGAAGAACATCAAGGTTGGCGACGGCCTGGAAGCCGGTACCGACATGGGCCCGCTGGCGCACGAACGCCGCGTGCCCGCCATGAGCGCCTTCATCGACGACGCCAAGAAGCATGGCGGCAAGGTCGTGGTCGGCGGCGGCCCGCTGGACCGCAAGGGCTTCTTCTTCGCCCCCACGGTCGTGACGGAACTGCCGGACGACTCGATGCTGATGACCGAAGAGCCCTTCGGCCCCGTGGCGCCGGTGGTCCGCTTCAAGGACACCGACGAAGTCCTGCGCCGCGCCAACAGCCTGCCGTTTGGCCTGTCGTCCTACGTGTTCACGAACTCGCTGAAGACGGCCACCAAGGTCTCCAATGGCCTCGAAGCCGGCATGGTCAACATCAATCACTTCGGCAGCGCGCTGGCCGAGACGCCGTTCGGCGGCATCAAGGACAGCGGCATCGGCAGTGAAGGCGGCCTGGAAACGTTCGACGGTTATCTCGTCACGAAATTCATCACGCACATCTGATCGGTTTCGACCGTCAGCCAAAAGCCCCGCAAGGGGCTTTTTTTTCGCCCAGCACCCAGCACCAACCCCCCAAGCCCCAAGCGACAAGCACTCCCCATGCGTTTCATGATGCTGTCATGGGTGTCCGGGAATATTGCGCTTCGCTGACAGGCACCTGACCTTGAACAAGGAACTGTCTGCCCCTCTTTCCAGGAAATGTACGCGCAATGAATGCCCTCTCCCGCTTCGCCCGCACTGCCGGCGCCGCCACGCTCGTGGCCCTGCTCGCCGCTTGTGGCGGCGACGATGACGACAGCAGCTCCCCGGTCACCGAGACGCCCCCGCCTGTCACGGAGACGCCGGTCGCGCCGCCCGCCCCCGTGCAAGTCGCGTTCATGCCCGACATCCACTTCCACGACGTCTACGCCGACTTCAAGGATGGCTCGTTCCCCGGCATCCCGAACCCGAAGCATGGCGACAACGCCACCATCCGCACGATGTACGCGCAACTGACGTCGACCCGCCTGTTCAACGAAAACTACTTCGCTTTCCTGGCCGCGCTGGATAACGCCGTATCGCGTGGCGTGAAGTACATCGCGCTGCCAGGTGACTTTTCGGATGATGGCCAGCCCGTGCACATGCGCGGCCTGGTCAAGATCATGGACGACTATTCGAAGAAGCACGGCATTCAGTTCTTCGCGGCCCCGGGCAACCATGATCCCAACCGCCCCTTTAACCAGGCCGCCGGAAAAAGCGACTACCTGGGCCTGGACCCGGTAACCGGCGCCATCGGCTTCTCGCAACCGATCTACAGCCGTGGTGGCAATGCCGCTTGCAGCACGCCCTACAGCGGCGACTGGGCGCTGATCGGCAGCACCTACTGCACGGAAGAAGTCCTGCACATGGGATACGCCGGCATCACCGACGCGTTGAAGCAGCACGGCTTCATGCCGCAGCCGCAAAACGTCTATTACGAAACACCGTACAGCACCTACAAGTACGAAGACTACGACTACACCACCGCACGCGATCAAGCCAACTGGATCAACCGCCAGTACGAGATCTGCGCGGAAGGCACGGGCGGCCCGAACAAGCCGCAGAACTACACGCTATGCAAGATGGTTCCGGACACGTCCTACGTGGTGGAACCGGTCAAGGGCGTCTGGTTGGTTGGCATCGACGCCAACGTCTATGTGCCCACCGGCATCGGTGCGAATGACTTCACCGGCTCTGGCGACCAAGGCTACAACAAGATGCTCACGCACAAGGCCCACGTCATCAAATGGCTGACGGACGTGGTCGCGCGCGGCAAGGCGCAGGGCAAACAGGTCATCGCGTTCAGCCACTTCCCGATGTCGGAGTTCTTCAACGGCGCGTCGGACGACATCGAGGCGCTGTTGGGCGCCAACAAGATGCAGATGATCCGCCGCCCGGCCGAGAACACCACGCGGGCGCTGGCCGAAACCGGTTTGAAAGTGCACGTGGGCGGCCACATGCACTTCAACGACATGGCGGCGCGCAACTACGGGGCCGATACGGCGCTGTTCAACATCCAGGCGCCGTCGATGGCGGCCTACGTGCCGGCCTACAAACTGATGACGCTACACAGCGCGGACGAGATCGAAGTGCAAACCATCCGCCTGGACAAGGTGCCGCGCTTTGACGAGTTGTTCGACCTGTACCGCGCCGAGAACGCCTACACGACGCCGGCGCGCTGGGACGTGTCGATCCTGGACGCCAAGGACTACGGCGACTTCACCTATCGCTACATGAGCGAATTGGTGCGCCTGCGCCTGCTCAACGACGACTGGCGCTGCGAAATGCGTGAACTGGTCAAGAGCCCGCTCACCGGTGCCGACCTGCTGACGCTGTCGCAACTGCAAACCACCGTCACGCTCAAGGAACTGGCGAGCACCGGCAATCAGAACAATCTGACTCCCGCCTTCTTCGCTTGCCTTGCGGAGGGCGGTGGCAGCGGCGCCAGCAACGCCGCCTATGCCGGCAACGTGGCGGATGCCCAAGCACGCGCTCAAGCCCTGGCGCAAGCCAACGGCATGCAGTTGTCTGACTTTGCGCAGTGGAAGGCACTGGACATGGCGGGTGACTTCGTGCGCATCGCCAACGCGGGCGACCTGGCGTTTGCCGACATCCCGGCGCAACGCGCCAACCAGTACAAGCTGTTGGCCCAGGCCCTTGCCAATAGCAACGCTTCGGTTCAGATGAACGGCAACAGCGTCAGCAACGCCAACACGCTGGCCGACCTGTTCAAGGCGCGCTTCAAGCCGCTGATGGCGATCATGTTGAAGCTGGCTGCGGGCGCCCCGTCGGAACACATCCGGCTGGACCTGACCAGCAACAGCATCGTCAATCTTTCGAACGAGCCTTCACCGTTTTAAGCGCTCGAAGATCGCGCGGCGTCATGCCGAAGCGGTTCTTGAACAGGCGGCTGAAATGCGACGGGTGGGTGAAGCCCACCTGGTACGCCAGTTCTCCGATGCCACGATGGCGGTGCCGCGAATCCAGCAACAGCTCGCGGCACCGGTCCAGGCGCTGATCAAAGATGAAGGACTCCACCGACAGGCCCCCTGCCCGCAGAATGCGGTGCAGATAGGCCACCGACACGCCGCAGCCCTGCGCCACCTGCTGCGGCGACAGCGCGGGGTCCGCCAGGTGCTGCCGGATATACGCCAGCACGCGCTGACGGTGCGCGAGCGTAACGCTGCTATCGGATTCAGATGCATGCCCCTGCCCCGGCTGCACCAGGAACAGCACGATCAAATCGATCAAGCGTTCGCCAAGCTCGGTCACCTCGGTGTCCGACCAACCGCCCATGCCTTTGAACAGATGGTCCATGTAGCTGGCCAGCATCGCGCCGCGCGGTGAGCCGTCGTCGATGCGCAGCTTGTGAAACGCGCCGATGCGCGAATCCCGCTGCGACAAGGCACTGCGCGGGAACGACACGCTCAGGCTGCGATAGCCCGATGAGCCCAGCGCCGTTGCCTGATACGGCAAGCTCTGGTTCATCAGGTACACGCAGCCTGGCTCGACCTGAAATTCACGGCCTTGCTGGCGTACGGCAAGCGGGCCGGACAGCGGCAGGCCGAACGTGTAGAACTCCTGGTCCAGACGCGACACGTTGCCGGCCGTGCGCTCCAGCTTCTGTCCCTGATAGTGCAGGTCATTGAATTGCAGGCTGGCGCGGCGGGCGTAGCGCACATGCCCGGCGAAATGATCCGGCTTGCCGCGATGTACCTCGAACGGGCCGAATGCGTCCGCCAGGGCCGCGCGCCATTGCTCACGCCCGTCGGCGCCGGCAGCGGCCGAAATGGCGAATTCCGTATCGGGCATGTCTCGGTCTCCTGAACGCGGCGGCAAGCGCAATTTGATCTTGCGTCTACAAGCTCTTGACTCACCCTGCTTTGGGGTGCGCGGCGCATTGTGGATGCGTCTGGCGCAAGTCTATAGTCAGCCCGATAAGCACACAACCTGGACAACCCGGGAGGAGACTCATGGCAAACGCGCCCGCAATGGCCGACCGCCACACGCCGGCTTCGCGCTATCTGCGCTGCGAGGGCCGCGAGCTGCACTACATGGAATGGGGCACGCCGGATGCGCCCCCCATCGTCATGTGGCACGGCCTGGCCCGCACCGGCCGTGATTTCGACGACCTGGCACAAGCGCTGGCGAACGACTACCGCATCATCTGCCCGGATACGATCGGCCGCGGTCTATCGCAATGGAGCCCCGATCCGGTGTCCGAATACCGGCTGGATTTCTACGCGCGCCTGGCGCTAGCGCTGGCCGATGGCCTGTCGCTTGCGCGCATGCGTTGGGTGGGCACGTCAATGGGTGGTGCAACCGGCATGCACGCCGCCGCCACCACCTTGCGCGACCGTATCTCGCACATGGTCGTCAACGACATCGGACCCGAACTGCCCCAACCCGCTGTCGACCGCATCCTTGCCTACGCGGGCAACCCGCCCGCCTTCGATACCGTCACCGAACTGGAAGCGTGGCTGCGTGTGGCCTACAAACCTTACGGCTGGCAGAGCGACGCGCAATGGCGGCGCATGGCCGAGACTTCGGTCCGGCGCCTGCCCGATGGCCGCGTCACGGCGCATTACGACCCCGCCATCGTGGGCCAATTCAAGCACCATCCCGATGACTACAACCGCTGGAGCGGCTACGACACGCTGCGCATGCCCTTGCTGCTCTTGCGCGGTGCAGACTCCGACCTGCTGCTGCCCGAAGTCGCTCATGCCATGACGCAGCGCGGCCCACGCGCCACGCGCATCGACTTCCCCGACTGCGGCCATGCCCCCGCATTGAACGTGGCGCCGCAGATCGACGCCATCCGCCAATTCCTTGCCACGCCGGACCCCATGGAGGGCGCGCGCGCCCCCCAATAACAGGAGACTTCCCATGAATCGCATTTTGCTGGCCACCCTGGCGGCCCTTTGCATGAACTCAGCGGTGGCCGCGAAGGACTTTGTCGTAGCCCATGTGTACGACAAGACCGGGCCGCTGGAAGCCTATGCCAAGCAGACACAAGCGGGCCTGATGCTGGGCTTGGAATACGCCACGCAAGGCACGATGACCGTGGCTGGCCGCAAGATCCGTGTCATCGAAAAAGACAACCAGGGAAAGCCGGATGTCGCCCGCGCGCAGTTGGCGTCCGCCTATGCCGACGACAACGCTGACATTGCCGTAGGCCCGACCTCGTCCGGCGTGGCGTTGGCCATGCTGCCCATTGCTGAAGAGTACGAAAAGATCTTGCTGGTGGAACCCGCCGTGGCCGACTCCATCACCGGAGCCAAGTGGAACAAGTACATCTTCCGCACCGGCCGCAATTCGTCGCAAGACGCCATCGCCAACGCCGTGGCATTCGACCAGGCCGGCACCTCGATCGCCATGCTGGCGCAAGACTACGCCTTTGGCCGGGATGGCGTGAAAGCCTTCAAGGGCGCCTTGAAGAACGCCAAGATCGTTCACGAGGAATACCTGCCCGCCAACGCCACCGACTTCACCGCGGGTGCACAACGCCTGTTCGATGCGTTGAAGGACAAGCCCGGGCGCAAGATCATCTTCATCCTGTGGGCGGGCGCCGGCAACCCGTTCAAGATCGCCGACCTGGACCCCAAGCGCTTCGGCATCGAAATCGCTACCGGCGGCAACACGCTGGCCGCAATGACGCCGCTTAAGTCCCTGGCCGGCATGGAAGGCGCCACGTACTACTACTACGGCATCCCGAAAAATCCCATCAACGATTGGCTCGTGGCCGAACACCAAAAGCGCTACGGCCAACCGCCTGACTTCTTCACAGCGGGCGGCATGTCGGCCGGTATCGCGATCGCGGCGGCGCTGAACAAGACCGCGGGCAATTCGGACACGGACACGCTGATCAAGGCCATGGAAGGCATGAGCTTTGATACCCCCAAGGGCAAGATGACCTTCCGCCCCGAAGACCACCAGGCCATGCAGTCGATGTACCACTTCCGCATCAAGAACGATCCGTCGGTGCCGTGGGCCGTGCAGGACCTGGTCAAGGAGATCACGCCCGACCAGATGAACGTGCCCATCCAGAACAAGCGCTGAAGGCCGGTTGCCGACATGCTGGAAACCCAATCGCTCACCATCCGGTTCGGCGGGCACGTGGCCGTCAACGACGTCAGTTGCCGCTACGCGCCGGGCACGCTGACAGCCATTGTCGGCCCGAACGGCGCAGGCAAGACCACGTACTTCAACCTGATCTCCGGCCAGTTGCGCGCAAGCGCGGGTTCGGTGCGCTTGAATGGGCGCGACCTGACATCACTATCGGCCCCCGCCCGCATGCATGCGGGACTGGGCCGCGCGTTTCAGTTGACGCAATTGTTCCCGCGTCTGTCGGTGCACGAGAACGTACGGCTGGCGCTGCAATCCCGGCAGCAAGGCTTGAGCTGGCGCCAGATCCGCTTCTGGCGCACGTGGGATGACGACCGAAATCTGCTGGCGCGCGCGGATGCGCTGCTTGAACGCACCCGCTTGTCGGCACGCCGCGACCAGGCCGCCGCCGACCTGCCGCACGGCGACCAGCGCAAACTGGAAATCGCCATGCTGATCGCGCTGGAACCGCGGGTATTCATGTTTGACGAGCCCACGGCGGGCATGAGCGTGGACGACGTGCCCGTGGTGCTGGAGCTGATCCGAGAGCTCAAGAACGATCCGACAAAAACGATTCTGCTGGTTGAACACAAGATGGACGTCGTGCGTGAACTTGCCGACCGCATCGTCGTGCTGCATAACGGCCAACTGATGGCTGATGGCGAACCCGCCGCCGTCATCGCGTCGCCCATCGTGCAACAGGCGTACCTGGGCGTCGCCCCCACGGAGAAGCCGGCATGAGCGCGCCCCTGCTGCTTGAACTCAAGGGCGTGCACACGCACATCGGCGCCTATCACATCCTGCATGGCGTGGACCTGTCGGTACCGGCCGCGGCCGTCACCATGCTGCTGGGCCGCAATGGCGCCGGCAAGACCACCACGCTGCGCACCATCATGGGACTGTGGCGCGCGTCGCAAGGCCAGGTGACGTTCGACGGCACGCCCATCGGCGGGCCGGCAACGCGCAAGTCACCGCCCGACATGGCGCGCATGGGCATGGCGTACGTGCCCGAGAACATGGGGATCTTCGCGGACCTGTCCGTGAAAGAGAACATTCTGCTGGCCGCGCGCCAGGCCAAGAACGCGGATCAGCTCGACACGGCCCGACTGGAATGGATATTTGGGTTCTTCCCCGCGCTACGTAAATTCTGGCTGCACCCTGCGGGCAAGCTGTCAGGCGGACAAAAGCAAATGCTGGCAGTGGCGCGCGCCATCATCGAACCGCGCCGGCTGCTGCTGATCGACGAGCCCAGCAAGGGCCTCGCGCCCGCCATCATCCAGAACATGATCGACGCCTTCATCGAACTCAAGCAGGCATCCACCACCATTTTGCTGGTCGAACAGAACTTCAACTTCGCGCGGCTGGGCGGCGACCATGTGGCCGTCATGGATAACGGCCGCGTCGTCCATGCGGGCGACATGCAGGCGCTGGCGCAAGACGACGCACTACAGACGCGGCTGCTGGGCCTGTCGCTGGGAAGCCATCAATGAGCACGCTGGATATCGATACACCCTTGCCGCGCGTACGTGCGGATCTGCGCCCCGTTCTGCTGGTGCTGGCGCTGGCCGCGCTGGCGCTGCCCTTGGTGGGTTCGTTCTCAACCTGGATCACGCTGACGCTGGCGGGCCTGGCAATGGGCATGATCATCTTCATCGTTGCGTCAGGCATGACGCTGGTGTTCGGGCTGATGGACGTCCTGAACTTCGGCCACGGCCTGTTCATCGCCATTGGCGCCTACATGGCGGCGACCGTGCTGGGCGCGATGTCCGACTGGACCCAGACAGGCAGCCTGTGGATGAACCTGGCCGCCGTACTGCCGGCCATGATCGTGGGCATGCTGGTGGCGGGCGCCGTCGGCCTGGCCTTTGAACGGGTGATCGTGCGTCCCGTGTATGGGCAGCATTTAAAGCAGATCCTGATCACGATGGGCGGCATGATCATCGGCGAAGAGATCATCAAGATGATCTGGGGGCCGCAAACCCTGTCACTGCCGCTACCCGAGGCGCTGCGTGGCGCATTCCTGCTGGGCGATGCGGCCATCGAGAAATTCCGTATCGTTGCCTTGGCCGTCGGCGTGCTGGTGTTGGGTGGCATGCTGTGGCTGCTGAACCGTACCAAGTTGGGGCTGTTGATCCGCGCGGGCGTCGAAGACCGCGAAATGGTCGAAAGCCTGGGCTACCGCATCCGCCATCTGTTCGTGGGCGTTTTCGTCGCGGGGTCGATGCTGGCGGGCCTGGGCGGCGTGCTGTGGGGCATGTACCAGCAGTCGATCGTGCCGCAACTGGGTGCGCAGGTGAACGTGCTGATCTTCATCGTCATCATGATCGGCGGCCTGGGTTCGACGGTCGGCTGCCTGATCGGTGCGTTGCTGGTCGGCTTGATGGCCAACTACACCGGCTTCCTGCTTCCCAAGGCGGCCCTGTTCTCGAACATCGCGTTGATGGTCGCCATTTTGTTGTGGCGGCCGCAAGGCGTGTATCCGGTCACGAACCGCTAGGAGCCCAGACATGTCATTTCGCCTGCTCTCCGGCGACCCGCCTCGCAGCCCGCTGCTGGCGCTTGCGCTGATTGCAATCGTCGCCCTGCTTGCTACCGCGCCCTTTCTCTTTCCCGGTCCCAAATCGCTGGCGGTGGCGGCCAAGATCCTGGTGTTCGTGATTCTGGTCGCCAGCTATGACCTGCTGCTGGGCTACACCGGCATCGTGAGTTTTGCGCACACCATGTTCTTCGGCATTGGCGCCTATGGCGTGGCAATCGCCAGCATCCGGATGGAACCGGGGTGGACGGCGGTGTTCGCAGGGGTGGGCGCGGGCCTCGCGGTATCGCTGGCGTTTGCATTGCTGATCGGCCTGGCCAGCCTGCGGGTGCGCGCCATTTTCTACGCGATGATCACGCTGGCGGTCGCAGCCGCGTTCCAGACATTGGTGTCGCAATTGTCGGACCTGACAGGCGGCGAAGACGGCCTGAACTTCAAGGTGCCGCAACTGCTGCGGCCGGCGTTCCGGCCCTTTTCCGAACCGGTGTTTGGCGTCACCATCGACGGCCGCATCATCACCTATTACCTGATTGCCGCGGTCTGCGTGGTGTTGTTCCTGATGCTGCTGCGCATCGTCAATTCGCCGTTCGGCCGCGTGCTCCAGGCCATTCGCGAAAACCCCTTCCGCGCCGAGGCCATCGGCTACCGCACCGTGCTGTACCGCAGCCTGTCGAACCTGCTTGCCGCCGCGTTCGCCACGCTGGCCGGCGCGCTGTACGCGCTTTGGCTGCGCTACAACGGCCCGGACACCACGCTGTCGTTCGAAATCATGCTGAATATCCTGCTGATGCTCGTGATTGGCGGCATGGGCACGATGTATGGCGCGGTGGTGGGCGCCAGCCTGTTCGTATTCGCGCAAAGCTATCTGCAAGACGGCTTGCAAGTCATCCACGACGCGGTGACGGGCGTTGCGCCATTGGCGTTGCTGTTCGAACCTGACCGCTGGCTGCTATGGCTGGGGATTCTATTCGTGGTGTCGGTGTATTACTTTCCGACGGGAATCGCGGGGCGATTGAGGGAGTTCGCGCGGCGGCGCTAACGCCCTCAAGTGCCTCCGCGCGCCGGCATGCGCCCATGCCGCGCGCTAGGCTTGTCGCCTTATTTCACCTTGCTGCGTACGCGATCCAGGTCGCGGCTAAGCTGGTCAATCTGGCGCTGCATCGCGCTGAACTGCCGCTCGTTCGCGCTGTTGTTGCTGCTACTGCTACTTCGGTTGCTATCGCTTTGCTTGCGCTCCAGTGAGGCAATCTTTTTGTCCTGATCGTCCACCTTGCGTTGCAGCGCGCGGTTCTCGTTCTTCAGATCGTCCAACGTACGCGTTTGATCCCGTACCTGATCCATCGCCCTCTGCAACTCCCTGACTTCCATGCCGGCGCGCGCCCGGCTATCGCTCCCAACGACCAGCACGCTGTCGTGGATGGGCCGAGAGATCTCCACATCCTTGAAAACGATGTTCTGTGCGCTTGCGAATGTTGAGAAACCCGCGCCCGCCAACACCATGAAACCTGCTATGCCAAGCTTGCCCGCGGACCTGATCATGTTGCCACTCCTGTGGTCAGAATTGTCAGCGCAATGGGTGCGCTGGCTGAATTTATATCAGGAGCCATGGGGGGTTGTAACAACGCAGGCGCCAATAGTGGCTACGCTGCGTTTCAAAGCCGGCAAGGACCAGGCAGCAACCGCGGCGACGGTCACTTTCCGCTCTGGCGCAGCGTGTCCGCCTCGCGCCGCAGGCTGTCGACTCGCCGCTGCATCTCGTCGATCTTGCCTCGGTCAAGCTGCGAGCCAGCCGGCGTAGGCTGCAAGGGCCGCATCGTCGAACCCGTATTCAACGGCATCATGGCGGGCGCAGCCCCAGCGGCGCTGGCCGGCTTCTGGGTGAACAGGCGCTCCAGCAATAGCAGTTGATTGCGCTGATTCTCCAGGGTCTGTTCCTGCGACGCCAGCGCTTGCTCGTCCTCGTCATCCGATCCGAAGATGGCGGCGTGGTCACGGGACCCGGGAGGCAGCTTCACGCGAGGCTCGGGGCCGGCGTTCAAGACGTTCTTACCGGCACGGGCGTCATCGGGTGGCGCCGCCGGGCCGTTACCTGCGCCCGCATCCACCGCTTGCGCGGCGGCGGTACCAGCCAAGCACAAGGCGGCGACAAGCACATTGGCCCGTACGGTACTGCGCATGATGTTCCTGACCCGCATCGGCATAGATCTCAAGGACGAAAAAAAACGGCAAGGGGTTTAGCCCTTGCCGTTTTATATCAGAACGGCGAACCGTTCCGATGACTGCTTTACTTAGATGATACGTGCGGCTTCAACCAGACGCACCACACGCCACGACTTCGAGCGCGAGATGGGACGGCCTTCAGCGATTTCAACCGTATCGCCTTCGTTGTATTGGTTCGATTCATCGTGCGCCTTGTACTTCGCGGAACGCATGATGATCTTGCCGAAGATGGGGTGCTTGACGCGGCGCTCAACGAGCACAACGACAGTCTTGTCCATCTTGTTGCTGACGACCTTGCCAACCAGCGTACGCTGGCGCTTGGCCACTTGGGTGTTTTGAGTTTCGCTCATGTTTATTTCCCTGCCTTCTCGGTCAGCAAGGTACGAACGCGCGCAATGTCGCGACGCACGTTGCGCAGCTGGCTGGTGTTGGCCAGTTGCTGCGTGGCCTTCTGCATACGCAGACCGAATTGTGCCTTCAGCAGGCTTTCGAGCTCTTTGCCGAGCTCGGCGGCGTCTTTCGAACGGAGTTCGCTAGCTTTCATGTTAGTACTCCTTAAGCACCGATATGACGCGCGACGAACGTGGTCGAAATCGGCAGCTTGGCAGCGGCCAGGCGGAAAGCTTCACGCGCGATCTCTTCGCTCACACCTTCCATTTCGTAGAGCACTTTGCCGGGCTGAATTTCAGCGACCCAGTACTCAGGATTACCCTTACCGTTACCCATGCGGACTTCGGCGGGCTTTTGCGAGATGGGCTTATCCGGGAAAATGCGAATCCAGATACGGCCGCCACGCTTGATGTGACGATTGATAGCACGACGAGCGGCTTCGATCTGGCGAGCGGTCAGACGGCCACGGCCGGTGGCCTTCAGACCGAATTCGCCAAACGACACGTGGGTACCACGAGTCGCCAGACCGGTGTTGCGGCCCTTCTGCTCTTTGCGATACTTTCTGCGAGAGGGTTGCAGCATGGTTATTCTCCTTCAGGCGCCGGAGCAGCGTCCGCCTTGCGGGGACCACCACGACCACGACCACCCGGACGACCGGTGCGAGCACCGTCCGGACGATCACCACGCGGAGCGCGGCGCGGACGACGTTCTTCTTCGCGCGGGGCAGCGGTTTCCGGCGGCAATTCGCCGTTAGCCAGCATGTCGCCCTTGTAGACCCAGACCTTGATGCCGATCACGCCATACGTGGTGTGGGCTTCAGAGGTGCCGTAGTCAATGTTGGCCTTGAGGGTGTGCAGCGGCACACGGCCTTCGCGATACCACTCGGTGCGAGCAATTTCGATACCGTTCAGACGGCCCGAGCTCATGATCTTGATGCCTTGGGCACCCAGACGCATCGCGTTTTGCATCGCGCGCTTCATTGCGCGACGGAACATGATGCGCTTCTCGAGCTGTTGCGAAATCGAGTCGGCGATCAGTTGAGCATCGGTTTCCGGCTTGCGGATTTCCTCGATGTTGACGTGCACAGGCACGCCCATCAGACGCTGCAGATCAGCCTTCAGGTTTTCGATGTCCTCGCCGCGCTTGCCGATCACCACGCCCGGACGAGCCGAGTAGACGGTGATGCGGGCATTCTTGGCCGGACGCTCGATGATCACGCGACCAACGGAGGCGCTCTTGAGCTTCTTTTTCAGGTACTCGCGAACGCGAATGTCTTCGGCAAGCATCGTGCCGAAGGCCTTGTCGTCGGCGAACCAACGCGAGGACCAATTACGGGTGACCGCGAGACGGAACCCAGTGGGGTGAATTTTCTGACCCATCGTGACTCCTTAAGCTCCGACCTTGACCGTGATATGGCAGGTCTGCTTCTCGATACGGTTGCCGCGGCCCTTGGCGCGAGCGGAGAAGCGCTTCATCGACTGAGCCTTGTCCACAAAAATCGTGGTGACTTTCAGTTCGTCGATATCGGCGCCGTCGTTGTGCTCGGCGTTGGCGATGGCGGACTCGACAGCCTTCTTCAGGATGACGGCAGCCTTCTTCGGCGAGAAGGTGAGGATTTCCAGGGCACGACCGACCTTCTGACCACGGATCAAGTCCGCAACCAGACGGGTCTTCTGTGCCGAGATGTGCACCCCACGGATAATGGCAGTAGTTTCCATCGCTTACCTCTTCGCCTTCTTGTCCGCAGCGTGGCCCTTGAACGTACGGGTCAGCGCGAACTCGCCCAGCTTGTGACCGACCATGTTCTCGTTGATGTACACGGGAACATGTTGCTTGCCGTTGTGAACCGCGATCGTCAGGCCGATGAACTCGGGCAGGATCGTGGAACGACGCGACCAGGTCTTGATCGGCTTCTTGTCTTTGCCCGCGACGGCCGTGTCCACCTTTTTGATCAGGTGAGCATCGACAAACGGGCCTTTCTTGATCGAACGTGACATAGTGTTCGCCTCTTACTTGCGCTTGCGCCGTTGGACGATCATATTGTTCGTCCGCTTGTTGCGACGGGTCTTGAAACCCTTCGCCGGGGTGCCCCACGGGCTGACCGGCTCGCGTGCTTCACCGGTACGGCCTTCGCCGCCACCGTGCGGGTGATCCACCGGGTTCATGGCAACGCCACGAACCGTCGGGCGGATACCACGCCAACGCATTGCACCGGCCTTGCCGATTTGGCGCAGGCTGTGTTCTTCGTTACCGACTTCACCAATGGTGGCGCGGCATTCGATGTGCACACGGCGAACTTCACCCGAGCGCAGACGAACCTGAGCGTAGATGCCTTCGCGAGCCAGAAGGACGGCGGAAGCGCCGGCCGAACGGACCATTTGAGCACCCTTGCCAGGCAGCATTTCGACGCAGTGAATCGTCGTACCCACCGGGATGTTGCGGATCGGCAGCGTGTTACCAGCGCGGATCGGAGCATCGGTGCCCGACAGCAAGGTAGCACCCACTTCCAGACCACGCGGAGCGATGATGTAACGACGTTCGCCGTCGGCGTAGCACAGCAGTGCAATGTGCGCCGTACGGTTGGGGTCATATTCCAGACGCTCGACCTTTGCCGGGATACCGTCCTTGTCGCGACGGAAGTCGACGACACGGTAGTGTTGCTTGTGACCACCACCACGGTGACGGATCGTGATGTGACCGTTGTTGTTACGGCCAGAACCACGGGTCTTCTTTTCCAGCAGCGGCGCGTAGGGCTCACCCTTGTGCAGGTTCGGGCTAACAACCTTCACCATGCCACGGCGGCCAGCCGAAGTCGGCTTAACTTTTACGAGGGCCATTTACTTCACCTCCGCAAAGTCGATTTCCTGGCCGTCCTTGAGCGACACGTAAGCCTTGCGCTCATTACGGCGACGGCCAACGAATCGGCCAAAGCGCTTGACTTTGCCCTTACGGTTGAGGACCTGCACGGACTCGACCTGCACCTTGAAGAGCAGTTCGACGGCAGCCTTGATTTCCGGCTTGGTAGCGTCAGCCACGACACGGAAAGCGACTTGCTGATTCTTCTCAGCGACGAACGTGGCCTTTTCGGTCACGATCGGAGCCAGAATGACTTGCATCAAGCGTTCAGCGTTCATCCCAGCATCTCCTCGAGTTGAGCGATGGCCGGCTTGGTGATCAGCACTTTCTTGTAGTGGACCAGCGACAACGGATCGGCATAACGGGGCTCGACAACAGCAACGTGCGGCAGGTTGCGGGTGGCGAGGTAAACATTCTCATCAACGCTGTCGGTGATGATCAGGACCGAGTCCAGGCCCAGGCTCTTCAGCTTTGCAGCAGCAGCCTTGGTCTTGGGCGATTCCAGATCAAACGATTCGACAACGGCGATACGGTCTTCGCGAGCCAGTTGCGACAAGATCGAACGGATCCCGGCGCGGTACATCTTCTTGTTGACCTTCTGGCTGAAGTTCTCTTCGGGCGAGTTCGGGAAAATCCGACCACCGCCACGCCACAGCGGCGACGAAGTCATACCAGCGCGTGCGCGGCCGGTACCCTTCTGGCGCCAGGGCTTCTTGGTCGAGTGCTTAACTTCGGCACGATCCTTCTGAGCGCGGTTGCCGGCACGGGCATTGGCTTGGAAAGCCACCACGATCTGATGAATCAGTGCTTCGTTGAAGTCACGGCCGAAGATCGTATCGGGCGCGCTGAACGTAGCAGCGGCCTGACCTTGGTCGTTCAGGAGCTTGAGATCCATTTACTTACGCTCCCTTCTTGGCCGGGGCCTTGATGGCCGGGCGCACGACGATGTCGGCGCCAGCGTGGCCGGGGACAGCGCCCTTGACCAGCAGCAGGCCACGCTCAACGTCAACGCGAACGACGTCGAGGTTTTGAACGGTGCGGGTGACATCACCCAGGTGACCAGCCATCTTCTTACCCGGGAACACGCGGCCCGGATCTTGAGCTTGGCCAATCGAGCCGGGAACGCGGTGCGAACGGGAGTTACCGTGCGACGCGCGTTGCGAACCGAAGTGGTGACGCTTGATGGTACCGGCGAAGCCTTTACCAATGGTCGTGCCCGTCACGTCGACCTGTTGGCCGGCTTCGAACACGGATTCCACGGCGATCACGGCACCGGCTGCAAATTCAGCAGCGCGAGCGGGATCAAGGCGGAATTCTTTGAGGATGCTACCGGCTTCAGTGCCGGCTTTGGCGTAGTGGCCCGTTTGCGGCTGAGCCACACGCGAGGCACGACGAGTGCCATAAGCCACTTGGATCGCGGCGTAGCCGTCGGTTTCCAGCGACTTAACTTGGGTCACGCGGTTGTTAGACACGTCCAGCACGGTTACCGGGATGGATTCACCTTCCTCGGTAAAAATGCGGGTCATGCCGACCTTGCGACCCACCAGCCCCAGCCGGTGAGCGGCGGGCGTGGGTGTCGAATTCGACATCGTTTTCTCCATTCCTGACTGCGATTGGTCAGGGCTAATCAGGCAAAAGGTAACGGCCTTTGCCCTACGACTATGTTCAACCTGGTTGGTGTTGCCTCTAGCGACTTCTTTGCCTTGCAGCAAAGGAGCAATTCAAGCCAATCCGCCCATAGTTAGACTCGCCACAAAATGGCAAGCTTGGCATATTAGCATGATTTTTTCAGGCGGCACAAGCACTTAGCCCGCTTTGGGCCTGGGGAAGTGGGCTGTTTTGCCACACTTCAAACGGGCAAAATCGGTTACCGAACAGGTTCCCGGTTGGGTTGCCCAACAGGCGGCCGCGCGAACAGGGCGCCCTTGGGATAGTGAGTGACCGCTTACCTGGCGACGACGCCCGCCTCAGGGTCGCTATTCAAGCCGTTTTCCTGGCCCTGCCCGACTCGTGCCAGGGGATCAGCACCTTGCGAAGCGATCCCACCGCGAAGTACAGCACAAAGCCGATCATGGCCAGCAACAGCACCACGGCGAATAGCGTGTCGACCTCCATGTCCTGCAACTTGACGGTGGCCAGGTAGCCCAGCCCTCGCGAGCCGGCCACGAACTCCGACACCACCGCGCCGATGATGGACAACACGATCGCCATTTCCATGCCCGTCAATATATAGGGCAGCGACGCCGGTATCACCAGCAGGCGGAAACGTTTGCGGCCGGTCGCGTTGCCCACCTGAAAGACCTCGACCAGGCCGGTGTCGACCGATTTCGCTCCCAGGTAGCTATTGGCAAACACGGGAAAGAACGCCATCAGCGCCGAGATCACGATCTTGGATTCGATGCCAAAGCCGAACCAGAGGATAAATAGCGGAATCAGCGCAACCTTGGGCGTCAGTTGCAAGGCGACGACGAATGGCTTGAAGATCGTGTCCAGCAGTTCGACCCTGCCCAGCACCTGGCCGATCAACGTACCCGTCACCACCGCGATCACGAACCCGCCCAGGCATTCGGCCAGTGTCGTATAGATGTGGAAATAGGTATCGGGCCGCTGCATCAACTGCACCAGCGCGGCCAGCACGTCCTCGGGCGGCGGCAACACCAGCGGCGACACGTCAAAAAGCGTCACATAGCTTTTCCACAGAACAAAGAACACCACCACGGAACAGAGTTGAATGGCGAAGCGTTTCATTCAGATCTCCAGGTGCTTGCGCAGTTCGGCGCACAGCCGCGCATATTCGGGGTGTTCGCGCTGCTCGGTGCGTGGACGCGGCAGATCCACGCGGATCTCCGCCGCCACGCGGCCCGGACGGGCAGACATGACAATGACGCGGTCGGCCAGATGTACGGCCTCGCTGATCGAGTGAGTAATCAGGAACGCCGCAAAGCCCTCGCGCATCCAGATGCGTTCGGCGTCCGCAATGATCTGCTCGCGAGTCAGTGCATCCAACGCACCGAAGGGTTCGTCCAGCAGCAGCAACTCGGGGTTTGAGAACAGCGCCCGCGCGAACGAGGCCCGCTGGCGCATGCCGCCAGATAGCTCCGACGGATTGCGCTTTTCGAATCCGCCAAGGCCCACCATGGCGCACAACTGCCGTGCGCGCTCCAGATCGGCGGACGTCGCCCCCGTGGTCATCAGTTTGGGCAGGGCCACGTTCTGCTCGATGTTCAGCCATGGCAGCAAACGATGCTCTTGAAAGGCAACGCCAAAGCGAACCGGATTGGAAGCGCCCCGCCCCGGCCAGGCGATCTGGCCTTCGCTGGGCGACTCCAGGCCGCACAGCAGCCGCAGCAGGGTGGACTTGCCGCAGCCAGACGGCCCGATGATGGCAACGAACTCGCCCGGCGCGATATGTTGGTTCACCCCCTGCAAGGCGGTGGTCACGCCTGAGTCGGTCTTGAATTTCTTGGTGACGTCGATAAAGCGGACGATCGCCGTGCCCGCATCCACCGCCGGCGCTATGGATAGGGCTTCAGGCAACAGCGCTCTCCCAGATGTCGTTGGTATAGAGCTTGCGATCGGTTGCGCGCATCAGGCCGGCGTCCAACAGCAGCTTGCTGCCTTCCTGCCATTGCTTGGGATCGTTGCGCACCGCCTGGTCCGCGCCATGGCTCAGCCACAGTTCGCGGTTGCCGCGCAGGTCTTGCAGCGCGATATCGGTCTTCTCGATACCGGGGATATCGAACGCGTCCCCCATCAGCGCGATGGCTTGCATCAAGGCTGCGTCATCCATCGTGGCCAGCTCCCTCACGGCTTGCACCACGCCACGGGTGAAGGCGACATAGGCGTCACGGTTTGCCGCCAGTTCGCTTTCGCGCGCCACATAGACCTGGCCGGGCACGCCGTCGTCGGCGTGCATGACCGAGATCGCCAGCTTTTGCGCCCGCAAACGCGACACCGTGCTGGTATTGCCAAAGAATGCGTGCAGGCGGCCTGCCTCGATCATCGCGAACGACGCGGGGCCATCAGCGACCCGCTCCCGGCGCACCGACTTCGGGTCGACGCCGGCGTGCGCCAGCATCAGGTTCAAGGTGGCTTCCATCGAGCCTCCAAACGAGGCCAGCCCGACGATCTTGCCGGCCAATTCGCGAGCGTCCGCGATCGGCGCGCGCTCGGCGGACACCACGACGAAGGGCGAAATCTGGGCGATGGTGCCGAAGGCGACGACGTCGGAGTTACCTTGCGCGCGGGCGGACATGTAGTTGGCGGCACCCGTGCGGCCGGCGCTGACTTGGCCCGCCGCGGCCAGTTGCACCACTTGCGCCGCGCCGCGGCCGACTTCCACGCGCAGGTCCAGGCTTTGCGCCTTGAACTTGCCGGACGCCGATGCATACAGCACAGGCGCAAATGCCAAGGACAAGGTGAACGGCGTCAGGAACGTGAATTTGCCGCCCGGTGCGGCATGCACCGCACCCGCCGCGGGCAACATCAGGGCGCCCGCCATGCCGGCGGCCGCCCCCAGGAAAGATCTGCGATTCATCAAGGGGTCTCCAAACGGGGACTTCATACAGGGGCTAAATTCGGGGGCTCATTTCGGCAGATGCTGCAAGACACATGCATCACGCCTTCGCCGCTGCCGCAGCGCGTTTACGCTCCGCCTTGGCGATGGCGATCGGATGGTCGGCGGGATAGTCCGGCAGGTCCGGGCGGTTCGCGCCCAGCATCACGCACATCAGCGCTTCTTCCTGGCCTTCGTTGCGCAGGCCGCGATAGATGCCCGGCGGCACCGAGATCACGTCGCGTTCACTCAGCACGGTTTCGAAGGTCTCGCCCTGGTATTCCAGGAACAAGCGGATGTTGTGGCCGCGCAGGATGAAAAAGGCCTCTTCGACATCCGGGTGTACGTGCATGGGACCTTCGCAGCCGGCGGGCAGCACCATCGTGGAGAACGTGAAGTGCTCGGCCGGAATCGAGTTCTGGTCATCGCGCACGCCAGCCGCGCCGGTGCCGATGTAGCGCGTTTGCGCACGGCGATAGACGGGGTCGACTTCGGCCTGCCAGCCCAGCGCGTTCCAGTCGTAGGACCGCGTCGCGCGGCGGGCGACCCGAGTCTCCATCCATTCGCCCAGTGACTTGTCCTTGGGACGCTTCCAACTGGCGAATTGGGGGTTCTCCTGATCGGGAACGGGAATCTCATGGTTTTGGGGTGCAGCATTCATGGCGTTTCCTTTTGGTCACGTTCGGCCAGGCGATTCCTGGCGGGAAAAGACGGGGATTGCGATCAGAACGAGTGCTGGATGCCGACGCCAAACTGGCGACGGCTGATGTCGTCGCCAGTGGTGTGGTCGCGCGTGTCGGTATCGTTGAAGAGCACGTACAGGTTCGTGCGCTTGGACAGGTAGTGCTGGTAGGCCACCCCCACGCCGGATGCCTGGGACAGTACGGCGTGCTGGTAGCTGGCCATGACGCGGCCGCGACCCGCCGGAACGCTGACGCCGAACGTGTAGACGCGGTCGCGGTCGCCACCGGCGGCGACGTAACCGGGCGCGGGGTTCAGATTGATGTCGCGCTGTTCGTTGTAGCCGGCGTGCAGCTTCAAGATCTCGAAATCGTAAGCGGCGGCCAACTGTAGATTCTTGGCGTCGCGGCGTGCTGGCGTCAGGTTCGACGCGTTCAGTTGCTCGTAGGTGGCGGCCAGCTTCAGCGGGCCGTGGCCGTAGCGCAGGCCGGCCGTCACCACGCGGTCATTGTCAGCCGTCCGGAAGCCCTGCTCCGCATCGGGCGAAAAGCTGTAGCCGATGCCGGCCTCAAGCCCATTCCAGGCTGGTGTGAAGTACAGGACGGAATTGCTGATGCGACCGTCGACGCCGAAGTCCCCGGATTTATAGCCAAAGGTGTTGCCGATCGAATTGCGTGACCACGACACGCCGAACGGGCTGGCGACAAACGGTGTCCATGCATAGCCGAACACCACTTGGCGTCCCACCCGTACCTCGCCGAATCCGCCCTTCAATCCGACCGTGGCCTGGCGGCCGAACAGCCGGCCTTGTGTGTTGGTGCCGTTGTCGCCGTTGAAGCCGCTTTCCAACTGAAAGGTAGCCGCCAGGCCATTGCCCAGGTCCTCGACCCCGCGCAGGCCCCATCGCGACTGGCTCGAAATACCGCTGTCGACACTGAGCTTGGTGGCGTGGTCATTGGTGTCCGATCGGAAGCCCATGTCAATCAGGCCGTAGAGGGTGATGGACGATGCCTCCACGGCCGGCGTCGCGTGCACGGTATGGGTGACGATGGGCGCCAGGCTGGCGAAGGCGACGGCGAGGCCGACGGAAACCGCACGGCGCGGCGAGTACTGGGTCATGCTGGTATTCCCCTGGGTCTGTACTTCCACGCGTTAGGGTCGGGCGGCTGGCGCTGCTGCCCGGCCGTTGCGACATCGGAGTGGCGTACGTTTTATTGGTGAAACGTTGATTTGCAAATGAGACGGACGCAGTATAATTGCGCTGCATCAAAAACCATTCCCGGGATTACCCGTATGCCCACTGCACTCATTTCTTCCGTGTCGCCAACGGGATCTGGCCTGGGGCCCGACCCAACGCGCGCGCTGTCCGCCCGACTTGAAGACCTGGATGAAGGCTTCCCTTTGCACCAGGCGCCCTCGGCGATCGGCACCCTCACCTACCGAAGCGCGGGCACCGGCCCCGCCGTGGTTTTGCTGCACGGCATCGGGTCTGCCGCCGGCTGCTGGCTGGATGTCGCGCTGATGTTGCGCGACGGGTTTCGCGTCATCGCCTGGAACGCGCCAGGCTATGCCGGTTCCACGCCGCTGCCCCAGGCGCATCCGTCGGCCGACGATTACGCCGACGCCTTGCATCAGTTGCTGGCGCACGCGGGGGTGTCGGAATGCGTGCTTGTGGGCCATTCCCTTGGCGCCATCGTGGCGGGCGCTTATGCGGCGCGCGGGGCCGGCAACGCGCACGTCGCGATTCGGCGACTGGTGCTGCTCAGTCCCGCCCAAGGGTATGCAAGCCATGACGAGGCACAACGCGAGGCCGTACGAACGCGCCGCTTGACCTTATTAGAGGCAGAGGGCATCGAGGGCATCGCCGCGCAACGGGCTGCTGCATTGCTATCGAATGCGGCGACGCCGGCCATGCGGGAATGGGCGAGCTGGAACATGCGCCAGATTTCGCCGGCCGGGTACCGCCAAGCGGTCAGCCTTTTGTGCGACAGCGACCTCCTGTCCCGTCAAGCACCCGCCATGCCGGTGGACGTGCGGGTGGGCAATCACGACGTCATCACGCCCGCCGCTCAAGGCCAAACCGTGGCACAAGCCTGGCACGCTTCGTTTGCACTGATCGACGGCGCGGGCCATGCCTGCCATATCGAGCGCCCCGCACAAGTCGCCGAGATCGTGCGCGGCTCGGCCAGGAACGACGGCGGCGTCAAGACGGAGTCCCCTTTTGCTTGAAGACACCAACGTGAATGAAGACAAGCGCTACACCGTACCGGCGCTTGAGCGAGGCTTGCGGCTGCTGGGCGAATTCAACCGTCAAGATCGTGTGCTGGGCGCCCCGGAATTGGCGCGCCGGTTGAACATTCCGCGCTCAACCGTGTTCCGGATGTTGAACACGCTCGAGGCCCTGGGTTTCGTCCGCAGGGTCGACGGCGGCGCGGCGTACAGGCTGGATATGGCCGTGCTGCGCCTGGGCTTTGAGTATCTGGCGTCGCTGGAACTCACCGACCTGGGCCGGCCGTTGTTGGAACGCCTGCGTGACGCCACCGGCTATTCCACCAATCTGGTGGTGCGCGACCGCCGCTCCGCGGTCGTCGTTGCCAAGGTTTCCGCGCCCACGCCCTTCGTCAGCACGGTCTTCGTCGGCACCCGCCTGCCGACCCATGCAACGCTGCTTGGCCGGGCGGTCATGTGCGACCTTTCCCTGCCCGAGCTACTTGATCTTTATGGCGCCGATCCCTTGCCGCCGCACTCAGCGCACACGCCGCGCAGCGTGCCGGCGCTGCACGCCTTGCTTCAGGAAGATCTGGCGCGAGGCTATGTGATCGAACGCGGCTTCTATGAAGCTATCGTCGGCAGCATTGCGGCGCCCGTGCGCGATGCCAGCGGCCGCGTCGTCGCGGCGTTGGGCGTCACCATACCCACCCAAGGGCCTGAAGAACCGACGATCGACGAAGCCTCCGTCATCCACGCGGTATGCGCCGCTGCGCATGAACTGTCCGTCTCGCTCGATTATGTGCCGCCAGTGGCAGAGCACAACGTCGTCTCCGGAAGGACCTGACCCTGAACCCGTACCAATTTGAGGATGTACCGATGTTGAAGATAGCCATGGTGGGCTGCGGCGCAATCGGCGTCGCCGCTCTGGAGTTGCTTGCCAACCGTACTGACTTGGCGGTGACTACGGTGCTTGTGCCCGCATCGCATCTGGACGATGCGCGCCAGCGCATCCAGCCCTGGGCGCCGCAGGCCACCATTCACGCCGCGCTTGACGCGGCGCCCACGCGCCCGGACTTGCTGGTGGAATGCGCCGGTCACAGCGCCATCATTGAGCATGTGTTGCCCGCCCTGCGCGCGGGAATCCCATGCGTCGTCGCCTCGGTAGGCGCCTTGGCGGCGCCAGGGCTCATTGAAGCGTTGGAACAAGCCGCGCGCGCCGGCCAGACGCGCGTGCAACTGCTGTCAGGTGCGATCGGCGCCATTGATGCGCTGGCTGCGGCACGGCATGGCGATCTGGACGACGTGGTGTACACCGGGCGCAAGCCGCCGCTTGCCTGGCGCGGCACACCAGCGGATAAGCAGTTCGATCTGACAACGCTGGACCACGGCGCTACGGTCATTTTCGAAGGCACCGCGCGCGAGGCCGCGGCCACCTATCCGAAAAACGCCAACGTGGCAGCCACGCTGGCACTGGCCGGGATCGGATTGGACCGTACACGTGTGCGCCTGTTGGCCGACCCCGATGTGCAGGACAACGTGCATCACGTTCATGCCAAGGGTGCATTCGGCGAGTTTGAACTGACGATGCGCGGCAAGCCGTTGGCCGCAAACCCGAAGACCTCGTCGTTGACCGTCTACAGCCTGGTGCGAGCCATCTGCAATGCCGTGGAGCCGGTGGTGATCTGAACACATCGGCCGCAGGCTACGCCGCAAAAACAAAATGGCCGCATTCCCTGGGGAATACGGCCATTTTTTACGAGCCTACCGGCGAAGGTAGCAGGCTCGGTTCGTCTTACTGCAGCGCGATTTCGACGTCGACGCCGGCCGGCAGGTCCAGACGCATCAGGGCGTCAACGGTCTTGTCGGTGGGATCAACGATGTCCATCAGGCGCTGGTGCGTACGAATTTCGAACTGGTCGCGCGACGTCTTGTTGACGTGCGGCGAACGCAGGACGTCGTAGCGACGGATACGCGTGGGCAGCGGCACCGGGCCGCGGACAACGGCGCCGGTACGCTTGGCGGTGTCGACGATTTCAGCGGCCGATTGATCGATCAGCTTGTAATCGAAAGCTTTCAAGCGGATACGGATCTTTTGGTTTTTCATGGCGTTTCCTAAAGAACGAGAGGCGAAGGCGACGAGGCGCCCTCGCTGGTTGTTTGCTGCTTAAGTGATCCGAATTACTTCAGGATCTTGGCGACGACGCCGGCGCCGACGGTACGACCGCCTTCACGGATGGCGAAACGCAGGCCTTCTTCCATGGCGATCGGAGCCAACAGCTTGACCGTCATGGCCACGTTGTCGCCCGGCAAAACCATTTCCTTGTCGGCCGGCAGCTCGATCGTGCCCGTCACGTCCGTCGTGCGGAAGTAGAACTGGGGACGATAGCCTTGGAAGAACGGAGTGTGACGGCCGCCTTCTTCCTTGGACAGGATGTACACCTCGGACGTGAAGTCCGTGTGCGGCGTGATCGAGCCCGGCTTGGCCAACACTTGGCCACGCTGGACGTCTTCACGCTTGGTGCCGCGCAGCAGAATGCCCACGTTGTCGCCGGCTTGACCTTGGTCGAGCAGCTTGCGGAACATTTCAACGCCCGTGCAAGTCGTCTTGACCGTCGGCACCAGGCCCACGATTTCGATTTCTTCGCCGACCTTCACGATGCCGCGTTCGATACGGCCGGTAACCACCGTGCCACGACCCGAGATCGAGAACACGTCTTCAACCGGCATCAGGAACGTGCCGTCCACGGCGCGCTCGGGCGTCGGGATGTACGAATCCAGTGCAGCGGCCAAAGCCATGATGGCTTGCTCGCCCAGTTCGCCCTTGTCGCCTTCCAGCGCCAGCTTGGCCGAACCCTTGACGATCGGGGTGTCATCACCCGGGAAGTCGTACTTCGACAGAAGTTCGCGAACTTCCATTTCCACCAGCTCGAGCAGCTCGGCGTCGTCAACCATGTCAGCCTTGTTCAGGAAGACGATGATGTACGGCACGCCAACTTGGCGGCTCAGCAGGATGTGTTCACGCGTTTGCGGCATCGGGCCGTCAGCGGCCGACACAACCAGGATCGCGCCGTCCATTTGCGCGGCGCCCGTGATCATGTTCTTCACATAGTCAGCGTGACCCGGGCAGTCAACGTGAGCGTAGTGACGCGCTTCCGTTTCGTACTCGACGTGGGCGGTGTTGATCGTGATGCCGCGAGCCTTTTCTTCAGGAGTCGCATCGATCTGGTCGTAGCCCTTGGCTTCGCCACCGAACTTGTTCGACAGAACGGTCGTGATAGCTGCCGTCAACGTCGTTTTGCCGTGGTCAACGTGACCAATCGTACCCACGTTCACGTGCGGCTTGGTACGTTCAAACTTGCCTTTTGCCATGATCTCTATCCTTTAACTTTCAAGGAAACTTGAATCTGCCAGGCCACCCGGATGGGCGGACCTGGCTAGGGTTATTTACTTGGCCCGAGCGGCGATGACTTCGTCAGCGACGTTCTTGGGAGCCTCGGAGTAATGCTTGAATTCCATCGTGTACGTGGCACGACCTTGCGTCAACGAACGCAGGTTCGTGGCGTAACCGAACATCTCGGCCAGGGGCACTTCAGCCTTGATGGTCTTGCCGCCACCGACCATGTCATCCATGCCTTGGACCATGCCGCGACGCGAGGACAGATCGCCCATCACGGTACCAGCGTAGTCTTCCGGCGTTTCGACTTCAACGGCCATCATCGGTTCCAGCAGCACGGGGCTAGCCTTGCGCAGACCTTCCTTGAATGCCATGGAGCCGGCCATCTTGAACGCGTTTTCGTTCGAGTCCACATCGTGGTACGAACCGAAGAACAGCGTGCACTTGACGTCGACGATCGGGTAGCCAGCCAACACGCCCGAAGGCAGCGTTTCCTGAATGCCCTTGTCCACCGCGGGGATGTATTCGCGAGGAACCACACCGCCCTTGATGGCGTCCACGAATTCGTAGCCACCGCCAGGAGGCAACGGCTCGACCTTCAGCACCACGTGACCGTACTGGCCACGGCCGCCCGACTGCTTGACGAACTTACCTTCAACTTCGTCGCAGGTCTTGCGGATGGTTTCACGGTAGGCCACTTGCGGCTTGCCGACGTTGGCTTCAACGCCGAACTCACGCTTCATGCGGTCGACCAGAATTTCCAGGTGAAGCTCGCCCATACCGGAAATGATGGTTTGGCCGGATTCTTCGTCGCTGCGCACGCGGAACGACGGATCTTCCTGAGCCAGACGCGACAGCGCCAGACCCATCTTTTCCTGGTCAGCCTTCGACTTCGGTTCCACGGCCTGCGAAATCACGGGCTCGGGGAAAATCATGCGTTCGAGCAGGATGTGGGAGTCGGTGTCGCACAGCGTTTCGCCGGTGGTCACGTCTTTCAGACCCACCACGGCGGCGATGTCGCCTGCCAACACTTCCTTGATTTCTTCGCGGTTGTTCGCGTGCATCTGCAGAATGCGACCGATACGTTCCTTCTTGCCCTTGATGGGGTTGTAGACCGTATCGCCCGACTTCAGGACGCCCGAGTAAACGCGCACGAAGGTCAATTGACCCACGAACGGATCGCTCATCAGCTTGAATGCCAGCGCCGAGAACTTCTCGCCGTCGTCAGCTTCGCGCGTGATGGGATTGCCATCGTCGTCCTGGCCGTCAACCGCGGGAATATCCACGGGCGAAGGCAGGTAGTCGATGACCGCGTCCAGCATGCGCTGCACGCCCTTGTTCTTGAAGGCGGTGCCGCACAGCATCGGCTGGATTTCGCCAGCGATGGTGCGTTGGCGGATGGCCAGGTTGATTTCGGCTTCGTCCAAGGAACCCGTTTCCAGGTACTTGTTCATCAGCTCTTCCGACGACTCAGCGGCGGCTTCAACCAGCTTTTCACGCCATTCGTTGGCCAGGCCTTCCAGCTCGGCGGGAATATCGTGGTAGTCGAACTTGATGCCTTGGCTGGCTTCGTCCCAAATGATCGCCTTCATCTTGACCAGGTCGACCACGCCTTGGAACGTGTCTTCGGCGCCGATCGGGATCACGATCGGCACGGGATTGGCGCGCAGGCGGTTCTTCAGCTGGTCATAGACCTTGAAGAAGTTGGCGCCGGTGCGGTCCATCTTGTTGACGAAGGCCAGACGCGGCACGCCGTACTTGTTGGCTTGGCGCCACACGGTTTCGGACTGGGGCTGAACGCCACCCACCGCGCAATAGACCATGCAAGCACCGTCCAGGACGCGCATGGAACGTTCCACCTCAATGGTGAAGTCCACGTGACCCGGGGTGTCGATGATGTTGATGCGGTGTTCGGGATAGTTCTTCGCCATGCCACGCCAAAACGCCGTCGTAGCTGCCGACGTAATGGTGATGCCACGCTCTTGTTCTTGTTCCATCCAGTCCATGGTGGCAGCGCCATCATGCACTTCGCCAATCTTGTGATTGACGCCGGTGTAGAACAGGATACGTTCGGTCGTGGTGGTTTTCCCTGCATCGATGTGCGCAGAGATACCAATGTTGCGATAGCGCTCGATCGGGGTTTTGCGGGCCATGGTGGATTAGTCCTTAAATTACCAGCGGAAATGGCTGAAGGCCTTGTTGGCCTCTGCCATCTTGTGCGTGTCTTCGCGCTTCTTCATCGCGGCGCCACGACCTTCGGAGGCGTCGATCAGTTCGCCAGCAAGACGCAGATCCATCGACTTCTCGCCACGCTTCTTGGCGGCTTCACGGAGCCAACGCATAGCCAGGGCCAGGCGGCGCACGGGGCGCACTTCAACCGGCACTTGGTAGTTGGCACCGCCAACGCGGCGGCTCTTCACTTCGACGATCGGCTTGATGTTGTTGATCGCCAGGCTGAAAACTTCGATCGGCTCTTTGCCGGTCTTGGTTTGCACTTGCTCGAGGGCACCGTAAACGATGCGCTCGGCGACGGCCTTCTTGCCGTCCAGCATGACGACGTTCATGAACTTGGCGAGCTCGACGCTACCGAACTTGGGATCGGGCAGAATCTCGCGCTTGGGTACTTCGCGACGACGGGGCATTGTTGCTTCCTTGTGTCTGTTCAGTTGAACCGTGTTTCATTACACGGCCATGGCCGCCCATTGGGACGACCCCTTACGTGCCGCGCTCCATCCCAAAAGCCGGAGGGCGCGGTCGCACTTCCCTAGTGACGGGCTTCCGCCACACGGGGGTACTGCTGACTCGTTATTAAGCCTTCTTCGGGCGCTTGGCGCCGTACTTCGAGCGGGCTTGCTTACGATCCTTGACGCCTTGCAGGTCGAGGGAACCGCGCACGATGTGATAACGCACACCGGGCAAGTCCTTCACACGACCGCCACGCACCAGAACCACCGAGTGCTCTTGCAGGTTGTGGCCTTCACCGCCGATGTACGAAATGACTTCGTAACCGTTGGTCAGACGCACTTTGGCAACCTTGCGCAGAGCAGAGTTCGGCTTCTTGGGGGTGGTGGTGTACACGCGAGTGCACACGCCGCGACGTTGCGGGCAGTTTTCGAGCGCGGGGCTCTTGCTTTTGATGATGCTGACTTCGCGCGGCTTGCGCACGAGTTGGCTAATGGTAGGCATGACCTTTGAAATCCCTTTTACGTACCACTGGTAAGTACTTACGTACTCGTCTCCAGAAGAGTGTCTTTCGGAGAAGGCAGTTCGCGCAAAACCGCCTCAAACGTTCATGTACGTAAAAGAGCGGGCTTGCCAACAAACTATGACAAACGCACAAAACTGATAGCGGCCGGGCAGCCAAGAGGTAGTTGCAACTGATGGACCCGAAACTGATGGCCCCGAAACAAAAGGCTCGTGACGCACCTTGGTTTCAGACCGGGTTTCAGACCGGGTTTCAGACCCTGACTAAGCTCTTGAACTGTTTGCCTTTAGCGTACAGATTTTGCGCGCGAAATAAAGCAGTAAGCCCTTTAGCATAACTGAGATCAAGGCGTACTGTCAAAGTTTTTTGTAAGTCGAGCGACGCGGCGCGCAAATTGCGAAAAGCCGGCGAAAAGGCAGCGACTTGGACGGTGCTTGTGAAAAATGGGGCCGCGTTGCCGGAGAGATTCGACATACCGACAGGCCGGGAAACCCTGCCTGCGAAGAGGCAAGCTGCGGGTAAACCATGGGGTTTCAGCGCATTCGGCAGTGTAGCGCCAGGTGGCGGCTTAGCGGTCGGCGAACAAGTAACCGCTGCCGTACACCGTGCGGATCGGCAACATCACCCCCGCCAGTTCGGCCTTGCGGCGCAGGCGGCTGACGATGACGTCGATGCTGCGCGACCCACTGGCGCGCGCCCCGCCTCCTTCGACCCGCAGTTCATCGCCCAATTCAGAGCGTCCGACCGCCCTGCCCGCCACCTCAAGCAGCGCCCGGACGATCAGGCGCTCATTGGCCGACAGCGAGATCGTCGCCCCCGATGGGGCAACCAGTGTCCAGCCCTGATCGCGCAGTTCCCATTGACCGGTCACCGCGTCATCAGCCGCCGGGGTCTCTTGACTGGGCGGCAAGCGCCGCGCCAGCGCCAGCAGGATGCATGCGAGTTCGCGCGGATCCTGGGGATCGGGCAAGCAGGCGTCGGCGCCGCTTTGCAAGCAACGCAGCCGGCTATCCACGGAAATGCCCCTGCCTGTCACCACGATTCCCATGGGCGAAGACCCGTGCAACCGGGCGACGAGCGCATAGCCGATTTCCCCCAACGTACCAACGTCTAGGACAACGGCATCGTAGACACCGCTATTGAGCAATCCGAACAGCTCGAGTGAGGTCGAACAGCCACGAGCGGAGATTCCAGCTTGCAGCAAGGCCGACACGGCGGCGTTTCGCGCGACCTCGTCCGGCGACATCATAAGTATGCGTAATTGATTCATAGCAATTTCAACCCCCTGACCGACACCGCCCACGCGACCGCATGTGACGCTGCACGTAGGACGGTTGCGACAGTGTGGCGCGTTGTTACGCAACAACTCCAGTCAAGATTCGTTAACTTTGCAATGTTTGACAGTTCTTGCCACAACGTAGCCAGACGCCTCGCCGCGCGAGTTATCATTCGTTTACACAAATTCGCCCACCTTTGCAGTAGGTCGCCGACGGCGAACTTGCGCAGCAAACCTCCGCGAGACTTTTCTGATGAAGATTGCGTCGCTGGAAGACGACCTTGACCAAGCCCGGCGCATCCACCAAGTGTTGACTGCCGCGGGATACACCTGCTCCAGCTATCACCAGAGCCGGGACCTGTTGGCTGCGTTGCGCTCGGAGACTTTCGATCTGGTGCTGCTGGATTGGCATCTGCCAGATATTGATGGCGACGATGTGGTGCGCTGGTTGCGCGTCAATATCGGCCCCCGCATCCCCGTCATTTTCCTGACCAATCGGTCTTCTGAAGACGACCTGGTGGAAGGGCTGCGCGCCGGCGCCGACGATTACATCGTCAAACCGCTGCGCCCCCTGGAATTGCTGGCCCGCGTAGCCGCGCTGTTGCGACGCAGCCAGATCGCCGAACCTGCCGATGACACTTTCGACGTGGCGCACTACCGCATCGAGCCTGGAGCGCGCACGATCTCGCTAAACGGCACCGCCGTGTCGTTGGCGCCCAAGGAATTCGATCTTGCGCTGCTGTTCTTTCGCAATCTGGGCCGGCTCATGTCGCGCGACGTGATTGCCGAATGCGTGTGGAACCGCGAGATTCCCGCCACGTCACGCACCCTGGATACGCACCTGTCCAACATCCGCCAGAAACTCCAGCTACGCCCCGAACACGGCGTGCGCCTGAGTTCGTCCTATGCGCTTGGCTATCGGCTGGAACTGAACAGCGCCGTGGAAGACAACCCGGCCAGCCCGTCGTAGACACGACGCGCGCACTCCTGGAGAACTGATTCTTATGAGCCGCTGCCGCGCGCTTTCTTTGCTTGCCTTGCTTTCCTGCCTGTCCGTGTCCACGGCTGTGCGCAGCCAGCCCGCAGGAGCATTGGGCGACGACTTCATCTATCGCGTGCGTCAGGGAGACACCCTGATCAACCTGGCCACGCAGTACACGCGCAATCAGGCGAACTGGACGCAGCTGCAAACCTTGAACAAGGTCGTCACGCCGGAATTGCTGCCCATCGGACTCGAATTGCGGATTCCGCTATCGATGATTCCCGAACGTCCCGCCCAAGCGCGCGTGGTGCACGTCAGCGGGCAAGCCGACCTGAACGGCAAGACCCTGCAAGCGGGCGCCAGTGTGGCGGAAGGCAGCACGGTGGTGACTTCACCGAATGGCTTCGTGACTCTGGAATTGGCCGACGGATCCAAGCTTACGCTGCCCGCCGGCGGCTCGGTCGAATTGACCCGGCTGCGCCAGTTCGAAGGCACCGCGCTGACCGACTCCGTCATCCATGTGCAGCGCGGCAGCGTCGAATCCACCGTCGCGCCCGCTGGCCAAGGCGTCGGCCGCTTCGAAGTCCGGACCCCTGTCGCGGTAACGGGCGTGCGGGGCACGCGATTCCGCGTGCAAAGCGGCGCAGGCGGTGTGCACAGTGAAGTGCTGGAAGGCAGCGTGCGGCTGCAGGCGCATGCGCCGGGAACCGCGCCCGCCAAGCCCGTCTCGGTGGCGCGCGGTTATGGCGCGGCCGTGCGCAATGACGGCAGCGTGTCCGGTGTGCGCGAACTGCTGGCCGCGCCGCAACTGAGCGCCCCCGAACGCACAGGCGGCGGCGCCTGGACCAGCGCCTTCGCGCCCGTGGCCGGTGCGCAAAGCTACCTGGTGCGCGTGTCACGCGATCCCGAAGGCGCGCTGCCGGTATCGTCGGCCAGCTTCGCCACGAACAGCATTAGCTTCAACGCGCCGGGTTCCGGCACGTTCTACGTTTCGGTGCGCGCGGTCGACGATCTGGGCCTGAGCGGACAAGACGCGGTCGCCACGTTTGAAGGCGCGAACCAGTTGATGACCTCGTTCGGCCTGGGGGTCAGCAGCGGCACAGGCGGACTCATCACGCTGACTGAATACTAGGCACTGCCCGATGGCCGACACCCCCGACGCCCTCGACCGGACCTCGCGCTCAGGGCTGTGGCTGACGGTGATATTGGCGGCGCTGGCGGCCTTGCTGGGCTTGTTGAATGGCCTGGGCCGGGTCGATCAGATTCTGTACGACCGCGCCATCACCATGAGCGGCCGCGCGGCTGACCCGGATATTCTGATCGTCGCCATTGATGACGCCAGCATCGAAACGCTGGGGCGATGGCCCTGGCGGCGGGCGATCCATGCCGCGTTGCTGGACCGTCTTCAAGGCGCCCGGGCGGTTGGGCTGGATTTGATCTTCGCGGAAAGCGACACGGTCAATCCCAACGACGACTTGCTGCTTGCCCAGAGCATCCAGCGCAATGGCCGGACGGTGCTGCCGGTTGTCCTGGACCGCTTGAACAATCCTTCCGCGATGTCTGCGCCGATCCCCGCGCTGGCGAACGCCGCGGCTTCAACTGGCATCATCAACGCGCGCATTGATCCCGACGGCATGGTGCGTGAAGCCACGTTGACGACCCGATTCGCGGGCAAGCGCCACAACCACCTGGCTCTCTCCATGCTGGAGGTGGGCGGCCAAGGCAAAGAGGTGGAACGGTTTCTACAACGAGCAGGGCCCAGCGGCGACATCCTGATCCCGTACACAGGCCCCGCTGGCCACATGCGCACCGTTTCCTACCTGTCTGTCTTGCGAGGCGACCTGAGCCCGGAGGCCTTGCGCGGCAAGTACGTGCTGGTAGGCGCCTGGGCGACCGGCCTGGGCGACGCTTACCCCACGCCGGTCGCGCACGATTTGAGCGGCATGTCGGGCGTGGAGATCATCGCCAACCTGATGCAGGCCGCCCGCGACGGCGTGTCCTACCATCGCCCGCCCGCTGCCTGGAACGCGTTGTTTTCCGCGCTTCCCGTACTGCTGGCCTGCCTGGCGCTGTGGCGGCTATCGCCCAAGCGGGCATTACTGGTCAGTGTTGCGCTCGTTGCCGGCATCCTTTTGACAGCGTGGTTGCTGCTGGCCTACGCCAGCCTGTGGTTCGCGCCGACCGCGGCCCTTGTGGGCGTGGCGCTTTGCTATCCGCTATGGAGTTGGCGTAGCCAGGAGGCGGCGCTGCGTTACATGGACCATGAACTACGCCGGCTGCAACGCGAATATCCCCCCGTCTTGAATGAAGCGCGCGCCCCGTCGACCGGCCCGAATGCATCGCTGGAAAGCCGAGTTGGCGAATTGCAGCGCGCGCTGGAGCGCGTGCGTAACCTGCGGCGCTTCCTGGCCGATGGACTGGACGGCATGCCCGACGCGACGCTCGTCTTCGACCAGGAAGGCCACATGCAGTTTCGCAACCAGGCCGCGGTCATGTACTTCCAACGGCTGGGCATGCGCCCGCCCCGCGTGGGCCACCCCGCCACGCACCTGCTTGAGAAAACGATTTCCGACGACACGACGCGGCAGCGCGTGGCCGACGCCCTGCGCGGCAAGCTTCCCACCAACGACACATCGCGATGGACGGCCGATCTGGAAGTGCGCGATTACGCCGGGCGCGACCTGATCTTGAAGTGCGCGCCGATCCACACCGCCGAAGGCAATTTCGCGGGCACCGTCGCCACGTTGACGGATATTTCGCGCATTCGCCAAGCCGAACGCCAGCGTGAAGAGACGCTGCGCTTTATCTCGCACGACATGCGCGCCCCCCAAAGCTCCATCCTGGCGCTGGTCGAGATGAAGCAGGAATCGGGCGCCCCGGATGGGCAGGGTGAAACGCTTGCCCGCATCGCCACCCTTGCGAACCGCACCCTGCATCTGGTTGACGACTTCGTACACCTGACGCGCGCGGAATCAATGACGATCGGTGCCGTCGAACTCGATCTGGGTAGCCTGCTGCAAGACGGCGTGGACGAGTTCTGGGCATCCGCGCACAAGCGCGGCATCACGCTGCGCCTGCGCACGCCGCTGCCGATTGCTTACACACTGGGTGATCAGACGCTGCTGATGCGCGCCCTATGCAATCTGATCGACAACGCCATCAAGTACAGCCCACCCCAGACATGCGTCGAATGCGCAATAGAACAGTCTCAGGATTTCTGGCGAGTAACCGTCCAGGACCAGGGACAAGGCATCGCCGAATCCGATCTGGCACGGCTGTTCGAGCCCTTTTCGCGTGTGGGCGTCGAGACCCGGAATGACGTGGGCGGCGCCGGGCTGGGCCTGGCGTTCGTGCGCACCGTGGCTGAACGCCATGGCGGCACGGTGGAAGTCCGTAGCGCAATCGGCGTGGGGTCTGTGTTCACCTTGTGCTTGCCTGTCGCGCCGGAAGCCGAGGACGGGAAGTAGCCCCGCCAGTCCGGCGCATCACTGGAAGGTGTGGGAAATTACCGCCGGCTTGCCGGCCTTGATTTCAAGCGTTCCCCGGTACGGCGGCAGGTCCGCATTGCGCAGCACCACCTGGTACTTGCCGGGTATCAAGCGTATTTCCTTGACTGGCGGGCTGATGCCGCGCGCCACACCGTTGACCCAGACTTCACCCCACGGCCGGATATCCAGGCGCACCCGGACAGGCACACCCATAGGCTTGGGTTTGTTGGCTACACCGTCGGCAGCCGTGGCCGCATCAGCAGGTGCCGGGGCTTGGGCGCCCGGCGTGGCCGCGGCCAACGGGGGCTCGGATGGCTCGGACGCCATTGCCGGCGCATTCTGCGCCCCGGATGGTGTGGCCGTCGCCGGCTCGACGGGCGTAGCGGGCGTAGCGGGGGTGGCCGGCACTTGTTGCGGCGCGGCGGGCGCGGCGGGCGCGGCGGGAGGCGTGGCCACGACCGCGGGCGGCACGGCAGCTGGAGGCATCGGGTGCACGGCCGGCGGGTTGGGCATGACCACTTCGGAACGGGTGATCAGCGCATTGGGCGCGCCCTTGCCCCAGTGAAACCAGCCATACACGCCGATGCCGATCAAGGCCAGGAGCGCCAGCATTCCCAGTAACGGACGACGACTACGGCTTGGCTTGCGCACCGCCGCCGCCGCGGGCGGCGGCGTGTTGCTGGCACCGGCGACGAGGTCTGCCTCGTCCGGAGATGGCTCGATATACGCGGCTACCCCCAACAGGGCAGCCAGCTCGGCCAAGGTCTGCGGCCGGTCAGCCGGCAACATTGCCAGGCCGCTATCAATGACGGACAGAAATTCCGGGTTGTATTTGGACAGGCCCAGCGACGTCAACGGTTCGTAGGCATCCTCTGCGCGCCGCTCTGGAGCGGGCGGCGGCCGATGCCCGGTCACCAAGGCATGCATCACCGCGCACAACGCGTAGATGTCGCTCCACGGGCCTCTGGGCCATTCCATGGAATCGGTATACAGCTCAAACGGCGCAAAACCGGGCGTCGGACTGCGGCTCGCACGACGCGAGCGCGCAACAACCAGTTCGGGCAGCAAATGGGCGCGCGCGTTCTCGTCCATCCCCACGGTGTCCAGCGAGATATCGCCACAAATCTCACCCTGCGCGTGCAGGGCGATCAGCGAGGGCAACAGGTCGGAGACAAGCCGCTTGATGCGAGATTCCGGCACGCCTCCCGCCATGCTGGCGGCGATCGCGCTCAATGGACGCAAGGCAAGCGGCGCGGCGCCTGAAAACGGCCCACGCGGCGTCAAGAGGCCGGTGGAGGAAGACATGATGGAAATTGCGCTCATGCGCGGAGTGATGCGAAGATGGAATAGTGTGAATATTATCCAATCCGCAACACCAGGACATTGCCGAAGATGTCCGAGCGCATCAGGCTGTGGCACGATTACGCTTCGCCCAATCCTCCTCCCCCTTATAAGCTATGAAAATTCGCCTTCTGAGCAGCCTGCTCGGCGCGACAGTATTGCTGGCGGGCTGCGCCGGAATCTCGTCGCAACCCGAAAGCCCGCCCAGCGCCGAGGCACTGGCTCAATTGCAACAAGTCCGCGACACCTACGGAGCGGGCCGGTACGGGGAGGTCATCCGCACCGTCGCCACCTCTGATACCTTGGCCTCATCGACGAAGGCGGTACGCATCGAGGCCTATAAGCTGCAGGCGTTCAGTTACTGCGTGAGCCGCTACGCTCAGTTGTGCGAAGACAGCTTTGCCCGCATCCTGGCGCTGGATCCTGCATTTGAACTAGCGCCGAATGAAGCCGGGCATCCTTCCTGGGGACCCGTCTTCCAGCGAGCCCGCAACCAAGCGGTGAAGTAAACCTACGCACAAACCGTAAACAAAAAAGCGCAAACAAAAGACGTAAAAAAAAGCGTAAAAAAAAGGCCGCTGATTCGCATCAGCGGCCTTTTTGCTTCCAGCCCCAGCGCCCAGCCTGCGCGCGGGGACTTGTCCGGGTTTCCGCTTATTCGGCGGAGTTCTCGGTGCCGGCGTCGGCGGCCGGGGCTTCTGCGTCCGCGCCCACCGTAACCGGCGAGTCTTCGAACGGGTTGGCCTGCTGGCGAGCGGCTTCGCGTTCCGCTGCCTCCAGCTCTTCCTTGTCGCGGCGTGCGTGGTGGTAAGCCAGGCCGGTACCCGCCGGGATGAGGCGGCCGACGATGACGTTTTCCTTCAAGCCACGCAGGTCGTCGCGCTTGCCCATGATGGCGGCTTCGGTCAGGACACGCGTGGTTTCCTGGAACGAAGCGGCCGAGATGAACGAGTCGGTCGACAGCGAGGCCTTCGTGATACCCAGCAGCACGTTGTCGTAGGTTGCCGGGATACGCTCTTCGGCAGCCATGCGATCGTTGGCGTTCAGCAGTTCGGAGCGCTCAACTTGCTCGCCCGGGATGAACTCGGTATCGCCAGCATCAACGATGTTCACACGACGCAGCATCTGACGAACAATCACTTCGATGTGCTTGTCGTTGATCTTCACGCCCTGCAGACGGTAAACGTCTTGCACTTCGTCGACGATGTACGTCGCCAGCTTCTCGATGCCTTGCAGGCGCAGGATGTCGTGGGGATCGGCCGGGCCGTCCACGATCATTTCGCCCTTGTTCACCACTTGGCCGTCGTGCACCAGAACCTGCTTTTCCTTCGGAATCAGGAACTCGTGGCTCACGCCTTCCAGGTCGGTGATGACCAGACGCTGCTTGCCCTTCGTGTCCTTACCGAACGACACCGTACCGGTAACGTCGGCGAGCATGCCGGCGTCCGTCGGCGAACGGGCGTCGAACAGTTCGGCCACACGCGGCAGACCGCCGGTAATGTCGCGGGTCTTTTGCGATTCTTGCGGAATACGCGCCAGAACTTCACCCACGGCAACCTGCTGGCCGTCACGCACGGTAATCAGCGCGCCCACCGGGAACGAGATGTTCACCGAGTGATCGGTGCCGGCGATCTTGACGTCTTCGCCAGCTTCGTTGACCAGCTTGATCTGCGGACGCATGACGATCTTGCCGCCACGGGTCTTCGGCGTGATGACGACGAGCGTCGACAGGCCGGTGACTTCGTCCACCTGCTTGGCAACGGTCACGCCTTCTTCGATGTTCTCGAAGCGGACGGCGCCACCGTATTCCGACACGATCGGACGGGTCAGCGGATCCCACGTCGCCAGACGCGCGCCAGCCTTCACGGCTTCGCCATCGCCCACCAGCACGGTCGCGCCGTACGGGATCTTGTGGCGTTCGCGTTCGCGGCCGTTGTCGTCGAAAATCGCCAGTTCGCCCGAGCGCGAAATCGCCACACGTTCGCCCTTGGCGTTCGTGACATAGCGCATCGTGCTGGCAAAACCGACCTGACCGCTGGACTTCGTTTCGACCGCGCTGGCCAGAGCCGAACGCGACGCCGCGCCACCGATGTGGAACGTACGCATCGTGAGCTGCGTGCCCGGTTCACCGATGGACTGAGCAGCGATAACGCCGACAGCTTCGCCCTGGTTGACCGGCGAACCACGACCCAGATCGCGGCCGTAGCAGTGTGCGCACAGACCGTGGCGCGTTTCGCACGTCAGCGGGGTGCGGACCTTGACTTCGTCCACGCCGATGCGGTCGATGGTGTCGACCAGATCTTCGTCCAGCAGGGTACCGGCAACGATGGCCGTTTCCTGCGTGTCCGGGTTGATGATGTCCACGGCGGCAACACGACCCAGGATGCGGTCGCGCAGCGGTTCGATGACTTCACCACCTTCCACCAGGGCCTTCATGTTGTAGCCCAGCGACGTACCGCAATCGTCCTCGGTGATCACCAAGTCTTGCGTCACGTCGACCAGACGACGAGTCAGGTAACCCGAGTTTGCCGTCTTCAGTGCCGTATCAGCCAGACCCTTACGCGCGCCGTGAGTCGAGATGAAGTACTGAAGCACGTTCAGACCTTCACGGAAGTTCGCGGTAATGGGCGTTTCGATAATCGAGCCGTCCGGCTTGGCCATCAGGCCGCGCATACCGGCCAACTGACGGATCTGGGCGGCCGAACCGCGAGCGCCCGAGTCAGCCATCATGTAGATCGAGTTGAACGATTCCTGGCGCACTTCTTCGCCGTGACGGTTCACAACCGGCTCGGTGGCCAGTTGTTCCATCATCGCCTTGCCGACCTTGTCGCCAGCCTTGCCCCAGATGTCCACAACGTTGTTGTAGCGCTCTTGGGACGTGACCAGACCCGACGAGTACTGCTTGTCGATTTCCTTCACTTCGCGGCTGGCTTCAGCCAGGATGCCTTCCTTGGCGGTCGGGATCAGCATGTCGCCCATGGCGATCGAGATACCGCCGCGCGTGGCCAGCTTGAAGCCGGACTGCATCAGCTTGTCGGCGAAGATCACCGTGTCGCGCAGGCCGCAACGGCGGAACGACTGGTTGATCAGGCGCGAGATTTCCTTCTTCTTCAGTGCCTTGTTCAGCACCGTGAAGGGCAGGCCCTTCGGCAGAATTTCGGACAGCAGCGCGCGGCCGACCGTCGTCTCGTGACGGCGGATAACCGGTTGCCATTCGCCAGCCTCGTCGCGCTCGTGCTCTTTCAGACGCACGGTCACGCGGGATTGCAGCTCGACTTCGCCGTTGTCGTACGCACGTTGCACTTCAGCGACGTCGGTGAAGAAGATGCCTTCGCCGCGGCCGTTGATGCGCTCGCGCGTCGTGTAGTACAGACCCAACACGATGTCTTGGGACGGCACGATCGACGGTTCGCCGTTGGCCGGGAACAGCACGTTGTTCGACGCCAGCATCAGCGTGCGCGCTTCCAGCTGGGCTTCCAGCGACAGCGGCACGTGAACAGCCATCTGGTCACCGTCGAAGTCGGCGTTGAACGCCGCGCAAACCAGCGGGTGCAGCTGGATGGCCTTGCCTTCGATCAGGACCGGTTCAAACGCCTGGATGCCCAAACGGTGCAGCGTGGGCGCACGGTTCAGCATGACCGGGTGCTCGCGGATGACTTCTTCCAGGATGTCCCAAACCACGGGTTCCTGGCTTTCCACCAGCTTCTTGGCAGCCTTGATGGTCGTGGCCAGGCCCATCATCTCCAGACGATTGAAGATGAACGGCTTGAACAGTTCCAGGGCCATCAGCTTGGGCAGACCGCACTGGTGCAGTTTCAGCTGCGGACCCACCACAATGACCGAACGGCCCGAGTAGTCGACGCGCTTGCCCAGCAAGTTCTGACGGAAACGACCGCTCTTGCCCTTGATCATGTCGGCCAGCGACTTCAACTGGCGCTTGTTGGCGCCCGTCATGGCCTTGCCACGGCGGCCGTTGTCCAGCAGCGAGTCAACAGCTTCCTGCAGCATCCGCTTTTCGTTGCGCAGGATGATTTCCGGCGCCTTGAGCTCCAGAAGGCGCTTCAAGCGGTTGTTGCGGTTGATGACGCGGCGGTACAGGTCGTTCAGGTCGGAGGTCGCGAAGCGGCCGCCGTCCAGCGGCACCAGCGGACGCAGGTCCGGCGGCAGCACGGGCAGCACTTCCATGACCATCCACTCGGCCTTGATGCCCGACTTCTGGAAGCCTTCCAGCACCTTCAGGCGCTTGGAAATCTTCTTGATCTTGGCTTCCGAGCTGGTGGCCTTCAATTCGCCGCGCAGCGTTTCCACTTCGCGGTCGATGTCGATGGTACGCAGCAGTTCGCGCACGGCTTCCGCGCCCATCAGGGCACGGAAATCGTCGCCGTACTCTTCGGTCTTGGCGAGGAAATCGTCGTCCGACATGATCTGGCCGCGCTTGAGCGGCGTCATGCCAGGTTCGATCACGCACCAGGCTTCGAAGTACAGAACGCGTTCGATGTCGCGCAGGGTCATGTCGAGCACCATGCCCAGACGCGACGGCAGGCTCTTCAGGAACCAGATGTGCGCAACGGGGCTGGCCAGCTCGATGTGGCCCATGCGTTCACGGCGAACCTTGGCAACGGTAACTTCAACGCCGCACTTTTCGCAGATCACGCCACGATGCTTCAGGCGCTTGTACTTGCCGCACAAGCACTCGTAGTCTTTGATCGGGCCAAAGATCTTGGAGCAGAACAAACCGTCACGTTCAGGCTTGAACGTGCGGTAGTTGATGGTCTCGGGCTTGCGAACTTCGCCGTAAGACCACGAACGGATCTTCTCGGGCGAGGCGATGCCGATCTTGATGGCATCGAATTGCTCGTCTTGCGAGACTTGCTTAAATAGGTCGAGTAGCGCTTTCATTAGTTACGCTCCAAATCCATGTCCAGGGCCAACGAGCGGATTTCCTTCACCAGCACGTTGAACGATTCCGGCATGCCGGCGTCGATGACGTGGTCGCCCTTGACGATGTTTTCGTATACCTTCGTACGGCCAGTGATGTCGTCCGACTTCACCGTCAGCATTTCTTGCAGGGTGTACGCGGCGCCGTATGCTTCCAGCGCCCACACTTCCATTTCCCCGAAACGCTGACCACCGAACTGCGCCTTACCACCCAGCGGCTGCTGCGTGACCAGCGAGTACGGACCCGTCGAACGCGCGTGCATCTTGTCGTCGACCAAGTGGTGCAGCTTCAGGTAGTGCATGTAGCCGACAGTCACGGGGCGCTCGAATTTCTCGCCCGTGCGGCCGTCAAACAGCCATGCCTGCGTACGCGAAGGCGTCAGTGCCATGCGCTCGGCGACGTCGTCCGGATAGGCCAGCTCCAGCATCGTGGTGATTTCCTCTTCGGTCGCGCCGTCGAAGACGGGCGTCGCGAACGGCACGCCGTTCTTGAGGTTCTGGGCCATTTCCATGACTTCTTCGTCGGTCAGCTCGTCGATGCGGGCGCCGGAACCGGTCGTGTTGTAGACCTTGTCCAGGTAAGCACGGACGTTCTTGACCTGCGCGGTGCGCTCGTCGCGCAGCAGATCGGCAATGCGGTGGCCCACGCCCTTGGCAGCCCAGCCCAAGTGCACTTCCAGCACCTGACCGACGTTCATCCGCGAGGGCACGCCCAGCGGGTTCAGAACGATGTCGGCCGGCGTGCCGTCAGCCATGTGCGGCATGTCTTCCACCGGGGTGATACGCGAAACCACACCCTTGTTACCGTGACGGCCTGCCATCTTGTCGCCAGGTTGCAGACGACGCTTCACGGCCAGGTAGACCTTGATCATCTTCAGCACGCCCGGGGGCAGCTCGTCGCCCTGCGTCAGCTTCTTGCGCTTCTCTTCGAAGGCCAGATCAAACTGGTGACGCTTCTGCTCCAGCGATTCCTTGGCTTGCTCCAGCACGACAGCGTGCGGCTCATCGGCCAGACGGATGTCGAACCACTGCCAGCGGTCCAGATCAGCCAGGTAAGCCTTGGTGATCGTGGCGCCCTTGGCCAGCTTGCGCGGGCCGCCGTTGACGGTCTTGTTGACCAGCATCTTTTCGATACGGTCGAACTGGTCGTTTTCAACGATGCGCAGCTGGTCGTTCAGGTCTTGGCGATAGCGGCGCAGTTCATCGTCAATGATGGACTGGGCGCGCTTGTCGCGCACGATGCCTTCACGCGTGAACACTTGCACGTCGATCACGGTGCCGGTCATGCCCGAAGGCACGCGCAGCGAGGTGTCCTTAACGTCGGACGCCTTTTCACCGAAGATGGCGCGCAGCAGCTTTTCTTCCGGCGTCAGCTGGGTTTCGCCCTTCGGCGTGACCTTGCCGACCAGCACGTCGTCGGCGCTGACTTCGGCGCCAATGTACGTGATGCCCGAATCGTCCAGACGGTTCAGTTGCGTCTCAGCCAGGTTGCTGATGTCGCGCGTGATTTCTTCCGGACCCAGCTTCGTGTCGCGGGCGACAACCGTCAGTTCCTCGATGTGCACCGAGGTGTAGCGGTCATCGGCAACAACCTTCTCGGAGATCAAGATCGAGTCTTCGAAGTTGTAGCCGTTCCACGGCATGAACGCGATCAGCATGTTCTGACCCAGGGCGAGTTCGCCCAGGTCGGTCGATGCGCCGTCAGCCAGCACGTCGCCCTTGGCGACCTTGTCGCCACGCTTGACGATAGGACGCTGGTTGATGTTCGTGTTCTGGTTGGAACGGGTGTACTTGATCAGGTTGTAGATATCGACACCGACTTCGCCGGCGACGTTTTCTTCGTCGTTCACGCGAATCACGACGCGCTCGGCATCAACGTGGTCGACCAGGCCGCCACGCAGTGCTTGCACGGTCGTGCCCGAGTCAACGGCCACGGTGCGTTCGATACCCGTACCCACGACCGGCTTTTCCGGACGCAGGCAAGGCACGGCCTGGCGTTGCATGTTGGCGCCCATCAGTGCGCGGTTCGCGTCGTCGTGCTCAAGGAACGGAATCAGCGAAGCAGCCACCGACACGATCTGCGACGGGGCAACGTCCATGTAATGCACGTTGGCCGGCGACGTCAGCATCGTTTCGCCTGCTTCACGGCAAGCGACCAGGTCGTCAACGAAGGCGCCCTGCTCGTCCAGCGCGGCGTTAGCCTGTGCAATGACGTAGTGGCTTTCTTCGATGGCCGACAGGTAATCGATCTGCTCGCTGACGCGGCCGTCGATAATCTTGCGGTAAGGCGTTTCCAGGAAGCCGTACTCGTTCAAGCGAGCGTACAGCGCCATGGAGTTGATCAGACCGATGTTCGGGCCTTCCGGCGTTTCGATCGGGCAGACACGGCCGTAGTGGGTCGGGTGCACGTCGCGGACTTCAAAGCCGGCGCGCTCGCGGGTCAGACCGCCCGGGCCCAGTGCGGAAACGCGACGCTTGTGCGTGATTTCCGACAACGGGTTGGTTTGGTCCATGAACTGCGACAACTGGCTCGAACCGAAGAACTCCTTGATGGCAGCCGAGATCGGCTTGGAGTTGATCAGGTCGTGCGGCATCAGGTTTTCGGTCTCGGCTTGGCCCAGACGTTCCTTGACCGCGCGCTCGACACGCACGAGGCCGGCGCGGAACTGGTTTTCGGCCAGTTCGCCAACGCAACGCACGCGACGGTTGCCCAAGTGATCGATGTCATCGATCTGGCCACGGCCGTTACGCAGCTCAACCAGCACCTTGATGGTTTCAAGGATGTCTTCGTTGGTCAGCGTCATCGGGCCGGTGATGTCTTCACCACGGCCCAGACGGCTGTTGACCTTCATGCGGCCCACGCGCGACAGATCGTACGTCTCTTCGCTGTAGAACAGACGTTGGAACAGCGCTTCCACCGCTTCTTCGGTGGGCGGCTCGCCAGGACGCATCATGCGGTAGATGGCAACGCGCGCGGCCATCTGGTCGGCGGTTTCATCGGTGCGCAGGGTTTGCGAGATGTACGGACCACGGTCCAGATCGTTCGTGTAGAGCGTCTGGATGTCGTAGACGTTCGAGGCGCGCAGGGCGCCCAGCACGCTTTCCGTGATCTCGTCGTTGGCGTTGGCGATGACTTCGCCGGTATCTTCGTCAACGATGTTCTTGGCCAGCACGCGGCCGTACAGGAAATCTTCCGGCACGGAGATGCGCTGGATGCCACCGGCAGCCAGGTCGCGCAAATGCTTGGCATTGATGCGCTTGTCTTTTTCGACGATGACCTTGCCATCGCGATCCGAGATGTCGAAGCGGGCCATTTCGCCCTTCCAACGCTCGGGCACGAATTCCATCATCGCGCCTTCGCTCTTCAATTCGAAGTTATCGAAGTCGAAGAAGTTGGCCAGGATGGATTCCGGCGTCATGCCGATGGCCTTGCACAGGATCGTGACAGGCATCTTGCGACGACGGTCGACGCGGAAGAACAGGACGTCCTTCGGGTCGAATTCGAAGTCCAGCCACGAGCCGCGGTAAGGAATCACGCGGGCCGAGAACAGGAGCTTGCCGGAGCTGTGCGTTTTGCCGCGGTCGTGTTCGAAGAACACGCCAGGCGAACGGTGCAGCTGCGACACGATGACACGCTCGGTGCCATTGATGACAAAGGAACCCGTGCCTGTCATGAGCGGAATTTCGCCCATGTAGACTTCCTGTTCCTTCACTTCCTTCACGGTCGGCTTGCTGACTTCGCGGTCAAGCAGCACCAGGCGGACCTTGGCTCGCAGGGGCGAGGCATAGGTCAGACCACGTTGCTGACATTCCTTGACATCGAACACCGGTTCGCCGAGCACGTAGCTCACGAACTCCAAGCGCGCCATACCGTTGTGACTAACGATCGGGAAAATCGACGAGAACGCCGCCTGCAAACCGTCGGCTACGCGATCGGACGGGGCGGTATCCGCCTGCAGGAAAGTTAGGTAGGATTGAAGCTGTGTCGCCAAAAGGAAAGGAACGTTTTGAACGTCTTCACGCTTGGCGAAGCTTTTGCGGATGCGCTTTTTTTCGGTGTACGAGTAAGGCATGAGCACTCCGACTCGAGGTTGCATGGGCCGTCAACCACGGCCCTAGGTGATACGACTCCAGGAAACCCCCCTGAAAGGGCATACCCCCAGTAGGGGTTTCCTGGAAACGCAAAAGCCCGGGGACTGCAAACTGTGCTGTCCCCGGGCAGTTGACGCAGGTCTTACTTGACTTCGACCTTGGCGCCAGCTTCTTCCAGCTTCTTCTTGGCGGCTTCGGCGTCAGCCTTGGCCACAGCTTCCTTGACGGGCTTCGGAGCGCCGTCAACCAGGTCCTTGGCTTCCTTCAGACCCAGACCGGTCAGCTCGCGCACGGCCTTGATGACGCTGACCTTGTTCGCGCCGGCTTCCAGCAGGACGACGTTGAACTCGGTTTGCTCTTCAGCAGCGGCGGCAGCGCCACCAGCGGCGGGAGCAGCAACAGCGACAGCGGCGGCAGCAGCCGACACGCCGAACTTCTCTTCCATTTCCTTGATCAGCTCGGACAGCTCGAGCACGGTCATGCCAGCGATGGCGTCAAGGATTTCAGCTTTGTTAAGTGCCATTTTTAAGAACTCCAAATATTTTGGTAATGCCAGGGTTTGGGTGTCGCTTCGTCGTTCAGCGAATTCCGGACAGCAGGGCGATTAGGCCGCTGCCTTTTGGTCGCGCACAGCCGCGAGGCCACGGGCGAACTTGGTCGGAACTTCGTTGAGCGTACGCACGAATTGCGCGATCGGGGCTTGCATGGTGCCAAGCAGTTTCGACAGCAACTCTTCGCGGGACGGCATGGTGGCCAAGGCCTTCACACCATCTTGAGTCAGCAGGCTGTTGGGCAATGCGCCCGCCTTGATGACCAGCTTGTCGTTGCTTTTCGCGAAACCAGCGATAACCTTGGCCGCCGAAACCGGATCAGTGCTGATGCCATAGATCAGCGGACCGGTCAGTTGCTCAGCCAACGGCTCGAAAGCCGTGCCGGCAACAGCACGACGGGCCAGCGAGTTCTTCAGAACTCGCAGATACACGCCCGATTCACGCGCAGTTTTGCGCAGTACGGTGACAGAGGCGACGTCCAGACCACGGTACTCAGCGATAACAATCGATTGTGCCTTGGCGACTTCTGCCGAGACTTCCTCGATTACCACCGCTTTCTCTTGACGATTGAGACTCACGGTTTGAACACTCCATCAAAAGACGCCTGGGGCCTGAGCCTTGCGCGTCAACCGAATGCGGCGCCTGGTCGAGTTCTTCGTGTAAAGAAATCTTCCTGGGGACGCCGTCTACGCTGGATCCGAACTAGATGAGCTTCGGGATTAAGCGGGGTACCGGAGGTGTCAGACACCGATCCACTACCCTGCTCCAGCGGTCTTTGACAGCAACATCCGGAGGAATCCGGATGCAGCCCAAAGTACGTTTACTGCTGTTGGCTTAGTTGGAAGCCGACAGCGAGGCAATTTCAACGCGAGCACCGCCGCCCATCGTGGACGAAACGGCCAGCTTGCGCAGGTAAATGCCCTTGGCAGCTGCGGGACGGGCCTTTTGCAGGGCGTCGACCAGAGCAGCCAGGTTGGTTTGCAGCTGTTCCACGCCGAACGACGCACGGCCGATCGTTGCGTGGATGATGCCAGCCTTGTCGGTACGGTACTGAACCTGACCGGCCTTGGCGTTCTTGACAGCGGTCGCGACGTCAGGCGTCACGGTGCCGACCTTCGGGTTCGGCATCAGGCCACGGGGACCCAGGATCTGGCCCAGGGCACCCACGACACGCATCGTGTCGGGCGAAGCGATGACCACGTCAAAGTCCATTTGACCGGCCTTGATCTGGTCAGCCAGGTCGTCCAGGCCAACGATGTCGGCGCCGGCGGCCTTGGCGGCTTCAGCCTTGTCGCCTTGGGCGAACACGGCAACGCGAACCGACTTGCCGGTGCCGGCGGGCAGAACGACCGAACCGCGAACCAGTTGGTCCGACTTCTTCGGGTCGATGCCGAGCTGCACGGCCACGTCAATGGATTCATTGAACTTGGCGACGGCGGTTTCCTTGACCAGGGTCAGGGCTTCAGCGACCGGGTACAGCTTGGTGCGGTCGATCTTTTGCGCAATAGCGGCTGCGCGCTTGGACAGTTTTGCCATGATTAGATCCCCTCAACCGTGATGCCCATGCTGCGGGCGCTGCCAGCGATCGTGCGCACAGCGGCGTCCAGATCAGCGGCGGTCAGATCGGGGCCCTTGGCCTTGGCGATTTCTTCAGCTTGCGCGCGGGTCAGCGTGCCGACCTTGTCGGTATGCGGCTTGGGCGAACCCTTTTGCACGCCAGCAGCTTTCTTGATGAGGACCGTCGCGGGCGGGGTCTTCATGATGAAGGTGAAGCTCTTGTCCGCGAAGGCGGTGATCACCACCGGAATCGGCAGACCAGGCTCCATGCCTTGGGTCTTGGCGTTGAACGCCTTGCAGAATTCCATGATGTTCAGGCCGCGTTGACCCAGTGCCGGGCCAATCGGGGGGGAGGGGTTAGCTTTACCAGCCGGTACTTGCAGCTTGATAAAGCCGACGATCTTTTTCGCCATGCTTTGCTCCTTGCGGGTTATATCGCCCCGGCGTTCTCAGCCTGGGCTCCCCGGGGGTTGAAATCAGGTCTTTTCGACCTGGCTGAAATCGAGTTCGACGGGTGTGGCACGACCAAAAATGGTGACCGACACGCGCACCTTGCTCTTTTCGTAATTGACTTCTTCGACGTTGCCGTTGAAGTCTGCAAACGGACCTTCCTTGACCCGAACCATCTCGCCCACTTCGAAAAGAATCTTGGGGCGGGGTTTCTCGACACCCTCTTCCATTTGGGAGAGGATCTTCTCGACTTCCTTCTCGGAAATCGGGGTCGGACGGTTGCCCGAGCCACCCAAAAAGCCGGTGACGCGGTTCGTGTTCTTGACCAAATGCCACGTTTCGTCGGTCAGGTCCATTTCAACCAGGACATAACCAGGGAAAATGCGGCGTTCGGTGATCGATTTCTGACCACCCTTGACCTCGACGACTTCCTCGGAGGGCACAAGAATGCGGCCAAAAGACGTCTGCAAGGCCGCGCGCTCAATGCGCTCTACCAGGGCCTTGTGGACACTCTTTTCCATGCCGGAGTACACATGGACGACATACCAACGCTTACTCATTCGCCGTCCTTATTTCCAGCCCAACAACAGGCCGTAAAGAATCCATTCGATGCCCTTGTCGAGCACCCACATGAAAATGCCCATGACAGCCACGAACGCAAAAACGATACCCGTCATCTGGGTCGTTTCCTTGCGGGTGGGCCATGCGACGCGCTTGACTTCGTTGTAGGACTCGCTGGCAAAGCTCAAGGTGCGGCGGCCGGGTTCGCTGAACCAGGCGATTACGGCTGCAATCACAAGGCCGCCGACGAACACGCCGATACGAGCAGGCATCGGCTGTGCGCTGAGCACGGAAAACCCGACGATGCCAGCAATAACGACGAGAACCGCCAGCCCGAGCTTGAGCCGGTCGGCGGTACTGGTTACGGTTTCTACGCTGGTATTAGACATATTGCGACGCGAGCCGCCGTGAATGCGTAACTCGCGATGATCTCCCGCGGGTTTATCCTGGCGGTGGCAGGGGCAGTAGGAATCGAACCTACAACCTTCGGTTTTGGAGACCGACGCTCTGCCAATTGAGCTATGCCCCTAAAACACTACTGGCTTGCACTACATTCACTGACTTTCCCGGCCTTCGCATGACCAGCCTCTTGGGCTATTCACTGCTTAAGGTTACGGAGCCAAACATCATAACACTTTTACGGCAAAAATGGGTAGAGGGACTTTTCGTCCTCTCTACCCACTTGGGTATTGCTTACTTCAGGATCTTGGCGACGACGCCGGCGCCGACGGTACGACCGCCTTCACGGATAGCGAAACGCAGGCCTTCTTCCATGGCGATCGGAGCCAACAGCTTGACCGTCATGGCCACGTTGTCGCCCGGCAGAACCATTTCCTTGTCGGCCGGCAGCTCGATCGTGCCCGTCACGTCCGTCGTGCGGAAGTAGAACTGGGGACGATAGCCTTGGAAGAACGGAGTGTGACGGCCGCCTTCTTCCTTGGACAGGATGTACACCTCGGACGTGAAGTCCGTGTGCGGCGTGATCGAGCCCGGCTTGGCCAACACTTGGCCACGCTGGACGTCTTCACGCTTGGTGCCGCGCAGCAGAATGCCCACGTTGTCGCCGGCTTGACCTTGGTCGAGCAGCTTGCGGAACATTTCAACGCCCGTGCAAGTCGTCTTGACCGTCGGCACC
>NZ_JBHFIZ010000039.1:0-3385 GCF_057334535.1 Achromobacter colocynthidis
GCCACGACCCGAGATCGAGAACACGTCTTCAACCGGCATCAGGAACGTGCCGTCCACGGCGCGCTCGGGCGTCGGGATGTACGAATCCAGTGCAGCGGCCAAAGCCATGATGGCTTGCTCGCCCAGTTCGCCCTTGTCGCCTTCCAGCGCCAGCTTGGCCGAACCCTTGACGATCGGGGTGTCATCACCCGGGAAGTCGTACTTCGACAGAAGTTCGCGAACTTCCATTTCCACCAGCTCGAGCAGCTCGGCGTCGTCAACCATGTCAGCCTTGTTCAGGAAGACGATGATGTACGGCACGCCAACCTGGCGGCTCAGCAGGATGTGTTCACGCGTTTGCGGCATCGGGCCGTCAGCGGCCGACACAACCAGGATCGCGCCGTCCATTTGCGCCGCGCCCGTGATCATGTTCTTCACATAGTCAGCGTGGCCCGGGCAGTCAACGTGAGCGTAGTGACGCGCTTCCGTTTCGTACTCGACGTGGGCGGTGTTGATCGTGATGCCGCGAGCCTTTTCTTCAGGAGTCGCATCGATCTGGTCGTAGCCCTTGGCTTCGCCACCGAACTTGTTCGACAGAACGGTCGTGATAGCTGCCGTCAACGTCGTTTTGCCGTGGTCAACGTGACCAATCGTACCCACGTTCACGTGCGGCTTGGTACGTTCAAACTTGCCTTTTGCCATGGCTGACTCCTGACCTGGATTGCGCTTCAGACTGAAGAAAAGAACTTGGAAATTTGTGGTGCCCATGGCGCGGATCGAACGCGCGACCTCTCCCTTACCAAGGGAGTGCTCTACCACTGAGCCACATGGGCATTTAAAAATCTTGGAGCGGGTGAAGGGAATCGAACCCTCGTCGTAAGCTTGGAAGGCTTCTGCTCTACCATTGAGCTACACCCGCGGCATACCCATTCACCATCTCATCTCCCAAACTCTCAAAATCAAGGCCTGGGGAACCTTACAACCTTCTTTGCGAAGGCCGCCCAGTTCCCTAGGCCTAATTTTAAAATCCAGGCAGACATCGCCTGGATTAAGAGTTGGGTCTCTGGTGGAGGAGATTGGATTCGAACCAATGTAGGCGCAAGGCCAACAGATTTACAGTCTGCCCCCTTTAACCACTCGGGCACCCCTCCAGCGGAGAACTTGAGATTATGAACACTTTCGAATCCGGTGTCAAACCTTCCGGCTGAAAATATTCAAAAACTTTTGTTCGACCACTCGCGTTTCCGCGCAGAGGGGGCGAAGTTTACAGGTTTCCGCGAATTGATGCTCGCAAAAGTTGCGAATAGTCTTCGGCGGTGAAATTTACCGGATTGGTTGCGCCTGACGGATCTTCGCTGGCCATGCGCCCTACCCGCTCGGCCTGGCCCTCGTCGATGCCGATCTCGGCCAGCGTGTGGGGAATGCCGACGGCCTGGCGCAGCCGCAATACCCAATCAAGCACCGCGCCCGGCCCCGTGGCCGGCAGGTCCAGGTAACGCGCCAGCGCTTCCAACCTGGGCGCCACCGCGTGTTGGTTCGCCTTGAGGACATAAGGCATCAAGATGGCGTTGAGCATGCCGTGATGCGCGTCGTACAGCGCCCCCAGAGGATGCGCCAGGGCGTGCATGGCGCCCAGGCCGCGCTGGAAGGCGGTGGCGCCCATGGTGGACGCCACGAGCATTTGCTGACGCGCCTGCACATTCGAGCCGTCCGCCACCACTTGGGGCAGGTATTCCTTGATCATTCGCATGCCTTCGATGGCGATGCCCGCCGCCATCGGGTGAAAGAACGGCGAGCAATACGCCTCGAGGTTGTGCGATAGCGCGTCCATGCCGGTTGCGGCGGTGATCCTGGGCGGCAGGCCGAGCGTCAGCTCGGCGTCCAGAATCACGATGGCCGGCAACATTCGCGCGTGGAAGATGATGCGCTTGACCTCCGCGACTTCATCCGTGATGACCGATGCCCGCCCGACTTCCGATCCGGTACCCGCCGTAGTCGGCACGGCCACCACCGGCGCCATGCCGGTGACGTTCACGCGCTGATAGTTGTCGCCGATATCTTCGAAGTCCCATAAGGGACGATCCTGCCCCGCCATCAATGCGATCGCCTTGGCCGCATCCAACGCGGAACCACCGCCGAAGGCGATGACGCCGTCGTGGTCGCCTTGCTGGTAGGCCGCCACGCCGTCTTCAACATTGCGGCCTGTGGGATTTCCCTTGATCCCATGAAAGACCGCACACGCCAGGCCCGCTTTGTTGCACGCCTGCACGGCGTTTGCCACCATCGGCAAGGGGGCCAGGCCCGGATCGGTGACGAGCAGCGGGCGCGTCATGCCAAGTTCGCGGCACCATTGAGGCAGCTCCGCCGCCCGGCCCGGGCCGGCCTTGATTGCAGTCGGATAGTTCCAGTTAACGCTGGGCACGGTCATGGTTCGGTTCCTGAAGACATCTTGGATCAGACGGTTCGCAGATGGAAGGACTTGGCCTGGGTAAGCTGTTCGTAGCCGATGGCTGACAAGGACACGCCACGGCCCGTGTTCTTCACGCCCGTCCAGGCCAGGGCCGGATCCAGGTAGTCGCAGCGATTCATGAAGAATGTGCCGGTGCGCACTTGCGCACCAAGCGCCAGCGCGGCTGCCTCATCTTGCGCGTACACCGCCGCCGTCAGGCCATAGGGGCTGTCGTTCATCAATGCGACGGCCTCATCATCACCCGCGACCGGCATGATGCCGACGACAGGCCCGAAGCACTCTTCGCTCATGATGCGCATGCGATGGTTTACTCGCGTAAGGATGGCCGGGGCAACATAACACGAGCTTTCACTCGCATTACTAAAATGCGATGAATCCATCATGTTTTCAGCGCCTGCCGAAATGGCTTCGCCAACAACATCACGAATTTCCGCTGCGGCGCGGGCACGAACCACTGGGCCCAAGGTCGTGGTTTCGTGCAGCGGATTGCCCAACACATAAGCCTTGGTCAGGGCCACGGCTCGTTCGACGAAGTCGTCGTATCGCGCCTGCGCCACGTAGATGCGTTGAATACCGCAGCAGGACTGGCCAGAATTGAAGAACGCGCCGTCGACCAGGGATTCAACCGCGTGCTCCATATTGGCGTCGTCCCGCACATAGGCGGGATCGTTACCCCCCAGCTCCAGGCCCACCCCGATGAACCGGCCCGCCGCGCTTTCCTCGACAACACGCCCCCCGCGCACCGAACCCGTGAACGACACGTAGCCGATCTCCGGCGCTCGGATCAGCCTTTGCACCGTGTCATGATTCGCATGCAGGTACTGGAACACGCCCTGCGGCACGCCGGCGTCGCGGAATGCGCGGTCAAGCAATTCCGCACACAAGGGCGTCTGATCGGAGTGCTTCAGAATCACGGTGTTGGCGGCCATCAAGGCC
>NZ_JBHFIZ010000039.1:3453-56274 GCF_057334535.1 Achromobacter colocynthidis
CATCCCCCCCCCCACGATGCTGTTCACGGCGGTCAGCAGCGGGTAATTCCAGGGCGCGATGGTCAATGCAACGCCAATCGGCTCACGACGAATGAAGCGCGTGAAACCCGGCTGCTCGGGCACCTGCATGGGCGCCAGCGCTTCGTCGGCAATCGAGATCATGTGGCGGGCGCGAGCCTCGAAGCCATCCACTTCGCCCGGCGTGTAGCGCAAAGGACGGCCCATCTGAATCGTGATCGCGCGGGCAATTTCGGTGCGGGCCGCGACAACCTGATCAATCGCCGCTGATACGATGCGCCCCCGCTGCGCGATGCCCAGCGCCTGCCAGGCCGGCTGCGCGGACTGCGCCTGTGCCAGCGTGCGCGAGATCAGCGCGTCACTGGCGTAAGCACGCCGGACGACTTCGCGTCCGTCGATGGGACTGATGGTGATGAGTTCCTCGGTCATGGTGGCCCTATGCAAACAGTTGGATTCGGATCAGATGATCTCGAAATAGCGCGCAAGCTCCCAGTCGGTGACATGGCGCCGGAACTGGCGTTCTTCCCATTCCCGGGTGGCCGCATAGTGTTCGACGAAGGCGTCGCCAAACAAGTGGCGCGCGGCCTCGGATTCGCGCAGGCGTTGCGCGGCTTCCCACAGCGTGGTGGGCAGGCGCAAATGCGCGGGGAATTGCTGGGTGTAGGCGTTGCCCTGCACCATTGGTTCCGGCACCAGGCCCAGCTGAATGCCGTACAACCCGGAAGCCAAGGCGGCGGAGAGCGCCAGATACGGATTGGCATCAGCCGAACCGATGCGCACTTCCACGCGCTGTGACTTGTCGCTGCCGGGGATGAGGCGCAACGCGGTGGTGCGGTTCTCCATGCCCCAGGTGGCGTCCAGCGGCGCCCAATACCCCGGCACCAGCCGCGAATAGCTGTTGATGGTCTGCGCATAGAGCGCCATGAATTCCGGCAGATAGCGTTGCACGCCCGCCATGAATGACACCTGCACCGCGCTCATGCCATGCGGTTGCGATTCATCGTAGAAGGCCGAGCGGCCACTTTTTGTGTCACGCAAGGACAGATGAATGTGGCCGCTCTGGCCGGGATGGTCGTGCGACCACTTCGCCATGAACGTCGCCATCAAGCCGTTCTGCTGCGCCAACGCCTTGGTGAACGTCTTGAACAAAAAGGCCTTGTCGCCCGCGGCCGCGGCCTTGTCGACGGCGATGGCCGCTTCCAGCACGCCCGGCCCCGTTTCCGTATGCAAGCCTTCGATGGGCATGTCCATGCGTTCGCACATGTCCAGCAACTTGCGGTAGAAGTCGCCTTCGACCGTGCTGCGCAGCATGGAATAGCCGAAGTTGCCTGGCGTCCAGTTCTCCATATTGCGATAGTGCTTCGCGCGCACGGAGTGCGGCGTTTCACGGAACATGAAGAACTCATATTCCAGCGCGGCGTAGACCTCGTAGCCCATGCCCTCTGCAAGATCCAGCGTACGTTGCAGCAAGCGGCGCGGGCAGATGGCGGCCGCATCGCCTTCGAACTCGGCCAGGAACAGCAGCATGTCTTCGCCCCCAGGCCCCTGCTCGAGTGGCAGGCGGCGGCCGGTGTGGGGCAGGATGCGCAGCTTGGCATCGGGATAGGCAGTGTGCCACCCGGTGTACTTGGTGTTGTCATAGAGTTGGTCATCCAGATCCCAACCTAACACCACGTCGCAAAACGCCAAGCCCGAGCGCAACGCCGCCAGGAATTTGTCGCGCCGCAGGTACTTGCCCAACATGACGCCGTCCACGTCGGACAAGCCCACCTTGATATGCGAAAGCGGACTGGCTTGCACCAGCCGTTCCGCGTCTTCCACCGTTGCTACCCCTAGTGAATGCATGCTCGTTCACCTTGTGGCTGAAGCCTTGCGTTGGACTGCGGGCAGACGCCACGGCGCTCCTTGCCGAACAAGGGAACATCGCGTGGCGTGCTCTCAGGGTTTCTCCGAGTCTAGACACCTTGCCGCGAATTTGCAGCCTTGGGCATGCAGTAGTTTCCCTAAGTAGGTCGCAAGCGATTCCCGCAGTGCATAGCCAACGCACCACGCAAAACAGGCGGCACACGGCCGCCTGTGGCTGACACCTCGAGCAAGACTTAGTCCAGCGACACGCCCGCCGTCTTCACCATGTCGGCCCAGTAGACCGTGTCTTCCTGCAGGCGCGTCTTGAACGCATCAGGCTGGCTGCCCACCGGCCAACTTCCACCGCTGTTGATCTTTGCAATCACCTTGGGCGACTTCATCGCCTGGCTGACCGCTTGCGCCAGATAGGCGACGCGCTCGGCCGGTGTGCCCGCCGGGGCGAACAGACCGTACCAGTCGTCAGCCGTGATGCCATCCAGGCCGCTTTGCTTCAGCGTGGGCGCGCCCTTGAAGATGCCGACGCTGTTCTCATGGCTCAACGCCAGAACGCGCAGCTTGCCGGCGGCCACCATGGGTTCGGCCGACGCCGGCGAGGTGATCAGCATGTCGACCGTGCCGCCCATCAGGTCAGTGATGGCCGGCGCCGCGCCGCGGTACGGCACGTGCACCAGGGTAACGCCCGCTTTCTTGGACACCAGCGCGCCCATCAGATGGCTCATGGTGCCATTGCCCGGCGTAGCGTAGGTGATGATGCCCGGTTGCTTGCGCGCGGCCTCCAGGTAGTCGGCCAAGGTCTTGTACGGGCTCTCGGTGCGCGCCACCAGCACGAGCGGCGCGGACGTGATCTGTGAGATGGGCATGAAATCCTTGACGGGATCAAAGCCGACGTTCTTGTACAGACGCGGATTGACGGCCATGACGCTCGTCTGCGACATCACCAGGGTGTAGCCGTCGGGCTTGGCACGCGAGACCTGCGCCGTGCCGACATTGCCGCCCGCGCCAGAACGGTTTTCCACGACGACGCTTTGGCCCGTGATGGCGCCCAGCTCTTGCGCGATCAAGCGGGCCACATTGTCGTTGCCACCCCCAGGCGGAAACGGCGACACCACCGTAATGGCCTGTTTTGGATAGTCAGCCGGCGCCTGTAGGTTCTGTGCTTGGGCCTGGACGCTCGCGCCCCCCATCAAGGCGGCAACGGCCAACGCGACGGCGCCGCAAGTGTGCAATGCGTGGTGCTTCATCTGGATTTCCCCTTGTCGTGGTGGCCGGATACCCGGCCATCCTTTGCATTCCGGTTCGCCATGAACCGTCCGCACCCCGCCGGCAACTGCCGCCGGGGCGTATTAATCGGGTTGATGCATCTGGTGTGCCGCGCGGTCTCTGCGGACCATTGCGGCGGTGGCGCTATCTGGTGCTATCCGGCACGCTGTGGCGTGTCCGCGTCAGCTTGCCGGAAAGCGGTACGTTGCCAATTCGCGTTCATCAATCTGCTTGACCAGGTTGGTCTCCCACGCCAGGTATTGGCGCGCCGCGGCCTTGTTGCCGTCGTGGCGGTCATGCACGAAGAACAGGTAGTCGATGCAGGCTTCGTCCGAAGGCATGGCGGGCGTGACTTCAAGCGCGATGCCCGCTGCCGACCAACTGGCTGGCGTGCCGGTGTTCACCTTGATGTCATGCAGACCCAAGGCACGCAAATCTTCTGCTGCCCATGCGGCCAAGTCGGCGTCGTCGGCCAGCAGGACGACGGGACGCGCGGGGTCCAGGTTCAAGCGGTCCAGACGCGGGCGAATGGACCACTGCGCGCCGGCGATATGCCCGGCGCGATAACGCATGCCTGCGCGGATATCGACAGCCTGCGCGCCCTGCGGCAAGGCTGCCGCCAGCGCCGCGTCGGTCAAGACAGAGAGGTGTGGCGTCCGCGACCTCGGCGCCTCGTGCGACAAGGCGGCATGAACGCCCTCTTCCAGCACGCAAGCATCCCAGCCCATCTGCCGCAGCCAGCTCGCCACGACCGGCGCGCGCACGCCTTCGGCGTCGAACACCACGATCCGCGCGCCACGCACGGCCAGGTACTGGTCGGTGGCCTGCACCAGTTGGCCGCCGGGCGTGTGCTGCGCCCCCGGCAAGGAGCCTTGCGCGAACTCTTCGGCGCTGCGCACGTCGCACAGGAACGTCGTGCGGGTCGTGTCCAGCAGCCATGCCTGCACCGTGCGGGCATCCACCACCGGCACGTCATGGCGCTTGGCGAGTTGTGCCGATCGCGCAGCCAGCGCGGGCAGCGCTTCCGGCGACACGCCGTCGTCATAGCGGCGACGCGCGCCGTGTTCCAGTTCCAGGTCTTCCAGATACCAGCCCTGCGTGCCGTTCTCAAGCGCGTAGACAGGGTTGGGCACGCCCAGGTTGATCAGCGTCTGTGCGCCAATGATGCTGCGTGTGCGGCCGGCGCAGTTGATGACGATGGTTGTGTCCGGATTCTTGACCAGCGTGTGAGCGCGCAGCGCCAATTCACCGTTCGGGCAGCAGATGCCGCCGGGGATGCTCATTTTTTGGTATTCGGCATAAGGCCTGCCGTCCAGCACAATCAGATCGTCGCCACGCCGTTGGCGCTCGGCCAGTTCGCGGGCGCCGATGCGGGGGGTGTGGAAAACTTCTTCGGCCAATTCGCCGAAGGTTTTGCTGGGCACATTCACGCCGGCGAACGCGGCGTACCCGTCGCGCTGCCATTGGGCAATGCCGCCGGCCAGACGATGCACGTTGCCGTAGCCAAGCCGGGCCAAGGCGCGGGCGGCGCGTTCCGCCGTATGGTCATCGCCTCCGTTGTCGTACACCACCACGCGCACGTCGTGGCGCGGGGCCAGGCGCACGATGTCCACCTCCAGCCGGCTATACGGCACAGGTGCGGCGAAAAACAGATGGGACTCGCCGTACTGCCCGTGTTCGCGCACATCCAGCAAGGCGATCTCGCGGCCATCGTGCAGCCACTGCTTGAGCGTGTGGGGATCAACGGCTGCGATGGAAGGGGCGGAGGTGGGATGCGTCATGGAATTCAAAGGGATCCGGGTAGATAAGCTCAGTGCTGACAGGCCTTGTTCCAAGTCGCCGATCAGGTCTTCAGGGTCTTCAAGGCCGATATGCAGGCGCAGCATCGCGCCGCGTGGCGTGGGGTCCGGCAGCGCGCGTGATGCAAGCTGCACCGGAATCACAAGACTTTCAAAGCCGCCCCACGACGCGCCGATACCGAACAGGCGCAGGCTGTCGATCAGCCGCTCGGCGTCCTTGGCGCCATAGGCGCCATCCAGTTCCACCGTCAGCAGTCCATTGGCGCCGGTGCAGTGGCGCAACCACACCGCGTGCGACGGGTCGCCGGGCAAGGCCGGACACAGCACACGAGCCACTTCGGGGCGTCCCTGCAAAAATTGCGCAACCCGCATAGCGTTCTTCTCGTGCTGCGCCATGCGCAGGGGCAGCGAGCGCATCCCACGCAACACCAGGAAAGCGTCGTCGGCGCCCACGGTCTGACCGAAGTCGATGGTGGCGCGCTCAAGCGGACGCCAGGCGCGCGCATTGACGACAACCGCGCCCATCATCACGTCGGCATGTCCACCGAGATATTTGGTGGCGGCAAGAATGGAAATATCGGCGCCCAACGTCAGCGGTTTGTATATCAAGCCCGACGCCCACGTGTTATCCACAGCCAGCCAGCAACCGTGTTTTTTCGCAGCTGTGGATAACTCGCAAAGGTCCGGCATCTCGTAAGTCAGCGAACCCGGCGCTTCGGCGTAGATCATTCGCGTATTGGGCTGGATCAGGGAGTCGATACCGCGTCCGTCGGGACGATAGAACGTATGTTCGATACCCAGCCGCGTCAGATGCTCCGAGCAAAAGCGGCGCACCGGTTCATACACCGCGTCGGTAATCAGGACGTGATCGCCCGCGCGCAGGTACGCCAGCAACACCGTGGTGATCGCAGCCTGGCCGGTGGGATACAGCGCGGCGCGAAAGCCCTGTTCCAGTTCCACCAGGGCGTCTTCCAGCGCATGCGTGCTGTCGGTGCCGCGCGCGCCGTAGGACGGCAGGCGCTCTTGTTCGCGACGCTCGCGCGTGTCGCGCCAGGCCGCGACGCTATCGAACACGTAAGTACTGGCGCGCGTAACCGGGGTGTTCACCCACCCTTGATGGGGACGCCCCGCACGCAGCAATCGCGTGGCGGACTGGTAGGGCTTGTTCATGATCAGCGGCGAGTCTTCACGCCGATCGGCATGATCTTGCAAGTGCCGGCGTCCAGGTCGAAACCCAGGCGTTCGTCCAGCGTTTCCAGCGCGCGGCCATACATGTGCAGATGGCGGATGACGCTGTCGCCCTGGATTTCAACGGCGTGGATATCGTCGGGCATCAACGCGATGCCGGCGCCCGGCCCCACCACCACGGTGCCCGTCTTTTGCAGGCGGCCCACGCCCGGCACGGAACCGTCGTCGAGGCGGTCGTAGACGTAGTTGTATTCCACGCCTTCCACGGCGGCGATACAGGCCCAGGTGGTGTGGTTGTGCGGCACGATCTTGTTGCCGGGGCGCATGACGTTCAAGTAGAGCGCGTAGCTTTTGTCGTCGTCTTCGGCAATCAGGTAACGGGCTTGGCGCTCGCCATCCTCAGGCGGTGCATAGCGATCGCCCGTCCACCAGTCGGTATGGGCGGCCAGCTGCACAAGCTCTTGCAGCACCTCGTTGAGGCTGTCTCGGTTCAGCCCCTTATTTCCTACAGTTTTTTTAATATTTCCAATGGCGCTGTCAATGCCGGCCTGATGCGGATGTACGGTGCTCACGATGATTTTCCCTCTTGTTTCACGAGTTATTGGGCTTAATGTATCGCCGTGATGTCGCGCCAACAATTTAAATTGCCTTAACATTCCATTAGCATTGCTAATACTTTGGGCACATCATGCGCAACCTGGACCTGGACCTGCTTCGCACGCTGACGGCTATCGCACGGCACGACACCTTCTCTGAAGCCGCCAACCGGCTACACAAGACGCAGTCGGCCATTACGCAACAGATGCAGCGGCTGGAAGCCAGCATCGGTTTGCCGCTATTCGAAAAGCAGGGGCGCAACAAAGTGCTGTCGTCGCACGGGCGGCGGCTGGTCGAATATGCGCGTCATATGCTGGCCATCAACGACGAGGCGCTGCGCGCCCTGCAAGACGGCCCGCTGGAAGGCGATTTGCGTCTGGGTGCGCCCTTGGACGTGGCCGACACCATCTTGCCGACGCTCTTGACGCACATCGCGCGTTCAGCCCCCCGCGTGAAACTCGAGATTCGCGTGGACCGCAGCCCTTTCTTGATGGACGCCCTGCGCGCCGGCGAGCTTGACCTGACGATCTCCACCCGCTTCGATCAGGATTTCGAGGGGGTTGCGCTACGCACCTCGCCCACCGTTTGGTTGGCATCTGCGGACTATGTCCACGACCCGCACGCCCCCGTGCCGCTGGTGCTGGCGGACGAGCCCAGCATCTTTCGCCGCCTGGCGTTAAACGCGCTGGAGCAAGCGCGCGTGCGCTGGCACACCAACTACGTGGCGCCGAATCTGGTGGGGATCAAGGCCGCGTTGCGCGCCGGGCTGGGCGTGACGGCGCGCAGCGTGGAACTGCTGGGGCCGGAAATGCGTGTGCTGGGGGACAAGGAAGGGCTGCCGCCCTTGCCGGACGTCACTTACTTCCTGTGGATAAGGCGCGATCTGATCAATCCGCTGACGCGCCAGGTCTACGACATGTTGCGCAGCAACCTGGGACTGGCGCAGCAGGGCGATGCAGCGGCCGGACCGCCTGGCGCTCAGTAGCGGTCGAAAATGGCCTGTACCGCATCCGTATCGCGTGTGACCGACAAGGCCAGCATCAACAGGATGCGCGCCTTCTGGGGGTTCAGGTCACGTGCTGCGATAAAACCCAGGCCGCCATCATCCAGTTCGACGTCGCGCGCGACAAAGCCGCTACCCGTGCGGCTGGAACGCACCACCGCCACGCCATTCATGGCGGCGCGGCTCAAGGCGTCAATGGCCAGGTCAGTGGCGTTGCCGTCGCCCACGCCGGCCAAGACGATGCCCTCGGCCGTGTCGGCCAGGAAGTCGATCACGTCGCCCTGCAGGTTCGCATGGGCATAGACGATATCCACGCGCGGCCAGCCCGCCGATTCCAATAATGCGAGTGAAAACTCGCTTTGTGTCGAATGCGTTGTTGTGTTGCGGGAATAGAAGCACGGCACGCCGCCATGCATGACGCCGGCGCGGCCACGGTTGGGCGATGCGAACGCGCACAGCCCGGCGCTGGCGATCTTCTGGATCTCGCGCGCGTAATGCACGTCTTCGTTCATCACGACCAGCGGGCCTCGGCCGCGCGCGTCGGGATGGCGGGCAAGCGCCACCGCGTTGTAAAGATTGGCGGGGCCTTCGGCACCCAGGGCCGTCGCCGGCCGCATGGCCCCCACCAGCACGACGGGTTTGTCGTGCTGAACAACAAGGCTCAGGAAGTAGGCGGTTTCTTCAAGCGTATCGGTGCCATGCGTAATGACGATGCCGGCCACCGAGGCGTCCTGGCAAAGCGTCTCGACACGCGCCGCCAGCGCCTGCCAGACCTCATGCGTCATGTTCTGGCTGCCTACGTTGGCAACCTGTTCAGCGCGAATGTCAGCAATGCGGGCCAATTGGGGTACGGCACCCAACAGATCATTGACGGAGAACGACCCCGCCTTGTATCCCGCCGACGTGGCATCTGCCTGGGCGCCCGCGATGGTGCCGCCCGTGGCCAGGACCGCAATCACCGGCAATGCGCGCTCAGGCATCGACCACTCCGGACAGGCCTTGGCGTTCAAGCAGCGAATTCAGGTGTTCCCAGCCGTGAAAGTCGATCACGATCTGGCCCTTTTCCTTGGCGCCCACCTTCAGGGCGACGCGCGTGCCCAAATGGTCGGACAGTGCCTCTTCCAAGCGCGTCAAATCGCGCGAAACCCCGTTGGCCTTCTTGCGCGGCGAACTGGCGGACTCCGCTTCCTTGGCGGTCTTGGCCACCAGCTTTTCCGCTTCGCGCACCGACAGGCGGCGCGCAATGATCTGGTTGGCCAACTGGATTTGCGTGGCCGCATCCACGGCCAGCAATGCACGCGCATGGCCCATGTCCACATCGCCGGCCAGCAGCATCGTCTGCACGGGCGCGGCGAGGTTCAGCAGGCGCAGCAGGTTGCTGGTAGCCGACCGCGACCGGCCGATTGCTTGCGCAGCCTGCTCGTGCGTCAAGCCAAATTCGTCCAGCAGGCGGCGCACGCCGTGCGCTTCTTCCAGCGGGTTCAGGTCTTCGCGCTGGATATTTTCAATCAGCGCCATCACCGCCGCATTTTCGTCGGCCACTTCGCGCACAAGCACCGGGACTTCTTTCAGGCCGGCCAGTTGCGCGGCGCGGAAACGGCGTTCGCCCGCGATGATCTCGTAATGGCCCGGCGCGGTTTCGCCCAGAGCGCGCACAAGAATGGGTTGCATGATGCCTTGCGTGCGGATTGATTCGGCCAGCTCGCCCAATGCGCCCTCGTCCATGCGCGTACGCGGCTGATACTTGCCCGCGCGCATCTTCGAGAGAGGCAAGGTGGATGGCGGACCCTCGGGCTTGGCCGCGGCGGCCTTGCCGATGTTGTCGATCGCAGGCGCATCCGCGCCCAGCAAGGCGTCCAGTCCGCGACCCAATCCCTTGGGTTTCTTGGTGGCCATAGTTAAATCCTCTTTCCTTCTGTTTTTGTATCCCGAGACCAGGCTCAGGTGTCCGGCTGCTCGGCAGGCAGCCGGTACCAATACGCGTAACAGTCTTTGAAACCGTAGCGGCCATACAAGGCGCGCGCGGCTGTATTTTCCGGCTCGACCTGCAAATATGCCGTCTTGGCGCCACCAGCGGCGCCCTCGCTCAATAGATGCTGCACCAGGGCATCGGCGTAGCCTTTACGCCGTTGCCCTGGGTCGGTAACGATGTCGAACAGGCCCAGCAGTTCATCGTCGCGGACGGCCAGGCCCGCGGCAACACACTGCCCCGCCGCGTCAAAAACCAGCACCGGCTGCTTATCCACAGCCAATCCTTGCAGACGCGCTTGATGTTCACCGATGTGCTCGAACGCCGAGCCACGCATGGCGCCGACCGCTTGCGCGAAGCGATCGGTATCGACGTTCGTGAAAGACAGGCCGCCCCGGACGCTGAGCGTGGGGGCGAGCGACGTGCTCATGACTCGGGTCTCACCGGTGAAGGTATAACCACGGGCCTCCAGTTCGGCATCCAGGGAAAAATCGGGGCCGATGGAGGTAATGCGCAGCACCATGGGCAGGCCATGGCGCGCATACAACGAAGAACAATACGCCAGCCGCTCGTCCAGCGGACGTGTGGATAACCCCAGCACATTCACACTGCGCGCGCGTTTGGCCGACGAATGCGCAAAGCGCACGAGCCAGCCATCATAGAGCACCTGTGCATTGACGGCCGTCGCGTTCAGCGCCGCCTCTTCCAAGCGCACGCGCAGGCGATCCCGCTCGTCGATGGACGGCGTGCAAAAAGCCTGTGGCGCGGTGGGAACAAAGAACGTGGCTGCGGACATGAATACGGCTTACTGGAAGTCTTTCCTGACGCGCTCGATCATTTCGGCGCCAAACGAGATATACGCTTGCGCGCCCCGTGACGCGCGGTCATACACCACGCCCGGCATGCCGTAACTGGGTGCTTCAGCCAAGCGCACGTTGCGCGGCACGACGGTCTTGAAGACCTTGTCGCCGAAGTGCGCTTCCAGTTGCGCGGACACTTGCTGTTGCAAGGTCATGCGCGGATCGAACATCACGCGCAACAAGCCGATGACACGCAGGTCGTCGTTGATGTTGCGATGCACGCGCTTGATGGTGTTGACCAGATCAGACAGGCCTTCCAGCGCGAAGTACTCACACTGCATCGGAATGATCACGCCATGCGCGGCAGCCAAGCCGTTGAGTGTCAGCAGCGACAGTGTCGGCGGGCAATCGATCAATACGAAATCGTACTGGCCAGAGACGGTGTCGATCGCCCTCTTCAACTGGCGCTCGCGTTCTTCCATCTGCACCAGATCAATCTCGGCGCCGGAGAGTTCGCGGTTGGCGGGCAAGACATCGTAGCCACCGGACTCCGACTTCACGCGGGCCTGTTCGATCGTGGCTTCGCCAATCAGCACTTGGTACAGGTTCGATTCCAGTGCGTTCTTGTCGATACCGCTGCCCATCGTGGCATTGCCCTGCGGGTCCAGGTCCACCAGCAACACGCGCTGATTATGCGTGGCAAGGCCCGCCGCCAAATTGATGGCGGTGGTCGTCTTGCCCACACCGCCCTTTTGATTGGCAATGCAGAAGACGCGGGCATTTGTGCTGGGGGGTAAATTCTTCATAGGATTCCTTGACTGCGTCCTTCGCTGCGTTCTTCGCTGCGGCCTTCATTGCGGCGCATCCAGATCAGACAGCGTTCTGCTTGCAACTCCGGCACGCGGAGCGGCTGGATGTGGTCGACCTGCCATTCCCCGCGCGCATGCAACGCCTGAATTTCCTCTTCGGGGACCTTGCCCTTCATCGCGACGAGGGTACCATCGTTGCGCACGTGGCGACCCGCGAGCTGCGCAAAATCGTCCAGGGACGCGAAGGCCCGCGAGGTAACGATGTTGCACTCGGCTGGGTCCAGCGTTTCGATACGCGCATGGCGGGCGTGCAGGTTCGGCAAGCTAAGCGCGCCGCTCATCTGGCGCACGAATGCGGTTTTCTTTTCAACGGCGTCAATGCACGTCACGGACCATGCGGGCTGCATGATCGCAAGAACGACGCCAGGCAGGCCGCCACCCGATCCCACGTCGAAGATCTTGGCCGCGGCACCCGCTGCACCCAGCGCCTGGCTGAATGGACCGACGGCGGACAGACTATCGAACAGATGCTGGATCAACATCTGCTGCGGATCGCGAATCGCGGTGAGGTTGTACGTGCGGTTCCAGCGCTGCATCTGCGCCAGATAGTTCAGCAGCTTGGCTTGCGCCGCAGCGTCGGCGTACAGCCCCAGTTGCTCGCATGCACGAGAGAGGCGGCCGGCCATGTCCGTGCCGGCCAGATTGGTGTTGGCGGTCATGCGGCTTGCTTGCGCGAGCCGTAGTGCAGGCGCTTCAGGTGGATAAGCAGCAACGAAATTGCGGCGGGCGTCACACCGGAAATGCGCGCGGCTTGGCCGACGGTTTCCGGACGGTGCGTCTTCAGCTTCTGCCGCACTTCGAACGACAGGCTAGTCACGGCGTCGTAGTCGACATCGGCCGGGATGGGCTGTTGTTCATGCGAGATCTGCTTTTGGACTTCGTCTTGCTGGCGGGCGATGTACCCGGCGTACTTCACCTGGATCTCAACCTGTTCGGCCAGGATGTCGTCCGCGACGACGCCAGGACCCGCCAGCAGGGAGCCGTCGGCGTTGCGTGCGGCCATCAATGCTTCATAGGAAACATTCGGACGTTTCAGCAGGTCAGCTAGTGAGTACTCACGTTCAATCGCCTTGCCCAGCAAAGGCTCGGCAATTTCCACCGGCATGATGCGAGGATTCACCCAGGATGATTTCAAGCGCTCGACCTCGGCCGCCACGGCATCGCGCTTGCGGTTGAATGCATCCCACCGCGCGTCGTCCACAATACCCAATTGGCGGCCGATCTCGGTCAGACGCAAATCCGCATTATCTTCACGCAGGCTTAGTCGGTACTCGGCGCGCGAGGTGAACATCCGATAGGGTTCGGTCACGCCACGCGTGACCAGGTCGTCTACCAGTACGCCCAGATAGGCTTCGTCGCGGCGCGGCGTCCATTGGTCGCGGCCCAGCGAAAGCAGCGCTGCGTTCACACCCGCCAACAGCCCTTGGGCCGCAGCTTCTTCGTAGCCCGTCGTGCCGTTGATCTGACCGGCAAAGAAAAGCCCGCCGATCGCCTTGGTCTCAAGCGTGCTCTTCAATCCACGTGGATCAAAGTAGTCGTACTCGATGGCATAGCCGGGGCGCATGATGTGCGCATTTTCCAGGCCACGCAGGGAATGGATCAGATCAAGCTGGACATCGAACGGCAGGCTGGTCGACACGCCGTTCGGATAAACCTCGTGCGTATCCAGACCTTCCGGCTCCAGGAAGACCTGGTGCGATTCCTTGTCTGCAAAGCGGTGGATCTTGTCTTCGATGGAAGGGCAATACCGGGGGCCCACGCCTTCGATCACGCCGCTGTACATCGGCGAGCGGTCTAGCCCGCCGCGAATGATGTCATGCGTGCGCGCGTTGGTGTGGGTGATCCAGCAAGGTAACTGCCGGGGGTGCATGGCCACATTGCCCATGTACGAGAACACGGGGATAGGATCCAAATCACCCGGCTGCTCTTCCAAGATGCTGTAGTTGATGGAGCGCCCATCAATACGCGGTGGCGTGCCGGTCTTCAGGCGCCCCTGGGGAAGCTTGAGTTCCTTCAAACGCTGGCCCAGCGAAATAGCCGGGGGATCTCCCGCACGTCCGCCCGAATAGTTCTGCAAGCCCACGTGAATCAGACCGTTCAAGAAGGTACCCGCAGTCAGGACAACGGTCTTGGCCCGGAACTTCAAGCCAACTTGCGTCACGGCACCGACTACGCGATCCCCTTCCACCATCAGGTCTTCCACTGCCTGCTGGAACAGCCATAGGTTGGCTTGGTTCTCCAGCCGGCCACGGATCGCTTGGCGATACAGCACCCGGTCGGCTTGGGCGCGGGTAGCACGTACGGCCGGCCCCTTTGAACCATTAAGGATGCGGAACTGAATACCCGCCTCGTCCGTAGCCAAAGCCATCGCGCCACCCAGGGCGTCGACTTCTTTGACCAGATGGCCCTTGCCGATCCCTCCGATGGAGGGGTTGCAAGACATTTGGCCTAGGGTTTCGATGTTGTGCGTCAGCAGCAGCGTCCGGGCGCCAGCGCGCGCGGCAGCCAGTGCCGCTTCAGTGCCGGCGTGGCCGCCACCGACGACGATGACATCGAATTCGCGGGGATAGTCCATGGTGGGGAGAAAAGATAAGAAGGCGTTCGGTGCTCATTATAGAGGCAGGGATTGTATGTTTCACGTGAAACATTCGTGTGCGTCTGGACACGCCGCCTGGAGCTAGGTTCCCGTCGGCAAATGGCAACGCCAAGCTAGGATGCGAGCGAAATATGTCTGCATCTGCCGATTTCTTGGAGTTCGTGTTCCACGTGAAACATCGAAGGAGGCCCTATGTATCGGGGAGCGTCGAGGCTTAGCTCGCGTATGTTTCACGTGGAACATCTGCAATCTGATGACGGACCGGAGTGTTTCACGTGAAACATAGCGGAGATGGCTAACACCGAAAGCCAGCCCATGGTGGGTATGCCAGTTCGATGTTTCACGTGGAACATCTTCGCGGGCGGGATCGCTGAGTCATTCATCTCCACCTCGCAACCACTCCGAATCACAGCGCACAGGTCAAATAGTTATGTTCCACGTGAAACACCGGTGCGAAAAGAATCGCTATGTTCGAGCTACCAGATGGAATATCTGTCCCCATTCAACGGCGAGCTAGTTTTGCAAGCGGGAGCGATGAGATGTACCGAGCGCGTATCGACCAAGAAAAAAATCATTTTTTTGACCCCTACCCTACCCCTTACCCAAAACAAAGCCAATTTTTTTTAGGTTTCACGTGAAACACGGTGAGCTAAGGCCGTAGGGTGAGCCGTCAAACGCAACGGATAGACGTGCTTTCTCGTCTCTGATGTCGAACGCATTTAAGCGCTGCCAAATTATCCAAAGTCTCGACGACCATAACCTGCCGATTCAAGCTTCGAATGCGGACACTACTTATTCACATCCGTCAGTGGATATCTCAAGCGGGTAATTTCGAAACCTTCGGCGTCAACGCTGCGCGTAGTTATCAACAACGAAGAGGCGTCGAACCCGGCCCACGATGTCGCAAACTGCGCTGAATAACTTTGGGGATAACTTCTAAAACGCTGGACCGAATGGGAGTCGGAAACGCGAGATTGGCCGCGCGTTACGTCATAGCCTAAGGGACATCCAGCGAAGTAATTGTCCCGTGCTTCTCATAGGAGAAAATACGTTCTCAGGCACCCGAGAGTATTCAATCCCGGACCGGCGATCGCAATGACTCCACCGTCCATCCGCTGCCATTTTTCACGTGGAGAACTTTGTGGATAAGATCCGAAAATCACCACGCTTAAGCTTCGCGAATGCAGCGGATGCCCAAATAGAATTGCCGATCACCACCGGGAACTCCATAGCTTCGGGATAGTCAAATTGCGACGAAATTCGGGCCCGGATTTAGGCTAAGCATTTATCCACACCGTTGTACGGCGCCACGCATTTTTATCTCGCGTACTTCCCGCAGCGCCGGTCGTGATCTTTGACATCACAACTATCTTGCCCGGCAGAAAGCCAGCCCGCCATCATCCATATGGAGGAGGACATGGCTTCATGTGAAGCCTGTGGAAAAGGTGTGGGGAAAAAATTCTGGGTCAAACTGAAGTGCTTGTGCGCCGACGAATACTGCGCCTCAACGCGTACGAAAACTCCTCTCGCATTCCTGCCGCCACATCAAAAACCCAAGATAAAGCCACGTCTGGCCTGCCCTATCCCCATTTCTATCCACAGGCCAAGGGCAGCATTTTTGGGCCATCAGCCGCAAATTCTGTGCATAACCGGGATGGGGATATCTTTGTGAACAACCACGAAGAGAAGCTCAATAACCGGTATAAAACGCACAGCAAAACGCGCTGAACGCCGGAACACCAATCAGCATCGCCCGAACGGGAAAGAGCCTCAAACCCCCGTTTTCATGGGGAAAACATCAGGTTTCACAATAAGCAGGCAAGTACAGACAGCGCGCACGCGTACGAAAAGCCGCTTGCGGCAATCTCAATAATGAAACCGATAAAACTGTGCAAAACCCTGTCGAAGCCAATGCCGCTGCTTCATTAATGAGCACATATTTCCTGATGCTCAAAAATAATTATCCACAGAGTTATCCAAGGCTGGAGGATATGTTAGTGAACACTAACAACAGTGTATTGGACGAGCCGGGCAAGCCTTCGGGCAGTGGCCCGTAACCGACTCCCAAAATGAAACAACGCCCCAGATCCGAAGATCTTGGGGCGTTGTAGCCAGGTTGAACCTGGCGGACGGGAAAAGGGGATTTCCCGATTTAAAGCGGGCGAATTTCGGCCGCTTGAGGTCCTTTCGGACCATCCTTAACTTCGAATTCGACTTCCTGCCCTTCGTTCAGGCTGCGATAGCCGCGGCCCTGGATGGCGGAAAAGTGTGCGAAAACTTCGGTTCCGCCAACATCAGGGGTGATGAAGCCGTAACCCTTGTCGGCGTTGAACCACTTAACTTTGCCCTTCTGAGCCATTTTTTCTAGCGTCCTGTAATTAACTCGAAATGCAATGAATCAAGGACGCCGAGAGAACTGAACAACCAGTGGAAAACCCTGCGTTGCTGCTATGTTCCCGCTCGTCGCCAAGCAACAGAACGAGTCCGCGCGCTGCTTGAATCAACTGCGGAATCAGCATACTCATCCGGCATTGGCACCTCATATTGTTGTTTACCCCAATGTCGCATTTTTCAGACTCGGCCGAAGTACCGCCCTGCGGAATTAGGCCTGCCGGCGTGCAAGAAGCGCATAAATAGGCCCCGTCACGATCACCACGAACACCATGCGCGTGACGTGAAAGGCGGTCACCACCGGCACGCCCAGTTGAAGCACCTTGGCCGTGATGGCCATCTCTGCGATGCCTCCAGGTGTCGTGCCCAGGATCAGCGTCGGCACGGGCGCCACCGACCAGTAGGACAGCAATGCCCCCAAGCCAAATGCCAGGCCCAGGGCGGTCAGGGTAAACGCCGCCACGACCGCGATAAAGCGTGGCGCCGCGCGAAAAAAATCCGGACGGTAACGGTCACCCAAGGACCAGCCGATAAGCAGTTGCCCCGCCTTGGGCACGTAGTCGGGCAATGCCGACAGTTCAATGCTCCACGACGTCAACAGCATCGCCACCAACATCGGCCCCAGCACCCAAGGGTTCGGCAAGCGCAGCTTCATGAACGCCATGCCACCCATACACGTCAGCACTACCAGCGCGGCGAGGCCAACGCCGTCGACAACCGTCGGGCCCGGCACCGTCGGGTCGAGCCCGGCGCCGCCCCACCACTGGAATATGAATGGCACCGTCACCACGACCAATAGCACCCGCACACTGTGCGCCGTTGCCACGCGGTCGATACGCGCCCCATGGCGCTCCGCCAGGCTGGCCATTTCACTTGCGCCGCCGATGGCCGACGAAAACCACGCTGTCTTGAGATCCGCATCGGTGTAGCGCCGTAGCATCGCCGTCCCCATGAACGCGAGCCCCAACGCAAACAACATGCCGACGACGATAGGGCCGGCATTGCTGCCGATGTGGCCGATGACCTGCGGCGTGAAGTACAAACCCAGCGACGTGCCGATGACCCATTGCCCTGCGTTGCGCGCCGGCCGCGGGCAGACGGTGCCCACACCCGCGATCCGCGTGGCGGCAGTGACGAACAACGCGCCCAGCATCCACGGCAAGGGCATGTGCATCCACACCGCCAACAGCGCGCCAGCCAGCGCAAGCGCCAATCCCCCGAGCACCCTCAACAACACATTCTGACCCACCATTCCATCCACCTGCATCGCGAACGCGAAAACCGAATTATGAGTTAGTGGGATACTTACGAGAACTTTCTCCGCCCATTGCGCACTCCTTCGCGTTCACCATGATCCGATCCAAACTTCCCGACGTCGGCACCACCATCTTCACCGTCATGAGCCGCTTGGCCATCGAACACAAGGCCATCAACCTGGGCCAGGGCTTTCCTGACTTCGATCCCGACCCCGCGCTGTGTGCGTTGGTGACCCAGGCCATGGCCAATGGCCATAACCAGTATCCGTACATGCCTGGCGTCGCGCCCTTGCGCGAAGCCATCGCGGCCAAGACGCGCGAACTCTATGGCCATGCCTACGACCCGGAAACCGAGATCACGGTGACCAGCGGGGCCACCGAAGCCCTGATGGCCACGGTGCTGGCCGCCGTCAACAGCGGCGACGAAGTCGTCGTCATCGAACCCTGCTACGACTCGTACCTGCCCGCGATCCGGCTGGCGGGCGGCACAGCCGTGCCGGTGCCGCTGCGCGCCCCCCCCGAAGCCGACCCCTACTACCGCATCGACTGGCAGCGTGTACGCGACGCCATCACGTCCAAGACGCGCTTGCTGATGCTGAACTTCCCGCACAACCCCACGGGTGCCGTGCTGGACGACAGCGACCTGGACGCGCTGGAAGCCATCGTGCGCGATACCGGTGTGCTGCTGGTGTCGGACGAGGTCTACGAGCACATCGTGTTCGATGGCAAGCCGCATGCCAGCGTGGCGCGCCGTCCGTTGCTGGCCGAACATGCGTTCGTGATCTCGTCGTTCGGCAAGACTTATCACACCACCGGCTGGAAGATCGGCTATTGCTGCGCACCGCGGCAGCTTAGCGCCGAGCTGCGCAAGGTGCACCAGTTCATGGTGTTCACGGTGCCCTCGCCGATGCAGTTCGCGTTGGCCGAGTTCATGCGCGATCCCAAGCCCTACCTGGATTTGCCGGCGTTCTACCAGGCCAAGCGTGATCGCCTGTCGCAAGGCCTGGCCAACACGCGATTCCGTCCGCTACCGAGCCCGGGCACGTTCTTCCTGCTGGCGGATTACAGCCAGATTTCCAAGCAGAATGAAGCCGACTTTGCGCGCGACCTGACGGTGAACCACGGCGTGACCGTGATCCCTGTTTCGGCCTTCTATCGCCAACCCGATGCTGCTGAATCGAACCACCGCATCGTGCGCTTCTGCTTTGCCAAGAAAGATGCAACGCTGGATGCCGCGCTGGAAAGACTGGCACACGTTTGATCCTCTTTATAAATACGAGTAATTGCTCGTATTTATAAAATAAGCAAAGGGGCGCTTCGAAGCGCCCCTTTGCTTTACATGCCTTGTCGCCTTTATTTACGCAGCATCAGCCGCCGCTTTCCTGCTGCGCCGAATCCGGCGCAGCACTTGCGGCACCACCACCACAGCCAACGCCGCCGCCCACAGCGACAGAGACACGGGGCTGGAAAAGAGCACGACTATATCGCCATCCGTCATCGACAGGGCACGACGCAGGTTTTGCTCCATCATGTTGCCTAGCACAACCCCCAGCACGAGCGGCGCCATTGGCACGCCAAACTTGCGCAGGAAGTATCCCAACGCGCCAATACCCGCCACCAGCAAGAGATCAAACGTGCCCGAGTTGATTGCATACACGCCGATATAGCTGATGCAAAGAATGCCCGGAACCATCAGCCACCCCGGCACCGACAGCACTTTCGAGAACAAGCGCACCAACGGCACGTTCATGACGAACAACAGCACGTTGGCCACGAACAGCGATGCGATCAAGCCCCATACCAACTCGGGCTTGGTGTCGAACAGGACCGGTCCCGGCGTGATGTTGTAGAGCGTCAGCGCGCCCATCATGACGGCCGTCGTTCCCGATCCCGGCACGCCCAGCGTCAACATAGGCACGAACGACCCAATGGCGGACGCCGTGGCGGCGGCTTCGGGCGCGACCAGGCCCCGCATGTCGCCCTTGCCGAATTTGGCGTCAGGATCCTTGGCTTCGATGATCCGTTTTTCCTGTGAATACGCAACGGCCGCGGCCACGCTCGCGCCCGCCCCCGGCAGCACGCCCACGCCAAAGCCCACCAAGGCGCTGCGCACCACGCTCCACCACGTGAAGGCCAACTCTTTCAGGTTGAACAGCTTGCGGCCGCTGGGTTTGACCTCAACGCTGTGTCCACGCGCGACTTTTTCCAGCATCTCCAGCATTTCGCTGACCGCGAACAGCGCAATCACGACCACCACGAAATCAATGCCGTCCGCCAAGTGCACGGATTCAAAGGTGTAGCGGTATACACCCGAGTTCGCGTCCACGCCCACCACCGAAATCGACAGGCCGATCATCGCGGCCAGCACACCCTTGACGGGTTGTTTTCCCAGCAGGCTGGTCAAGCAGCAGAACGCAAAAATCATCAGCACGAAGTACTCGGCGGGGCCGAAAGCCAAGGCCCATTTCGCCAACAACGGCGCCAGCAAGATGATGCCCACCACCGACACGATGGCGCCGAAAAATGCCGACCACGCCGACAGCGACAACGCAACGTTGGCCATCCCCTGGCGCGCCTGGGGGTAGCCGTCCAGCGTGGTCATGATGGCGCTGGCCTCGCCCGGCACGTTCAACAGAATCGCCGTGATCCGGCCGCCGTACTCCGCGCCCACATACACGGCCGCGAGCAAGATCAATGCGGTTTCCGGCGGCAGGTTCATGGCGAAGGCGATGGGTATCAGCATCGCCACGCCGTTGACGGGGCCCAGGCCCGGCAACACGCCCACCAAGGTGCCGATGAACGAACCGATCATGGCCACCAGAATATTGGTGAGCGTAAGCGCGACCCCGAAGCCGATTGAAAGATGATCAAGAATGCTGCTCATAGCAAGGTCTCCAGCAGGCCGCCGGGCAAGACAACGTCCAGCACTTTGTCGAACAACAAGAAAAACAGGACGCTCATGACGACGCCGCCGATGGCGCATTTGACCCAGCCGCCGCCAAACAAGCGGCCAACGAAAACGGTCATCAGGCTGGTGGCGATGACGAAGCCCAACCATTGGAACAAGAAGGCATAGGCGACGGTGAACGCCATCATCAACGCGATGCGTCCATTGGCCCCGGGCGGGTTGCCCTCCACGGTGTGGCCACCCTTGTAGACCAGCCACAATCCGCATAGACCGATGATGGCGGCCACCAGCAAGGGGAAGGCGCGCGGGCCGACGGGTTCGTAGGCAAACGGAGCGGCGATGCCCCATCCGGCCGCTGTCATGAAGGCAGCCAGCGCCAGTGCGCCGATACCCAGGATTCGATCATTCATGATCCACTTTTCCGTAGTGTGGGAACGCGCGGGCGCAGCCGCCCCCGCCGCCACCGGCCAGGCCGGCGGCGCGGAAACCCTTGCAGCGCGCGATGGAAAGGGACGCCTTGCGGCGCGGCTTGCTTCTTGGACTTACTTCTTGATGAGGCCGAATGAATCCGCGAGCTCGGCGTAGACCTTGACCCGTTCCTTCACGTAGGCATCCAGTTCAGGACCCGTCTTGTTGAAGGGAAACAGGCCCTGTTGCTGGCGCAACTTTTCGAACTCGGGCGATGCCGCGGTCTTGTTGAATGCATCGACCCAGAACTGGTAGTCCTTGTCGGACACCTTCGGGCCCACGTAGAAGCCGCGGATGATGGGCCAGACGATGTCATAGCCCTGCTCTTTGGCCGTCGGGACCGTATTCAGCTTGCCCGGCAGGCGCTGGTCGTTGAACACGGCCAGCACGCGGATGGGCGCGCCGCCTTCCAGCATCGTGAACGCTTCGGCCGCATCGCCCATGTAGGCCTGGATATGGCCACCGCGCAGCGCGGTGACGGCTTCGCCACCACCTTCGAAGGCGACGAAACGCATTTTCTTGAAGTCCACGCCGGCCGCCTTCGCGGTCAGGGCGGCCTTCATCCAATCCTGGCTGCCCACCGTGCCCCCCGCGCCCAGCACGATCTTGGTGGGATCCTGCTTGAAGGCCTCCATCAGGCTTTTCAGATCGGTATAGGGCGAGTCGTTGCGGACCACGGCCACGCCGTAGTCGGTGCCGATGCCGGCCAGCCAGCGCACGTCGTTGACGTTGTACTTGCCGAATTTTCCCTGGGCCAGGTTCAGCAACGAGCCGCCGGAGAACGCGACGATGGTGCCGGGTTCGTTGGGGTGTTGCGCCACGATGTTGTTGTAGGCCACGGCGCCGATGCCGCCCGGCATGTAGACGATGCGCATCGTGTTCTTGAGCGCGCCGCTTTGCTTCAAGCCTTCGGTGGCCAAGCGGCAGGTCAGGTCGAAACCGCCCCCGGGCTGGGCCGGCGCAATGCATTCGGGGCGGCGAGGCTCGTCGGCGGCCTGGGCCACGCCCAGGGACAAGGTCATCGCGCCAAGCGCCGCCAAGGCGGCCAGGCGCAGCTTCAGGCTGGTCTGCATTCTTGCGTCTCCGATATTTATAGGTCTAGGTATGGCTGGTTGCACCGCGCCGGCGATGTCACGCCTGCACGAGCCCAGCGGACCCTACCGTACAAAATCGAAGCTTTCCAAACCCTTTCAAATTGGGCCGTTTTCATGACGCGGCGCAACATTCGCCTTGGGTACCAGGGAAAACACCAAGATCGTGCGCAATCCGGCTAACGGGGCGCGGTTCTCCAGCACCAGCTTGGCGCCAAGGATTTCGGCAATGGTGCCCACAATAGCCAGGCCCAGGCCTGCCCCCGATGTGTTCTTGCCCGCCGCGCCCCGGCGAAAGCGGACGCAGGCGCGGGCAATGTCCTCGGCAGACATGCCGGGGCCGTCATCTTCCACTACCAGCCTGGCCTCGTTCCCCTTCGCCTGGATGGTCACGGTGACCTCTCCGGCCGGCGACGCGTAACGGATCGCATTGTCGACCAGGTTAGTGACCGCTTCGCGCAGCAACCACTCAGTGCCGTTGACCGCCAGGGGGCGTTGCGCGGCCTCCAGGCCTATGTCCAATTGCCGGGCGCGCGCGGCGGGCAGCAGGGTGCGGATGACGGAGTCGGCCAGCTCCACCAGGTCAACGGATTCAACCGTGAAACCGCTTTCGGCCAGGGAAGCGTCCTTAGCGCGCGCCAGAGCGAGCATTTGGTTGGTGGTGCGTACGGCCCTGTCCAGGCCCTCCTGCATCGCCAGAAGGGCTGTACGGACCTCCTGGGGGTCTGTTTCGCGCAAGGCATAGGCCGTTTGGGTCCGCAAAACCGACAGCGGAGTGCGCAATTGATGGGAGGCGTCGTCCAGGAACTGGCTCTGCACCCTCCCCTGAGCCGCAAAACGGGCCATGTGGAGGTTTACAGCCGCAACCAAGGGCAGGACCTCACCTGGCATCTCCGAGTCGCTGACGGGGCTTAAATCGTCTCCAGAGCGCCCTTCCACTTCTTGCCTGAGCCGGGCAAGGGGGCGTAGCGCCATGAAAACCCCCAGGATGATCACTAAAACGCTGATGAGGATCACGGCCAGGTCTCGTTCCACTGACCGCAGCAGCACCTGGTGCAGGAACGCCTGACGGCCTTCCAGACCCTCGGCGACCTGGACAATTACCCGTCCCCCTTTATTTGCGTACAGCGGCGGGTCCATGGGGCGCGCCCGCCCCGCAACTCGCACCGGCTTCCCTTGGTAGGTCGCGTAGAAAAAACGCGGTTCGCCGGATTTCAGCGCTTGGTCGGGCATGGGCAGGTCTGGATGCCCTATTTCGGCCAGCCCGTCCTCGGTTGCCACCCGGTAGAACACGTTGCCATTGGCCGTCAGCTCAAAAAATTCCAGCATCAGGTAAGGCTGTTCCATGGCTAATCCACCGCTGGCTGTGGATATGTTGTGGTCGATCGCGCGCAGTGCTCCAGAAAGCGAACGGTCGTACGCAACATCGACCTGGTTGCGCAGTTGATGGTTCGACAGCCACAACGCGCCCATCATCACAAAGACCAGCGTTGGAATCAGCCACCAGAGCAACTGTGTCTTGAGCGTGCGGTTGCGTTTTTTTGACGCGAAAAACCCGGTTTTTTTTGAACTTCTAGTTGTCAACAAGGTTCTCCAGGCAGTACCCCATGCCACGCATGGTCACGATCTGCACACCGGTATCCGCCAATTTTTTGCGCAAGCGGTGCACAAGTACCTCGATGGCTTCCAGGTTGATGTCCGCATCGTCCGACACGATGCGGTCAAGGATCTGCTGCTTGTTGATGGGTTCGCCACTTTTTTGGATCAGCACCCGTAGTACCGCGTGTTCACGTGGGGATAACTGCAAAGTCTGTCCAGAGACCGTGAATTTCTGAGCGGACGTCTCAAAAACCAGGTTTCCCAGAGCCAAACGCGGATGTTCGCGACCACGGCTGCGCCGAATCAGTGCGATCAAACGCGCTTCCAACTCTTCCACAACAAACGGTTTTGGCAGGAAATCGTCTGCACCGAGGTGCAGCGTGCCGATTTTTTCGGCCAATGAATCGCGCGCGGTCAAGACCAACACCGGCGTACGGTCGTCTCGCGCGCGAATTTTTGCCAGCAAGGCATGGCCATCCATGCCGGGAAGTCCCAGATCCAGGATGACCGCGTCGAATTCTTCCATTGCCAACCTTCTTTCGGCGACCAATCCGTCGTCAGCCCACTCAACGACAAAGCCAGCGTGCCTGGCCAGGCTTCGGGAAAGCCAACGGGCAAGTTCAGCTTCGTCTTCTATCAGGAGGATGCGCATGGACGGAGTCCGGGGGGGAGTGGCTGGGCGGAATGGGAAAGCATGTTTGGCTTTTCCTTTATTTCTCTTTATATAAAGACTAATGATTAATAAGGCCTGTGGATAACTACCTTAACCTTGAAAACCTGAATCTTTTCATCAGCTTGCAGCCGTTTTTGCCTGTGCAAGAACTCTGTGTGGGAAAAAAGTTGAAGTTGGACAACATTTCGGACACCCCTCAAAACCCCAGCTTGTTCAACTTGCCTCCACACAATGTGCACAACCTGGCTACTTAGGAGTTATCCACAGGCTGGTTTCTGCAAACGGGGTAGGAAAGCGGCACTTTTACCCCGAAAAACCGGCCCTTGCCTACCGGGTTTTTAGGCCTTGCAAGACCCCAAAAACGGCTCCAGGCGCGTTCGCTGAAGCGGCGATTCGAGGGGGTACCTTGTCGCGTTCTTGACGGCTAACTGAACAAAAAGTGAGCAGTTTCAGCCGTAGAATTCGGCCATGGCTATCGAGATAAAAAACAGGAAATGGCGTTGGCTGAACGGTCTGCGAGACCGCTTTATTGCCGACAATTTGCCCGCCACCTTGTTCGCGGCGGCGTTGATGGGGTTGTTCGGCGCACTCGCGACGGTGGTGTTTCGTGAGCTATTGGGATGGGCGCAGATGGTGCTGGGCGGCGAAGATGCGCCGCATGGCATGGTGTCGCTGGCTCGGGGCTTGGACCCATGGCAACGGTTTTTGACACCAGCCCTTGGCGGCGCGATTGCCGGCGTCATCCTGCAAATGGCGGCCCGATGGCTCCCAAAACGTGGCGCCGCCGACTACATGGAAGCCATTTCCATCGGCCGCGGCGTCATCGGCTTGCGCCAGACACTCGCGCGCAGCCTGTCGTCCGTTTTTTCCATCGGATCGGGGGCTTCCATCGGCCGTGAGGGCCCGATGGTGCAGTTGGCGGCCATGTTTTCGTCGCTGACCGGGCGATTTCTGCTGTTGCCGCCCCGCCATTTGCGGCTATTGGTCGCTTGTGGGGCGACTGCGGGCATCACGTCCGCCTACAACGCACCGATTGCGGGCGCGTTGTTCATCTCTGAAATTGTCTTCGGCGTGATTTCGTCCGCCACTCTGGTGCCGCTGGTGGTGTCGTCGGTGGTGGCCAATATCGTCACGCGCCAAATCCTGCACTACGACGCCGTGTTCCACATGCCGCACTTTGAATTTGTGTCCGGCTGGGAGGTGATCAATTACCTGGGACTGGGTGTGCTCGCGGGGTTGGTGGCGCCCCAATTCCTGCGCTTGCTGGACATGGCGCGCGCCACCTTTTCCCGGCTGCCTTTTCCGTTATGGCTACGCATGGCGCTGGGCGGATTGATCGTGGGGGCGCTCTCGGTCATCAACCCCGAGGTATGGGGCAACGGCTACAGCGTGGTCAACAGCATGTTGCACACGCAATGGGCATGGCAGGCGGTGGCGGCCATTTTGCTGATGAAGATCCTGGCCACGGCAGCAAGTGCGGGCTCGGGCGCGGTAGGAGGTGTTTTTACCCCCACATTGTTCGTGGGTGCGGCGTTGGGCGCGTTGTACGGCACTGGTTTGCAAAGCCTGATTCCGTTGGATGGTCTATCGCCGGTTTCCAGCTACGCCGTCGTAGGAATGGGCGCGTTACTGGCCGCCACGACGCATGCGCCGCTGATGTCGATCTTGATGATTTTTGAGATGACCTTGAGCTATGAAGTGATGCTTCCGTTGATGCTGGCTTGCATCACCGGCTACGTGATTGCGCACCAAATACGGCCGGAATCGGTGTATGCGAAGTCGCTTGCGAACAACCGCCGCGCGCAAAAAATCGTGGCAAAAACATCGCCGGAGAAAGATGAGTAAATGCTCATATTTGTTGATCGCTACATTGAAAGCAAGCTCTTGCGCATGAATACGCGACGCAACCCAAGCTCTTCAGCGCGGTGCGTTTCAACATAGCCATAGCGAAGGTAGATCGCTATGTTTTCCGTCATTTTTTCCTGCGTATAAAGACGGATATTTGCTAGCCCCGCTTCGCGCGCGCTGGTTTCCGCGAAGTGCATGAGGACGCGGCCAAGCCCTTTTCCTTGCGCGTCCGGAGACACCGCAATGTTGTCCAATAACAGGCAATCAGGTTCGGGAATCAAGACCAGTACCGCCTGGATAACGTCGGCCTCTTCCAGCACGTGGACCACCCCTTCGGCGACACGCTTTGCGTAGTCGTCACGCATCGGACCCGGGACGGTTCCGATGCGCGCGATGTAGGGCGTGTAGGCGTCCGCGACGATTCGTTCAATGACGGGGATGTCGATTGGGGTGGCAAGCCGGATTACGAAGGGCATGGTGTGTGGGTATTCTGAAGCGCGAGTAAATGGAAACTCGTCTTGACTCGGAGGACTGATCGAATCCTACTCCGGCCGTTACTAAGTGCGCTCTTGGACGCAGCGCCAAGATCGTGCTCATCGCCCCAAAATTGTTATGTCCCCATTTCATGAAATGGGTGTAAATGGATGCGAATTTGGTGAACTGGCCTCGGTATTAATGGGTGTAAATGGGTTTACCGAGGTCATGGAGCTGGTGTTCTCGTCCTGGCAGGACATCGCGCTGACAGAGAACCACATTCGGCAATTGCACCGTGACCTACTGACCCACAGTGACATAGACGCCTGGCATCGCGGTAACTACAAGACCACCAGCAATAATGTGGTCGCGTTCGACGAACTCGGCAATCCGCTGGGCGTGGTGTTCGAAACCGCAGCCCCTTTCGATACGCCGCGGCTGTTATCCGAACTCGTGACTTGGTTCAACGAGCAACGCAGCGTTGGGCGTCTGCATCCCCTGTTGCTGATTGGCATCTGGGTTGTCGTGTTTCTGGAGATCCATCCTTTTCAGGATGGAAACGGTCGATTGAGCCGGGTCCTGACTACGCTGCTGTTGCTGCAATCGGGCTATGCCTACGTACCCTACAGTTCGCTCGAAAGTGTGATTGAGCAAAACAAGGAAGCCTACTATCTGGCGCTGCGTCAGACTCAAGGCAGCATACGCAGTGATGTTCCGGACTGGCAGCCTTGGCTCTTATTCTTCCTGCGCGCCCTGTCCCGCCAAGTCAGCCGGTTGGAGCGCAAGGTTGAGCGAGAGAAGCTGGTATTGGCTAAGCTGCCAGACTTGGCGCTACAGATTGTTGACTTCACGCGCGACCATGGTCGGATCACCATGGCCGAAGCGATACGCCTGACCGGAAGCAACCGCAATACCCTCAAGCAGCACTTCCGCACGTTGGTGGAACAGGAGCATCTTATTCTGCATGGCAGCGGCCGCGGAACCTGGTACGAGCTGCGTTAAGACGTCTGCCGGCTGAGCGCTAGTGCTACTTCCCAATACAGAAACTGGAAAAAATCTCGCCCAGCAAATCATCGCTGGTGAACTTGCCGGTGATGCTTGTCAGGCTGTCATGCGCCAGCCGTAGCTCCTCGGCAAACAGATCCAGTACCCGGTCGTCTTGACCCGCGTGTTCACCCGCCAGCTCCAAATGCTCGGCCGCTTGCTGCAAGGCGTGCAGATGGCGTTCGCGCGCCAGCCAGGGGGATTCGGCGCCGGGGTTCCAGCCGGCGATGTTCAGGAGTTCGGCGCGCAGCGCATCCAGACCCGCGCCGCGCTTGGCGGAGATACCCAATTCGCCGGCGCCCGCCACGAAACCTGTGGATAACAGGTCCACCTTGTTGAAAACCTTAAGTACCGGCGTGCGCGGCGGGAGTCGCGCGGTGATCTGGGCGTCCAGCTCGTCGCCGGGTTGGGTGGCGTCTTGCAGATGCAAAATAACATCAGCGCGCTCAATTTCCTGCCAGGTGCGGGCGATGCCGATGCTCTCTACGGTGTCTTCCGTTTCACGCAGGCCGGCCGTGTCCACAATGTGCAATGGCACGCCGTCTATATGGATTTCCTGCACCACTTTGTCGCGCGTGGTGCCCGCAATGGGGGTGACGATGGCGATGTCGTCGCCCGCCAAGGCGTTCAGCAGGCTGGATTTACCCACGTTGGGTTGGCCGGCCAGCACCACGTGCAAACCCTCACGCAGGATGACGCCTTGGCGTGCTTGCGCAATCAGCCTGGAGAGGTCAGCGGTAAGTGCATCAAGCGTGGGCCGGGCCTGATACTTTTCCAGAAAATCGATCTCTTCTTCGGGAAAATCCAGCGTTGCCTCGACCAGCATGCGCAAGTGGATGATGCGGTCGGACAGGTCGTTCACGCGCGCCGAGAATTCGCCCGACAGCGAGGCCATGGCGCCGCGCGCGGCGGCGACTGATGACGCATCAATCAGGTCCGCCACGGCCTCGGCTTGCGCCAGATCCATGCGGTCGTTAAGAAAGGCGCGGCGGGTGAATTCGCCCGGCTCGGCAAGGCGCACGCCAAGGTCGCGGCCAGCGGCCAGGCAGCTTTCCAGCACACGGCGCAACACGGCCGGACCGCCGTGGCCTTGCAACTCCAGCACGTCTTCACCGGTATAGGAATGGGGGCCGCGGAAGTAGATCGCGATGCCTTCATCCAGCAGTTCGCTGTCCACGGATTTGAACGGCAGATAGTGCGCGTGGCGCGGAGTGAGTTCGCGCTGGAACAGGCGGCGCACCAATTCGGACAAGTCCGCACCAGAAACGCGCACGACGCCGATGCCGCCTCTTCCGGGGGCGGTGGCAATGGCGGCAATAGGGGCGTAAGCGGACATATCTGAAGGGGACGGAAGCGAGAACAATAGGGGAATATAACTGTTGCGCAGCCCCTTGTTTGCTGGTTAATGTGGCCCCGAGGTTCAAAACCCGAATCAACTCAGGGAGATCACGATGGCATCTCGGTTTTCGCGTGTCTTGGCCTGCGGCTCAGCCGCGGTGATGTTGGCCTTTGGCACATTCAGTTCCGCAATGGCTCGCGATCTGGTGATCGCTCTGAAGACCGAGCCCTCGTCGATGGATCCGCAATATCACGCGCTGACGCCGAACACGCAGATCTCCCAAACCATTTTCGATACGCTGGTTGCTACCGACGCCCAGTTGAAACCGAAGGCCGCGTTGGCGGAATCGTGGACGGTGGATGGCAAGGTCTGGACGTTCAAGCTACGTCCCAACGTGAAGTTTTCGGATGGCACGCCGTTCACCGCCGAAGACGTGGTGTTCACGTATGACCGCGTGCCCAAGGTGCCCAACAGCCCGTCTCCCTTTACGCTGTACTTGGGTTCGGTCGAGAAGACCGAAGCGGTCGACCCGATGACCGTGCGCATCACCACCAAGCAGGCCGCGCCGAATCTGCTCGTGAACCTGGCGCAATTGCCCATCTTGTCGAAAAAGGCCGCTTCCGGCCCAGCGCCGGAAGGCAAGACGACAACTGAATTGAACAGCGGTGATGGCCTGATTGGCACGGGCCCCTACAAGTTTGTGTCGTGGAAACGCGGCGCCGAATTCGTATTGGCACGCAATGAAAACTACTGGGGCAAAAAGCCTGAGTGGGACCGCGTGGTGTACCGCCCGATCAGCAACGCCGCCGCGCGCGTGGCCGCACTGCTGGCCGGTGACGTCGACATGATTGAAGATCCCCCCACCGACGACCTGCCCAAGCTGAAGAGCGATAAAAAGCTCTTTGTGGAAGAGACGCCGTCGGTGCGGGTGGTGTACGTGGCGCTGGACCAGCACGCCGAGCCGTCGCCTGGTATCCAGGGCACCGACAAGAACCCCATGAAGGACAAGCGCGTGCGGGAAGCGCTGTCGCTTGCCATCAATCGCGATGCGCTGGTTGAGCGCGTGATGGGCGGTGTGGCCTTGCCCGCGGGCAACATGCTGCCCTACCCCATGTTCGGGTCCAGCAAGGAACATTCCAAAGCGCCGAAGGCCGATGTGGAAAAGGCGAAGGCCTTGTTGAAGGAAGCCGGTTATCCCAACGGGTTCTCGATCACGCTGGGCTCGCCTTCTGGTCGCTACGTGAATGATTCGAAGGTGGCGCAAGCGATCGCATCGATGTGGACGCGCATCGGCGTGAAGACCAGCGTGGACGCGATGGCGCCCCCGGTGTTCTTCAAGAACCGCGACAGCTATGCGTTCTCGGCCTATCTGGCGGGCTGGTCGGTGACTAGCGGCGAGATGTCCAACGCGCTGACATCCCTGCTGGTGACGCGCAATCCGGAAGCCGGCCTGGGCACCACCAACCGCAGCCGCTATTCCAATCCGAAGATGGACGAATTGGTGAAGGAAGCATCGTCCACCATGGACGACGCCAAGCGTGCCGAGCTGCTGTCCAAGGCCAGCAACATGGCGATGGACGACTACGCCATGCTGCCGATTCACTTCGAATTGTCGGTCTGGGCAATGAAGAACGACATCCGCTATCAGGGCCGTCCTGACCAGGTCACGCTTGCGCAGTTTGCAACCTTGAAGAAGTAACGCGCAACGCGGGCGGTTTCCAGTGCTGGCAACAATCGTAAGAAGACTGCTGCAAACCATCGTCGTCATGCTTGTCATGTCGGCGTTGGTTTTTGCAGGCATATACATGGTGGGCGATCCGGTTTCGATGCTGGCCAGCCCGGAAGCAACCGAGGCGCAGCGCGCCGCGATCAGTGCGTCGCTGGGTTTGGACCAGCCGCTGTGGCGGCAATATCTGATTTTCATGAGCCAGGCAGTGCAAGGTGATTTCGGCAACAGCTTCCTGACGGGCGAGCCGGCCATGCACCTGATCCTGGAGCGCATGCCGGCCACCGTCGAACTGGCCTGTGTGGCCATGCTGATGTCGGTGCTGATCGGCGTGCCGCTGGGCATCCTGGCGGGCTTGAAGCCGCAGGCGCCGGGCTCGCGCGCCATCATGACGGGGTCCGTGCTGGGCTTTTCGCTGCCTAATTTCTGGGTTGGCCTGATGCTGATCATGGTGTTCGCCGTGATGCTGGGTTGGGTGCCGGCGGGGGGGCGTGGCAAGACAGTCAGCATCGGTTCGCTGGAGTTGAGCGTGCTGACGTTCAGCGGCTGGATGAGCCTGGCCTTGCCCGCCGCCACGATCGCCATCGCCAAGTGCGCGATGATCATCCGCGTGACGCGGGCGGCCACGCGCGAAGCACTGCCCATGGATTACATCAAGTTCGCGCGTGCCAAGGGCCTGTCGGAAAAGCGCGTGCTGGGCGTGCATCTGTTGAAGAACATCCTGATTCCGGTCGTGACCGTGGCGGGCCTGGAGTTCGGCCAGGTGATGGCGTTCGCCGTGGTCACTGAAACCGTGTTTTCGTGGCCGGGCATGGGCAAACTGCTGATCGACTCAATCATCAATCTTGATCGTCCGGTCGTCGTGGCGTATCTGCTTTTGATCGTGTTTTTCCTGGTCATGTTGAACCTGGTGGTGGACATCATCTATACGGTGCTGGACCCCCGCGTACGTCTGGATAGCCGCCGATGAACACCAACGTCAATGTTCCCGTCGCACCGGCCGCCGCGCGCAAGGAAGAGACGCCCTGGCGCCGCTTCGTGAAGGATTTCTTCGCCAGCAAGCTGGCTACCTTGGGCCTGGTGATGCTGGTGGTGATTGTGGGCGCCGCCGTGTTGGCGCCGTGGATCGCACCGCAGAATCCCTACGACCTGGCGGCGCTGGACATCATGGATTCCAAGCTGAAGCCCGGCAGTGAAAGTGGTGATGGGTCCATGCACCACTGGCTGGGCACCGACGGGCAGGCGCGCGACCTGCTGTCGGCCATTCTCTATGGCATGCGCACCAGTTTGATGGTGGCTACCGTGTCGGTGCTGGCGGCCTTTGGCATCGGCGCCACCGTGGGCCTGATCGCGGCTTATTTTGGCGGCCGTATCGACGCGCTGTTGATGCGGATTGTGGATATCCAGTTGTCGTTCCCCGCCATTCTTGTTGCGCTGATGCTCTTGGCGATTTTGGGCAAGGGTGTGGATAAGGTGATCATCGCGTTGATCGTCGTGCAGTGGGCGTATTTTGCGCGGGCCGCGCGCGGCGCCGCGCTGGTGGAGCGTGGCAAGGAATATGTGGAGGCCGCGCGCTGCATGTCCTTGTCCTGGGGGCGCGTGCTGTTCCGCCACGTGCTTCCCAACTGTATGCCGCCGCTTATCGTGATCGCCACCATCGACCTGGCGCACGCCATTGCCCTGGAAGCCACGCTGTCGTTCCTGGGCGTGGGGGTGCCGGTGACCGAGCCATCGCTGGGCATGCTGATCTACAACGGCTTCGAATACCTGTTGTCGGGTCAGTACTGGATATCGTTCTTTCCCGGCATTGCGCTGGCGCTGGCCATCATCGCCATCAACCTGGTGGGCGACCACCTGCGCGATGTGCTCAACCCGCGTCACGCGAACTAGAGGCGGACGCGATGCAGACAAACGCTGTGGAAACGCCATTGGCCGCGCCCCCAAATGTTCTTGAAGTGCAAGGATTGAAGACGCACTTCTTCACGCGCAATGGCGTGGTGAAGGCGGTGGATGGCGTGGACTTGAGCTTGGCCGAAGGCGAAATCCTGGGTCTGGTGGGCGAATCAGGGTCAGGCAAGAGCATTACTGGCTTTTCGCTGATGGGTTTGCTGGACGAGCCAGGCCGCATCGTTGAAGGGCACCTGCGGTTGAACGGTGAAGACCTGCGCGGTGCGACGCCGAACCGATGGCGTCAACTGCGGGGCCAGGAGATTGCGATGATCTTCCAGGACCCGATGATGACGCTGAACCCCGTGCTGCGCGTGGATACGCAGATGATCGAGGCGGTGCAGGCGCACCATAAGGTGTCTCGTGAACAGGCGCGCCAGCGCGCCTTGCAGACGTTGACGATGGTGGGCATTCCGTCGCCGCAGGAGCGCCTGCGCGCGTATCCGCACCAGTTGTCCGGTGGCATGCGCCAGCGCGTGGCAATCGCCATCGCGCTTTTGAATTCACCGCGCCTGATCATTGCGGACGAGCCCACCACCGCGCTCGACGTCACGATTCAAGGGCAGATTCTTTTCGAAGTGCAGAAGCTGTGCCGCGAAACCGGTACCGGCTTGATATGGATCACGCACGATCTGGCGGTGGTGGCTGGCTTGGCCGACCGGGTGTCGGTGATGTATGCGGGCCGTGTGGTCGAGACCGGCAGCACGTACGACGTGATCACGCATCCCATGCATCCCTACACGCATGGGTTGATTGCATCGATCCCCACGCCAGAATCGCGCGGCAAGCCGCTGGTGCCGATTCCTGGCATGACGCCTTCGCTGTTGAATCTGCCGCAAGGCTGTGCGTTCCGTGGGCGCTGCCCGCGCGCGACCGACGCCTGTCTGATCGAACCGCAGCCTGTGGAAGTTCGCCCGGCGCAATGGGTGCGCTGCTGGCACGCCGGAGACCCAGACCCCAAATGAGCGCAGCAGAACGCGACGCCGCCACCCCCATCCTGTCCCTGCGCGACGTGGAACTGCGCTTTGTGCAGCCCGTGGACCTGGCCGGGCGCATTGCCAATTTGCTGGGGGCGGGCTTGAAGACACAGGTGGTGCACGCCGTGGCGGGTGTGGACCTGGATGTGCAGCCGGGCGAAGTCATCGGCATCGTGGGTGAATCGGGCTGTGGAAAATCCACGCTGGGCCGCGTCGTGTCGGGCATTCTGCCGCCCTCGTCGGGCGATGTGCACTACCAGGGCAAGGCCGTGCGGACGATGACGGGGCCGGAGCGGCGCGCCTACGAGCTGGGCGTGCAGATGATCTTCCAAGACCCCTACGCCTCGCTCAACCCGCGCATGCGGGTGCGCGAAATCATCGGTGAGGCCCCCGTGGCGCACGGCCTTATCCCTGCGCGCGACAAGGCGGACTACGTGGCGGGGCTGATGCGGCAAGTGGGCTTGGACCCATCTTTCGTGCAACGCTATCCGCATCAGTTTTCAGGCGGGCAGCGCCAGCGCATCGGTATCGCGCGGGCGCTGGCGCTCAAGCCGTCCGTGATCGTCTGCGATGAAGCCGTGGCCGCCTTGGATGTGTCGATTCAGGCGCAGGTGCTGAACCTGTTTGAACAGTTGCGCGACGACTTGGACCTGACGTATCTGTTCATCAGTCACAACCTGAGCGTGGTCAGCCACATATCGGACCGCGTGGCAATCATGTACCTGGGGCGCGTGGTGGAGCTTGCACCGACCGACACGGTTTTCCAGCGCGCCAACCATCCGTATACACAGGCACTGTTGAAAGAGTTGCCGACGTTGACGCCCGGTCGGCGCACGTATCAGCCGATCAAGGGCGAACTGCCGTCCCCACTGGACCCGCCCACAGGCTGCGCATTCCACCCACGTTGTCCCCACGCCATGGCGCGCTGCAAGGCGGAACGGCCCTTGCTGCGAGAAATCGCACCCGGCCAATTCAGCGCCTGCCACCTGAACGACATGCCCTGACTAGACGTAGGATGGGTGAAGCGCGAGAATCCCTGGAACAAGAAAGCCGATACCCAGCGCGCGCAACCCATCAAGCAACCGCCGATCGCCTCAATGAATTCACCTAATTTAATTCTGACGCCATGAAAACCATTGCCGAAATCGAACGCGCGCACCCGGAACTGACCGCCTTGCGTCGCGACATCCACGCGCACCCGGAACTGGCCTTCCAGGAAACGCGCACGTCGAACCTGGTGGCGCAACGCTTGCGCGAATGGGGCCTGGAAGTGCATACGGGCTTGGGGAAAACCGGCGTGGTGGGGGTGTTGCGCGCGGGTAGCGGCAAGAAGATGATCGGCCTGCGCGCCGACATGGATGCGCTGCCCATGCCCGAGCACAACCGCTTTGCGCACAAGTCCACCATCAGCGGCCGCATGCACGGCTGTGGCCATGACGGCCATACCGCCATGCTGCTGGGCGCGGCGCAGTACTTGTCCACGCATCGCAACTTTGATGGCACGGTGGTGTTCATTTTCCAGCCGGCCGAAGAAGGCGGCAACGCCGGCGCGCGCGCCATGATGCAGGACGGCCTGTTCGACAAATTTCCCTGCGATGCGGTGTTCGGCATCCACAACATGCCCGGCATGCCGGTCAACCAGTTCGGCTTTCGCGCCGGTCCGACGATGGCATCCAGCAACCGCTGGGACATCGTCATCAAGGGCGTGGGCGGCCACGCGGCGCAGCCTCATGCCTCGGTCGACCCGATCATCGTGGCCGCCGACATGGTGCACGCCTTGCAGACCGTGATTTCGCGCAGCAAGAATCCGCTGGACCAAGCCGTGCTGTCGATCACGCAGATCCATGCGGGCGACGCCTACAACGTGATTCCTGGCGAGGCCGTGCTGCGCGGCACGGTGCGCACGTATTCGGTGGAAACGCTGGATAAGATCGAAGCCGACATGCGCCGTATCGCCACCACTTTGCCGCAGGTGTATGGGGGCACGGGCGAACTCGATTTTGTGCGGGCCTATCCGCCGCTGGTGAATTGGGAAAAGGAAACGGCCTTCGCGGCGAAGGTGGCCGAAGAGGCCTTCGGCGCCGAAAACGTGCTGCGCGATATGCCGCCCTTCATGGGCGCCGAAGATTTTTCCTTCTTCCTGGAAGCCATCCCGGGCGCGTATCTATTCCTGGGTAATGGCGATGGCGACCACCGCATGGAAAGCTATCACGGCATGGGCCCATGCCAGTTGCACAACCCGAACTACGATTTCAACGATGCCCTGTTGCCGGTGGGCGCCACGTATTGGGTGAAGCTTACCGAGGCCTTCTTGCCGGCTGCCTGAATGCCTGGCAAGGACGGATAGGCTATTTGCTTATCAGCATTGTTGATGAAGCCGCGGGGCGTACTCCCGCGGCTTTTTCTATATGACGTAGAGCTTTGATCAAACGCCGATAACTTCGTTTGAGATAGCAGGCATGGTTCCCATAATGGGTCGATCCACAGTAAGCGGACACCCCACGGATAAGCACTTATCCACAAGGAACACCATGCGCATGTCATCCGAACTCCAGGACCGCCTGGTCCAAACTGCTACCGCCACCGGCCTGGCGCTGGTGCTGGCCCTATTGGCGCTGGCCTCGCCCACCCCGGCCTTGGCTGAAGGTGTGGATACCTTGTCTGCGTGCGTCGCCGCGTCGGTGAACCTGCTCTGAGCGTCGTCCGTGGCGCGGTCCAAAGTGCTGCACCCCATGGCCAGTCCTGTGGATAACGTTGAAAACATGCCGTTGCCACGAGCTGTGGATAAGGTGAAGTTCGAAGCTGACGGACGAAATCACTTTCGAAGTCACCTTCGAAATCACGTACGGCACACGACAGAACACGACGGATCCCATACAAAAATACCGTTGCGCCTAGCCCGCAACCATGAAAAAAGGGCGGTTCCTGCGCGGAACCGCCCTTTTGCTATTCAGACTACCGGCACCCTCAGAGCGTCAGCCCCAACGCCTTGGCCACGCCAGCCGCGTAGGCCGGATCGGCCTTCTTGAAGTGTTCCAATTGACGGCGCTGGATCTCTTCCGGCACGCCCGCCATATGGCGGCCGATATTGCCGAACAGCAGCTCCTGCTTTTCCGGCGTCATCAAGCGGAACAAGTTGCCGGGCTGTGAGTAATAGTCATCGTCCACGCGATGGTTCCAGCGCGCGGCGGCCTGGCCGTCCAGCGCCAGCGGGGGTTCGCCGGCGGACGGGGTTTCCTTCCACTCGCCCGCGCTATTGGGCTCGTAGTTCAGCGTGCCGCCCACGTTGCCGTCAACACGGCTCGCGCCGTCGCGGTGATAGCTGTGGAACGGGCAGCGCGGCGCGTTCACGGGGATCTGGTGATGATTGATGCCCAAGCGATACCGGTGCGTGTCGCCGTACGAGAACAAACGCCCTTGCAGCATCTTGTCCGGCGAAAAATCGATGCCGGGGACGATGTTCGCCGGGGTGAAGGCGGCTTGCTCGACTTCGGCAAAGTAGTTTTCCGGGTTCTTGTTCAGCTCCAGCACGCCCACTTCAATCAGCGGGTAGTCGCCATGCGGCCAGACCTTGGTCAGGTCGAACGGGTTGATGTGATAGGTCTCGGCTTCAGCCTCGGGCATGATCTGCACCTTCAGCGTCCACTTCGGGAAGTTCTTCTGCTCGATGTTCTCGAACAGGTCACGCTGCGAGCTTTCGCGGTCGTGCGCAACCACCTGGGCGGCTTCTTCGTCGCTCATACAGACGACGCCCTGCTGCGACTTGAAGTGGAACTTCACGTAGAAGCGTTCGCCGTCCTTGTTGACGAAGCTGAACGTGTGCGAACCGAAACCGTGCTGCTGGCGCAGGTTGGCGGGAATGCCGCGGTCGCTCATCAGGATGGTGACCTGGTGCAGCGATTCGGGGCTGAGCGACCAGAAGTCCCAGGCGGCGGTGGCGCTGCGCAGGTTTGTCTTGGGGTCGCGCTTTTGCGTGTGGATGAAATCGGGGAACTTCAGCGGGTCGCGAATGAAGAAGACCGGGGTGTTGTTGCCGACCAGGTCCCAGTTGCCTTCGTCGGTGTAGAACTTGATGGCGAAGCCGCGCACGTCGCGTTCGGCATCGGCCGCGCCGCGTTCGCCGGCCACGGTGGAAAAGCGCAGGAACAGCGGGGTTTGCTTACCAACTTGCGAAAAGATGCTGGCGCGCGTGTAGCGCGAGATGTCGTGAGTGACGGTGAAGGTGCCGTAGGCACCGGACCCCTTGGCGTGGACGACCCGTTCCGGAATGCGTTCGCGGTCGAAGTGGGCCAGCTTTTCAATCAGCCAGAAGTCTTGCAGCAGCGCCGGGCCACGGGGACCGGCGGTCAACGTGTTGTTGTTGTCCGGCACCGGCGCGCCCGAGGCGGTGGTCAAAGGCTTCTTGTCGGTCATAGCACACTCCGTACGTAATTCTGGGAAGGCGCGAGCCGCTTCGGGCTCGTGCTGTGTTGTGGATACCCCCTGGCGCCGGGCGCTGGGCGGTATGTGGGACACATCATAGGGGCCAAGGTTGCGTTTGTGAAGTTGATTGAACTACCAGAATCAATTACTAAAACCTATCGACTATGGACTCATCTTCAGGAACAGGATGGGATGGCAGAACACCGCGCGCGCATAAAAAAACCGGCCACAAGGGCCGGCTTTTTGACGCTCTCGAGCGCGAGGCTTATCGGATTAACGGTTTGCCGCCGCTTCCGCCTTGCGCTGCATGGCGCGGGTGATGGACCACTGCTGTGCGATGGACAGGGTGTTGTTCACGCACCAGTACAGCACCAGGCCGGCCGGGAAGAAGAACATCATCCCGCCGAACACCAGCGGCATGATCATCATGACCTTGGCCTGGATGGGATCCGGCGGCGTCGGGTTCAGTTTGATCTGCAGGAACATGGTGGCCATCATGATGGCGGGCAGAATGAAGAACGGGTCGCGGATCGACAGGTCATGGACCCACAGAATCCACGGCGCGCCGCGCATTTCCACACTGGCCAGCAGCACCCAGTACAGCGAGATGAACACCGGAATCTGCACCACCATCGGCAAGCAGCCGCCCAGCGGGTTGATCTTTTCGGTGCGGTACATCTCCATCATGGCGGCGTTCAGCTTTTGCTTGTCGTCGCCGTACTTTTCCTTCAACGCCTGCAGACGCGGGGCCACTTGCTTCATGCGGGCCATCGAGCGGTAGCTCGCGGCGGCCAGCGGGTAGAAGATGGCCTTGATCAGCACGGTCAGCGCAACAATGGTCCAGCCCCAGTTGCCCAGCAGCGAATGCAGCCAGGTCATCAGGGTAAACAGCGGCTTGGCGATGATGGTCAGGAAACCGTAGTCCACCACCAGTTCCAGCCCGGGGGCGAGCGCCGCCATGGCCTTCTGGTCTTGCGGACCGACCCACAGGTGCGAGTCAACGCGCGACGCGGAACCCGGGGCGATTTCACCCACGGCTTCGATGCTGCGGGCGGCGTACAGGTTCTTCTGCACTTCCAGCAGTTCGTTCGTGCGCGGCTTGCCTTGCGGCGGCACCCAGGCGGTGGCGAAGTAGTGCTGCACCACGGCGATCCAGCCGTTGTCCGCCTGCTTGACGTAGTTGGCCTTCTTCTTTTCGATGTCGCTGAACGTGCTCTTCTGGAACTTTTCCTGTTCAGAGTAGACGGCGAAACCGGTGAACGTGTGATAGAAGCTGGACGTGTCGGCGGGGTCGTTGCCGTCGCGCTCAAGCTGCAGGTACAGCGCGGGCGATACGGGGGCGGAGCCGACGTTGGCCAGGTCGTGGCGCACGTCAATGTCGTAGCGGCCCTTGTGCAGGGTGAACGTCTTGGTGACCTTCACGCCGCCCGATTCGCCTTCAAAGGACACGACCAGGTTGTCGCCAGTGAGCTGGCGTTCGGTGGACGTGACGCGGAAAGGCGTCTGGTGCGTGGGGAAGCTTTGGCCGTTGGGCGCGCCGACCACGCCGGACTGCACGACGTAGGTCAGGCCGGCCGAACGGTCCAGCAACACGGTGGGTTGGTCGGCATGGCCGGTTGCCGGGTACTTCAGCAGCTCGGCGCGCACCAGTTGGGCGCCCATGGTGTCGAAGGTCAGGCGCAGCACGTCGGTGGTGACAACGACTTCTTCCGAGCGGGCGGCAGCGGGCGCGGTGGCGCCAGGAACCGCCGACGGCGCGGTAGCCGTGGTGGTGGGCGCGCTGGGCACCGAAGGCGTGGCGTTATTGGCGCCGGTCTGCGGTTCAGCCGTGCTGGCCGCGGGCGTCGGGCCCCCGAACAGGGACGGCTTGCCGTTATGGATTTGCCAGTTGTTCCATAGGAGCAACAGCGAAAAGGAAAAAATCATCCAGAGGACGGTTCGTCGGATATCCATGGTGCCTACTGAAGTGAATACGGGCCAGCAAAGCCCGCCAGTTTAGCGTCAATCGTGCTCGATGCGGTGGCTGTGGGAACAGCACGAGGGGCCATTGGTTCCCTTGGACGGCGGAACCGGATCCCAGCCGCCCGGCGACCACGGGTGGCAACGGCCAATTCGCCGGACCGCCAACCAGAAGCCGCGCCAGGCGCCGTGACGTTCGATTGCTTCAATCGCGTACGCCGAGCATGTGGGGGTAAAGCGGCACTGCCTGCCGATCCAGGGACTCAGGAAAAACCTGTAGAAGCGGATCGGAAGAATAAGCAGTGCTTTGAAAATCATCGCGCAATCCGATCAAAGTGAGCGTCCACTTCGGCTCTGACCAAGCGTTTAAGCGAGGTAAGCGTGGTGGGAGCGACTTTGCTATGCAAGCGCACGACGTAATCCTTGGCCGGCAGCGCCAGGCGCCGGTGGCGGAACGCTTCGCGGATGACCCGCTTGATGGCGTTGCGCGTACTGGCGTGGGCGGCGAACCGCTTGGCGATGATGAGACCCAGCCGGGCACAGGCATCCTGGCCGGGGGGCAGATCATTGGGAGCGGACGTCACAATGAATAACGCCCCTCGAGCAAGACGCCGGCCTTTGAGGGCAGCGGCGAACTCGGAGGGGCGATGCAACCGCGCCTCCGGGGGAAGCGTGGAGCGCGGCATGGACTGCGGGTCAGGCGTTTGCGCGGAACCAGAACGAGATTGCGAGAGGTCTTGCAATATGGCTGGTCCGTGCAAATAGTCAGGCTTCCGGAAAGAAAAACCGGAAAACCCGGACTTAGACAGCCAGACGCTTGCGGCCCTTGGCGCGGCGGGCGTTCAGGATGGCGCGGCCAGCGCGGGTTTTCATGCGCACGCGAAAGCCATGGGTGCGCTTGCGGCGGGTGACGGAAGGTTGGTAGGTACGTTTCATGGACGATCCACAAAAAGAACAAAAGTCAGAAGGGACCTGCCCGGAGGGTTCCAGGACGCAAAATCAGAGCGGGTATCTAGTGGGCATTTTTGCAACAGGTGCAAAAAACATCTCGTAGACGGGGCTCTGGACAAGGGATTTCTCCCCAGGCGACCTATTCAGCAAAGCTAAAAACCGGACAGTGCAGTAAGCGCCCAAACCTATGAAAGGAGGGTACTTGCTACAACTCCGGCTAAGCTCTCTGTGAAACCTTCTGACAGACAGAATTCGGAAAAGCCCACCATTTCAGCAAGTTTTCCCTGTCTTGTCAAACAGTTAAGCCTGGGCAGTGTAGACGCTTATGTCCTGCCCTGTGGATAACCCCAGCCCAGGCAAGGTAGAATCGAGGTTTGAATAAGAGCGACATGAAAGAATTCTGGCAGACCTGCGTCAGTCGTCTTGAGCAGGAACTCCCCCCCCAACAAATCAGCGCGTGGATACGACCGCTGGTCCCGCTTGCGTACGACGAAACGCAGGCGGTGCTGCGCGTTGCCGCGCCCAACCGCTTCAAGCTGGATTGGGTGCGTAAGAACTTTTCCCACCAGATCGAAGCGTTGGCCGCGGAGTGGTTCAAGCGACCGGTACAGGTCTTGTTCGAGTTGCCCTCGCATGGAGCCGCCCCGCGTATGCCGGTCGCGCCCGTGCGTGCGCCGCAGCCCGATCAATCGCACCTGTCCGCTGCACAGCCCTCAGGCGGCGCGCCGCCCATGCAGGCCCCGGCTCCGGCCGCCCCACCCCAGCCCGCCACCACGGTCGCGGCGCAGGCGGTGAACGCGGATGCCGCCAACATCGTGTACGAGCGCTCGCGCCTGAACACGGACCTTACCTTCGAGAATTTCGTGACGGGTAAGGCCAACCAGTTGGCGCGCGCCGCGGCATTGCAAGTGGCCGAGAACCCTGGCACGTCCTACAACCCGCTGTTCCTGTATGGCGGCGTGGGCCTGGGCAAAACGCACTTGATCCACGCCATCGGCAACGCCATGGTCGCGGCGGGCACGGGCGTGCGGGTGCGCTACGTGCATGCCGACCAATACGTGTCCGACGTCGTGAAGGCGTACCAGCGCAAGGCGTTCGATGACTTCAAGCGCTATTACCATTCGCTGGACTTGCTGCTGATCGATGACATCCAGTTCTTCTCGGGCAAGAACCGCACGCAGGAAGAGTTCTTCTATGCGTTCGAAGCGATGGTGGCCCAGCGCAAGCAGATCATCATCACCAGCGATACGTATCCGAAGGAACTGTCCGGCATCGACAGCCGCCTGATTTCGCGCTTTGATTCCGGCCTGACGGTGGCGATCGAGCCGCCGGAGCTGGAAATGCGCGTGGCGATCTTGCTGCGCAAGGCGGAATCCGAAGGCGTGCCCATGCCTGAGGAAGTGGCCTTCTTCATTGCCAAGCATCTGCGCAGCAACGTGCGCGAACTGGAAGGCGCGCTGCGCAAGGTCCTGGCCTACGCCCGCTTCCATGGTCGCGATGTGCTGACGGTGGATGTCTGCAAGGAAGCCCTGAAGGATCTGCTGTCCGTGTCCAACGGCCAGATCACGGTGGAAAACATCCAGAAGACGGTGGCGGATTTCTACAAGATCAAGGTCGCGGACATGTACTCGAAACGCCGGCCCGCCAATATCGCCTTGCCGCGTCAGGTCGCGATGTACCTGGCTAAAGAGCTGACGCAGAAAAGCCTGCCGGAAATCGGTGATCTGTTCGGGGGGCGCGATCACACCACCGTACTGCATGCCGTACGCAAGATTTCCGACGCCCGCGCAAAACAAGCGGAGCTCAACCATACCCTGCACGTGTTGGAACAAACTCTAAAAGGATGAACATGCAACTCGTACAAACCACACGCGATGCATTGCTGAAACCGCTGTCGACTGTGGCGGGCATCGTCGAAAGACGCCATACCCTGCCCATTCTTGCGAACATCCTGATGCGCAAGGAAGGCAACAAGGTTGCCTTTATTGCGACCGACCTGGAAGTACAGATCACCACCCATGCCGACTTCGGCGTGGGCCAGGACAACGAGTCCACCACGGTTGCCGCGCGCAAGCTGCTCGACATCCTGAAAGCGCTGCCGGATACCGGCGACGTGCGCCTGGCCCTGGCCAGCAACAAGCTGTCGGTGCAGTCGGCCAAGAGCCGCTTCGCGTTGCAGACGCTGGCCGCCAGCGAGTTCCCCACCGTGGCTCAGCCCGAGCAGTGGGACGTCTCGCTGACCATGCCGCAACGCACGCTGCGCCACCTGTTCAACATGGTGCACTTCGCCATGGCGCAACAAGACATCCGTTACTACCTGAACGGCATGCTGCTGGTGTTTGAACCGGGTCGTGTGCGCGCCGTCGCCACCGATGGTCACCGCCTGGCGCATTGCTCGACCGAAGCCGACGGCATCGCCGAACGCCACGAAGTGATCGTGCCGCGCAAGACCGTGCTGGAAATGCAGCGCCTGCTGGAAGACTCCGACGAGGTGGTTTCCATTGATGTGGCGCCGGGCCAGATCCGTTTCCGCTTCGGCGATGTCGAACTGGTGTCCAAGCTGGTCGAAGGCAAGTTCCCCGATTTCACGCGTGTGATTCCCACGAACTACACGCGCCACTTCATGGTGGGCCGCGAAGCGCTTCAAGGCAGCTTGCAGCGCGCCGCCATTTTGACGACCGACAAGTTCAAGGGCGTGCGCCTGCAATTGGCGCAGAACCAGATGAAGATCTCGTCTTCCAACGCCGAGCAGGAAGAGGCGCAGGAAGAAATCGACATCGACTACGGCCATGAGGCCCTGGACGTGGGCTTTAACGTGGGCTATTTGCTTGATGTGCTGGCCAACGTGAAAGTCGACAACATCCAGTGGTCGGTCATGCCCGATGCCAACGCATCGGCGCTCATCACCCTGCCCGAAGACGACCAGTTCAAATACGTCGTCATGCCCATGCGGATCTGATCCGCGCCCCACACGTTTGTGGGTTTGTGCCGCTTGCGGGCCTGAGGGCTCGCGGGCGGTCCGGCCGCCAGGCCGTTCTTTAAAGCGTTATCGAACCAGACATGTCAGATCAGCAGAACACCACTCCCGAGAACAGCGGCTACGGCGCAGACTCGATCAAGATGCTCAAGGGGCTGGAGGCCGTGCGCAAGCGCCCCGGCATGTACATCGGCGACACATCCGACGGCACCGGCTTGCACCACATGGTGTTTGAAGTCGTGGATAACGCCATCGACGAAGCCCTGGCCGGCCATTGCGACGACATCGTCGTCACCATCCACACCGACAACTCCATCTCGGTCACCGACAACGGCCGCGGTATCCCCACGGATATCCACAAGGACGACGAATTCCACCGCAGCGCGGCGGAAATCGTGATGACCGAACTGCACGCCGGCGGCAAGTTCGACCAGAACTCGTACAAGGTGTCCGGCGGCCTGCACGGCGTGGGCGTGTCTTGCGTGAACGCCCTGTCCGAATGGCTGCGCCTGACCATCCGCCGCAACGGCCAGGTCCACCAGATGGAATTCCGCCAAGGCGCGCGCGTGGCGCCCCTGGCTGTGACGGGCACGACGGACATGCGGGGCACGGAAGTGCGCTTCCTGGCCGACCCGATCATCTTCAACAACATCGAATACCACTACGAGATTCTCTCCAAGCGCTTGCGCGAGCTCTCGTTCCTGAACAACGGCGTGAAGATCCGCCTGGTGGACCAGCGCCACGGCAAGGAAGAGAACTTTGCGTTCTCGGGCGGTGTGAAGGGCTTTGTTGAATACATCAACCGCGCCAAGACCGTGCTGCACCCGAACGTGTTTTCGGTCAGCACCGAATCGGCCGCCGGCGGCGTGTCGGTGGGCGTGGAAGTGGCGATGCAGTGGAACGACAGCTACAGCGAAAGCGTGCTGTGCTTCACCAACAACATTCCGCAGCGCGACGGCGGCTCGCACTTGACCGGCCTGCGCGCGGCGATGACCCGCATCATCAACAAGTACATCGCCGACAACGAACTGGCCAAGAAGGCCAAGGTGGAAACGTCCGGTGACGACATGCGCGAAGGCCTGGCCTGCGTGCTGTCGGTGAAGGTGCCCGAGCCCAAGTTCAGCAGCCAGACGAAGGACAAGCTGGTGTCCAGCGAAGTGCGTCCGGCCGTGGAAGAAGCCGTGGCCCGCACGCTGGAAAGCTGGCTGCTTGAAAACCCGAACGACGCCAAGGCGTTGTGCAACAAGATCGTGGAAGCCGCCCGCGCGCGTGAAGCCGCGCGCAAGGCCCGCGAAATGACGCGTCGCAAGAGCGTGCTGGAAGGCGCGGGCCTGCCCGGCAAGCTGGCCGACTGCCAGGAAAAAGATCCGGCGCTGTGCGAGCTGTACATCGTCGAGGGTGACTCCGCAGGCGGCTCGGCCAAGCAAGGCCGCGACCGCAAGTTCCAGGCCATCCTGCCGCTGCGCGGCAAGGTGCTGAACGTGGAAAAGGCGCGTTTTGACCGCCTGATCGCCAGCGAACAGATCGCCACGCTGATCACCGCGCTGGGCACCAGCATCGGCCCCGATTTCAACGTGGAAAAGCTGCGCTACCACCGCCTCATCATCATGACTGACGCGGACGTTGACGGCGCGCACATCCGCACCCTGCTGCTGACGCTTCTGTATCGCCAGATGCCGGAACTCGTGCAGCGCGGCTATGTGTATATCGCCCAACCGCCGCTGTACAAGGTGAAGGTTGGCCGCGAAGAGCGCTATCTGAAGGATGACCAGGAAGAAGCGCAGTTCATGCTGCAACAGGCCCTGAAGGATGCCGAGATCATCTCGGGCGGCAACATCATCCGTGGCGAAGAACTGACCGACCTGGCCAGCCAGTACGTGGCGGCCGATGGCGTCATTGCGCGCCTGTCGAAGGTGTTCGACGTGGGCGCCTTGTCGGCCATGGCCGAAGGCGTGGAAATCAACCTGGAAACGGCAGAGTCGACCGCGGATTCCGCCAAGCGTCTGGCCGAGGCCATGCGTGACCCGATCAGCGGCAACGGCGTGGACGTGGTGCCGCAGTTTGACGAAGCCACCGAACGCCATCGCCTGTCGGTGCAGCGCATGCACCACGGCAACGTGCGCGTCAGCATCATCGACGCCGACTTCGTCAACGGTTCCGATTACGCCATCCTGTCCAAGGCCGCCAAGAGCTTCCTGGGCAAGGTGGGCACGCGCTCGATGGCCGCGCGGGGCGAAGGCGAAAAGCGCAAGGAACAGACGGTGTCCGACTTCCGCGAAGCCATGCAATGGCTGCGCAGCGAAGCCGAACGCGGCATCTCCAAGCAGCGCTATAAGGGCCTGGGTGAAATGAACCCGGAACAGTTGTGGGAAACCACGATGGACCCGAAGGTGCGCCGCCTGCTGCGCGTGCAGATCGAAGACGCCATCGCGGCGGACGAAGTCTTCACGACCCTGATGGGCGACGACGTGGAACCGCGCCGCGCGTTCATCGAACGCAACGCGCTGTCGGCGGGCAACATCGACGCGTAAGCGTTTGCCTCGCATGACCCGGGCCAGCCTGAAAAGGCTGGCCTTTGTTTTTTCCGGCTGGTGGCGCACAGATAGCGCGGTGGCCAGCGTGCTTCAAGGATGCAGTGATGGGTAATCGCGCGTGGTTGTCTTTGCAGGTGGACCGGGACGGCCGCACGCTGTCATCGGAAGAAATCGCCGCCGCCAATGGCAACCTGCCGACGTTATGGCAGGTGTTGCTGGCCGACGGCAGCTTGCGGGATGCCGATGCGTCGCAGCGCGTGTTTGGAGACGCGGGTACGGCGGCGCTGGCCGCCCCCGCGCAAGCCGCGCACGATCGCTTGCGCCAGGTGGCGGCATTCTTGCGGACGCATGCGGCTAGCGTAGACGCGCCGCATTGCGTGCAGTGGGATGCGGCGGTGGCTTACCTGGCCGAACGGATGAATGCGCGGGGGGCGCGGGACGCGTCGGGCGAGCGGGACGATGCCGCCGGCTTGTGGATAAGCGCCAATCTTGATGAGCTGGCGTGGCTGCATGGGGATGGCGCGCAGGCGTATCTTGCCCACGCGCGCGCGCTGTGCACGGATCGCTGGAACGCTTTGCAGGACAGCATGCGCGAGGACGACATCGCGGCTGCGTTGCGCTTGCTGGACGTGCAAGGCGCTGATGATGAATCCGGTTGGGCGTGGCGGGTCGGGCTGGGCGGCCTGGCGCATCCGTATTTCTTTCCGCAAGAACCCGCCCGGCGGGTGCGCTATGAAGACTTCGACGAGGAAGAAGACCAGGGCGAGGACGAGGACGAAGATGAGGGCGACGGCAACGACACCCACCTCGGCGACGGCTTGCATCGCTTTGTTGTGGACAACCTGTGTGGCGTGCGCGCAGGACGCGGCGAGAACAGCCGCGCGGTGGTGCCACCGCAGTTCGATTCCATCTGGCGTTTCGAAGACGGCGTGGCGGCGGTTCTCAAGGACGACAAGCTTGGGCTGATCGATACCGACGGCCGCCAGTTGATGCCGTGCGAGCTGGACGAAGTGTGGAGTTATTCACAGGGTTTGGCGATGGCCCGCGTAGGTGACCTGATCGGCTTTGTGGATAGATCGGGGGCGGGGGGGGGGTTCCGCCCACATTCGAATCGGCCGGCGATTTTTCCCCCGGCGGCTTGGCGCCCGCCTACGAGGCCGGGCGCTGGGGCCTGATCGACCGGCGCGGTGCCTGGGCAAGCGCGCCGGTATGGGATGACATCAATTGGGACGACGCGCTGCATGCCTATGTGACGCAACGCGGTGACGGTTGCGGCCTGATCGATGCGCAAGGTCGACTCGTGCTGGACGCCCTGTACGCCGCGTTGGGGCCGGTGGAGTCGGAGCCCGATTCCGCCACCCTGTGGATAAGCGGCCAGATGCGGATCCGGGTGCTGACCGAGGACGATCAGCGCGGCATTGTGGACACCCAGGGCGGAATCGTCGTGCCCGTGGCCTATACGGATCTGGCCGACATCATCTGGCTACCCGCGCCCGACCCGGCAGAGATCACGCCGCCGCCAGCGGGCCAGGCCGGCCGCTATATGCGCGTGCTGCGCTGTGTGGATCACGGGGAATGGGACGAATGGTTCCAAGGCGCCTACGACATGGTCGAACACCGCGAGGCGCTGCCGTGCACGCAGCACATGGTGTTCGGCCTGATGTGGAAAGACACGCACGGCTGGCTCTGCGCGGTGACGCCGGAACAGGCCAGCGACCACAGTCCGGATGGCCTGCACATCGGTATCGCACAAGCGGACGGCGCGTGGCTGCTCGAACCGGTCTATGCCTGGATTGGCGTGCCCGAGTCGCTGCGCACGGGGGATGGCGTGCACGGCGTGCCATCGGCGATTGCGCAATGCTGGAGCCAGGGTCAGGCCGTGCCGGCCATGCATGTTGACGGCGCCATGCGCTACTTGCATGCGGACGGGCGGGTACAGACCGAGCCGCAATAGCGCGGGCACCTTCTAATCCACCCCCTCACACACCTGCTTGATCGTCTGCCTTAACCACCGGTGCGCCGGGTCGCTGTCCAGCCGGGGCGGCCAGGCTTGCACCACCCTGACCGGGGGCGTCGCCACTGGCATCGCAAAGCCGCGCAAGGCGAGTCCCAACCGTTCAATGCCCGGCATCAGGTGCTGCGGCATGGTGGGCAGGATCAGGTCTGAGTCGGCCAGCGCAAACAGCGCGGCGTGGAAGGTGGGGGTGATCAACGCGACGCGCCGGGTCAGGCCCAGGCTGGCCAGCGCCTGGTCGATAGGGCCTTGCGCGCGGCCACGGCGCGACACGCTGATGTGGTCGTAGTCCGCCAGGCGGTGTGGCGTGACGGCTCCGTCGAAAATCGCGTGCCCGTCGCGCGCCAGGCCGCAGAAGGACGTGGTGAAAAGCGTTTGCACCTTGATGTCCGCGCCGAACTTTTGCGACGAACCAATGTAGAGGTCGGCGTCGTCACGCAAGGCTTCCTCGTCGTCTTCGCTTTCGGAGACAAAGCGCAGCACGGCGCGCGGGGCGTGACGGCAAAGATGTTCGCGCAGGCGGCCACCGAAAGCGCCGACAAACACATCGTTGGCGCGCAGCGTGAAGATGCGGGTCAGCGCGCCTAGGTCCGTGTCGCGGCTGAATGCCGACCACACGGATTGCGCCTGCTCCACCGCCGCGCGCACCTGATCCCGCAGTTCCAGCGCGCGCGGGGTGGGCGCCAGGCCGCGTCCTGAACGCACCAGCACCGGGTCGCCCACGGCGTCGCGGATGCGGGCCAGCGTGCGGCTCATGGCGGGCGTGCTCAGGTTGAGCCGACGCGCCGCGCCGGCGACGCTGCCCTCCTGGACAAGCACGTCCAGGGCCAGCAGCAGGTTGAGGTCGGGCGTCGTCATGGCGCCAAGCATAGCGTGCGCGCCGGGCGCGGCTTGGGGCGCAGCGTTGCACGCGATGCAATCGTGGATTGCGATGGGCGGCATTCCCCGGTGTGCGCGCGGGCGCCATGATGCCGTTCGTGGCGGTGCATGGGCGCCGGCTGGAAAACGAAGGAGATAGACATGGCGCTGAAGGTTCTGGAACTGCACCACCACGCGGTGCGCATGCCACTGGGAAAAGTGGCGGCCATGGGCGCGTTCTATGGAAGCGTGCTGGGGCTGGACACCGATGAAGGCCGCTGGGAAATACCGGGCATCGCCGGCTACTTCCTGGACATGGGCAACGATTGCCAGATCCATTTGCTGGGCAGCGATGGCCCCTCGCCCTATTCCCAGGGGCCGGGACGCGACCCTGTGGAAAACCACGTGGCGCTGGCGGTGGACGATATCGCCGAGGCCGAGGCGGAGTTGCAACGCATGGCGGTGGACTACTGGAAGCTGGACAACGTGGCGGCGCCGGAACTCATGCAGCTTTTTCTGCGCGACCCCGTCGGCAACCTGATCGAGCTGCACCAGTTGGGACGCTGCCGCTGCAAACGCAGCGACCGTCTCTTCGCGGATGCGAAGGCCGCCCAGGGCGCGGCGCCGACGCCTGCGCAAGACTGAGCAGTTGGGGATAAGTCATGTTCATCGACCTGAACGTCTTGGCGGGCCCCGAACGCTACAAGCTGCTGACGGCGGCGATCGTGCCTCGGCCCATCGCCTGGATCGTGTCGCGCGGTGAGCAGGGGGCGACCAACGTGGCGCCCTTCTCGTTCTTCAACCTGATGTCGGGCGATCCGCCGCTGATCTGTGTGGGCATCGGGATGCGTGATGGCGCGCCCAAGGACACCGCGCGCAATATCGCCGAGCGCGGCGAATTCACCGTCAACCTGGTGTCGACCCGGTTGGCCGCCAGGATGAACGTGACGGCGGTGGACTTCCCGGCCGGCGTGGATGAATCACAGGAAGCGGGGCTGGTGCTGGCGCCGTCCGAACGCATCGGCGTGCCGCGCGTGATGCAGTCGCCCGTCGCGTTTGAGTGCCGGGTGCATGAGCTGCTGCGCATCGACGGCCGCAGCCTGGTGGTGGCCGATGTGGTGGCGATGCATGTGCAGGATGAATTCGTGGCCGACCGCGAACACCTCTATCTGGACGGCGGAAAAATGGACCTGCTGGCCCGTCTGCACAACCCAGGCTGGTATGGCCGCCCGCAGCCGGCGTTCCAGATGCCGCAGTTGAACCTGGCGCAATGGCAGGCGCTGAAGCAGTCTGGCGAAGCGGCCGACTATCTGGAACGGTCCTTCATCTAGCAGGCGGCGAAGGCCGGCCCCTTCACCGTGGCGGCCGCGCCTTCAGATCCGCCATCTCTTCATTCATCAGCTGATGCGCGTAGCGCGAAAACACGCTGACCAGCCGCGTGCGCGTGTGATACGGCGGATACAGCAAGGCCACCGTCACCGGCACCGCCGGGCTGAACGGGCGGACTTCAACGCCGTTGGCCTCGTACTCTTCGCGCGCGGCCAAGGGGTTGATCAGCGCCACGCCCAGGCCCGCGCCCACCAGCGCGCACACCGATGACCCCAGGCCCGCTTCGGCCACCGTCTGCCGTTCCACCTTGGCGGACTTGAAGACGGCGTCGATCTTTTCGCGCAGCGGCGTGGCGCTGGGAAAGGCGATGAAGGGCTCGCCCGCGAAGTCGGCGGGCTTGAGCTTTTTCAGCTTGGTCAGGCGGTGCCCCTTGGGCAGCACCGCCACGCAGTTCATCGTCATCACGGGTTCGACCTGGATGCCCGGGCTGTCGCCCGACAGCATGGCCAGCCCCGTGTCGCAAAAGCCCGAACTGATCCAGTTGTGCACCGCGCTGGCGTTGCCCGAATGGATGGACACCATCACGTCGGGGTACTCGGTCTTGAAGGCCGCGACGATGCGCGCCAGCATGCCGCCCGCCAGCCGTGGCATGGCCGCCACGCTCAGGCGGCTGGCGCTGAACGAGCGGATGCTGGCCGCCGCCGACTCCAGGCCGGCCAGGCCTATAAAGGTTTTTTCCACCTCTTGAAAGAAGCGCGAACCGTCCTGTGTGGGGCTCAGGCGGCTGCCATTGCGATCAAACAAGGGAAACTGGGTGATGGCTTCCAATTGCGCAATTAAGCGGCTAACGTGCGGCTGCGAGGTGTGCACGCGTCGCGCGGCGGCCGTCATCGAGCCGGTCATCATGACGGCTCGGAAGGCCTCGATGTGTCTTAAGCCCATCCGTGGAATGGCCATATCAAATCCGTATAGAGGAATACCTGATTGGAACTGGATAAAACCATACTGCTAGTTGATACTTTTTGCCAGCCGCGGGGCTCATCGCGGGACGTGGCGGACGCCGGACAAACCGGCGCCGCCGATCGTGACTACAAACACGCGCCGATCGCACGGCGCCAAGGGAATCAGATGAAAGCATTTGCCGCGATCTCCGTTGCTGCCGCTCTGCTGGGCAGCACGGCCACCGCCCACGCCGAAGGCACCAGCCGCCTGGACAAGATCCGCGAAACCGGCGTGATCACCCTCGGCCACCCCGAGACCTCGGTCCCCTTCGCCTATCTCGACGGCAACCAGAAGCCCATCGGCTACTCGGTCGAGATCTGCCAGGAAGTGGTGCAACACATCAAGACCGCGCTGAAGCTGCCCAAGCTGGAAGTGCGCTACAACCCGACGACTTCCGCCACGCGCATCCCGCTGCTGGCCAATGGCACCATCGACCTGGAATGCGGCAACACCACCAACAACCTGGCACGCCACAAGCTGGTGTCGTTCGCGCCCACGACCTTCGTGGCGCAGGTGGTGCTGGTGGCGCGCAAGGACGGCGGTGTGGATCCCAACAACCTGGAATCGTTCCGGGGCAAGACCATTGCCGCGCAAGCCGGCGGCCAGACTTTCCGCCTGATCTCGGAATTGAACGCCAAGGGTAACCTGGGTATCACGATGGCGCCCACCAAGGACACCGCCGAGACCATCCTGATGGTGGAATCGGGCCGTGCCGCCGGGTCGGCCAACGACGACGGCATCGCCTATGGCGCCGTGGCCTCGTCGAAGAATCCGGATGCGTTCGTGATCGGCACCAAGGGCCTGGAAATGGCGCCCTACGGCATCATGGAACCCAAGGACGACCCCGCATTCAAGAAGGTGGTGGACGACGCCGTGGTGGACCTGATGAAGACCGGCAAGGTCGCGGCGATCTACAACAAGTACTTCAATTCGCCGATTCCCCCGAAGCAGATCAACCTGAAGTATCCGATGAGCGATGCGCTCAAGCGCGCGCTGGCCAACCCGACCGACTCGGGTGACCCGAAGGCATACGAGTAACCAGCAAGTTGTGGGGGGGGGGGCCCAGGCG
>NZ_JBHFIZ010000039.1:56307-176313 GCF_057334535.1 Achromobacter colocynthidis
GCCCAGGCCCCCCGCGGCGGTTTTGGGGCAAGGCGCCACGCACGGCGCCGCCATCTAGGGCACGGGCATGAATTACAACTGGAGTTGGAGCGTCTTCCTGGAGATGTCGCCGGACGGCGTGCACACCTTCCTGGAAACGCTGCTGATCGGCGTGGGCTGGACGCTGGCGCTGGCGCTGACCGCGTGGGTCTTTTCGCTGTTGCTGGGGTCTTGGCTGGGCGTGATGCGCACGGCGCAGTCGCGCGTGATGAACGTGCTGGGGGCGACCTACGTCGAGCTGTTTCGCAACATACCGCTGCTGGTGCAGATGTTCCTGTGGTATTTCGTGCTGCCTGAATTGCTGCCGCATGCCTGGGGCCTGGCGATGAAGCAGATGCCGCAGCCGTGGGGGCAATTCGTGCCTGCCGTGCTGTGCCTGGGGTTCTATGGTTCGGCGCGCGTGGCCGAGCAATTGCGCGCCGGCATCCAGTCCTTGCCGCGTGGCCAGTTCCAGGCGGGCACCGCCCTGGGGCTGACCGAGGTGCAGGTGTACCGCTACATCATCCTGCCCGAGGCGTTTCGCATTGTGCTGCCGCCGCTGACGTCCGAGTTCATGGGCACCATCAAGTATTCCTCGGTGGCGCTGACGATCGGCCTGCTGGAGCTGACCGGCCAGGCGCGTTCGATGCAGGAATTCAGCTTTCACATCTTCGAGGCGTTCTCCGCCGCGACGGTGATCTACCTGATCCTCAACGGTATCGTCGTGCTGGGCATGCGCCTGCTTGAACGGCATATCGCGGTGCCCGGCTTGATCGGCGCGGCCAGCAAAGCCGGTCCGGCCGCGGTCAAGACCGCCGCCCTGAGCCGATAGGGGATCGCGATGGGTAAATTTGATTTCGACGTTATTTCGACCGCGCTGCCCTATCTGTTCCAGACGGGCATGACGTTCACCCTGACGCTGACGGTGCTGGCCGCCGTGATGGGCCTGGCGCTGGGCACGCTGCTGGCCATGATGCGGCTGTCGCGTTTCAAGATTCTGTCGGTGCCGGCGGGCATCTACGTGAACGTGATGCGCTCGATTCCGCTGCTGCTGGTGATCTTCTGGTTCTACTTCCTGATGCCGTACATCGCGGCCTGGGTGGTGGGCTCGGCCACGCCCTTGCGCGTGGGGGCGTTCAATTCGGCGGTCATCACCTTCACCTTGTTCGAGGCCGCGTACTTTTGCGAAATCATGCGGGCGGGGATTCAGTCGATTGCGCGCGGCCAGGTGTCGGCCAGCATGGCAATCGGCCTGACGCCGTGGCAGGGCATGCGCTACGTGGTGCTGCCGCAGGCGTTTCGCAACATGGTTCCCGCGCTGTTGACCCGCGTGATCATCCTGTTCCAGGACACGTCGCTGGTCTATGTGCTGTCGTTGACCGACTTCCTGGGCGCGGCGTCCAAGATCGGCCAGCGCGATGGCCGGCTGGTGGAGCTTTATCTATTCGTGGCGGTGGTGTATTTCGTGATCTGCTTCACGGCGTCCCGCCTGGTCAAACTACTGGAAAAGCGCACCCGTGTGCTGCGATAGGGTTTAGCGATGCAACTATCTTCGACGCCTCCGATGATCGAGATCTCGCAGGTCAGCAAGTGGTACGGCGCCTTTCAGGTGCTGGATGAATGCACGACGACAGTCGGCAAGGGTGAAGTCGTGGTGGTGTGCGGGCCGTCGGGGTCCGGCAAGTCCACGCTGATCAAGACCGTGAACGCGCTGGAGCCCTTTCAAAAGGGCAACATCGTGGTCAACGGTATTTCGGTGGGCGACCCGCGCACCAACCTGCCCAAGCTGCGGTCGGTGGCCGGAATGGTGTTCCAGCACTTTGAACTGTTCCCGCATTTGTCGGTGACCGAAAACCTGTGCCTGGGCCAGACCAAGGTGCTGGGCCGTGGCAAGGAAGAGGCCCGCGCCCGGGCGCTGACGCTGCTTGAGCGCGTGGGCCTGTCGGCGCACAAGGATAAGCACCCCGGTGAACTCTCGGGCGGCCAGCAGCAGCGCGTGGCGATTGCGCGCGCGCTGTCGATGGACCCCGTGGTGATGTTGTTTGACGAACCCACCTCGGCGCTGGATCCCGAGATGGTCAACGAGGTGCTGGACGTCATGACCGACCTGGCCAGCGAAGGCATGACGATGATGGTGGTGACCCACGAAATGGGGTTTGCCCGCCGCGTTGCCGACCGTGTGATCTTCATGGACGGCGGCAAGATTGTCGAAGACTGCGTCAAGGACGAATTCTTCGGCAATGTCGAGGAGCGTGCCCCGCGCACGCGCCAGTTTCTTTCCAAGATTTTGCAGCATTGATACCCATGACCCAGCGGACTTCCGCCGACAATCCCGCCCTTCCCGTCGACCTGCGCAGCGACACGGTGACCCATCCCACGGCGGCCATGTACGAACGCATGCGCACCGCCCCGATCGGCGACGACGGCCTGGATGGCGACCCTTCCGTGCGCGCGCTGGAAGCCCACGTGGCGACGCTGCTGGGCAAGGAAGCCGGGCTGTTCGTGCCCAGTTGCACGATGGCCAACCTGCTTGCCGTGTTGGCGCAAACGCAGCGTAACGAGCAGGTGGTGCTGGAGTCGTCAGCCCACATGTACACCTCGGAACGCGGCGCGGCTACCTTTACCGGGCTGTTCTACCAGGGCGTGTCCGGCACCGATGGCGCGATGGACCTGAACCGGCTTGAAGAGGCGCTGTTGTCCGGTGGGCACCGGCTGAAGACGTCGCTGGTGGCGATGGAAACGTCGCACAACAACGCCGGGGGCGCCGTCCTGCCGCTGGAGCACATGCGCGCGGTGTACGGCATGGCCAACGCCGGCGGCATTCCCGTGCACCTGGACGGGGCGCGCTTGTTCAACGCGGCCGTGGCGCTGGGCGTGCCGGCGGCCGAGATCACGCAGTACGCCGACACGGTGTCGCTATGCCTGTCCAAGGGCTTGAGCGCACCCGTGGGCGCGGTGCTGGTGGGCAGCAAGGCCGTGATGGCCCGCTCGCGCACGTTGCGCCGCATGCTGGGCGGCACGCAGCGCCAGTCGGGCATCATGGCGGCGGCCGGCCTGGAAGGCGTGCAGACGATGACCGACCGGCTGGTCGAAGACCACGTGCGCGCGCGCCGCTTGAGCGATGGCATCAACCGTCTGGCGCCGGCCTTGTCGGCCACGGTGCCGCAGACCAATATCGTGCAGGTCGAGACCGCCGACTCCGGCATGACCAACACGCAGTGGGTGGCGGCCTTGCAAGCCGAAGGCCTGCTAACGCGCCCCTGGGGCCGCACGCGCCTGCGTTGCGTCACCCATCGCCACATCGAGGACGAGGACATCGACAGCGCTGTCCAGGCCTTCGCGGCGGTGCTGGAAAAGCGCTGAAAGTCACTGAAGAATCGCTGAAAGCCAGCGCTGAAAACTGGCCCTGAAACCCCGTGTTCATCGACGCCGCCGGCAGGTTCCGGCGGTGCGATAATGCCGCATGTCCACGACTCACCTCACCCGAAAAGACTATTTCTGCGCGCTGGCGGTTGTGGTCATATGGGGCCTTAATTTTGTAGTCATGAAGGTCGGCATGCGGGGCTTGTCGCCCATGATGCTGGGCGCGCTGCGATTTGCGCTGGCTGCCTTTCCCCTGATTCTTTTCGTGCGCCGGCCGCAACTGCCGTGGCAGTGGATCGCGGCCTATGGGCTGGTGCAGGGGCTGGGCCAATTCGGCCTGCTGTTCACCGCGCTGAAATTCGGCATGCCGGCCGGCATGGCTTCGTTGGTTATCCAGACCCAGGCATTCTTCACCTTGCTGCTGGCGGCGCCCGTGCTGGGCGAACGCGCGCGGCGGCATCACTGGATCGGCCTGGGCGTGGCCGCGCTGGGGCTGGCGGTGATTGCGGGTGGCCGGGGCGAAGGTCCGGGCCAGATGACCATGCTGGGCTTTGTGCTGACGCTGGGCGCCGCATTCATGTGGGCAGCGTCCAACATGATCGTGCGGCGGGCCAGCCGCAAGGCGCCCGGCTACGACCCGTTTGCCTTCATTGCCTGGAGCAGCGCCGCGCCGGTGCTGCCGTTCCTGCTGCTGGCCGTGCTGATCGATGGCTGGGAGCCCGTGGTGGGCATGATCACCGGCATCGGCTGGGGCGAGGCGCTGTCGGTGCTGTACCTGGCGGTGCTGGCGACGCTGGTGGCCTACACGCTGTGGACACGCTTGCTGACGCGCCACCCAGCGGCCAAGATCGCGCCGTTCTCGTTGCTGGTGCCGGTGGTGGGCCTGTGGGCGGCGTCCATGGCGTTTGGCGAACAGTTGCAGCCCTTGCAGTGGCTGGGCGCGGCCTGCGTGCTGGCGGGCCTGATCATCAATCAGGTCGGCGGGCGCTGGCTGCGCAGCCGCTGATTTTCCCGTCGAACCGGGTTACCAAGCTCGTCGCAGCCCCGCCGTAACTACTGTCTCAGCCCGGCCTCAACTCCTCGGCCGACCGGACTACGGCTTAACGCCGAGGCGCCTGATCGCCTACTCCACGCCTAGACCTGTTCGAAGCGAATGTAACGCTTGTCGGTGTATTCCCGGCGGGTCGTGATTTCTTGCACGGACGCGCCCGGCGGGCCGCGCCGCAACCACTCAAGCATGTGATCCACCTGGTCGGGCGTGCCCTGCACCAGGGCTTCGACCGTGCCGTCCAGCAGATTCTGCACCCAGCCCGTCACACCCAGCATGTGGGCGCGCCGCACAGTGGCGTGGCGATACCCCACGCCTTGCACCGTGCCGCTGACGGACACGAGGACGGTTTCGATAGGGGAGTCGGTTTTAGGGTCGTGCATGGATTTTTCCTTCGGATGATGCGCCGCCAATGGGATGAGTAGGCGGATAAGGCTACAGCGGATGGTCTATAGGCCCGGTGGGCATCGAAGCGATACGTTAGTGCTCATGTCAAAACGTGCCAACGGGAACACCCGCTACTAGAGCTTGGAGAAGCCATTATGGAAGAGACCAGTTTGTTGTCGGAAGCTGAGACAGCGCGCTACAGGGATCAGGGCTACCTGGCCCTGAAGGACATGTGCCCGCAGGATGAGGTGGGCTACATCCGCCGCACCCTGCTGGACTTGTTCGCGAATAAAACGGGATACAACGAGGGTGCGCAGTATGACTTCGTCAGCCGCGACGACCCGTCCAAGCCCGCGAAGTTTCCAAGCCTGCACGATCCGCGTCATTATGCCCCCGGTCTGCTGAAGACGACTTACCACGAGCGTACGTTGGACCTGGCGCGGCAGTTGCTGGGCGAAGAGGCGGCGCTCTATGGCGAGCACGCACTGCTCAAGCCTGGCCCGTTCGGCCCGGAAACGCCGTGGCACCAGGACGAGGCGTTCCGCTCGCCCGACTTCGTCTACAACGAGCTGAGCATCTGGCTGGCGCTGCAACCCGCCACCGTGGAAAACGGCTGCATGCAGTTCATCCCCGGGTCCAACAAATGGGACGTGCTGGAGCATCGTTCACCCGGCGGCGACAAGAGCCTGCATCCGCTGGAATGCTGCGGCGACTTCCGGCGCGACCAGGCGGTGGCCGAACCGCTGGATCCGGGCGGCATCACCGTCCACGACGCCCGCACGCTGCACTTCACCGGGCCGAACACGTCGCCGTCACCGCGGCTGGCGTACATCCTCATCTACAACACGCCACCGGTCTACAAGCCGGGGCGTCGCGAATTTCCGTGGCTGGAAGGCCGCTGGACCGATAGCCAGACGCGCAAGAAGCAGTGGCACAAGCGCGGCGGGCTGGCCGTGGACGTGATGCGCCGCTTGCCGGGCGCGCGGCTGACCAGCCCGCGTTGGGTGGCGTGGGCAACCATACGCGCGGTCAGCAAGGTCTGGCCGCGATAGCTCGGGCGACGGGGCCGTAGAGCCCCAGTCAGAGGGGGGGCGAACGAGGCCGGCAAGCGACGCTTGCCGGCCTCGGCGCGTATACTGGGCGGCGCCGCAGGGCCTGTCGCCCAAGCGTTGCGGCGCAGCCGCCCGCAGCCGGCGGCTCCAGATTCCAAGAATACAAAACGTAGCTGGCGCCCCTCTCTCACTCCTCAGACCTCTCATGACCGCTAACCTTTCTACGATCACCTGCATCGAAGATCTGCGAGTCGTCGCGCAAAAGCGCGTGCCGCGCATGTTCTACGACTACGCCGATTCCGGCGCCTGGACCGAAGGCACCTACCGCGCCAATGAAAGCGATTTCCACAAGATCAAGCTGCGCCAGCGCGTGGCGGTGAACATGGAAGGCCGGTCGCTGCGCACCACGATGGTGGGCCATGACGTGGTGATGCCGCTGGCGATTTCGCCCACCGGCCTGACCGGCATGCAGCATGCCGACGGCGAGATCCTGGCGGCCAAGGCCGCGGCCGATTTCGGCGTGCCGTTCACCTTGTCCACAATGAGCATCTGCTCGTTGGAAGACGTGGCCGAAGCCACCAGGAAGCCGTTCTGGTTCCAGCTCTACGTGATGCGCGACCGAGAGTTCGTGGCCAACCTGATCGACCGCGCCAAGGCCGCCGGCTGCACCGCGCTGGTGCTGACGCTGGACTTGCAGATCCTGGGCCAGCGCCACAAAGACATCAAGAACGGTTTGTCGACGCCGCCCAAGCCCACGCTGCGCAACCTGATCAACCTGGCGACCAAGCCGCGCTGGTGCATGGGCATGCTGGGCACCAAGCGCCGCACGTTCGGCAACATCGTCGGGCACGCCAAGGGCGTCAGCGACCTGTCGTCGCTGTCGGCCTGGACGGCCGAACAATTCGACCCGCGCCTGAGCTGGGACGACGTGGAATGGATCAAGCAGCGCTGGGGCGGCAAGCTCATCATCAAGGGCATCCTGGATGTGGAAGACGCGCAACTGGCCGCCAACAGCGGCGCCGACGCGTTAATCGTCAGCAACCACGGCGGGCGCCAACTGGACGGCGCCATGTCGTCGATCGCCGCGCTGCCGGCGATTGCGGATGCGGTGGGTTCGAAGATTGAAGTGTGGATGGACGGCGGCATCCGCTCCGGCCAGGACATCCTGAAGGCGGTGTCGCTGGGTGCGCGCGGCACGATGATCGGCCGCGCATTTTTGTATGGCCTGGGCGCGTATGGCCAGGCGGGCGTCACCCGCGTGCTGGAGCTGCTGTACAAGGAAATGGATACCACGATGGCGCTGTGCGGCCGCCGCAATATCGAGGTGGGCGATCGCAGTATTTTGCTTCCGGGCACGTATCCGACGTGATGTTGTTGGGGTGTTTTGGGGCGGGGGCTGCTTGATGGGTTCGCGCGATCGGCGGCGTGGTTCTTGGGTATAGCTTCGCGCGCCGCACCCATCCTACGGCCACTCGTAGGATGGGTGAAGCGCGCAGGATTCGCGGCAAGAACGCCTGTGACGAACGCGCGCAACCCATCGAACCACCGCCAAGATATGGCTGGGTTATTTCGGGTTCCGGCGTTGCTTGATGGGTTTCGCGCGATCGGCGGCGTCGCTCTTGGGTATGGCATCGCGCGCTGCACCCATCCTACCGCCAGCGCCCCACCCCAACATCACCCCCCGTTTCCTGCGCCCAGGTACTGGCTGGGGCGGCGCAGCGCGGGGTCGAAGGGGTTGATCTGCGCGCCTACCGCGTCGGCCTCGCGGCGCAGCATTTCAACGATCAGCGGCAGGCGTTCGTCGTCGATGCGTTCAATGGGGGCGGCCACGCTTAGCGCTGCCACCGTAACGCCGTTGGGGTCGTAGACCGGCACCGCCAGCCCTGCAATGTTCGGAAACACGCCCTGCCCCTGGCTGCGCGCGTATCGCCGTTCCAGGCATTCCTTGATGCGTACCCGCATCGAAATCTCGTCCACAAACCCCAGATGGTGCAAGCGCGGGATGTTGAAGCGGATGACTTCTTCGCGTTCGGCTTCCGGCAGGCTGGCCAGCAGCACCAGGCCGCCCTGGCCCATGCCCAGGGGCACGCGCCCGCCGATATCGCCGGTATGCGAACGCACCGGGAATGCGCCATCCACGCGGTCCACGCAGACCGCGTCAAAGCCGCTGCGCACCAGCAGAAAGATGGTGTCGTTCAACATGCCAGACAGGCGCAGCATGGCCGGGCGGTATAGCGAGCGCAGGCTGGACTGGTGCGTGCCGGCCGCCGCCGCCAGCGCAAAGAACGCCACGCTCAGTTGATACCCCTTGCTTTGCGCGGGCTGCTCCACCACGCCTTCCTGCATCAAGCCCTGAAGCACGCGGTGCACCGTGGCTTGCGCCTGCCCGGTACGCGCCGCGATGTCGGTCAGGCGCAGCTTTTCCCCCTTGGCATCGGCCAGCACCCGCAGCACGGCAAACGCCCGTTGCAACACACCCTGGCCGCCCGAATCATCCGCTGTCTCTGATTTCTTCATTATTGAATTCCGCTGATCAAAATACCTAACCATATTTTTATCAGTAAATTCAGTCAGATGGAAAGTATCAACAAAAAATTCGATTCTTCGGAAAACCCTAATTGACCCTGCCTTTTCGCGAATCCTAGACTGCCCCATCAATAAGCCGCCGCACCGGGAAACCGGATCAACGGGCGGCACAACGCCCGCACCGGGCGACGGGGTTTGGAAAATGTCATTTCTGCGGCTGGACAACGTCTCGAAGAACTACGGCGACCTGCGCGTCGTTTCCGATCTGAACCTGACCGTTGAAAAAGGGGAATTCGTCTCGCTGCTGGGGCCGTCGGGCTGCGGCAAGACCACCACCTTGCAGATGATTGCCGGCTTTGCGGACGTGACGCAGGGCGTCATCACGCTGGACGGGCGCGACATCACCCACGCCAAGCCCAATACGCGCGGGCTGGGCATCGTGTTCCAAAGCTATGCGCTGTTCCCGCACCTGACCGTGACCGACAACGTGGCCTTCGGCTTGAAGATGCGCAAGGTCGAACGCGCCGAACGCCAGGAGCGCGTGCGCGAAGCGCTGGCGCTGGTGAAGCTGGACAAGCATGCCGACCGCTACCCGCGCGAGCTTTCGGGCGGCCAGCGGCAACGCGTGGCGCTGGCCCGCGCGCTGGTCATCCGCCCGCCCGTGCTGCTGCTGGACGAGCCCCTGTCCAACCTGGACGCCAAGCTGCGCGAAGACATGCAGTTTGAACTGCGCGGCATCCAGAAGAAGATCGGCACCACCACCGTGATGGTCACGCATGACCAGGCCGAAGCCTTGTCCATCAGCGATCGCGTGGTGGTCATGCAGGACGGCCGCGCCACGCAGGTCGACGCCCCATTCCGCATGTACGAACATCCGCAAAGCGAATTCATTTCGCGCTTTGTGGGCAAGACCAACCTGCTGCCCGGCCGCGTCACCCGCTGCGGCGAGCAAGCCGAAATCGAGACCGGCGCGCTGCGTGTCCTGGTCGATGGCGAAGGCTTGCGCCATGGCGACAACGTGCAGTTGTCGCTGCGCCCGGAAAAGCTGGTGCCGGTGCCCCCAGGCCAGGGCAAGCTGGCCTGTGTGGTCAGCACGCGCTACTTCCTGGGCAGCCAGTGGATGTACGACCTGGATTCGCCGGTGGGCACGCTGACCATCCTCACGCCCAACGACGGCCGCCGCCCGCATGACGATGGCGAGGCCATCGGGCTGGACTGGGCCGAGGGCGTGTTGCGCGTGCTGCGCGCTCCGGCCGCCTCGACCGTTCAAGAGGCCGCCTGACATGGCAACGCTGACTCACGCCGCGGCCGGCCCCAAGCCCCGCAACGACGGCCTGCTTGCCATCCTGGGTTCCATTCCGCTGACCATCGTATTTTTGACCCTGGTGCTGACGCCGCTGGGGCTGACGCTGGTGCTGTCCTTCCGTCCGTTCGACTACAGCGCGGGCATCCTGCCGGGCCATACGTTCGAACATTATCTGGCGGTGGTCACCGACAGCTACTTCGTCGAAATCTTCTGGCGCACCTTCTGGATCGCCGGCGTGACCACGCTGATCTGCGTGCTGATCGGCGCGCCCGAGGCCTACATCCTGTCGCGCATGGGCAAACCCTGGCGCTCCATCTTTCTCTTGGTGGTGCTGTCGCCGCTATTGATCTCGCTGGTGGTGCGCGCCTTTGGCTGGAGCATGCTGCTGGGCCCGCACGGTGTCGTCGGCCGCGCCGCCGACGCCTTGGGGCTGGGGCCGCTGCTGTACACGCCCACCGCCGTCATCATCGGCCTGGTGCACGTGATGCTGCCCTTCATGGTGATCCCCGTTTGGACCTCGCTGCAAAAACTGGACCCCACCGTCGAGCACGCCGCGCTGTCGCTGAACGCATCGCGCTTTCAGACCTTGACGCGCATCGTGCTGCCGCAGGCCATGCCGGGCATTCTGTCGGGCAGCCTGATCGTGTTCGGCCTGTCGGCAAGCTCGTTCGCCATTCCCGCCCTGCTGGGTGGACGCCGCCTGAAGATGGTGGCCACCGTGGTGTACGACGAGTTCCTGACCGAGCTGAACTGGCCGCTGGGCGCGGCCATCGCCATCATCCTGCTGGTGGTCAATGTCGTGATCATGATGGCCTACAACCGCGTTGTTGAACGCTCTTACCGCCGCAGTCTGGGCTAAGGCGCCAAGGAACCAACATGCAAAAAAATGGCCCCTTCGCGCTGGCGTTCAACTTCCTGGTGGTGGTGTTCGTGCTGGCGCCGCTTGCCATCGTGTGCCTGGTGGCGTTCACGCCCGACACCACCCTGACGGTGCCCACCACCAGCTTTTCGCTGCGCTGGTTCCGCGCCGTGTTCGAGCACCCCAACTTCATGCAGGCATTCCAGAACAGCCTGTGGCTGGCCTTCCTGTCGGCCACCATCGCCGTCTGCCTGGCCGTGCCCGCCGCCATCGCCATCACGCGCTACCGCTTTCCGGGGCGCGACGTGTTGAACGGCTTGTTCCTGTCGCCGCTGATGATTCCGCATCTGGTGCTGGGCGTGGCGCTGCTTCGATTCTTCGCGCTGATGGGCATGGCGGGCAGCTTTCCGTGGCTGGTCGCCGCGCACGTCGTCGTCATCACGCCTTACGTGATGCGGCTGGTGATCGGCGCGCTGGTCGGCTTTGACCGCTCGATTGAACACGCCGCCCTGTCGCTAGGCGCCAGCCGCGCCACGGTGTTCTTCCAGATGACCTTGCCGCTCATCATTCCGGGCGTGTCGGGCGGCTGGCTGCTGGCCTTCATCAACAGCTTCGATGAGCTGACGATGTCGGTGTTCATCACCGCGCCGTCCACCATCACCCTGCCCGTGCGCATGTACATGTACGCCACCGAATCCATCGACCCGATGATGGCGGCCGTGTCCGCGCTGGTCATCGCGCTAACCGCCGTCACCATGCTGCTGCTGGACCGCGTGTATGGCCTGGACCGTGTGCTGGTGGGGCAAAAATGAAACCCTTGCCGATGGCGAAAAGAGAGGCGCCGGCATCATGGCAATACTGAAACGCCTGGCCGAAACGGCCCGGCCCGCCGTGCCCTTCATGCTGGACGGTCAAGCCTGCCAGGCCCTGGCGGGCGACACCGTGCTGACCGCCGTGCTGACGCAAGCCGAACGCCTGCGCCATTCCGAATTCAGCGGCGCGCCGCGCGCCGGCTTCTGCATGATGGGCGCGTGCCAGGACTGCTGGATGCAGCTGGAAGACGGTTCGCGTCTGCGCGCGTGCTCCACCTTCATCGAACCCGGCATGCGCCTGCAAAGCACGCCCCTGCCGCCCGCCGCCGTGCCGGGCACCTTGGCGGTGGCCGCCTGGCCCGAGGACAACATCGCATGAGCATCGTGATGCCCGTTATCGTCGGCGCCGGCCCTGCCGGTGTGCGCGCCGCCCAGGCGCTGGTGGCACAGGGCCTGCGGCCCGTGATCCTGGATGAGGCCCCCCGCGCGGGCGGTCAAATCTACCGCCAGCCGCCGCCGGGATTCCAACGCGCAAAGCCCGCGTTGTATGGATTCGAACACCGCAAGGCCGATGCCGTGCACCGCGCCATGAACGACATGCTGGCGCAGGTGGACTACCGCCCCGGCAGCCTGGTGTGGAACGTGGAAGGCAAGACGCTGGACGTGCTGCAAGACGGCGTCAGCACCGCCGTGCCCTACACGCATCTGATCCTGGCCACGGGCGCCACCGACCGCGTGCTGCCCTTTCCTGGCTGGCTGACGCCCGGTGTCTACACCTTGGGCGGATCGCAAGTGGCCTTGAAGTTCCAGGGCTGCGCCATCGGGTCGCGCGTGGTGTTCATGGGCACAGGGCCGCTGCTGTATTTGGTGGCCTACCAATACGCCCGCGCCGGCGCGCAGGTGGCGGCCGTGCTGGACACGTCGCGCTTTACCGACCGCCTGGCGGCGCTACCCGGCATGCTGCGCGCGCCCGGCCTGTTGGCCAAGGGGCTCTACTACATGGCGTGGTTGCGCGCGCATGGCGTGCCGCTGCGTAGCGGCGTGCGGCCGATAGCCGTGCAGGGCCAGGCGCGCGTCACGGGCCTGAGCTACCGCCAGGGCGGGAGCGAACATACCGTGGAATGCGATGCGCTGGCCTATGGCCTGGCCCTGCGTTCCGAAACCCAACTGGCCAGTCTGGTTGGCTGCGAATTTGAATTCAACGCGCGCGACCGTAACTGGACGCCTCGGCGTGACGCCGCCGGGCGCGGCAGCGTGCCGGGCGTCTACGTGGCCGGCGACGGCGCAGCAATCGCAGGCGCCGATGCCGCGGAACTGGCGGGCGAGCGCGCCGCGTTGGCGCTACTGGAAGACATCGGGCAGCCCGTGGATGCCCGGCGCGCGCGAGAGTTGGAAAGCCACCTTGCCGCCAACAGCCGAATCCGGACAGCGCTGGAACGCGCCTTTCCCTTTCCGGAGGATTGGGCGGCAAGCATCGCCGATGACACCGTCATCTGCCGCTGCGAAGACGTTACTGCCGGGACCGTGCGGCGCGCGGTGCACGACACGGCGGCACAAGAGATGAACCGAGTGAAGGCGCTGACGCGCGTGGGCATGGGCCGCTGCCAAGGCCGCATGTGCGGCGCGGCCACAGCCGAGGTGCTGGCGCAGGCCTGCGGCCGCACACCCGCCGAAGTCGGGCGCCTGCGCAACCAGCCGCCGGTCAAGCCCGTGCCGGTGCGCGTGGTGTGCCTGGAGCGCCAGGAAAAGGTGTCGGCATGACGCAGCGTATCGACACCGAGGTGGCCATCATCGGCGGCGGCATCGTGGGTGGCAGCGCCGCGCTGTTCTTGCGCCGCGCGGGCGTGCCCGTCGTGCTGTTGGAGTCCGCGCTGTGCGGCGCGCGCGCAAGCGGCGTGAACTACGGCGGCGTGCGCCGCCAGGGACGCGGCCTGGAACAGATGCCCCTGACGCGGCGCGCGCACGAACTCTGGGGCCAGCTGCCCGCGCTGATCGGCATCGACGGCGAATACGTGCGCTCTGGCCATTTGAAACTGGCGGCGTCTGACGCCGACATGGCGCTGCTTGAGGCGTATCGCGACCGCACGCGCGGCTTCGGGATGAACCTGCGGCTGCTTGGCCGCCACGACCTTGCCGACCGCTTCGGCTGGCTGGGGCAAGACGTGGTGGGTGGATCGCTCTGCCCGGAAGACGGCCATGCCAACCCCAGGTTGGTGTCGCCCGCCTTCGCGCGAGCTGCCGCCGCGCTGGGTGCCGACGTGCGCGAAGGCGTGCGCGTCACCACCGCTGAACATGACGGCTCGCGCTTCATCGTGCGCGCGGACGGCCTGGAAGTGCGCTCGCGCTACCTGCTGAATTGCGCGGGCGCCTGGGCCGGACAGTTCGCCCAAAGCTTTGGCGAAGCCGTGCCTGAAACCGCCATCCATCCCTTGATGATGGTCACCGAGCCGCTGCCCGTCTTCATGGACGTCAGCCTGGGCGTGCAAGGTGGCGGCATCTATGCGCGCCAGGTCGCGCGGGCAATTGCGTGAGCGGAGGCGGGCGCGGCGTGTCGTCCGGCGCGGACTACGCGCGGCCCGGCCGCGCTGGCCTGGGGGCGCTGATGGCCAACGCCATGAAGCTGCTGCCGGTGCTGCGCGGTGCGCAGGTCATCCGTTTCTGGACGGGCGTGGAAGGCAACATGCCCGACCACAATCCGGTGCTGGGACCCAGCGCCACCACGCCTGGCCTGTTCCATGCATTCGGCCTGTCGGGCGCCGGCTTTCAGATTGGCCCCGCCGTGGGTGAAGTGTTGTCCGAACTGGTCGTGCGCGGCCAGTCCTCCATTCCTATCGATGCGTTTCGCATCGAACGATACGCGGTGGCCGCTCACGCCGCCGTGGCTCGGCCCGGACCTGTTCGTGAGCAAACGCTGGAGTCACCATGATGGATAAGAAACAGGGCGCATCGCGCCTGAGCAAGGGGAAGCGGTTGTTGGGCGCGGCGATGTTGATGATGCTGTCGGCAGGCGCGATGGCGGATCAGAAAACCTTGTACGTCGGCATGAACGGCGGCGACATGGAGCGCGCGTTCACGCAGTACGTGTTCCCCCCCTTTGAAAAAGCCAACAACGTGAAGATCGTCGTCGTGCCCGGCACCTCGACGGACGTGCTGGCCAAGGCCCAAGCCTACAAAGACAACCCGCAGATGCACGTCATGTTCCTGGACGACGGCATCATGGCGCGCGCCATTTCCATGGGCCTGTGCCAACAGCTCAACGACGACCCCGTTCTGAAAGAGCTCTACCCCACAGCCGTGATGAAAGACCGCATGGCGGCCGGCATCGACATCGGCATGACCGGCCTGGGCTACAACACCAAGATGTTCGCCGACAAGGGCTGGGCGCCGCCCACATCCTGGATGGACCTGGCCGACCCCAAGTACAAGGGCAAGGTGGTGTTCCAGTCTGCCTCCAGCAGCACCTTCGGCCTGCATGGCTTCCTGATGTTCAACCGCATCCAGGGCGGCGACGACAAGAACTACGAGCCCGGCTTCAAGAAGTGGCCCGACACCATCGGCCCCAACGTGCTGGAATACATCCCCAACTCGGCCAAGCTTGCCGAGATGATCCAGTCCAACGAAGCCGCCATCTTCCCGCTGACGCCCACCGCAATCGCGCGCCTGAAGAAGCGCGAGATTCCCGTGGAATACGCGCAGCCCAAGGAAGGCTCGGTGATCCTGATGGTGGGTGAATGCGTCATCGCCAAGAACAGCGAGCCCGAACTGTCGCAGAAGCTGGCGCTGTACCTGTTGTCCGCCAGCGCGCAGGCCAAGGCGCTGGAAATGGGCGGCCACTTTCCGTCGAACAAAAACGTGAAAGCGCCGGCCGACAACGTCGATGCGCTCAAGCGCTTCCAGGGCTACATGGAAAACGCCGAGATCCTGGACTGGGACGACGTGAACAAAGCGCGCCCCGCCTTCAACGCCCGCTGGAACCGCACCGTCGAACGTTGATAAGATCTTGCGGCGCGGCACCTGTGGATAAACCACCGGCGCCGCGCGCAAACCGACGGCGCGCCACGCCCGACGCGCCCGAAGCGTTCGACACAAGGAACTGATCCATGCGGCTCATCATCAACTCCGGCGGCCCCCAGGCAATCGACGCCTGGCGCGCGCAGTTCCACACCTTTGCGCCCGGCCTGGACGTGGTGGGCTGGCATGAAGACGTCGACCCCGCCAGCGTGGACTACGCGTTGGTCTGGGCGCCCGACGCCGGCCGCCTGGCCACCTTTCCCAACCTGAAACTGATCATCAGCGCCGGCGCCGGCGTCGACCACATCCTGGCCGACCCCCAACTGCCACGCCACCTGCCCATCGCGCGCATGGTCACCGCCCGCACCCAGACCGAAATGGCCGAGTTCGTGCTGACCTCTGCGCTGATGCTGACGCGCGATATCAAACGCGTTGTGGATAACCAGGCACGCCGCCATTGGGAGCTTTTTGATTCCCTGCGCGTGGCCGCCGATGTGCGCGTGGGCATCATGGGGCTGGGGCATCTGGGCGTGGCGGCAGCCCAATTGCTGTCGCGCGTGGGCTTTCAAGTCAGCGGCTGGTCACGCGGGGCCAGCAAGCTGGAAGGTTTGCCGTCCTATGCGGGGCAGGAGCAGTTTGGCGAATTCCTGGGCAACACCGATTTGTTGGTCTGTTTGTTGCCGGCGACGGAAGCGACGAAGGGCATATTGAACACCACCACCTTGTCGCAATTGCCGCGCGGCGCCAGCCTTATCAATGCGGGGCGAGGCGCGCACATGGTGGAGAAAGATGTGATTGCCGCGTTGGATAGTGGCCAGTTGCATCAGGCGGTGTTGGATGTGTTTGAAGCCGAGCCGTTGCCAGTGGAGTCACCGTTGTGGTCGCATCCGGGGATCATCATTACGCCGCATTGCGCGGCGATTCCGGATCGCAAGGAACGCGCCCGTCATACGTCGTGGTTGATTGCGGCGAATGAGCGTGGGGAAGCGTTGCCGAATATTTTTGATCCGGGGCGGGGGTATTGAGTTGGGGAGATGATGGGTTACGCGCGTTTGTCGTCATCGCCCTAGCAGAGACCCGGACGCGCTTCACCCATCCTACGATGTATGAGTCAGTCCAAGCATTGGCACATCGCATCAGTCCGAGAATTGGCACGTTGCGTAAGCCCCAAAAGGCCGCCCGCGCGGCCGGCCTGGGGCGGGCCCTGCAAGATCTTTCATGCCGCCGACATCGTACGCAAAAATGCCAAGCACGCAGCTCTCCCCTGCTGACGCCAGATTGCCGCAATTCGAGCATGGTGGGGTGGTGGCTGGTGGGGGGCGGGGAGTCGATCAGCCCGAGGGAATCCGTAGGGAGCCGTAGGCGTACGAGGATGACGACGGGGCAGTCCGGAGCGAAGGCTCCGGACCCCCCCCCCCCCCCCCCCCCCCCCCCCCCGCCGCCCCGCCGTGCGCCACCAGAATGCACGACGCCGTGCTTCACCAGAATGCCGCCCCGCCGTGCGCCACCAGAACGCACGACGCCGTGCGTCACCAGAATGCGCCACGCCGTGCGTAACGAAAACCCCACCATGCTGTGCGCCACCAGAATGCCGCCACGTCGCGCCTCACAAGACGCCACCATCCCCCCGTCAAAAATCCCCGCACCCTCCCAAAAAAACCGCAAAATCCGCAAATCACCCAAAGCTACATTGCCCTCCAAGGAGCAAGCATGAAGCCCGAAACCCGAACCCTTTACATCGAACGCCTCGACCCCGTTTTGCGTTGGCTTGCCGCCCACCCTGACGCCGACCCCGATCTGCACCAGCTTGCCGACCTGGCTTGCCTGTCGCCGTATCACTTTCACCGGGTCTACCGCGCCATGATCGGCGAAACGGTCAACGCCACCGTCCAGCGCCTCCGCATGCATCGTGCCGCGGCGGCATTGGCGGATTCGCAGGCCTCGCTCAGGGATGTTGCACAACGCGCCGGCTACGACTCCGACGCTGCGTTCAACCGGGCCTTCGGTGCTTTATTCGGCATCCCGCCGGGCCGGTATCGCGCCGCGCGCTCCCTACCCCTAGCCTCCCAGGAGATTGCCATGTACCCCATCGTCATCGAAAACTTTCCCGGCGCCACCTTGGCCGTCCTGCCGCACCAAGGCAACTACCAGGACATCGGACCCGTCTTCACCCGCGCCTTCCTGCTTGCCTTGGGCCGTGGCATCGCCAACCCCGAGGCCACCGGCTTCGGCATCTACTTTGACGATCCCGAACAAGTGCCTGCCAGCCAACTGCGTTCATTGGCAGGCATGGTCGTCCAACCCGACGCCGACCTCGGCGACGAACTCGAACGCTTCGACATCCCCGCCACCCGCTGCGCCATCCTCACCTACACCGGCCCCTACAACGAAATGGCCAAGCCCTACCAATGGATGTTCTCGGAATGGCTACCCGCCAGCGGCTTGGTCCCCGCCGACATCCCCATGTTCGAGCAATACCTGAACGACCCTCGCACCACCCCGCCCGCCCAGCTGCAAACCCGCATCTGCCTGCCGCTGAAATAGCACCCCACGCTACCCCAGCACGCCGGCCAGGTACTGCCTGAGCCAGGCGTGCGCGGGGTCATCCTGATAGCGCTCGTGCCAGTACAGCGACACCGCAATCGGTGGCAACGTCAGCGGCACCTTCTGCGTCACGATCCGCGCCGCGCCCGCCATCGCCCGCGCGATGCTTGCCGGCATCGTCGCAATCAGATCTGACCCTTCCACAATGAACGGGCAAACCAGATAACTCGACAGCGTCGCCACGATCTTGCGGCTGCGATTCTGCCCCAACAGAATGCGGTCAATCGCCGTACTGAAATAGCGCGTATGCGCCGCCAAATCCAGATGGCCATAACGCAGGTACGCATCCAGATTCCAACGCTTGCGCAAACACGGATGGCCTTCGCGCACGATGCACACCGCCGGCTCCTGATACAAGAACCGCGTGCGCAGATCCGGCGCCGGGTCCGGGAAATAACCCGCAATCAACTCCACATGATTCGTGTCCAGCATGCTCAAACCATGCTGCGGCCGCGCCGGCACGATCTGCAACTGGAAATGCGGAGCATCCACCGCCAGACGCGGGATCAGCTTCGGCAGCAAGGTGTATTGAACATAGTCCGTGGCATACAGCGACAGAGTGCGCGATGAATGTGCCGGGTCGAATGCCTCGCGAGTGCGCGTTGCGCGATGCCAGCTTTCCAGCAAAGGCTTGAAGTTCTGATGCAGCTCCAGCGCGCGCGGCGTCGGCTGCCACGTGCCTCCCTCGCGCACCAGCAACGGGTCGCCAAACAATTGCCGCAGCCGATTCATCGCCGCGCTCATTGCCGGCTGGCTGATGTTCAGTGTGTCCGCCGCGCGCGACACGTTGCGGCACGCCATCAAGGCGTCGAAATGCATCAGCAGATTCAAGTCCGGGTTTTTCACGGCCGCGCACCTATAAATGGCATCTATACAAATATAAACCTGTAGGACTGCTGTCATTGAAGTCAGAAGCCTAGGATGGCCCTGTTGTTGCAGCGAACCAGGACCGGACACGCATGATCCGGCCACCACGAAGTTCTATCAACAAGGGGAAACCAAGCCATGAACCAAGGGCTGATACGCAGTTGCTTCCGCATTGCCGCCGGGGTCGCGTTGTTTGCCGCTGCCGGCACCGCTACCGCCGCGTGGCCGGACAAGGTGATCCGCATCGTCGTGCCGTTTGCCGCGGGTGGGTCCACCGACCTCATTGCACGCAAGATCGCCGACGGATTGGGCCAGCGCCTGTCCGCCAACGTTATCGTTGAAAACCGGCCCGGCGCCGGCGGCACCGTCGGCACCGAATACGTGGCCCGCCAACCGGCCGACGGCTACACCATTCTGATGGGCTCGGTCAGCACACACGGCAGCGCCCCGTGCATCTACTCCAAGCTGCCCTACGACGCCGTCAAGGACTTCACGCCCCTGACCGTGGTGGCCACCATTCCCAACGTGATGTCGGTGAACCAATCGGTGCCCGCCAACAGCTTGAAAGAGTTCGTGGCGCTGCTGAAAAAGGAACCCGAGAAGTACTCCTTCGCCTCCAACGGCCAGGGCACCTCCAACCATCTGGCGGCCGAACTGTTCAAGTCCACCGCCGGCGTCTCCATGGTGCACGTGCCGTATCGCGGCTCCGGCCCCGCGCTCATTGATCTGGTGGGCGGCCAGGTCAACATGATGATGGACGTGGTGATGACGTCGTACCCCTACATCAAGGACGGCAAGATCAAGGCGCTGGCCGTGACCTCGCCCGAACGTTCTTCCCTGTTGCCCGATGTGCCCACCGTCGCGGAATCCGGTTACCCCGGCTACGAGGCCATGGTGTGGTTCGGCATGCTGGCGCCCGCCAACATGCCCGAGCCGCTGCGCCAGCAGCTCACGGACGGCCTGGTGCAGACCCTGCACGCGCCCGCCATGAAGACGTACCTGGAACAACAGGGCGCGCAGGTGTCGGACGTGGCGGGCCCCGCGTTCGCCACGATGATCAAAAGCGAGATCAGCAAATGGTGCGGGGTGGTCAAGCAAGCCGGCATCCGCCTGGACTGATCTTCCCCGGCTCGACCTTTTCTTTGGAACACACGATATGTATCGCATAGGGATAGACGTCGGCGGCACGTTCACCGACTTCACGATGATCGATGAGGACGCGGGCGTGGTGCACTTCCACAAAGTGCCCTCCACCCCGCACGATCCGTCCGAGGCCATCGCCACCGGCATTGGCCAGATGTTGGCGGACCATGACGTGGCGCCCTCGCAGGTGTCGCACGTGGGCCACGGCACCACCGTTGCCACCAACCTCATCATCGAGCGCAAGGGCGCGCGTGTTGGCCTGATCACCACGCGCGGCTTTCGCGACGTGCTGGAAATTGGCCGCCAGACGCGGCCCCACCTGTACGACTACAGCGTCGGCAAGCCGCCCGTGGCCGTGCCGCGTGAGTTCCGTGTTGAAGTGAGCGAGCGCGTGAGCGCGTCGGGAGACGTGCTCACGCCGCTGGATGAAGCCCAGGTGCAGGCCGCCGCGCGGCAATTCGCCGAAGCCGGCATCGAAGCCGTCACCATTTGCTTTCTGCACGCCTACCGCAACCCCGCGCACGAGCGCCGCGCCGCGCAGATCGTGGCCGAGGTCATGCCCGGCGCCTACATCAGCATGTCGTCCGATGTGCTGCCAGAATTTCGCGAATACGAGCGCCTGTCCACCACGGTGCTGAACGCGGCGGTGGGGCCGAAGATGGCGCGTTACCTGGAACGCTTCCTGCAACGGGTGCGCGACCTGGACATCAGTCACGAGCCGCACACCATCCACTCCAACGGCGGCCTGATGTCGATCGGCACCGTGCGCCAATACCCCGTGCGTACCTGCCTGTCGGGGCCGGCGGCCGGCGTGGTGGGCGCGGCGGCGGTGGGGCGCGCCATCGGCAGCCTGAACCTCGTCACCTTCGACGTCGGCGGCACCAGTACCGACGTGTCGCTGGTGTGCGACGGGCGTCCGCTGTTTACCTCGCATCGGCAGGTGGCTGGCTACCCCGTCAAGACGCCCATGGTCGACATCCACGTGATCGGCGCGGGCGGCGGCAGCATCGCCTGGCTGGACGATGCGGGTGCCTTGAAAGTGGGCCCGCACAGCGCGGGCGCGGTGCCCGGGCCGGTGGGCTATGGCCGTGGCGGGCAGGAGCCCACCATTACCGATGCCGAAATCGCGCTACAGCGGCTGAACCCCATCGCATTGCTGAACGGACGCATGCCCGTGCACGCCCAGGCCGCGCGCGACGTGATCGAGCAGCGCGTGGCGCAGCCGCTGGGCCTGGAACCCGAGGCCGCGGCCGAAGGCATCCTGCGCATCGCGGCAGCCAACATGAGCCGCGCCATTCGCGCGGTATCCACCGAACGCGGATATGACCTGTCCTGCTTCGCGCTCTACGCCTATGGCGGCGCGGGGCCCCTGCATGCGGTGGAAGTGGCCGAGGAATGCGGCATCCCTGTCGTCATCGTGCCGCAGGAGCCAGGCACCATGTGTGCGCGCGGCATCTTGTTGAGCGACATCTCGTTCGACTTCGTGCAAAGCGAAATCTCGCTCGCGTCCGATGACACCTGGCCCGCCATCGCCGCCATCTTCGACGGCTTGCGCCAGCAGGCCGAGCGCTGGCTTGAAACGGAGCGCGTGGACCCCGCACTACGCGTGTGCCATAGCGCCATCGATGCGCGCTATGAAGGCCAGAACTTTGAAGTGCAGGTCAGCCTGGATGGCGTCGACATGGGCGCGGGCGGCCATGCGGAATTTGCCCGCCGTTTTGCCGAGGCGCATGAACGCGAATATGGCTACACGGTGGATGACCGCAAAGTGCAGATCATCAATTGCCGCATGCAGGCCGTGGGCCAGGTGGTGAAGGCGCCGCTTGCGCCGCGCTACATCGGTGGCGTGCTGGAAGACGCCAGCCTGGGACGGCGCAAGGCCTACTTCGGCGCCGAGCACGGGGGGGGGGAGACGCCCGTGTACGACCGCGACCGTGTGCCCACCGGCGCATGCTTCACCGGCCCCGCCCTGCTTGAGGAAATGAGCTCGACCACGGTGGTGGGCGTGGGCCACGCTGCCAGCGTGGACGAGTACGGCAACCTGATCATCCGTTTGCAAGGAGGCTTGCATGAATAAGCCCGACAACGCTATGCCCGACAACGCCACTCCCGACCATTCCAATACCGCCGTGGCGCTGGCCGACCCCATCGGCATGGAGGTCTTCTGCAACCGCCTGCTCTCCATTACCGAGGACATGAACAACACGCTGGTGCGCGCGTCGTTCTCCACCAACATCAAGGAACGCAAGGATTGCTCGGTGGCCTTGTTCGACGCGGCCGGCAGGCTGGTTGCGCAGGGCACGCAGATTCCGCTGCACCTGGGTTCGCTGGACGGGGCCATGGGCGCGATCTTGCGCACCTACTCCGTGGATGACATCCGCGAGGGCGACGTTTTCATCTGCAACGACCCCTATCTGGCCGATGGCAGCCACCTGCCCGACATCAACATCGTCACCCCCGTATTCTGGGACGGCGTGCTGCGCTTCTTCGCCGCCAACATCGCGCACCATTCGGACGTGGGCGGCGCGGTGCCAGGGTCCATCGCGGGCGGCTTGAAGTCGATCTTCGAGGAAGGTATTCGCATCCCCGCCTGCCGCATCGCGCGTCACGGCCAGAACGATGAAGACATGCTGCGCCTGATCTGCGCCAACACCCGCGACCCCGAAGAGCGCGTGCTGGACCTGCGTGTGCAGATGGCCACCAACCGCCGTGGCGCGGCCGCCGTGCAAGGCCTGATTCGCCAGATGGGGCTGGACGCCGTGCTGCGTTCGGTGGACGACGTCATCGCCTACACGCGCCGCCGCCTGCTCAACCGCATTGCCGAACTGCAAGCGGGCAGCTACACCTTTCGTAGCGATCTGGACGACGACGGCATGGGCGGCGATCCCGTGCCCATCCAGGTGACGCTGACCGTCAGCCACGACAACCTGCACTTTGATTTCGAAGGCTCCGGCAAGCAGGCGCGCGGCGCGATGAACCTGCCGATCAATGCCCTGCGCGCCTGCGTGTACTACGCCGTGAAAGCGCTGCTGGACCCTGACCTTGCACCCAACGCCGGCTTGTTCGATCCCATCACGCTGTCGGCCCCGGTGGGCACCATCACCAACCCCGAGCACCCGGCCGCCGTGGGCGCGCGGTCCATCACCGCGCAGAAAGTCGCGGGTGCCATCTTCGGTGCGTTCCGTGGCCTGCTGCCGCCGGAAAAGACCATGGCCTCCAGCAATGACTGCTGCCCCGCCATCGTGTTTTCAGGCCGCTGGCGCGAACGCGCGGGCCACTTCGTGTACTTGGAAACCTTGGGCGGCGGCGCGGGTGCGCGCTTTGATGCGGACGGCATGGACGCCGTGCATGTGCACATGACCAACACCTCGAACCTGCCCGTGGAAGCGCTGGAAAACGAATACCCCTTGCTGATGGACGAGTACGCGATGATCCAGGACTCGGGCGGCCCAGGCCGCACGCGCGGCGGCATGGCGATTGCCAAGCAGATTCGCGCGGTGGGCCCCGGCATCGTGTTCTCGGCGCGGTCGGATAGCCACACGGTGGGCGTGGCGGCGGGCGTGGATGGTGGCGGCGACGGGCGGCGTGCCCGGCTGGTACGCAACTTCGGCACGCCGCAAGAGGAAGAGCTGTTTTCCAAGACCGCCAACATTGCGCTGGCGGCCGGCGAAAGCGTGCGTATCGAAACGCCCGGCGGCGGCGGCTATGGGCCGCCCGCCGAACGCACCCGGGCTCGCATCGCCCAAGACCTGGCCGACGGCAAGATCAGCTTGGATGCGGCACGCACGGCCTACGGTATGCGAGGCGTGCGGGCGGCCGACGGCGCAGGGGCAACTACCCCACGTTGAGGGTCATGGAGTACTTCATCTTGTCGTGCGGGAAGGTGGTGATGGTGGCCAGCAGCAGCAAGCCGCCATCGCCGTAGTAGCGGCGGGTGATGACGAAGCCCGCCGTCTTGGGTTCCACCTTGAGCTGCTTGGCAATGGTGGCGTTGATGGGCGTGGCCGAGAACTCCTGGTTGACCTCGGTGATGCGGTCGCCGAAATGGTCTTCGATCAGGCGCAGTAGCGATATGCGTGATTTGACGTCCACGCGCACGTCCGAATGCTCGGGGTCCGCGTAGATCAGCGTGCTGGCCGCGGCGGTGCCCTGGTCGTCGAGCGTCTTGATGGAGTTGATATGCAGCCAGGACTTGTCAGCGGGGCAGCCCAGCGATTCGGCCAGCCGCTTGGGCAGCTTGATAGTGCGCACGTCCTGCACCAGCAGCGCGGCGTTGCGCGCGTACTGGAGCAGGTCGGGGAATTGCGAGATGCGTTGCGTGAAGCGCGTGCTGGCGCGAGCCGTTTCAACGCGGGTGCCCACGCCGGGGCGGCGCGACACCATGCCCGCCACGGTCAGCATGCGGATGGCTTCACGGATGGTGTGGCGGCTGGCGTCGAACTGGTCGCAAAGCTCGTGCTCGGTGGGCAGCAGCGTCATTACGGGATAGCGGCCGGCGCTGATGTCCTGCGACAAGGTTTGAAAAATGCTCTTGTAGCGGGGGCCGCCGGTGTCAACGTCCGGCGCTTGCGATTCGGGCTTGCCACGCGCTTGCCGTGCTCCGCCGGGGCCGGTTGCGCGCTCGGAGGATCGGGTCATGAGGAGGCTCCTTGAATTGTTATATGGGGTTTGTACGGACGATAACCCGATTGACAACGATGTCCGGTCGGATTCATTATTTGTCCGGACATTCATGTACGGACAAAGTGTACCAACAAATCGGGGGTTCTCATGAGCAAGGTACTTGCAGTACTCGCAGCGGCAACGGTAGCCGCAGGGCTCAGCGCCAACGCCATGGCGCAGCAGAAGTTGGTGGTGGCAGGTTATGGCGGCTCGTTCGAAGACATCATGCGCAAGGACATCTTCCCGCCCTTCGCCAAGCAGCACGGCATTGAACTGGACTATGTGGCCGGCAATTCCACCAACACGGTGGCGCGCCTGCAAGCGCAGAAAAGCAATCAGCAGATCGACGTGGCCATCATTGATGACGGCCCCATGTATCAAGCCATCGCCCTGGGCTTTTGTGCCCCCATCAAGGGCCTGCCCGCCGACGACCTCTACAGCACCGCGCGCTACAAGGACGACAAGGCAGTGGCCATCGGCATCGTGGCCACCGGCATCATGTACAACAAGAAGGCTTTCGAAGAGAAGAAGTGGGCCCCGCCCACGTCCTGGAAAGACCTGAAGGACCCCAAGTACAAGAAGCTGTTGGTGGTGCCGCCGCTGAACAACACCTATGGGCTGCACGCCGTGGTGGAGTACGCCCGCGAGGGTGGCGGCGGTGAAAAGAATATCGACGCCGGCTTTGCCACCTTCAAGAATGAAATCGGCCCCAACGTGCTGGTGTACGAGCCTTCACCGGGCAAGATGACCGAGCTGTTCTCCAGCGGCCAGGCGCTGATCTCGGTCTGGGGCAGCGGCCGCGCCAAGTCCTTCGCCGACACCGGCTTCCCGGTGGGCTTCGTCTACCCGCAGGAAGGCGCCTACGCCTTGCTGTCGTCCGTGTGCCCGGTGGCCAAGCCCAACGCCAACCCGGCCGCGCAGGCGTTCGTGCAGTACCTGGTGTCGCCCGAGGTGCAGGAAAAGCTGGCCTCTGCCTATGGCTACGGCCCGGTCAACAAGAAGGCCAAGGTCACCGACGACCCGCGCGTGCCGCTGCCGATTGGCAAGCGCGCCGCCGACCTCATCGTGATCGACTGGGACACCGTCAACCAGAACCGCGACGAATGGAACAAGCGCTGGACGCGCGAAGTCGAGCGTTGACGCGCAATCGCCGGTAGTGCAATACGGGGCGGCGCGGCGCGTCGCCCACGGGAGCCTTCATGACCTATCTAGTGTTGAACCGCCTTAGCAAGCGCTATGGCGAGACCACCGCCGTGCAAGAGCTGAGCCTGTCCGTGAATCGGGGCGAATTCATTTCGCTGCTGGGGCCCTCGGGTTGCGGCAAGACGACCACGCTGCAAATGATTGCGGGCTTTGTCGAACCCACGGGCGGCAGCATCGTGCTGGACGGCCGTGACGTCAGCCGCGTGCCGGCCAACAAGCGCGGCCTGGGCCTGGTGTTCCAGAACTACGCGCTGTTCCCGCACATGACGGTGGCCGAGAACGTGTCGTTTGGTCTGGAGATGCAGCGGGTCAAGAAGGACGAACGCGAAGCGCGCGTGGCCGATGCGTTGAAGCTGGTGGGGCTGTCGCACCTGGCAGACCGCCATCCCGCACAGATGTCGGGCGGGCAGCAGCAGCGGGTGGCCTTGGCCCGCGCGCTGGTCATCCGGCCCAGCGTGTTGCTGCTGGACGAACCGCTGTCGAACCTGGACGCCAAGCTGCGCGAGGAAATGCAGTTGGAACTGCGCAGCATTCAGCGCACCATCGGCACCACCACCATCCTGGTCACGCACGACCAGTCCGAGGCGCTGGCGCTGTCGGACCGCATCGTAGTCATGAACCAGGGCCGCGTGGAACAGGTGGCCGAACCCTTCCAGGCCTACGAAGGGCCGGCCAGCCATTTCGTGGGCGGCTTCCTGGGCAAGGCCAATGTGTTCACGCCCCAGGCCGAGCAGTACGAAAACGAAACGCGCGCCCGCATCGGCGAGGCGCATATCCCGATGGCCGGCGCGGCCGTGCCGCAAGGCGCGGTGATCGTGCGGCCCGAGAAAATCCTGTTTTCCGAACCCGCCGCCTGTGCCCTGCCCGGCCGCATGAAGACCCGCGTGTTCCAGGGCAACCACTGGCTATGCCAGGTGGATACGTCGGTGGGCGAAGTGATGGTGATCCGCCAGAACGACGGCGTGCCGGTGCCCGCCGAGGGCGAGACCGTGCACTTGCGCTGGCGCGCGCAAGACATGTGCGAGGTGGCGTCCGCGCCGCGGGGCAGCGCGTCATGAGCACGCGTACCAACCCCTGGGTACTGAGCGCGCCGGCGCTGGTGGTGTACGCCACCTTCCTGGTGGTGCCGATGGCGCTGGTATTCCTGATCAGCTTTTTTGACTTCCAGTTCTACGGCGGCATGCAGGCCACGTTCACCTGGAAGAACTACTTCGAAATCTTCAGCGACGGCTATTACTACGAGATCTACGCGCGCACGTTCGTCGTGGCCGCCGCCGTGACCGTGGCCTGCCTGATTCTGGGCACGGCCGAAGCGTATGTGCTGTCGCGCATGGCCAACCCGTGGAAAGGCTTGTTCCTGATGGTGGTGCTGGGGCCGCGCTTGATTTCGGTGGTGGTGCGCACGCTGGGCTGGGCGCTGCTGTTCGGCTCCACCGGCCTGATCAGCAAGGTGCTGATGGGTATCGGCCTGACCTCGACTCCCGTGGACCTGATGTACAGCAACCTGGGCGTGGGCATCGCGCTGACGCACGTGCTGGTGCCCTTCATGGTGATTTCGGTGTGGGCGTCCCTGCAACGGATCAACCCGGCTACGGAGGCCGCCGCGCTGTCGCTGGGCGCGTCGCAGTTCACCGTGATCCGGCGCGTGATCGTGCCCCAAGTCATGCCGGGCATTCTGTCGGGCGCCATCATGGTGTTCGCGATGGCGGCCAGTTCGTTCGCCACGCCTGCCATCATCGGCGGACGGCGGCTGAAGAACGTGGCGACCGCCGCCTACGACGAATTCCTGAACACGCTGAACTGGCCTTTGGGCGCGGCCCTGGCGGTGGTGCTGCTGCTGGCGACCGTGGTGGTGTTGCTGTCGGCCAACCGCATCATCGAACGCAAGTACGGCGCCGTCTTCAACCAGGCCGGAGGCTGAGATGCAATTTCGAAACGGCCCCATCGGGCTGATCTTCCACACGCTTTTCATCCTCTTCATCCTGGCGCCCATCGTCATGGTGTGCGCGGTGGCGTTCACCTCCGAAGGCTTTATCTCGCTGCCCACCACCGGGTTGTCGCTGCGCTGGTTCCGCGCCATTCTGGACAACCCGCGCTTTGTCGAGGCGTTCTGGTTCAGCCTGGGCCTGGGCACGCTGTCGGCCACGCTGGCGATCGGCCTGGCCGTGCCCAGCGCGCTGGCCCTGGCCCGCAACCGTTTCCGTGGCCGCGAGGCGCTGGTGGCCTTCTTCATGTCGCCGCTGATGATTCCGCATGTGGTGCTGGGGCTGGCCTTCCTGAAGTTCTTCACCACGGTGGATCTGGCCGGCACTTATGTGGGTTTGGTGGTGGCGCACGTGATATTGGTGATGCCGTATGCGCTGCGCCTGGTGCTGGCGTCCGCCACCGGCATCGACCCCGCGCTGGAGCGCGCCGCGCAGTCGTTGGGCGCATCCAACTGGACGGCGTTTCGGCGCGTGGTGCTGCCGCTGCTGCTGCCGGGGGTGGTCAGTGGCTGGGTGATCGCATTCATCACGAGCTTTGACGAATTGACCATGTCGATCTTCATTGCCTCGCCGTCCACGACGACGTTGCCGGTGCGCATCTTTCTGCACATCGAAGACACGATCGACCCGCTGGTCACCGCCGTGTCGGCCGTGCTGATCTACGTGACCATCATCGCCATCTTCATCCTGGACCGCGTGGTCGGCCTGGAAAAGCTGTTTGTAGGAAAGGGACGCTAATGACGGACGAGAAAGAACTGGCGCCCCGCGCGCCCGTGCATCGCGGCATTTATGACGCCGTGGTGATTGGCGGGGGCTTGGTGGGCTCAGCAATCGCTTATGGCTTGCGGCGCGAACTGGACCACGTGGCCGTGCTGGACGAAGGCGACGTGGCTTACCGCGCGTCACGCGGCAACTTCGGGCTGGTGTGGGTACAGAGCAAGGGCATGGGTCTGCCGCGCTACGGCGTGTGGACGATGACGTCCGCGTCCGGCTGGCCTCGGCTGGCCGCGCAACTGCTGGATGAGACCGGCGTGGACGTGCATCTGGAGCAGCGCGGCGGTCTGCACGCGCTGCTGAGTGATGAAGAAGTGGAAGCGCGCGGCCAGTTCATGAAGACCCTGCTGGCGCAGCCCGGCATGGCGCAGTACGACTGGAAACTACTCGACCGCGCCGAAGTCGCCGACCTGGTACCGGGCATCGGCCCCGACGTGCGTGGCGCCACGTGGACACCGGTGGATGGCATTGCCAACCCGCTCAAGCTGCTGCGCGCGTTGCATGCCAGTTTTGCACAGCGGGTTGTGGATTACCTGCCGCGCCGGCCGGCACAAAGCATCAAGCAGCGCGACGGCGTGTTCGAGATCGGAACGCCAGGCGGCACGGTGCGTGCACACAAGGTGGTGCTGGCCTCGGGCCTGTCCAATAAGGATCTGGGCGCGCAAGTTGGCCTGGACGTGCCGGTGCGCCCGCAGCGTGGCCAGATCGTGGTGCTGGAACGCACGCGCCCCATGCTGGAGACGCCGCTATCCACCTTGCGCCAGACCGATGAAGGCACCTGGCTGATCGGCGATTCGCAGGAAGAAGCCGGCTATGTGGATAACCTGGTGGGCCTGCCCATCCTGGGTACGCTGGCCGATCGTGCCGTGCGCACGCTGCCGGCCTTGCGCGACGTGCGCGTGGTGCGCAGTTGGGCGGCGTTGCGCGTGATGTCCAAGGACGGTTTTCCCATTTATCAGCAATCCGAAACGTGCCCCGGCGCCTTCGTCGCCACCTGTCATAGCGGTGTGACGCTGGCCGCCGCGCACGCGCTCAATCTGGCGCCCATGATCGTGGCCGGCAAGCTTGCCGACGACATGGCGCCCTTCTCGACCCGGAGGTTTCATGTTCAAGAGGCTTGACGAGGCGCAGCGCCAGACGCAAAGCGCGCCCGTGCGCGTGACGGTCAATGGGGCCGAACTGCAATGCCGGCCGGGTGATACGGTGGCGGCGGCGTTGTTCGCGGGCGGTGTGTCGGCCTGTCGCGACACGGCGGTGAACGAAGTGCCGCGCGGCCCCTATTGCATGATGGGCGTGTGCTACGACTGCCTGGTCACCATTGATGGCCAGGCGAACCAGCAGGGCTGCATGACGGCCGTGCGCGAGGGCATGAAGATCGAGCGCCAGTTGGGCGCGCGCAAGGTGCAGGCATGATCGAAACAACGCAATGCGATTTGCTGGTGGTGGGCGCGGGCCCGGCGGGCCTGGCGGCGGCGACGCTGGCGGCCACCTTGGGCGTGGACACGGTGCTGCTGGATGAACAGCCGGCGCCGGGCGGCCAGATCTACCGTGCCATCACCACGACCCCGGTCACTGACCGGGGCATCCTGGGCGAAGACTATTGGCATGGCGCGTCGCTGGTGGCGCCGTTCAAGCAATCGGGCGCGCGCTACGTGCCGGGCGCCACCGTCTGGGCCGTGGCCGAACGCACCGCGCCGGAACCCGACAAAGGCTTCGAGGTGGCGTATTCGGTGGCGGGCGAAGCGCGCATCGTGCACGCGCGCCGACTGCTGCTGGCCACGGGCGCGCAAGAGCGGCCCTTCCCGATTCCGGGCTGGACGCTGCCCGGTGTCATCACGGCGGGCGCGGCGCAGATTCTGCTGAAGTCGGCGGGCGTGGTGCCAGCCGACCGCACGGTGCTGGCGGGCAGCGGCCCCCTGCTTTATCTGGTGGCCTGGCAGTACCTGAATGCCGGCGTGAAGATCGACGCGCTGCTTGAAACCACGCCGCCCGGACGCATGGGCCAGGCGCTGCCCAAGGTGTGGGGGTTCTTGCGATCGCCTTACCTGGGCAAGGGGCTGAAGCTGCTGCGCGCCGTCAAGGCGGCCGTGCCGATCACGCGCGGTGTCACGGCCTTGGAAGCGTTGGGCAACGGCAAGCTGGAAAGCGTGCGCTACACGGCGGGCGGCGTCACCAAGACCTTGCCCGCCGCGCAACTGATGCTGCATCAAGGCGTGGTGCCCAACGTGAACCTGTCGCGCGCCGTGGGCGCGGAGCACCGCTGGAACGACGCGCTGGACTGTTGGGAGCCGCAGGTTGATGAATGGGGGCTGACGACGGTGGACGGCATCGGCATGGCGGGCGATGGCGCGGGGATCGCGGGCGCGCTGGCGGCGGAACACCGGGGCCGGCTGGCCGCGTTGCAGGCCGCGCATCTGCTGGGCCGCATCGATGCCCGCAAACGCGATAGCGAGGCCGTGGCGCCGCGCGACGCGTTGGCTCGTGCCGTCAGGGGCCGCGAGTTCTTCGATGCGCTGTACAAGGCGCCTGACGCCTTCCGGCGGCCCACCGGCGACACCATCGTGTGCCGCTGCGAGGAAGTCACCGCCGCGCAAGTGCGCGAGACGGTCAAGCTGGGCTGCACCGGTCCGAACCAGATGAAGGCCTTCCTGCGCTGCGGCATGGGGCCGTGCCAAGGGCGCTTCTGCGGGCTGACCGTGGCCGAGATCATTGCCGAGGAACGCGGCGTGCCGACGCAGGAAGTGGGCTATTACCGGCTGCGCTTCCCGACCAAGCCGCTGACCTTGGGAGAACTCGCGTCGCTGCCGCAGACGGATGATTCCCGCCAGGCCGTGGTCCGCTTGAAGAAGTAATGCCATGACCGATGCAACGCGGTCGGCGCAAGTCATCATCATCGGCGGGGGCCTGCATGGCAGCTCGGCGGCGCTGCATCTGGCGCGCGCGGGCGTGTCGGCTTTGGTGATTGAAAAGAACTACGTGGGGCGGCATGCCTCGGGCGTGAACGCGGGCGGCGTGCGCACCTTGTCGCGGCATCTGGCCGAGGTGCCGCTGGCGCTGGCCTCGCGTGAACTTTGGTATCGCATCGGCGAGCTGGTGGATGACGACTGCGGCTTCGAGCAGCACGGCCAGGTGCGCGTGGCCGAGAACGCCGCCGACGTCCAGGCGCTGCAAACTCGCTTGCGCACGATGACCAATCACGGCTACACGCATGAACAATGGATCAGCGCTGAAGCGCTGCTGGACATGATCCCGATGATTGCGCCCAGCATTCAGGGCGGCTTGATCGCGCGCGAAGACGCGGCGGCCGACCCCTACCGCACGACGCTGGCGTTTCGCAGCAAGGCCGCCAGCCTGGGCGCGCGCTTTCTGGAAGGCGTGCGCGTGGACCGCGTGGCGCAAGATGGTGGACAGTGGCGCGTGGAGACCGATGCGGGCACGTACACCGCGCCGCAAGTCTTGAACTGCGCGGGCGCCTGGGCCGACCGTATCGCGGCGCAATGGGGCGAGCCCGTGCCGCTGCTTGCCATCAGCCCCATGATGCTGGTGACCTTGCGCATGGACCATTTCCTGGACCCCGTGGTGCTGGGCACGGGACGCGCGCTATCGTTCAAGCAACGCACGAACGGCACCGTGCTGATCGGCGGCGGCCGGCGCGCCTGGGTGGACCGCGACGCGGAATGGACCGAGCTGGACTTTCGTTCCCTGGCCGAGGGCGCGCGCACGGTCTGCGACCTGTTTCCGCACATGCGCGACGCCATCGTGAACCGAGGCTGGGCGGGAATTGAAGCGGCCATGCCGGACGAGATTCCGGTCATTGGCCGCAGCAGCCGCCACGAAACGGCCTTCCATGCCTTCGGCTTTTCGGCGCATGGCTTTGAATTGGGCCCGATCGTGGGCCGCATCATGGCCGACCTGATCACCACCGGCACGACGGACATGCCGATCGAGCCATTCCGGATTGAACGTTTTTCGGACGCCACGATGGCGTCCACCCCATCAGAAAAGGAGCAGGACGTATGAACAACGATATCGTGCGCAAAGACACCAACCAGCGCTTGAGCCGCATCGTGATCCATGGCGATACGGTCTATGTGGCCGGCGTTACGTCAACGGCCGAAGGCGGCATCGTGCCGCAGACGCGCGACGTGCTGGCGAAGATCGACGGCTATCTGGCGCAGGCCGGCACCGATAAGTCGAGGCTGTTGTCGGTGCAGATCTGGTTGAAGGATATCGACCGCGACTTTGCGGGCATGAACAGCGTGTGGGCCGAGTGGGCGCTGCCTGGGGCGATGCCCACCCGCGCCACCTGCGAGGCCAAGCTGGCCGCGCCGGAGCTGCTGGTGGAGATCATCGTCACGGCCGCCAAGCGACCGGGTTATGTCAGCGGGCCGGTGTCTGAAAGCTGACCTGACCGGGGCGGCCCGGCAGGTTCAGGGTGGCGGTGGCCGGTGGCGTGGTCGCGATGACCTGGCCGGCGCGCAGCACTATCAGCCGGGTCGCGCGTAGGCGTAGCGCCTCGACGGGGTCGCGCGCTTGCAGCAGTACCAGGTCGGCACGCTTGCCGACCGCGATGCCCGTGTCGTCCAGCCCCAGGATCTTGGCGGGCGTGGTCGTCACGGCCTCGAAACAGGCGCGCATGGCGTCCTGGCCCGTCATCTGGGCCACATGCAGACCCATGTGCGCCACTTCCAGCATGTCGCCCGAACCCAGGCTGTACCAGGGGTCCATTACGCAGTCATGGCCGAAGGCCACCGGCACGCCGGCCGCCAGCAGTTCGGGCACGCGCGTCATGCCGCGGCGCTTGGGATAGGTGTCGTGGCGGCCTTGCAGCGTGATGTTGATCAGCGGGTTGGCAATGGCGGCCACGCCCGCTTCGCGGATCAGCGGGATCAGCTTGGACACGTAGTAGTTGTCCATTGAATGCATGGACGTCAGGTGCGAACCGGTCACGCGCCCATGCAGGCCCAGGCGCTGCGTGTGATAGGCCAGCGTTTCGATGTGGCGCGACAGCGGGTCATCGCTTTCGTCGCAGTGCATGTCCACGCGCAGGCCGCGCTCGGCGGCCAGTTCGCACAGGATGCGCACGGATTCGGCGCCGTCCTGCATGGTGCGTTCAAAGTGCGGAATGCCGCCCACCACGTCCACGCCCATGTCGAGCGCGCGCTTCAGGTTGTCCAGCGCGCCGGGTGCGCGCAGCACGCCGTCTTGCGGGAAGGCGACCAGTTGCAGGTCCAGGTACGGTTTGACCTTCTCGCGCACGTGCAGCAGCGCTTCGGTGGCCAAGAGGCGCGGGTCACAGACGTCCACGTGCGAGCGAATGGCCAACAGGCCGCGCGCCACCGCCCAGTCGCAATACGCCAGCGCGCGTTCCACCAGCGCTTCCTGCGTTAATAGTGGCTTCAGTTCGCCCCACAGCGCGATGCCTTCCAGCAGCGTGCCCGACTGGTTCACGCGCGGCAGCCCGAACGACAGCGTGGAGTCCATATGAAAGTGCGCGTCGACAAAAGGCGACGACACCAGTTGACCGGCCGCATCGATGCTCTGGCCAGCGTCAGCCTTCAACGCCGGTTCCACGGCAGTGATGCGACCTTGCGCCACACCAATGTCGATGTTCGTGCGGCCATCGGGCAGCGTGCAATTCTTGATGATCAGGTCGAGCATGGTTGGGTCCTAGCGAAAATTCTCAATAGTTATAACGCTGCAATGGTCTCCGGCCCTGCCAGGTCCCACGGAGCCGGCTCCGCCGGTCCGTCGCGACGCCCCCTTGAGGGGGAAGCGCGTAGCGCTTCGGGGGTGGGCCCACCTTAGCGTTCGCCCTTGCGGTAGGGCTTCATCAGAGCTTGAGGGTAGGCGGCGCGGCGCGCCATCACCACCAGGGCCAGGATGGACAGGATGTAGGGCAGCATCAAATACACCTGATACGGTAGCTCAGGCAGGCCGGGCAAGGCCGCGCCGCCTTGTTGCAAGCGCAGTTGCAGTGCATCGAAGAAGGCAAAGATCAGCGCGCCCAGCAAGGCCTTGCCGGGACGCCAGGACGCTAACACGACCAGCGCCACACACACCCAGCCACGGCCGTTGACCATGTTGAAAAAGAAGGCGTTGAACGCGGCCAGCGTCAGGAAGCTGCCGGCAACCCCCATCAACGCCGACCCGGCCACGATGGCGCCCATGCGCAGGCGCGTGACCGACAGGCCCTGCCCTTCGGCGGCGGCGGGGTTTTCGCCCACCATGCGGATCGCCAACCCGACCGGCGTGCGGTTCAGCACCCAGGCCAGAATCGGCACGGCGGCCAGCGCGATCAGCGTCATGGGCGTCTGCCCGGCCAGCACGGGCCCGATCAACGGAATGCCGTCCAGGTATTTCATTTCAGCAAACGGCGTGATGGTGGGCGGCGTGTTCACGCTGGGAAACGTCACGCGGTACGCAAAGTACGACAGGCTGGTTGCCAGCAAGGTCACCCCCAGCCCCGACACGTGTTGCGACAGCCCCAATGGCACCGTCAGCACGGCGTGCAACAGGCCGAACACGGCCCCGGCGAACGCCGCCGCCAGCACGCCCACATACAGCGGCGCGCCCAGGTACACAACCAGCCAGCCGGTGAAGGCGCCGGCGGCCATGATGCCTTCGATGCCCAGGTTCAGCACGCCGGCGCGTTCGCACAGCAGCACGCCCAGCGTACCCAGAATCAGCGGCGTCGCCAGGCGCAGCACAGCGACCCAGAAGGCCGAGGTGCTCAATAGATCCATCCATTCCATGGCGTGTTCCTCAAGCCTGGTTGCGGCGCAGGCGGTACTGCGCGAATAGCGTCGCGACCAGCATGGCAAGCAACGAAGTGGCGACGATGACGTCGGCGATGTAGTTCGGCACGGCAATGGCGCGGCTCATGCTGTCGGCGCCCACCAGCATGCCGGCCACGAAGATGCTGGCCAGGATCACCCCCAGCGGATGCAGGCCGGCCAGCATGGCGACGACCACGCCGGTGTAGCCGTAGCCCGGCGACATATCCAGCGTGACGTAGCCGGTGCGGCCCGCCACTTCAATAGCGCCCGCCAGGCCGGCCAGCGCGCCGGACAACATCGCGGTGCCCAGCATCACGCGGTTGACCGGCAGGCCCAGGAAACGCGAGGCGTGCGCGTTGGCGCCCACGGCGCGCATCTGGAAACCAAACACCGTGTAGCGGTTCAGCAGCCACAAGCCCAGCGCCAGCCCCGCCGCCCACAGCAGCCCGGTATGGGCGCGCGTGCGCTCGATCAGCTTGCCCAATTCCAGGTCGCCGTTAAGCGCCACGGACTGCGGCCAGCCCATCGCCATCGGGTCCTTCATGGGGCCGTCCAGCATCATGGACACGAACAGCAGCACGATGAAGTTGCCCAGCAAGGTGGTCACCACTTCGTCCACGCCCAGGCGGGTCTTGAGCAGCGCGGGAATCAGCAGCAGCAAGGCGCCGGCCAGCGCGGCCGCCAGCATCATGCCGCCGAACAGCACGGGCACGGGCAGGTCGAACCCCGTGCCGTCGTGCAGCCCGCCGATGGCCACCGCCGCCAGCGCGCCCAGATATAGCTGGCCTTCGGCGCCGATGTTGTAGAAGCGCGCGCGAAACGCCACGGCACAGGCCAGGCCCGTCAACATCAACGGGGTGGCGCGGGTCAGCGTTTCAGACAGCGCGAAGCGCGAGCCGAACGCGCCTTCGAACAGCAGCGCGTAGGTGCGGCCCACGGGCGCGCCGGCCCAGGCCACCAGCAAGGTGCAGATCGCCAGGGTGAAAAGGATGGCCGCGATCGGGGCCAAGGCCAGCGCCATGCGGCTGGGCTCGGGGCGACGTTCCAGGATCAGTTTCATGCGAAGAGTGCTCAATAGAAAAGGAAGCGGCGCGGGGCGGCGTGAACCGTCACGCGCGGGTTCCTGTCATGGCCAGGCCGACGGTCGCGGGCGTCCAGTCGGCTACCGGCTTGATGGCGACGAGCTTGCCGCCGCACAGCACGGCGATGCGGTCGGCCAGGGCGAAGATTTCTTCCAGGTCTTCCGACACCAGCAGCACGCCGGCGCCGCGTGCACGGGCGGCCAGCAACTGCTCGCGCACATAGGCCACGGCGCCGATGTCCAGGCCCCAGGTGGGCTGGTCGGCCACGATGAAGCGCGGTTCGCGCGCCAGCGTGCGTCCCAGGATCAGCTTTTGCATATTGCCGCCCGACAGGCTGCGCGTGCGCACATCCAGCGACGCCGCGCGCACGTCGAATTGCTTGGCCAGCGATGCGGCGTAGGCCCGGCCCGCGCGCGCGCGGATCAGGCCGTAGCGCGCGAAGCGCTTGTCCTTCAGGTCTTCGACGATGGCGTTTTCCCAAAGCGGGCTGTCGCCGATCATGCCTTCGCCGTGGCGATCTTCGGGGATGCGGCCGACGCGGGCGGCGGTCCAGCCGGCGGGCGACGTGGGCGCGGGCGCGTGCTCGGCGCCCAGCCGGATTGTGCCGTCGGACGGTTGCGCCAAGCCGGTCAAGACCGACACCAGCGCCTGCTGGCCGTTGCCGGCCACGCCCGCGATCGCCACGATTTCATGTTTGTGGACGGTCAGGTCCAGGCTGTCCAGGCGCGGCGCGCCGGCGCGGCTGTCGCGCACGGTGACTTGAGACAGCGTCACCACGGGCGCCGCCTGTTCGGCGGCGGCCACCGCTTCGGCGCGCGGCATGACGACCTTGCGCCCGACCATCAATTCAGCCAGTTCGGCGGGGCTGGTGGCGGCGGTGTCGCGTTCGGCCACCAGCTTGCCCTGGCGCAGCACCGCCACGCGGCGCGACACGGCCATCACTTCGTCCAGCTTGTGCGAAATGAAGATGACGGCCAGGCCGTCGTCGACAAAGCCGCGCAGCGTGGCGAACAGGTCCTGCACTTCCTGCGGCGTCAGCACCGCGGTGGGTTCGTCCAGGATCAGCACGCGCGCGCCGCGATACAGCGCCTTCAGAATTTCAACGCGCTGCTTTTCGCCGACGGACAAGCCGCCCACGCGCGCGTCCGGGTCCACGCCCAGGCCAAAGCGTTGACCCAGTTCAACCAGGCGGCGGCGCGCCTTGCTCCGCCCGGACGCCAGCTTCCACAGCGATTCCGTGCCGACCATGATGTTGTCCAGCACGGTCAGGTTGTCGGCCAGTGTGAAGTGCTGGTGCACCATGCCCACGCCCGCCGCCAGCGCGGCGTCGGGCCGGCCGGGCGGCAAAGGCTTGCCGAACACGTCGATGCTGCCGGCGTCGGCCAGATAGTGGCCGAACAGAATCGACACCAGCGTCGATTTGCCGGCGCCGTTCTCGCCCAGCAGTGCCAAGACCTCGCCCTGCCGCAGCGTCAGCGAGATATCGTCGTTGGCCGTCAGGCTGCCGAAGCGTTTGGTGATCCCCGTCAGTTGCAGGGCGAGAGGCGCTTGGTTCATCGTGCCGAGGACTTGGGTTCTTTGTCGTTGACCTTGACGGTGAAGCTGCCGTCCAGAATGGCCTTCTGCTTGGCTTCGACCTTGGCGACGAGCTCGGCGGGAATCTTCTTTTCGAAGGTGCCCAGCGGCGCCAGCGACGAGCCCTTGTACTTCATCAGCGAGTACTGGCCGTAGTCGTCGGCCTTGAACGTGCCGGCCTTGACCTGCTTGAGTGCTTCGTCGATGGTGGGCTCCATGCTCCACAGGGCCGAGGCCACCACGGTTTCGGGGTACTGCGGCTGCGTGTCGATCACGTTGCCGATGGCCAGCTTGCCGCGTTCCTTGGCGGCATCCGACACGCCGAAGCGCTCGGCGTACAGCACGTCCGCGCCCTTGTCGATCATGGCGAAGGCGGCTTCCTTGGCCTTCGGGGGATCAAACCACGAACCGATGAAGGTCACGGTGAATTCGGCCTTCGGGTTCACTTCCTTGGCGCCTTCGATGAAGGCGTGCATCAGGCGGTTCACTTCCGGAATGGGGTAGCCGCCAACCAGGCCGATCTTGCCGCTCTGGCTCATGCCGCCGGCGATCATGCCGGTCAGGTAGGCGGGTTCCTGGATGTAGTTGTCGAACACCGAGAAGTTGGGCTGCTGCGGCTTGCCCGACGAGCCCATCAGGAAGGCGGTTTGCGGATAGTCCTTGGCTACCTTGCGGGCGGCGGATTCCACCGCGAAGGCTTCGCCCACCACCAGCTTGTTGCCCTGCTCGGCGTACTGGCGCATGACGCGCTCGTAGTCGGCGTTGGTGACGTTTTCCGAGAACGTGTAGTCAATCTCGCCACGGTCGCGCGCTGCCGTCAGCGCCTTGTGGATGCGCGACACCCATTGCTGTTCGACCGGCACCGTATAGATGGCGGCAACCTTGGTCTTGGCGGGCGCCTGGGCTTGCACTGCGCCCGAGAACAGCAGCGCGCCGGTCGCGGCGGCCGCGGCCAGCTTGAGCAGCCCACGGCGAGCGATGCCGCCTGTGGACAGGGTGGACAGGGATTTCATGCGGGTGACTCCTTCGCGGGGGATGGAAACGTGATGGGATGGCAGCGATGCGGCGGCAGGATCGGCATCGCGGCCCATCCTGGCGAAGCAAGTTGTATGCCATGCGGCATTCCTCGCGACAAGTCGGGGAAACCTGATGGACGGGCAGGATTATAGGCACCCCGGCTGGGATACGTGGCACCAATTTGGTGCCCGTCGTTTCATGGGATGGACACGCGGGGGCAAAACGCGGTGTACCCCTATTGGCCACTCCGACAAACCGCTGCGCGGGCGGCCACGCCATTAAAATCGCCGCTTCGGTCGCGCGTAGCGCGGCATGCTGGAAGATCCATGCAAGACATTCAATTGCTGCTCGAGCAGTACGGCGGGTGGCTGGTGTTCGCCAACGTCCTGGTCGAACAAGCGGGCCTGCCCGTGCCTGCCTATCCCATGCTGATTGCGGCGGGCGCGTTGGGCGGCGCGGCGGGTTGGCTGACGCCCTGGCTGGCGGCCACCGTGGCCTGTCTGTTGGCCGACACGCTTTGGTACGTGGCGGGGCGGCGCTATGGCGCACGGTTGCTGGGCGTGGTGTGCAAGATGTCCTTGTCGCAGGACTCCTGCATCCGCCAGACGCAGCGGCTGTATTTGCGCATTGGCGTGCGGGCCTTGCTGGTCTGCAAGTTCCTGCCCGGCGCGGGCGCGCTGTCCACCGTCATGGCGGGCCTGACCGGCACGGCCTATCGTCGCTTCCTGCTTTATGACCTGGCAGGGTCCATGATCTGGGCGGGCTCTGCCTTGTTGCTGGGCGGGCTGTTCCAAAGCGTGATCAACGATGTGCTCGACGTGCTGGGCACCTACGGCCCGACGGGGCTGGGCGTGCTGGCGGCGGTGCTGGCGATTTACATCCTGGCGCGCTTCCTGCGTCGTCGGCTTCTGTTGCGCAGCCTGCGCGTCATTCCCCGCGTGTCCGTCGACGAGCTCATGCAATGGCGCCAGGACGGCCGCGACACGCTGGTCTTCGACGTGCGGCCCGAGGCGCAGCGCGACGCCGCGCGCATACCCGGCGCCATCGCCGTGGACCTGAAGGCGCCCCTGCCCGCGCTGGACCCGCAAGCGCTGGAGTCCGACATCGTGGTCTATTGCGCCTGCCCCAACGAGGTCTCGGCCGCGCTGCTGGCCTCGCGCCGGCGCGCGGCGGGGTATCCAAAGACCTGGGCGTTGCGGGGCGGCTTTGAAGCGTGGATGGAACGCAATCACGAGGCGTGAGCCGCCGCGCTCGGAAGGCACTGCTATCGACGCGCGCGTCTGGCGGACGCCTGGCCCCCTGACACGCGGAATCGTACAGATCCTATAGACGCCCCCTGCGCCCCTTGCGCAAGATCTTGGCTTCGGTTGAGTTCTGGGGAGCACCGCGCCATCACGCATGGACGACTTCCCGTTTCCCCGTCGCAAGGAGGTCTTCCATGGCAGCCCCCGCTGTCGGCGCGCTTATCTGGGGATATCGCGCCTATCGTGCTTATGCGGCGTACGAAACCGCGCAAACCGCCATCGAGACGGCCGAGACGCTGGCGCAGATCAGCCAGCGCAGAAGGGACGTCGAGACCATCCTGAAGGATGTCATTGGCGGCATGAAAGAAGAGATCGACATCAAGAGCTCGACGTTCGTGCTCACTGGCGGCAACGTCACGGTGTCGCGCGGCCGTCGCGAAAACGTGACGTACCAGCAGTACATCGAACGCAAGATTCCATTCCGGCCCGTCATCAGCAGGGTGTGCCAGTGGGCGTTGAAGTCGCCGCTGGTCGTGCCCAGGCGGATACGCAAGAAAATCCCCGGCGAGGTCATCGAAACCACGATCGATATTGCGCTGAAGCAGACCACGGCATCGCTGGTATTTGAAGCGGTGGATGACTTGCTGTCGTGGCAGAGTCCCTTGAAGGCGGAACCGAACTACAACGCAACGACGGGGGCGGCGATGCTGGGAGAGCCCGCGACGAAACCCATGCGTATCAGTGAGGTTTTTCCCTTCTGGCCAAGGCCGAAGGGCAGCCTGGCGCCGGATCTCGTGATCGTGGAATACCGGCAGCAGCCGTTTGAAGTTAGCAACGTGTTCGCGGCGGTGGAGATCAAGTTTCCGAATGATTGGGTGAGAGGGAAGCAGATGAACGACTACCTAAAGCTGATGGGCCGCGATTCAAAAAAAGTCGCGCTGTTGCGCGTTCCAGAAGATTGCACAGGTTACCGGCCCGAAAGGGCGGCTCATGGCGATCAGCCAGGAAGGAAAGGGCGATGAGTACAAGCCATCCTTTGATTAACGACGATGACCTGGTAGGCATGATCGCGGATCTGAAAAAATGGCCACACACCGCGATTGATAATGGCACGTTCGAGCTGTCTACAACGCTGTTCTCCACGTTCTACTTCACCTACGAGCCAGCAAATTATCTTCAAACAACGCTTGCGATGATCGATGTGAAAGAGGCATTTGAGAAGTTGCTTAGCCACCCCTTCACCATCGCTACACATCCGGATTCGGAACGTCCGCATCCCTACGGGTCAAAGCGGCTTGGTGATCTAAGGGAATGGGCGAGGCGAACGCCTCTGGAAAAGGCGTTCACAGTCGAGTTTACGGACGAAAAGAACCATCAAAGTTCGCCAACGCATTCCGCCTATTTGTGGCGAACCTCCTACTGGAGAGATTCGGACGAAGACTACTCATCAATCCAGTTCTACTACCGCTGGCAATGGTGGCTGGAGAACAAAGATGCCTGGCGCCGATTCGTGCTCGATACGATCGGACGCCTGAAGCCCGCGCAAGTCTATAGCGGATTCTCGATGGGCAACCCGCTGGAATTCGGCATGCGCGCCGAAGCGGCGGTGTGGGACCGTGCGCTGACGCCGCACTTCTACGGCCTGGATACCGATTACCCGTTCGGCATGTCTCTTACGCCGCAACTGCCTTCAGGCATCCGCCCGCCCACCTGGGGCTTCTTCCTGTCCGACATCTGGCGTGAAAAGCTCTCTCTATCCCGCGAAGACGTCGCCACGCAGCTTGCTGACCCGCGCATTCGCGTCGACACCTTGAGTTGCGGGCAATGGATAGAACTCGGCCCTCAGCCCGAGCTCTACCCCGTCGAAGACGGCGTGCCCGAACTTCCCGTGTTGCTGAACCGAGTGCTGCGCCGCATCCGTCATCCGCAACTGGACCTGATCGGATTCGGTGAATGGGATGGCGATCCCAACGAACGCTTTGACCGCCGCGATACGCAGCGTTGGCTGGGCCGGTTCGATGACGACAGCGATTGGCCCACACCGGAGATCCGTGGCCGTGTGCCTGGCATGCCGGGCGCCCCGGCGGTCGAACCCACGCCGACCCACGTCGTTGTGGGCGAAACGATTCCGTCGGAAGGCTATTGGTACACCCTGGCGAAAACCCATTCACGCCGCTACTTCAAGGCGGGCGAGCTGGCGCCGCCGATATCGCAAGACACGTCGCGCGGGCGTGTCATCTGGCAGCGGGACGTAGACCAGCGCGCGCCGGAGCCCGAGCCGGCGCGCCGCGCCGAGAGCGGCCAGCTTGCGCCCCGCGCCGGCCAGTGGCGGGCCGATGAGAAGGGCGAAATCCTCTGCGTCGTGTCCAAGCACGAACCCTTGCCGGCGTATCGCGGAGAATCGGTAACGTGGCACTGGATGCACGACGCCGCTGTGGCCCCCGCGAGCGCCGTGCGTGTGCGGTCTGGCGCGCCCTGCCCTTACCCCGGAACGTGGACGTGCGAAGAATTTCCCACCGGTCCCCAGACCTTCATGCATCAAGTGATCTTGCCGCAAGTCAACGGCCAGGACGTGACCTGGGTGTTGGTGAGGTTCTTGAAATAGCAGCAGGCCACTGGCGACCCTCAGCCGTGACGCCGGGGTCGGCGTGGCTTGGCCGCGCGCTGGACTGACCCGCTCGGCCGGGCTGGGCGATGTTCCGCGCCAAGCGCATAATTCCGTATCAGCCCGCAAAACAGGCGGGCGGCTACAGGAGAGACGAATGCGGTTGTTGTTCTTGGGTGCTGGCGGCACCGGTGGATATTTTGGTGGACGCGCGGCGCAGGCTGGCGCGGATGTGACCTTTCTGGTGCGCGAGCCGCGCGCGGCGCGTCTGCGTGAACAAGGGCTGCGCATCCAGAGCCCGCTGGGTGATGTCACGTTGCAGCCGAAGCTGGTCACTGAAAAGACCTTGCAGGGCGCGTATGACGTGGTCGTGCTCAGTTGCAAGGCATATGACCTGGCCAGCGCCATCGACGCCATCCGCCCCGCGGTCGGGCCCGATACGGCGGTGCTGCCCATCATGAACGGCGTGCTGCAATACGACGTGCTGGACCGCGAGTTCGAGCCGCATCGCGTGCTGGGTGGCCTGTGCCAGATCAACGCCACGATGGGCCCGGAAGGTGAAGTGGTGCACTTGGGCAAGCACGCGAATATTGTCTTCGGTGAACGCGCCGGCCCTGCCCGTAGCGAGCGTTGCGTGGCGTTGGAGCAGGCGCTGGCCGGGGGCGAATACGTCAGCCGCCTAAGCGAAGACATCCATCAGGACATGTGGGAAAAGTACGTCATGCTGACCACGCTGGCCGCCGCCACGTGTCTGATGCGCGGCTCGATCGGTCAGATCGCGTCCACCGATGACGGCATCGATATCCTGAAAAGCCTGTTGCAGGAATCGCAGTCCGTGGCGGCGGCGTCCGGCCATGCCGTGCGCCCTGAAGCCGATGCGTTTGTGCAGAACCTGATCAGTGACCGCAAGCAGCCCATGACGGCCTCCATGTTCCGCGATCTGCGCCAGGGCCTGCCGGTCGAGGCCGATCACATCGTGGGCGACATGGTCAACCGTGCCCGTACGCTGGGCGTGGATGCGACGTATCTGCGGGTGGCCTATTCGCACTTGCAGGTCTATCAAGCGCAGCGCGCGGCGGCTTGAGCCACGGAATGAGGATTGAGGCATTGATGTATTGATGCATGGATTGCAAAAAACTCGTCTGATCTATTGGGTTTTTTGTTCGGATTTGACCGAATAGTATGGATTGCCGAATTCGGGGCGGCGCAGGGCAAAGGCGCGTGGTGCGCCGCCAGCCGCCCCGGTTCCCGCTTAAGGAGCAAGACCATGAAAATCGCATTGATCGGCATTTCGGGCCGGGTGGGTTCGCGCGTGGCGGACGAGCTGCTCAAGCGCGGCCACCAGGTGACGGGCATCGCCCGCAATCCGGCCGACGTCAACACCCAGCCAGGCTTGACCGTGCAACAGGGCGACGCTACCGACCCTGAAACCCTGACGCCCCTGCTGACCGGCCACGATGCCGTGGTCAGCGCCACGCGGTTTGTATCCACCGACGCCAAGCCCTTGCTGGCCGCCGTGAAGAATGCCGGCGTGCCGCGCCTGCTGGTGGTGGGCGGCGCGGGCAGCCTGCAAGTGGCGCCCGGCACGCTGCTGATCGACACCCCTGAATTTCCGGACGCCTACAAGCCCGAGGCCCGCGCGGGCGTCGTCTTCCTGGACACGCTGCGTCAGGAAAAAGTGCTGAACTGGACCTTCCTGTCGCCATCGGCCATGTTCGAACCCGGCGAGCGTACCGGGGCATTCCGGGTCGGCGATGACACCCTCTTGGCCGACGAGGAAGGCAAAAGCTGGATCTCGATGGAAGACTACGCGATTGCGTTGGCCGACGAAATCGAATCCCCCAAACACTCCCGCCGCCGCTTCACGGTCGGGTATTGAAGCCGGCAACCTGAAGCCGGCAACCCGCCCTGCAACCCCATCTTGCAACGTCCATGTCCAACATCGAACCCGTCGAACTGCCTCGCTCTTATCTGCTTTTAAACCATGGCCCGACGGTGCTCGTCACCAGCGCCCACGGCGCGGCCCGCAATGTCATGGCCGCCGCCTGGGCGATGCCCCTGGATTTCAATCCGCCCAAGATGCTGGTGGTGGTGGACAAGAACACCTACACGCGCGAACTGATCGAGGCCTCCGGCGAATTCGCGCTGTGCATTCCTTCACGCGCGCAGGCCGCCGCCACAATGAAAGTGGGTTCGGAAACGGGCCGCGACGAAGACAAGTTCGCGGCTTGTGGCTTGAGCACGTTCGCGGCCAGCAAGATCGGCGCGCCGCTCGTCAGCGACTGCCTGGGTTGGCTGGAATGCAAGGTGGTGCCCGAGCCGCACAATCAACAGGCTTATGATCTGTTCATTGGCGAAGTCGTCGCCGCCTGGGCCGCGCCGGATGTGTTCTCGCAAAACCGCTGGCATTTCCCGGCGGACGAGCGGCGTTCAATCCACTACCTGGCGGGTGGTTCGTTCTTTACCACCGGCCAGCCGTTCAATGTTTCAGAACCCGTTTCAGAACCGGAGCAGCCCTGATGCGCAGTGTGTATCTTGCGGGGTTCGACGTATTCCTTCCCGATGCCGTGGCGCATGGCCAGCGCCTGAAGGCGCTATGCGCCACCTACGGGTTCGACGGCCTGTTTCCCTTGGACAATACGGCGCCCCAGGACTTGTCGGGGCCCGCGCTGGCGCAGTGGATCTACCGCGAAAACGTCGCGTTGATCCGCCGCGCCGACATGGTGATGGCCAACCTGAATACCTTTCGCGGCGCCGAGCCGGATTCGGGCACGGCTTTTGAAGTGGGCTACGCCATCGCCTGCGGCAAGCCGGTCTGGGGCTACACCAGCCAGGCCGGGTCTTTGATTGATCAGGTGGCGGTGGGGGCGGCGGCGGACGACGGCGCGTCGCGCATGGTGGATGCCGAGGGGTATACGGTGGAAGATTTCGGCCTGAACTTGAACCTTATGCTGGCGTGCAGCGCGCGCATCGTGGTGGGCAAGGCCTCGGACTGCCTGGCCCTGATGGCGGCAGAGGCCAGCCGGTGATTGCCAAGCGGTAATCCCCAGCCGCTATTTCGCCGCCTTTTTGCGCGCCGGCTTCTTGGCCGTAGGCGTACCCAGATATCCCATCACCGCGTCCACCACGGCTTGCTCAAGCTGCTCGGTGGAAAAGCCCACGGGCGGCTCCAACGCCGCCGCATGCACCAACGATTCCATGATGCGCAGCACCACATAGGTGGCCAGGTCGCGGTCCTGTTGCGCGATCTCGGCCCGATGCAGTTCCAGCAAATGCCGCATGCGGCGGTGGATGTCCTGGTCGGCCAGGCTGTGGTCGCGCGGCGTGTCGAACAGCGGAAACTCGCGTTCAAGCACCCGGTGCAAGGCGGGTTCCAGCAGATGCGCATGCAGCATGGCCTGCACGATGGCCGCCACGCGCTGCTTCAGCGTCGCGGCGGGGTTGGTGTTCAACACCTCGTCGATGACATCCAGCATGTCGTTGTCGTGGCGCTGATGTAGCGCGGCGATCAGCGCATTCTTGTTCGGAAAATACTGGTACAGCGACCCGACGCTGACCCCAGCCGTTTCGGCGATCAGATTGGTGTTGGTGCCGGCATAGCCGTGCGTGGCCAGAATGCGAGCCGTGGCTTGCAGGATCGTGTCGACGGTGTGCTGGGACCTGAGCTGGCGCGGCGATTTTCGGGGCTGAGGGATAGCGGTCATGGATGCGTGGAAAGGCGAGTATCGAACCTGAGCAATGGCTCATAAAATTCAGGGCAGGCAATCTGATTGTTCACCCGCAAGCGCGGATTATGCCATCGACGAATTCTCCGCGATGGTTTCGGATTGCCACAACCCTATCAAGGATTTCTCATGTCGAACGTATCGACGGCTGGGGCAGCGCCCGCAGCCGGTGTACCCGTGCGCTCTGTTTTTGTGCAGTTGTCGCCGTTGGTGGTGGTGGTGTTCATTGCATTTTTCATGGTCGGCCTGCCGATGCCGGTCTTGCCGCTTTACGTGACCGGCACGCTGATGATGAGCGCGCTGGTGGTGGGCGTGGTGGCCGGCCTGCAGTTTGCCGCCGCCCTGCTGTCGCGCGCCTATGCCGGTGCGCTGGCCGACCGCCAGGGCACCAAGCGGGCGGTGGTGATCGGCTGCCTGCTGGGGGCGGCGGCGGGTGTGCTGTATGTGTTGGCCGACATGTTGTCGGCGCGGCCGCAAGGGGCGCTGACGGCGCTGTTGGCGGGCCGCGCGCTGATGGGATGCGCCGAAAGCCTGATCGTCACCGGTGCGTTGAGCTGGGGCGTGGGCCGCGTGGGGCCGCAGAACGCGGGCCGCGTCATGGCCTGGGTGGGTGTCGCCATTTACGCCGCCTATGCCTTGGGCGCACCCGCCGGCATGCGGCTGTATGCCTATGCCGGCTTCGCGGGCCAGGCGTGGGCAACGGTCGTGATTCCGTTGGCGGCGCTGGCGCTGGTGCTGCCGCAACGCGCCGCGCCTGCCGTGGGTGGGGCGCGCACGCCCTTCTATCGGGTGCTGGGCATGGTGCTGCTACCCGGTCTGGGCCTGGCCCTGACCAGTGTGGGATTCGGCGTCATCACCGCGTTTGTCAGCCTGCTGTTTGTGCAACGCGGCTGGGACGGCGCGGGATGGATGTTCAGCGCGTTCGGCGTGGGGTTCATTCTTGCCCGCGTCTTCTTCGCGGGTCTGCCTGACAAGTGGGCGGCGCGCGCGTGGCGCTGGTGTGCGTGCTGATCGAGGCGGTGGGCCAGTGGCTGATCTGGCACAGCGCCACGCCGGTGTGGGCGTATGCCGGCGCATGCCTGACCGGCGCGGGCTATTCGCTGGCGTTTCCGGCGTTCGGCGTCGAAGCAGTGCGGCGCGTGCCGGCCGCAAGCCGTGGCGCGGCCATGGGGGCGTATGTGGCGTTTCTGGACGTGGCGTTGGGGATCAGCGGCCCGGTGGCGGGCGGGCTGGCCGGTGCGCAAGGCGTTGGCGCCGTGTATGCGATGGGCGGCGCATGCGCGCTGGCCGCGGTGTTCGTGGCCCTGGCGCTGCGACGTCCGGTGTGGCCGTAGCCCGGCGACCCGCTGGCGCCAGCCCGGTGGTTCGCTAGCCCGGCGGGGCCGCGCGTGGCTGCGGCCCGCCGGAATGCTGCTTGCCTTAGACGGTGGCGGCCATTTCCAGGACTTCGTCGTCCACGGTTTCGGCGTTGCCGTCTTTCAGCCTCTGCAGGTGGTCGGCCAGTTCGGCGATGGTCAGCGCAACCAGGCCGTGCTGGGCCGCGTAACGTTCCAGCGAGGCGCCGCGCATCATGGTGCCGTCGGCGTTCATCAGTTCGCACAGCACGCCGGCGGGGCGCAGGCCGGCCAGCACGGCCAGGTCCACCGAGCCTTCGGTGTGGCCACGCCGGGTCAGCACGCCGCCGGGTTGGGCGCGCAGGGGGAACACGTGGCCGGGGCTGACGATGTCATCGCTTTGGGCCGACGGCGAGATGGCGGCGCGGATCGTGGTGACGCGGTCAACCGCCGACACGCCGGTGCTGACGCCTTCGCGCGCTTCGATGGACACGGTGAAGGCGGTGGCGAAGCGGCTTTGGTTGCGCGTGACCATGGGCGGCAGTTCCAGCCGGTCCAGGGTTTCGCCGGGCAGGCACAGGCACACGATGCCGCTGCCGTCGCGGATCAATTGCGCCATGACGGGCACGGTGAGCTTGTCGGCGGCGACGATCAGGTCGGCTTCGTTTTCGCGGTCGAAGTCGTCCATGAGGATGACCGGACGGCCCAGGCGCAGATGATGCAGCGCGCGCTGCAAACGGTCGGCGAAGGGTTGCGAAGCCAGGCTGGGAAGGGACTGCGGGGTATTGAGGTTGGACATTGAAACGCTCTCGCAAAATAAAGGGGGCGAAAAACGTTTCAGGGCTAATCGACAGCCGAACGCAATACGACGTTCCAGGCGCATGGGCGCCTGGATGACGGGGTGTTGTGCCGGCACATCTTCTCTCATCCGGACTATGACCGTCGGCTCTGGCATCTCACCAGATCTGCTGACCCCGATGTCCGTGAAGGACGCCGGGCGCTCGCGGGCTCGCCACATTGCATGGCATACCGCCGGTGGGGAATTACACCCCGCCCTGAAGACGTACTGCATGTCGTGTTAACGACATCGGCGATTGTACGCCTGTCTGCGCGGATCGCGGAACCGACCGGGCGGGATGTGAACGCGGATGTTCAGGGGACGGATTTGTCGGCTTGGGCGGATTTGGTCGCCAATTTCTTTGCCGTCTTCTTTTTCGGCAGCGCCAGCATCGTGCCCCGGCACGGCGGCGTACCGCACAGGCAGCGGTAGCCTTCCTTCAGCGCCTTGGTGATGCGGCCGTCCAGGACCAGGCCGTAGTCGTATGACAGTTCGGTGCCGCGCGCGATGTCCTGCAAGGCGACGATGTACACGCGTTTGCCGTGCTTGCCTTCCTGGGCCTCGCAGTTGGGCTCACAGGAGTGGTTGATCCAGCGGGCGTCATTGCCTTCGTCGCCGCCGTCGATCACGCGGCCGGAGCTGAGCGCGAAGAAGAAGGTGTGGAAGGGGTCGTCGGGGTTGGTCGGGTGGCGCCGGTCGGCTTCCTTGGCGCTGATGCGCGCGCCGCCGTATTCGATGATGCGCGTGCCGGCGGGGATCTTGCGGGCGGCGAAGACGCCGGTGCCATGCAGCTTCGAGCGGCGAACAACATGCCAGGGCTTGATCGGGGTGGCTTCGGTGGTCATGTAGGCGTTGGGGAAGGCGTTGAAGGAGGCGTCGGGGCGCGCGAGACGAAACAGAATTATATCGACGCGCCTGTGACAGGATCACAGGCGTATAGTTGGCGCCGCCTTGTCCTTGGTTGATTTCATCATGATCGTCCGTCCGCGTCCTTCCGCGCTGGCTTTGTTCTTTGTGATGCGCGGTTCCATCATCCCGCGCATTCTTGGCAAGATCCTTGTCATCACATTGTTGTCGTGCGTGGTGGTGTGGATGTACCACCGGCTATGGTTCTCGCCCGCGCACCTCACGGCGGTGCCCTTCTCGCTGTTCGGCCTGGCCCTGTCGGTCTTCATGGGCTTTCGCAACAACGTCTGCTATGACCGCTGGTGGGAAGCCCGCAAGCAATGGGGCGACCTGATCGTGCAGGCGCGCAGCCTGGCCCGCGAAAGCGCGGTGCTGCTGGCCGCCAGCACGGCCAACCCGATTCAGGAACGGCTGGTGCGGCGCTGCATCGGATTCGGCTACGGCCTGGCGGCGCGGCTGCGCGGGCAGGACATGGTGCAGGCCGTACGCCCGTGGGTGCAGCAGGACGAACTGGACACGCTTGCCGGTTGCCGCAATGTGCCGGACGCGCTGCTCATGGCGATCAACCGCGACCTGGCCGGCTGCCTGCGGCGCGGCGAACTCAGCGACATTCTCTACCAGGCGCTGACCCAGCGCGTGGCGCAGTGCGCCGCCATCCAGGCCGCCTGCGAACGCATCAAGTTCACGCCCTGTCCGTTTGCCTATTCGCTGCTGCTGCATCGCACGGCCTGGCTGTTCTGCCTGCTGCTGCCGTTCGGCCTGGTGGGCACGCTGGAATATCTGACGCCCGTGGCGGTCACCATCATCGCCTACACCTTCTTCGGGCTGGATGCCTTGGGCGACGAGCTGGAAGACCCGTTCGGCCTGGAAGAGAACGACCTGCCGCTGTCGGCCCTGGCGCGCGTGATCGAGATCGACCTGCTGGAAGGCCTGGGCGTGCGCCCGTTGCCGGACGCCGCGGTGCCTGAAGACTTCATCCTGCGCTGACGCCGGCTTAGCCCACCGGCCCGGTCAACGGCAGCATGGTTTCTTTCAGGCGGCGCAGCACAAAGCACGATTTGCTGTGGCGGATGCCGGGGATGCGGTAGAGCTGTTCGCGCAGCAGGCGTTCGTAGTCGCGGGTGTCGCGCACGGCGATGCGGATGTAGTAGTCGTAGTCGCCCGACACCAGGAACGCTTCCAGCACCTCGGGTATGGCCGCCAGGGCGCGACCGAACTCGTAGAGCGTTTCTTCGCTGTGGCTTTCCAGCGTGACGTGGACGATGACCGTGTCCATGAAACCCAGGCTGGCCGGATCGATGTCCACGGTGTAGCCGCGGATGACCCCGGCGCCCTCCATGCGCTTGATGCGGTTCCAACACGGGGTGGACGACAGCCCCACCGCCGCGCCGATCTCGTTCAGGCTGGCGCGCGCGTTGTCCTGCAAGACCTTCAAAATGGCCAGATCAAACTTGTCCAGGTTCATTTTCTTTGATTCCTCCAAATCAAAGATGAATTTACTCTGGATGGCCCTGATTCGTAGAAAAGAAGATAAAAATTCTTCGCCGCTCCGAATAAGATAGATAGCATGAACGATCGCCTGCACCCCACCGCCGCCGCCGCGCTTGCCGCCACTGAAACCCCCCCTGCTAACGGGGCCAAGATTCTGCTGGACACCTTGATTGCGAACGGGGTCGACACGGTCTTTGGCTACCCCGGCGGCGCCGTCCTGCCGCTGTACGACGCCCTGTATGCCGAGCCGCGCTTGCGCCACGTGCTGGTTCGCCACGAACAGGCGGCCGTGCATGCCGCCGAAGGCTATGCCCGCACCACGGGCCGCACGGGCGTGGTGTTCGTGACCTCGGGCCCCGGCATGGCCAACACCACGTCGGGCTTGTTGGACGCCATGTGCGATTCGATTCCGGTGCTGTGCGTCAGCGGCCAGGTGGCCACGGCCGCCATCGGCACCGATGCGTTCCAGGAGTGCGACGCCATCGGCATTTCGCGTTCCGTCACCAAGTGGAATACCCAGATCCGCGCCGTGGACGACGTGGCCAATGTGGTGGCGCGTGCGTTTGAATTGACCCGCCAGGGCCGCCCCGGCCCGGTGTTGGTAGATTTTCCGAAGGACGTGCAACTGGCCGTGCCGCGCGACGCGGACGATGATGTGCCGGGTTTGCCGTCGCAGCAAAAGCTGGCCGCGCTGCGCGCACGTCGGCAGTCCGGCAAGCTGGCGGCCAAGCTGCCGCAGTCGGCCGTGCGCCGCGCCGCCGCGCTGATCGCCCAGGCCAAGCGGCCCATCTTCTACGGCGGGGGCGGCTTGATCAATGCCGGCCCGGAAGCCTGCGAGGCCTTCACCGACCTGGTCCGCCACACCGGCGCGCCCTGCACCCTGACGCTGATGGGGCTGGGCGCCTTCCCCGCGTCCGACCCGCAGTTTGTCGGCATGCTGGGCATGCACGGCACGGTCGAGGCCAACCTGGCCATGCACAACTCAGATTTGGTGGTGTGCATCGGCGCCCGTTTCGATGACCGCATCACCGGCAAGCTGTCCGAGTTCTGCCCGCATGCGCGCAAGATCCATATCGACATCGACCCCGCTTCCATCAACAAGGTGGTGCGCGTGGACGTGGCGCTGGTGGGCGACTGCCTGCCACTGGTGCGCGCGCTGCGCGCCGAAATGGGCGATGCGCCCTTGGACGCCGCGCGGCTGGCGCCCTGGTTCAAGCGCATCGAGGCGTGGCGCGCGCAGGACTGCCTGGGCTTCACGCCCGCCGCCGATGCGATCCTGCCGCAGCACCTGATGGCGAGCCTGAACGCCGCGCTGGCCGACCGCGATGCGATCGTCTCCACCGACGTGGGCCAGCATCAGATGTGGGCCGCGCAATACCTGCGTTTCGACAAGCCGAACCGTTGGCTGACGTCCGGCGGCGCGGGCACGATGGGCTACGGCGTGCCAGCCGCGATTGGCGCGCAGGTGGCGCATCCGGACAAGACGGTGGTGTGCGTCAGCGGCGACGCATCAGTGCTGATGAACATCCAGGAATTGTCCACCGCCATGCAGCACGAAACGCCCGTGAAGGTCGTGCTGTGCAACAACGGCTACATGGGCATGGTGCGCCAGTGGCAAGAGCTGATCCATGGCGGGCGGTATAGCCACAGCTATAACGCGTCATTGCCGGATTTCGTGGCCTTGGCGCGTGCGTTCGGCTGGGGCGCGGCGCGCGTGGATGATCCGGCAAAGCTGGATGCGGCGCTGGCGGAATGCCTGGCGCACGATGGGCCTTACTTTTTGGACGTGGCCGTGACGGCGCAGGAAAACTGCTTTCCGATGATGCCCGCCGGGCACGGGCATCAGAAGATGATGCTGGCGGAAGGGGTTTGGTATCAGGACGAGACGACCTGAGTTTTTGCGGGGGTGATGGGTTGCGCGCGATGGGCGTGACCGTGCGCGGGGCGATATTTCCGCGCTTCACCCATCCTACAGTGGTGGCGCACGGCATTCGCCGTGCGTGATGAATGACCCCCGCTACTTCGTAGGATGGGTGAAGCGCGCACCGGTCTACCTGTTCCAAGATGCCCGCGTTCGCGCGCAACCCATCACCGGCGTTCGCGCGCAACCCATCACCCGCGTTCGCGCGCAACCCATCATCGCCACAAAAACGCCCATCACCTCAAACGTCGATTCACCTCAAAACTGAATCGACAACCCCCCATCCACCACCAACACGTGCCCGTTCACATACGACGCCGCGGGTGATGCCAAAAACACCGCCGCTCCGGCGATTTCCTCGGGCTCACCCCAACGCCCCGTCGGGTTGCGTGCCGCGATGCGCGGACCGAAATTCGGGTCCGCCACCATGGCCGCGTTCGTCTCGGTGGCGAACGTGCCCGGCGCGATCGCGTTGCTGGTGATGTGGTGGCCGCCGAACTCCGCCGCCAATGCCCGCACCATGCCCGTCAGGCCCTGCTTGGCGGCGGGATAGACCGCATCGCCGGCGCGCGCCAACTCGCCCACCACCGACGTGATGGCGATCAACCGGCCGCCGCCCTGGCGCATCATGCGCTCGGCGGCGAACTTGGCCAGCAGCATGCCGGCCACCAGATCCGTATCGATCAACTCGCGAATTTCGGCGGGGCTGGTGTCGCGCAGCGTCTTGCGGTTGCGGGCGCCCACGTTGTTCACCAACACGTCCAGCCGGCCATGCTCGTCGTCAATGCGCTGGAACGCGCGTTCCATGTCGGCATCGTCGCTGACATCGAACGGCAAGGCGTGCGCGTCCAAACCCGCGTCGGTCAGCTCGGCCACGGCCGCGTCCACGGACCCGCTGTTGCGGCCGTTGATCAAGACGCGCGCGCCGCAACCGGCCAAGGCCCGCGCAATGCAAAAGCCCAGCCCGCGCGCGGACCCGGTCACCAGCGCGACCTGTCCGGTCAAGTCGAAGTTACGCAGATACGGAAGTGTGCTCATCAATGCTGCCCCGATTTTTTCATCGTCATTCCCTGAACTCCGGTGCCCAATGCAAAAGCCGCCGTTCCAGCCAGGTCACACAATAAACCAACACAATGCCCACGATGGACAGCAGCGTCACGGCCGCGAACATGTCGGTGGCGTTCAGCGTGGCCAGCGCGGTGATCATCAAATACCCCATGCCCGTGGTGGACCCGACGAACTCGGCCAGCACCACGCCGATCAGCGCGAAGCTGATGGCGTTGGGCAAGGCGGCGAACGTCCATGCCGCCGCGGTCGGAATACGCACGCGCCACAGAATCTGGCGCGGCGAGCCGCCTAGCGTGCGGCAGAAGTCGACCAATTCACGTTCCACGCTGCGCCCGCCCTTGTAGGTGTTGAAGAACACCAGGAAGAACACCACGAACCACGACGTCACCACCTTGGACGCCAGCCCCAGGCCGAAGAACATGGTGATGAGCGGCACGAAGGCGATGCGCGGCATGGAATTGAACGCCACGATGAAGGGGTTGAACACGTCGGCCAGAAAGCGGCTGCGGCTAAGCGTCATGCCGACGATGAAGCCGCTGCCCACGCCCACCACCAGCCCCACCATCGTGGCCTGCAGGGTCAGCCAAAGATGCGGCCAGACCGAGCGCGGGCCGGGTTGCAGCCATTCCCAAAGCCGCACTGCCACGCGCGACGGCTGGCTGATGAAGAAGGGGTCGAATAGCGTGTTCTGCGTGAACCAGGGAATGCGCGTCAGCGTTTCCCACGAACCCAGGATGACGGCAAGAATCAGCACTTGCCACAAGGTGATGCGGACGCGGCGCTTGACGGCGGCGCGGCGGTCCAGCCGTAGCTGGTCTTGCAGGGAATCGGAAGTGTCAGTCGAAATCATGGTGCGAATCGGGTCAGGCGGCGGCGCGGAACTGCTGGCCCAGCACGCTCCAGAGGCTTTGCACGTGAGAGACGAACTGCGGTGTTTCGCGCAAGGTGAAGACGTCGCGCGGATGCGGAATGCGGATGCGCTCGTCCAGCAGCACGCGGCTGGGCGGGCCGGACAGCACCACCACGCGGTCCGACAGCAGGATGGCTTCGTCCAGGTCGTGCGTGACCATCACGATGGTCTGGCCCAGCTTGCGCCAGATCTCCATCAGTTCGCGATGCAGGTGCGTCTTGGTGTGCGTGTCCAGCGCGCCGAAGGGTTCGTCCAGCAACAGGATGCGCGGTTCCACGGCCAGGCTCATCAAGAGTGCCACGCGCCGCCGCATGCCGCCCGATAGCTGATGCGGAAAGGCGTCGGCGAAGGCGCTCAGGTGGCCCAGTTCAAGCAGTTCAGCCACGCGGCGTTCGATCTTGTCGGCCGCCACGCCCTGGAACTTCAGCCCCAGCGCCACGTTCTTTTTGACGCTGAACCACGGCAACAGCGTGTCTTTCTGAAAGATGTAGCCCAAGGCGGGCGGCACCTGCCCGTCCACGACCCGGCCGTCTACTTGGATCGTGCCCGTGGTGGGGCGCAGAAAGCCCGCGATCATGTTCAAGAGCGTGCTCTTGCCGCAGCCCGAGGGGCCCACGATGGACACGAATTCGCCTGCCTCGATCGTCAGGCTGACCTCGCCCACCGCATGCGTCGTGCCCTGGCGGGATTGGTACGCCTTGCCGACCTTGTCCAGCGTAATCATCAAAGGCCCCGCGCCTTGCGCACGAAGCTCATGTTCACGCACTTGGCGTAAGGCACGGTCTTGATCTCGTCGTTCGAGAACTGGCGGCCGTCGCCCATGATGGCCGTCATGCGGTTGTAGGCGTCTTCGGTGATGAGGTTGTCTTTCAGGAACACCGTGTCTTTGTAGACGCCCAGCGTCTTCTCGATGGCGGCGCGCGGAAAGGCGCTGAGGTAGTCGTCGTAGATCGCGTCAGTGACGCCCGCGGCGCTGTTGGCGGTGATGAAGTCTTGCGCCTTGACCATGGCGGTGACGAAGGCCTGCACCACTTCCGGCCGCTTCTGGATGGTGTCTTCCAAGGTCAGCGCGGCAATGCCCGGCACGTCGCCGCCCATGAATTCGTTCCATGAACTTTCGGTGGTGGCGTCGAATATCGGCACGCCCCAGCCTTCCTGGCGGGCCTGTTCCATCATGGACATGGTGGCCATGCTGGCGGACACCGAACCGGTCTTCAGCGCGCCCAGCATCGTGGCCAGATCGCCCAGCGGACGGATGTCGACCTTGTCGGCCACGCCGGCCTTCTGCATCAGGTACAGCGCCATCAGCCAGGTGCTGGACTGCGGCTGCGTGGCGCCCACGCGCTTGCCGGCCAGGTCCTTCAGCGACTTGATCTTGCCGCTGTCGAAGTCTTCGCGGCGCACGATGATGTTGGCGTAGGTCAGCTTGCGGTCAAAGCCGAACACCAGCGTGGCGGCCTTGCCGGCGATAGTCAGCGCGGGGGCGGCGGTGGCTGCCGTGGCGCCGAACACGATCTGGCCCGCCGCCAGCAACTGGTTGGTGCGCGGGCCGCTTTGCGAATTCAGGTATTCGACGTCCAGGCCGCCTTCGCCAAAGTAGCCCTTTTTCAAGGCCACGTAGCCCGCCGCGAAGAAGGGGTCGATGCTGCCTTGCCCGTAGGCCACGCGGCCCAGCTTGGGCTGGGCGAAGGCGATGCGCCCATCAAGCAGGCTGACGCCGGCCAAGGCCCCGGCGGCGGTCAGCATGCGGCGGCGGGTGGTGAAGCGGGGGCTGTGGGTCATGTCGTCCTCGGATTGAGTTTGGGTGTTGCTGTTTTGGGGTAGACGATAACGCAGGGGTGTGGGGGCAACAATGGAAAACGCCCGGCGGGGCCGGGCGTTCTGGGGAAGGGTGATGGGTTACGCGCGTTCTTTGTTTGGGTTCTTCTTCCCGGTTTATCGCGCTTCACCCATCCTACGTGGCTTTTTTAGGGGCGGTTTTTTTTACGGCGGCTTTTTTGACTGCCGTTTTCTTTACCGCGGCTTTCTTGGCCGGGGCCTTTTTCGTGGCCGTTTTGGTTGCCGTTTTTGCCGCCGTTTTGGTCGCGGTCTTGGACGGGGCGCGGCCGGGCTTTTCAGGACGCGGCTCGAACTCGAAGCCGATCTTGCCGTCGGGCTGACGCACCAGGAAGGCCTTGAACTTGCGGTTGGTGCGGCTGGACACGAAGCCTTCAAGCAGGTCGGTGCGGCCGTTACCCAGCAGCTTGCCCATCTGTTCGGCCGAGATCTCTTGCTGCAGGATGACCTTGCCCGAACGGAAGTCGCAGGTCTTTTCGGGGCCGACGGACTTTTCGCACACGTAGCTCATGCCGTGCTCGAACACGCGCGACTGGCACTTGGGGCAGGCGCCCACCGGTGTGTGGCCGGAGAAGTCCACCGCTTCGGCATCGTCCTCGTCGTTCTGGCCGAAGTCGAATTCCAGCTTGTATTCATCGCTGATGCGCAGGATGGCGGCAAACGGCCGGCCCATCTTGCTGATGAAGCCTTGCAGCGGACCGATCTCGCGCTTGGCCAGCAGCTCTTCCACTTCCGGCAGCTCAAACGTGCGGCCGCCCGGGTGCTTGCCGATTGAAAAGTCGCAGGCGGTGCAGGCGAAGCGGCGGTAGTTTTCCTTGACCACCGCGCCGCACTTGGGGCACGGCGTTTGCAGCGTGGCGTAGTCGCCCGGCACCGTGTCGCGCTCGTATTCCTTGGCGCGCTTGACGATCACCTGCGTCATCTGCGCGATTTCGCGCATGAAGGCCTCACGGCCCAGGCCACCCTGCTCGATCTGCTTGAGCTTGTGTTCCCACTCGCCGGTGAGCTCGGGCGAGGTCAGTTCGGTGACGTCCAGGCCCGACAGCAGCGTCATCAACTGGCGCGCCTTGGCGGTCGGCACCAGGTCGCGGCCCTCGCGGCGCAGGTAAACCTCGTTGAGCAGGCCTTCGATGATGGCGGCGCGCGTGGCCGGCGTGCCCAGACCGCGCTCGGACATGGCTTCGCGCAGTTCTTCGTCGTCCACCAGCTTGCCCGCGCCTTCCATGGCGGACAGCAAGGTGCCTTCGTTGAAGCGGGCGGGCGGCTTGGTCGACAGGCCGACGGCTTCGACGTCTTCCGTGCGCACCGTTTCGCCGTCGGCAACCGGCACCAGGTTGGCGTCTTCGCCCTGGGCTTCCTTGCCGTACACGGCCAGCCAGCCCGGGGTGACCAGCACCTTGCCGTCAGTGCGGAAGCGGTGCCCCTGCACTTCGGTCAGGCGGGTGGTAACGCGGTATTCGGCGGCCGGGAAGAACACGGCCAGGAAGCGCTTGAGCACCAGGTCGTACAGCTTGGCCTCGGCTTCGCTCAGGTCATGCGGGATTTGCAGCGTGGGGATGATGGCAAAGTGATCCGACACCTTCTTGTTGTCGAAGATGCGGCGGTTGGGCTTCACCCACTGCTGGCTGACGACGGTGTCCGCGTGGCGCGACAGGCCGCCCACGGCATTCGAGCCGCCCTTGGCCAGCGCGCGCATCGTTTCCTGCACCGTGGTGATGTAGTCCTCGGGCAGGTAGCGCGAATCGGTACGCGGGTAGGTCAGCGCCTTGTGGCGTTCGTACAGGGTCTGGGCCAGCGACAGCGTGGTCTTGGCCGAAAAGCCGAACCGGCCGTTGGCCTCGCGCTGCAACGACGTCAGGTCGTACAGGGCCGGCGACATCTGGGTCGACGGCTTGGATTCCTCGGTGACGTTGCCCGGCTGGTCGCGGCAGGCGGCCACCACGCTTTGCGCGGCGGCGGCCGACCACAGGCGCGATTCGCGCTTTTCCGGGTCACGTTCGTCTTTCTTGAATTGCGGGTCGATCCAGCGGCCTTCGTACAGGCCGGCGGCGGCGATGAAGGTGGCGCGCACTTCCCAGTAGTCGCGGGGCACGAAGCGGCGGATGCGCTCTTCGCGCTCGGCCACGATGGCCAGCGTGGGCGTCTGCACGCGGCCGACCGGCGTCTTGAAGAAGCCGCCGTCCTTGCTGTTGAAGGCGGTCATGGCGCGCGTGCCGTTGATGCCGACCAGCCAGTCGGCTTCGGCACGCGAGCGGGCGGCCGCTTCCAGCGGCTTCAACTGGGAGTCGTCGCGCAGGTTGGCGAAGGCTTCGCGAATGGCGGCCTGCGTCATCGATTGCAGCCACAGGCGCTGAATCGGCTTTTTCACGCCCGCATACTGAATGATGTAGCGGAAGATCAGTTCGCCTTCGCGACCCGCGTCACAGGCGTTGATGATCGAATCCACGTCCTTGCGCTTGGCCAGGCGGACCAGCAGCTTCAGGCGTTCCGCGGATTTCTTGTCGGTGGGGCCCAGTTCGAATTCCGGCGGAATCACGGGCAGGTGCGTGAAGCTCCACTTTCCCTTGACCGGATCATTGGGCGCGACCAAGCTCAGCAGGTGGCCGATGCTGGACGCGAGTACGTAACGTTCGCTTTCAAAATAGTCGCCCTCGCGCGCAAAGCCTCCCAAGGCGCGTGATATATCAAGGGCCACCGAGGGCTTCTCGGCAATAATCAGCGTTTTATTCATGTGTATCCAGTGGCGGTAGTCCCGCCTTAGTAGCGCGGATAATAAGATCGGAGATTCGCCAGATGCAAGTCGGCACTGAAAGGCAAGCGGGATCCGAACTGCACGCTTGGCGTCAATTCTTGGCGCGAAGCACCTTGTGGCTAGGCGTTTTGCTGCTGGGCAGCGCTGCGATTTGCTGGGTCGCCGCCAACTGGCAGGACATGACAAAAGTGCAACGCTTTGCCGGCACGCAAGGCTTGCTGGCCATTTCTGCGCTGGCTGCTGCCTGGGCCGGACTGCGCCTACGCGGCAAGCCTGGCGTGCGGCGCAGCGTTCCCGGCGCGCTTCTGGCTTTGGCCGGCATCTTGCTGGGCGCCTTGCTCGCGTTATTGGGTCAAACTTACCAGACTGGCGCCGATACCTGGGAATTGTTCGCCTGGTGGGCGGTTCTGCTGCTGCCCTGGGCGCTGGCCTCGGCCAGCCAGGCCGTGTGGCTATTGTGGGCCCTGGTGCTGAATATGGCGGTTGCCCTGTGGCTGGGCGAGCGCGTCTTCACCTGGTTCGCCATCCTTGACGGCACGGGGCTGCCCAACCTGATCATGGCGGCGCTGAACCTGACCTTGCTGCTGGGCTGGGAGCTGGCGGCACGCCGCTGGCGCGCCAGCACGATGATCGGCCCGCGCGTGCTGGCGGCCATCGCCATCAGTGCCTTGGTGCTGTCGCTGATGTTCGGCGACTTCCTCGTGCGCGGTGTGGGGTCGCTGAACGGCATCGCCTGGCTGGCGGCAACCTTGGGGCTGGGCTTTTACTATCAGCGCGGCCGGCTGGACCTGGTCATTCTGGCCATGCTGGCCGCCGGCGTCATCTGCGTATCGCTGCGGGTGGTGGGCGAATGGCTGCTGCGGCTGGAGCCCGGCGTGTGGGCCGCCCTGCCCTTGGCCGCCTTGCTGATGGCCGAAGCGGTGCTGGCGGCGCGCTGGCTGCGCGGGTTGGCGGCTGGCCCCCAGGCCGCCGTGGCCGCCGCGGATGCGGAACCGGCCGCGGCCTCGGCGGGCAATGCCGTCGAGCCGGGCGATTCCGGCGCCGCCGTGGCGCAACTGGCGCCCGTTGCCACGCCGCATGCCGAACCCCCCTGGTATGTGCAATGCCTGCTGGGCCTGAGCGCCTGGCTGGCGACCTTGCTGCTGCTGGTGTTCGTGGCGTTCTCCGGGATTGTGACGTCGGACGAAGGCGCGCTGGTGGCCGGGCTGGTGTTGTGCGGTGCGGGCGTGGCGGTGCTGCGCAGCGACGCCGGGCCGTTCTGGCGGCAATGCGGCACGGCGATGGCGTTCACGGGCCAGATCCTCATCATCTACGGCCTGTCCAGCTCGACCTCGTTCACTAGCGCCTGCTTCTTTGTGCTGCTGCTGGCGGCGGTGATCTACGCGCTGGGGCCTGACGTCATCCTGCGTTTTCTGTCGGGCCTGATGATCGCGGCGGCAGGCGCCGCCTTGATCTGGCGTGGCTTGTCGCCGGAGTTGATGCGGGACGACCTGCTGGACGCCTGGCTTTATTTCGACGCGGGACGCGCCGGCTTTGTCTGGCTGCCGATCGCCGTGATCGGCGCCTGGGCCACCGCCGTCATCCTGACCTGGAGCCACCACGTGGGCGGCAAGCGCGGTCATGCGCTGGAGCCGCTGGCCTGGGCCTTCCTGCTGTCCGTGCAAGGCATGGTGTGGCTGGCGGGCGGCATTTCGGCCCTGCATCTGCCCGCCATGTGGCAACTGAACCCCCAGGGCGCCTTGCTGCTCGTGGCGGGCGCGCTGCTGCCGGCGGCGGCGGCGATGGCGGTGCTATGGCCGCGCCGCCATGTGTTGACGGCTGGCGTGACCTGGGGCGTGCCGATCGCCCTGCTGGTCCTGGCGCTGTTCTGGCTGCCCAGCCCGGGCGTGGGCTTTGCGCTGGCCTGGCTGTTGCTGGGTTTTGGGCTGAACCAATTGCGCCTGGTCATTTTCGGGGTCTTGAGCCTGCTGGCCTATCTGGGCGTCTATTACTACCAGTTGGACGTGCCCTTGCTGCAAAAAGCCTTGTGGCTGGGCGGCGGGGCGCTGCTGCTGTTCGTGCTGCGCGGCCTGGTGTGGCTGGTGCCCAGGCTGATGCGCACGCAAGCCCCCCAACGGCGCGTGCCGCTGCCGCCGGTGTCGGCGCTGTTGCGCTGGCGCACGCTGGCCATTCTGGGCGGCCTGGCGCTGGTGCTGGTGGTGGCCAACGGCGGCATCTGGCAGCGCGAGAAGCTGCTGGCCACGGGCAAGGTGGTGATTCTGGAGTTGGCCCCGGTCGACCCCCGGTCGTTGATGCAAGGCGACTACATGGCGCTGAACTTCGCGGCCGGCCGGGATATCACGCGCTTGCGGCTAAGCGCTGATCGCACGGCGGACGATGACGCCGTCCTGGGTTTCGAGCCCGACGGCTATGTGATGCTGCAAGCCGATGCCCGCGGGGTCGCCACGCCCTTGCGCATCCAGCCCAACGCGCAGCCACATGCGGCCGATGAGGTGCCGTTGCGCTATCGCCTGCGCGACCGGGGCGTGCGCATTGTGACCAATGCGTATTTCTTCCCGGAAGGCCAGGCGAAGCGCTACGAGGTCGCGCGTTATGGCGAACTGCGCGTGGCCGAGAACGGCGAAGCCTTGCTGGTGCGGATGCTGGGTGAGGACTTGCAGCCGCTGTAGCGAATCAGCGGCTAAGGCAGCGGAAAGCGCCGCGCCCACTGCGCGGTGGCCGTCCGCAGAAAGTCGGCACGGTCTGAGGCGGCGATGGGGGCGAACCCCAAGGCACGCCAGGCGTCTGCCAGCGCGGCTAACGCGTCTTGCGGCGTGTCGACATCGATGGCGGCGGCGCCATTCTGCTTGGACAGCTTCAGCCCGCTGGCGGCGTCCAGGATCAGCGGCACGTGCAGATAGCGCAGCGGCGGCAAGCCAAGCAGGCGGCCCAGCACGCGCTGGCGCGCCGTGGAACTGAGCAAGTCCGCGCCCCGCACCACGTCCGTCACGCCTCGCTCAGCGTCGTCTACCACCACCGCCAGCTGATACGCCCACAAGCCGTCCGCGCGCCGCAAGGCGAAGTCGCCGACAGCGGTTGCCACGTCCTGCTCCTGCGGACCCAGCCAGCGGTCTTCAAAGCGTTCGATGCCGTCGGGCACGCGCAAGCGCCAGGCGCGCGCTTGCCGGCCGGGCGGCAAGCCGTGGCGGCAGGTGCCTGGGTAGGGACGCTCTCCGTCGGCGCCTGGCGCGGTCTGGCCGCGCAGTGCGGAATCGGCGATTTCGCGCCGCGTGCAGCCGCAGCCGTAGATCAGGCCACGTGCGGCCAGGGCGTCAAAAGCGGATTGGTAAGCGGCGTTGCGTTGCGACTGCCACATGACGTCGCCGTCCCAATGCAGGCCCAGCGCGGTCAACTGCGCCATGATGGTGTCGGCGGCGCCCGCGACGGTGCGGGGCGTATCCACGTCTTCCATGCGCAGCAGCCAGCGCCCGCCGTGGGCGCGCGCGTCCAGCCAACTGGCCAGCGCGGCCACAAGCGAACCCGCGTGCAGCGGGCCGCTAGGGCTGGGGGCGAATCGGCCTACGTAGGTCACAGCAAAAGCAAGGGCCTGCGCGTCGGGTCAGTGCAACAGCCGCACGCCTTCTTCGTCCAGCAGCTCTTCCAGGACCAGGTTGTCGATCTCGGCTTCCTGGCTCCAGAGAACCATGAGGGCGATGATCTTGATCTTGGATAGCGGCACGGGCGTTTCGGGCGAAGCCAAGCCTCGGTCGATGACGATCTCACGCAGGGGCGCCGGCAGCACGCCGGCCGATTCCAGGAAGGCGATGAAGCCGATGGATTCGGTGCCGAGCTGGCTGTATTCGTTGTCGGTGTAGATCCGGGTTCCGGTGTTGGGCGCCTGAGCGAGGTCGACACATCGTTCGGTAGTCTCGGCAAGGCCATACAGCCAACCGAGAGCGTCGTCGATGTCTTCGTGCTCGAAACCGGCAGCGGCAAGCCGCTTAGCGAGCACATCGGCCGCAGGACAGGCTTGCGGCGTGTAGTAATTCTCGAACAGATAAACCAGGATATCGAACATATGGCGCAGTTTGTGCCTGTTTGCACAGTCGGCCCGCATATCGGCAGACCAGCAAACATGAATTTTACTTTACGCTGATTTATTTAGCCGGGCAACCGGCGAAAAGGCGGAATGTTGTATGGCGTCACCCTGTCGTTTGACGGCCCCCATTCTGCCCGTATTTGCTGACAAAATGCGCGATTGGCCGAAAGAAAAACAGGGGCGGACACCTAAGTCCGCCCCTGTTTAATCTTTTGGCAGATTGCTTCGTTGCCAGATTGCTTTTGGCGTGCCGCGCTAGGCCGCCTTGGCTGCATTCTCCAGCTTCAGTCCGGCAAGCTGGCGGATGAACACCGGGATGCAGATGGCCAGCCCGATCAAGCCGCTAGCCACGCCCGGCACGATCGTCAGCAACGCTCCCACCGTGCACACCCACCGTTCCCAGCTCTTCATGCCGACCAGCATGTAGCGCGAGAACGCGGCCGACAGCAGCACCAGGCCCACCATGCAACCGATCAGCGTCACGAAGAAGTCGTACCAGGTAAAGCCCTGCACCGATATCAGCAGCGATGGCGAAAACACGAACACGAACGGCACGATCAGCTTGGTGATGCCCAGCCTGAACGCCGTGTTGCCGGTCTTGAACGGGTCGCTGCCCGCCATGCCGGCCGCCGCATAGGCGGCGAGTGCCACCGGTGGCGTGATGTCTGCCAGGATGCCGAAATAGAACACGAAGAAGTGCGCCGCGATCGGCTGCACGCCCAACTGCACCAGCGTGGGGGCGGCCACCGCCACCATGATCAGGTAGTTGGCCGTGGTGGGAATGCCGCAGCCCATCAGGATGCAGACGATGCCCGTCATGATCAGCGCGGCCACCAGCGTCAGCGACTGCGTGTTGGCGATGGCTTCCGGGATCACCACCGATGCCACGCCGGCGATGGACTGCGCCGCCGAGATCACGATGTACGACACCTTGAAGCCCACGCCGGTCAGCGTGACCACGCCGATGACGATGCCCACGGTGCCGGCGGCGGCGCCCCCGGCCCGCGCGTACTTGGCGCCGGTCTCGAAGGCTTCGTACAGGTCGCGCAGGCGCAAGCGCTGATACGGATTCAGCAAGCCCACCAGGATGCAGCCCGTAATGCCCGCGAACGCCGCCAGATAAGGCGTGCGGCCGCTGGCCAGCACGCCGATCAGCAGGACCAGCGGGATCAACGTGGGCCAGCGCATCTTGATCGACTGCTTCAGCTTCGGCATTTCTTCGGGCGTCAGGCCGCGCAGCCCTTCACGCTTGGCCTCGAAGTGCACCTGCATGAACAGGCCGAAGAAGTACAGGAAGGCCGGGAAAACGCCGGCAATCGCAATCTGCTGGTACGGGATGCCCAGGAACTCGATCATCAGGAACGCGGCCGCGCCCATGATGGGGGGCGTGATCTGTCCGCCCGTGCTGCTGGCGGCTTCGACGCCCGCCGCGAAATGCCGGGGGTAGCCGACGCGGATCATGGCGGGAATGGTCAGCGACCCGACCGTGACCGCATTGGCCACTGACGAACCCGACAGCATGCCGAACATGGCCGAGCCGAACACCGACACCTTGGCGGGTCCGCCCGCGTAGCGCCCGGCAACGGTCGAGGCCACGTCCAGGAACAACTGGCCCAAGCCGATACGGGTGGCCAGCACGCCGAACAGCACGAAGTGGAACACGTAGGTGGCCACCACGCCGACCGCCACGCCATACACGCCCTGGCTGGTCAGGTACATGTGGTTGACGATCTGGGACCAGGTGTTGCCGGCGTGCTGCAGCAGCCCCGGGAAGTAAGGCCCGAACATGGCGTAGGCCATGAACACGATGGCGATGATCGGCAACGGCCAGCCCATGGCGCGGCGCGTGGCTTCCAACAGGCCGATCAGGAGGATCGACCCCATGAACACGTCGATGGGCAGCGGATTGCCCACGCGGAACGCCAGGTCTTCGAAGATGTACGGGATGTACATCACCGACAGCGCCAGCGCCACGGCGATGATCCAGTCATACAGCGGGATGCCGCCAGGCGCCCACCACGTGGACTTCGGCTCGCGCTGGTAGTGCGACTTGGAAAAGCCGAACACCAGGAAAATCAGGCTCAGCACAAAGGCCAGGTGCACGCCGCGATGGGTGGCTTCGCGCAAGAGGCCAAAGCCGGCGGTGTAGTAGTGAAAGATCGAGAGCGTCACCAGCAGGCCGGAAACGATCCAGGTGGCGGTCTTGTCCAGTGGCCGGAAGCGGATTTCGGAATCGTACTTTTCCGCTAGTTGCTGGGTCTTTTCGTGGTCTATTTCCATCGACGTATTTCTCAGGTGAATCCGCAAACAGGGCCGCACTAGGCGGCCCTGCGCAATGCCGGGGCGACACCGGGGTGACCCGGCGCGCTGGCGTATCGCCGTCGGGAGGACGGCTTGGGCTTACTTCAGCAGGCCGATTTCCTTGTAGAACTTCTCGGCGCCCGGGTGGAACGGGATGCCCGCGCCCTTGATCGCGTTTTCGCGCGTGATGAGCTTGCCCTTGGCGTGGCCGTTGTCCAGCGTCTTGCGCGTGGCGTCGCTGTACAGCGCCTTGGTGACGTCGTACACGACCTGTTCGGACTGCTTGGCCGACGTGACCATTTGCGCGTTGACCGAGATGGTCTTCACTTCGCCCACGTTCTGATAGGTGTTGGCGGCGATGGTGTCGGGCGTGAAGAACTCCTGCTTGGCGCGCAGCGCATCGATTTCCGGGCCGACCCGCGGCACGATTTCGATGCCGCCGCCGCTGGAGGCCAGTTCGGCGATGGCGCCGGCAGGCGCCCCGCCCACGAAGAAGAACGCATCCAGGCCGCCGTCCTTGAGCTTGTCGCCCGCTTGGTTGGGCTTGAGGTATTCGGCCTTGATGTCCTTGTCGGTCATGCCGTAGGCGCCCAGGATCAGGCGCACGTCAACCAGCGTGCCCGAGCCCGGTTCGTCCATCGACACGCGCTTGCCCTTCAGGTCGGCCACGCTCTTGATGCCCGCGCCCTTGCGCGTCACCAGGTGGATGCTTTCCGGGTACAGGGTTGCAATCAGGCGCAGGTCTTGCGCCTTGGGCTTGCCTTCGAAGGTGCCGGTGCCGCTGTAGGCCCAGAACGCCACGTCCGACTGCGTGAAGCCGGCTTCGAACGAGCCGCCCAGGATGCCGTTGATGTTGGCCACCGAACCATTCGAGGCCACGGCCGTGGCGACGAGCTTGCCCGGCTGCGACACGGCGTTGGCGATGATGCCGCCGATGGGGTAGTACGTGCCGGCCGTGCCGCCCGTGCCGATGCGGAAGAATTGCTGGGCCTGTGCGGAGCCCACGGTGCCGACCGCGGCAACCGCGACGGTCAGGGCGGTGATCCAGTGTTTGAGTTTCATGCGTGCTTCTCCGGGTGTTGTTGGGTAGGGTTCGTGTGACGAAAATCGTCTTGTCATTCCTGCATCGGGCGGTTCAAGAAAAGCGCCGCCACGGCGCAAAAATGGGCCTCCCCTTGGGGGCCGTTTTCATGTTGAAATTCTGGCATGCGGGGCATGCGTAGCCAATGGTTACGGAGCTATCGTTTACCTGGGGGTCAATGAACCCTTTGGTTATGGATGGTCGTGCTTTGGTTATGGCGTCCTGCCCCACGGTTACATCCCACGCGCTGTAGATAACGGAGTTACCCCGATGTCCCAGGAAGTCATACGCGGCATAGCGCTGCCCCCGGCCGCGCAACCCGGCGATCCCTTGGCCCGCGTCGACACCCCTAGCCTGGTGCTGGATCTGGTGCCGTTCGAAGCCAACCTGCGCTCCATGCAGGCCTGGGCCGACCGCCACGACGTCGCGTTGCGCCCGCACGCCAAGGCGCACAAATGCCCCGAGATTGCCCTGCGCCAACTGGCCCTGGGCGCGCGCGGCATCTGCTGCCAGAAAGTCAGCGAAGCCTTGCCCTTCGTGGCCGCCGGCATCCATGACATTCACATCAGCAACGAAGTTGTGGGGCCGTCCAAGCTGGCCTTGCTGGGCCAACTGGCGCGCATCGCCAAGATGAGCGTTTGCGTGGACAACGCCAAGAATCTGGCGGACATTTCCCAAGCCATGGTGCATGCCGGGGCCGAGATCGACGTGCTGGTGGAAGTTGACGTCGGGCAAGGCCGCTGCGGCGTGTCTGACGACGCCTTGGTGCTGGCGCTGGCGCAGCAGGCGCGCGACCTGCCCGGTGTGAACTTCGTGGGCTTGCAGGCCTACCACGGCTCGGTGCAGCACGCTCGCACGCGCGACGAACGCGCCCAGGTCTGCCGCCAGGCGGCGCGCATTGCGGCGTCCTACGCGCAACTGCTGCGTGAAAGCGGCATCGCCTGCGACGTCATCACCGGCGGCGGCACGGGCAGCGCGGAATTCGACGCGGCAAGCGGCGTCTACACGGAACTGCAAGCGGGGTCCTATGCCTTCATGGACGGCGACTACGGCGCCAATGAATGGGACGGCCCGCTCCGCTTTCAGAACAGCCTGTTCGTGCTGTCCACCGTGATGAGCGTGCCCGCGCCCGAGCGTGTGATCCTGGATGCAGGCCTGAAATCCACCACCGCCGAATGCGGTCCGCCCGCGGTCTTCGGCGTGGACGGCCTGACCTATGCCGCCATCAACGACGAGCACGGCGTGGTGAGCGTGGCGCCCGGCGCGCAGGCGCCCGCGCTGGGTGATGTGCTGAAGCTGGTGCCCTCGCATGTGGACCCGACCTTCAACCTGCATGACGGCTTGGTGGTGGTGCGCGACGGCGTGGTGCAAGACATCTGGGAGATCGCGGCGCGCGGCTTTTCACGCTGATCGCCACCGCACGAAGGTCGACGTATATCGTTCGGCGTTCAACCTTCAACGCCGCACGGCAATTCAAAGGTTCGTCATCCCCAGGAACTGGCGCAATTCCGGGGTGGCGGGCGCCGTGAACAATTCCTCCGGCGGGCCAATCTCATGCACGCGGCCCTGATGCATGAAGACGACGCGGTTGCACACTTCGCGCGCAAAGCGCATTTCGTGCGTGACCATCAGCAGCGTCATGCCATCGGCGGCCAGTTCGCGCACCACCGCCAGCACTTCGTTGACCAGTTCCGGGTCCAGCGCCGACGTGATCTCGTCGCACAACAGGGCCAAGGGCTGCATCGCCAGCGCGCGGGCAATCGCCACGCGCTGCTGCTGCCCGCCCGATAGTTCCTCGGGCCACGCATCGAACTTGTGCGCCAGCCCCACGCGCGTCAGCATGGCGCGCGCCATGTCGGCCGCTTCCGCTTCCGGCATGCGCTTGGCCACCATGGGCGACAGCATCACGTTGCGCCCCACCGTCAGGTGCGGGAAAAGGTTGAACTGCTGAAAGATCATGCCCACCTTGAGCCGCAGCGCGCGCAGCCGCAGTTCGTCGTCGCCCAGTTGCGCGTCGGCCACCATGATGGCGCCGCCGTCTATCTGTTCCAGCCCGTTCACGCAGCGCAACAGCGTGCTCTTGCCCGAGCCGCTCTTGCCGATGATGGCGATGACCTCACCGGGTTCGACGCGCAGCGTCACCCCCTTCAGGACTTCGTTGTCGCCGAATTTCTTGCGGACGTCTTCAAGGGCGATGAGGGGCATGCAACTTCCTTTCCAGCCGGAGGCTAAGGCGCGACAGGGGCCAGCACAGCGCGAAGTAGATCAGCGCGGCGCAGGCATAGACGGTGAAGGGACTGAACGTGGCGTTGGTGATCACCGTGCTGGCCTTGGACAGCTCGGTGAACCCGATGATGGAGGTCAGCGCGGTGCTCTTGACGATCTGCACCGCGAAGCCGACGGTGGGCGCAATGGCAATGCGCAGCGCCTGCGGCAGCACCACGTAGCGCATCTGCTGCACGTAGCCCAGCGCCAGGCTGGCGGACGCTTCCCACTGGCCTTTCGGAATCGCTTCCACGCAGCCGCGCCAGATCTCGGCCAGGAACGCGCCCGACCACAGCGTCAGCGCCGCGCCCGCGGCCAGCCACGGCGGCACTTCCAGGCCCAGCAACGACAGCCCGAAGAACGCCAGGAACAGTTGCATCAGCAGCGGCGTGCCCTGGAACAGTTCGATATACGCCCAACTGGCTCGCCGCATCAGCGCCACGCGCGACGTGCGCATCATCAGCGCCAGCACGCCCATCAGCGCGCCACCCGCGAACGCCACCAGCGACAGCAGCACCGTCCAGCGCGCGGCCAGCAGCAGGTTGCGGACGATGTCCCACATTGAAAATTCAATCATCGCGCCGCCTTGCGAAACAGGCGCCGGCCCGTCATGCGCAGCAATTGGCGCAAGACGATGGCCAGGGCCAGATAGATGCCGGTGGTGACCAGGTACACCTCGAACGCGCGGAAGTTGCGCGACTGGATGAAGTTGGCGGCAAAGGTGAGGTCTTCAGCGGCAATCTGCGAGCACACCGCCGAGCCCAGCATCACGATCACGATCTGCGACGACAGCGCGGGCCAGATGCGTTGCAACGCGGGTTTCAGCACCACGTGCCGAAACACCTGAAAGCGCGTCATCGCCAGGCTGGCGCCGGCCTCGTATTGCCCTTTGGGCGTGGCATCGATACCGGCGCGGATGATCTCGGTGCTGTAGGCGCCCAGGTTCAAGGCCATCGCCAGGCAGGCGGCCTGCATTTCGCCCAGTTGTATGCCCAGCGACGGCAAGCCGAAGAAGACGAAGAACAACTGAATCAGGAACGGCGTGTTGCGTATGACCTCGACATAGGCCGTCACGGGGGCGCGCAGCGCGCGCGGCCCCTGCGTGCGGACCCACGCGCAGGCGATGCCCAGCGCCACGCCCGCCACCGCGCCGAAGGCAATCAGTTCGATCGTGACGCCGATGCCCTTGATGAGCACCGGCGTGTAGTCGAACACCGACGCAAAGTCGTATTGATAAGCCATGATGGCCGCCTTCCGGACTTACAGATCCTTGGGCAGCTCGGCCCCCAGCCACTTCTGCGAGATCGCCGACAGCGAGCCGTCGCGCTTGGCGGCGGCCAGGATGTCGTTGACCTTGGCGCGCAGCTTGGGCTCGTCCTTGTTCATGCCGATGTAGCAGGGCGAGTTCTTGATCAGGAATTTCGTTTCGGGCTTCTTGGCCGGGTTGCGCGCCAGGATGGCGGCGGCGACCACGTTGCCGGTGGCGATCATCGGCACCTGGCCAGACAGGAAGGCGGTGATGGTGCCGTTGTTGTCTTCATAGCGCTTGAGGGTGGCGGTTGCCGGCGCAATCTTCGACAGCTCGATGTCTTCCACCGCGCCGCGCGTCACACCGATGGTCTTGCCGGCCAGGTCGGCGGCCGACGAGACCTTCAGGTCCGCCGGACCAAACACGCCATTGAAGAATGGCGCGTAGGCATCCGAAAAGTCGATGGCCTTCTCGCGTTCCGCGTTCTTGCCCAGGCTGGAAATCACCAGGTCCACCTTGCGGGTCTGCAAGTACGGCACCCGGTTGGCGCTGGTGACCGGCACCAGCTCCAGCTTCACGCCCAGTTGCTTGGCGATCAGTGCTGCCGTATCGATGTCATAGCCCAGCGGCTTCATGTCGGCGCCCACCGAACCGAAGGGCGGAAAATCCTGCGGCACGGCGATCTTGATGGTGCCGGCTTTGACGATATCGTCCAGCGTGTCGGCATGCGTCAGCGGCGCGGCCAGCAGGCTGGCGGCGGTGCAAAGGGACAACAACAGGGTTCTGCGGTTCATGAGGGGACTCTCCAGGGCGCGCATCGCCCAGGGCGGGCCAATGCGTTGCACACCAATTCGGTATACAAAGCTGGAAAAGCAAGTTCCGTGCCATTTTGCGTGCGCCGGGAGCCGACCCTGTAGGGCCCACGCCCTGCCCCGATTTGGTGCGCGCCGTGCGCTGAATTCGGGCACGGACGGCACCGGTTTGGGGGCGGTGGGGGACGGAAGCGCCAAGCGGGCTTCAAACGTCCAGATGGGGCCGCATCAGGGCTTCAAACCACTCTTGAAAGACGGTCAGTCGGCGCGTGCGTTGGCGGCGGTGTGGGTAGATCAAGGACACCGGCATCGCCTCCGCCCGGAACCCGGGCATGACTTCCATGAGCCCGCCAGCGTCCAGCAGGTGCTGGACATCGAAACGCGGAATCTGAATCAGCCCCAGTCCCGCGAGACAGCAGGCGATGTAGTTCTCGGCGTTGTCCACGACCACGCGGCTGGGTAGGGCCGCGGGCGCTGTGCCCGCGTCACCGGGTCCCACTTCCCAAGGCAGTTCCCGGCCCGTCTTCGGCGACGCATACCCCACGCTCCAGTGTCCGTCGGACAAGTCCGCGGGCTGACGGGGTTCGCCATGGTCGCGCAGGTAAGCGGGGCTGGCGCAGTTGATCAGCGCAATACGCCCCAGCGGCCGCACCACCAGGCTGCTGTCGGCCAACGCGCCGATCCGCACCGCGCAGTCCACGCCTTCGTGCACCAAGTCGATGGCGCGGTCCGTGGACCGTAGCGCCAGTTCAAGCCGGGGATGCCGGTGCAACAGACTGGGCAGCGCCGGGGCGATCAGCCGGCGGGCAATGCGGCTGGGCACGTCAACACTCAACCTGCCCGACACCTGCCGCTGGCTGGCGTGGAACAACTGGTCTATGTCTTCCACTTCGGCCAACAGCGGACGCACGCGCGCCAGCAATTGTTCGCCGTCGGCCGTCAGGCGCACCTGCCGGGTGGTCCGGTGCAGCAGGCGCACGCCCAGCTGCGATTCCAATTGCTGGATCGCCGCGGACACCGACGCCCGCGGCGCGTCCAGGGCGTTGGCGGCCTTGATGAAGCTGCCCATCTCGGCGACTTGGGCGAATACGCGGTACTGGTCGAATCTGTCCATGCGTGACAGATTAGCCGCTTACTTCGTGGTGTAGCCGCCGTTGATCAAGATCGTCTGGCCGGTGATCCACCAGCCGTCGCTGACCAGGTGGCGAATGAAGGGCACCACGTCTTCAATGTCGGTCAACCCGGTCTTGCTGAACGGCGACAGCGCGGCGGCGGTCTTGTGATACGCCACCGCGTCGGCGCCTTCGGCCGGGTAGAAGAACGGCGTGTCCATGGGGCCAGGGCCCACGGCGGTGACCGAGATGCCGCGCGCGCCGAACTCCTTGGACGCGGCGCGGGTGTAGTGCTCCACCGGCGCCTTGGTGCCGGCATAGGCCGCGTAGAACGGCGTGAAGGCGCCCAGCAGCGACGTCACCAGCGTGCAGATCTTGCCGTTGTCGTTGACGTGGCGGCCCGCTTCGCGCAGGAAGAAGAACGCCGCCTTGGAGTTCACCGCCGTCATCTCGTCGTAGTCGGCCTCGCTGATCTCGGTGAATGATTTCTTCATGACCTTGCCGACGGTGTTGATGGCGATGTCGGGCTTGCCGACGGCGGCGATCGCATCGGCAAACAGCTTCTCGACGGCCGTCGCGGTGGTCAGATCGCCTTGCAGGGCCACGGCTTTGGCGCCCGCCGCTTCAATGGCGGCCACCGTGGCATCGGCATCCGCCTTGGACGCGGCGCTGTTGTAGTGGATGGCAATGGCGCGGGCGCCGTGCGCTGCCAGGTCGCGCGCAATCAGCCCGCCCAGATTCTTTGCCCCGCCCGCAATCAGCGCGACTTTGCCCTTGATGGAATGGTCTGCCATGGAATGCCTCTTTCTTGAATCGATGGAGCTTCGAGCTTAGGCAAGCGCACGCCGCCGATAAACCCGCTGGCGCGAGATGCATCATCCAGAAAAACCGCCCAATCCGAGGGCGCCGTGCTCAATGCGCGGCAATAAAAAAAGCCGCCCCGGGGTAAAACCCGGGACGGCTTCCTGGAGACGCCTGGACGCTTAGTCCACCTGCGCGCCGGACTGCTTCACCGCGCGGCCCCACTTGTCCACTTCAGCGGCAATGAACTTGCCGGTGGCGTCAGGCGTCAGCGGCATCGGCTCGGCGCCTCGGTCACGCAGGAACTTCTGCATTTCCGGCGTGTTGAGTGCTGCGCTGATCTGCTTGCTCAGGTAGTTGGTCACCTCGGGCGGCGTGTCGCGCGGGGCCAGCACGGCGGCCCAGCCGATGGCCTCGAAACCCGGGTAGCCGGATTCCGCCACCGTCGGCACGTCCGGCAATTGCGGCAGGCGCTTGGCGGTGGTGACCGCCAGCGCCACGGCCTTCTTGCTTTGCACGTGCGGCAGGCCGGCCGTGACCGAATCCACCATCAGCGGCACCTGGTGCCCCAGGAAGTCCGCCTGCGCCGGGCCACTGCCCTTGTACGGAATGTGGCGGATATCGATATCGGCAGCCGCTTTGAACATTTCCGCCGACAAGTGCTGCGTGCCGCCGATGCCGGCGCTGGCATAGGCCAGTTCGCCCGGATTGGCGCGCGCCTGGGTCACCAGTTGCTTAAGCGAGGTAATGCCCGAGGCCGGCGTGGCCAGGAACATCAGCGGCACCGAGAACACGCCCGAGACCGGCGCGAAATCCTGCGTCAAGCTGTACTTGATGTTCTTGTAGAGCGTCTGGTTGACCGCCGCCGCGCTGCCCGCGATGACCAGCGTGTAGCCGTCCGGCGTGGCGCGGGCGGCCTGCTCCATGCCGATGTTGCTGCCGGCGCCCGCGCGGTTTTCCACCACGATCGGCTGCTTGACGGCGGCGCCCAGCTTTTCAGCCAGGGCGCGGGCAAAGATGTCGGTGGCCTGCCCGGGCGGGAAAGGCACCACCAGGCGGATGGGGCGGTCGGGAAACTCGGCGTGCGCCGTGGCGCTGGCCGCCGCCAGCGTCAGGCCAGCGGCAAGACTGGAAAGGATACGTTTCATGATTGGTCAGTAAAAAGCGACAACGGAGTGCGCGCGCGGGGCGCGCCACTGCTCATAAAATAGAGCGCCCGATCAGGCGGCCCTTGTGAGGCGGCCCGGGGCGATTCGGCGGGGGGTGCGTCACGATAGCATCCCTCTGTCGGTGCTACATTTGCCTTTTCGCGCTTTCCGCCGCGAACTTCTTCCTTCACCGCTGTCCTTACCCCCCGCAGGAACCGCCATGGAATTCAGCCAGTTCAACGTCAACACCCTCATGGATATCACTTCCCGCCCGGACCTCGTGTTCGTCAGCGGCAAGGGATCCTGGCTGGAGGATCACGCGGGCAAGCGATATCTGGATTTCGTGCAGGGCTGGGCCGTGAACACGCTGGGCCATTCGGCCCCGGAAATGCAGCGCGCGCTGGTTGAACAGTCGCAAAAGCTGATGAACCCGTCGCCGGCGTTCTACAACATCCCCTCGATCGAACTGGCCCAACGCCTGACCGGCGCGTCCTGCTTTGACCGCGTCTTCTTCGCCAACAGCGGCGGCGAAGCCAACGAAGGCGCCATCAAGCTGGCGCGCAAGTGGGGCCAGGTCAAGAAGAACGGCGCCTACAAGATCATCACCATGAACCACGGCTTCCACGGCCGCACGCTGGCCACGATGTCCGCATCGGGCAAGCCGGGCTGGGACAAGATGTTCGCCCCGCAAGTCGAAGGCTTCCCCAAGGCGGAACTGAACGACCTGGAATCCGTGAAGAAGCTGATCGACGACAAGACCGTCGCCATCATGCTGGAACCGGTGCAGGGCGAAGGCGGCGTCATCCCCGCCACCAAAGAGTTCATGCAAGGCCTGCGCAAGCTGGCCGACGAGAACCAACTGCTGCTGATCGTGGACGAAGTCCAGACCGGCATGGGCCGCACCGGCAAGATGTTCGCCTACCAGCATTCCGATGTCACGCCCGACATCATGACGCTGGCCAAGGGCATCGGCGGCGGCGTACCGCTGGCTGCGCTGCTGGCCCGCCAGGACGCCTGCGTGTTCTCGCACGGCGACCAGGGCGGCACGTACAACGGCAACCCGCTGACCACCGCAGTGGGCGTGGCCGTGTTCGACGCACTGGCCGCCCCGGGCTTCATGGACGCCGTCAACGCGCGTTCCAAGCAGTTGTCCGAAGGCCTGCTGGCCCTGTCGGCCAAGTACGGCATGAAGGGCGAGCGCGGCCAAGGCCTGCTGCGCGCCTTGATCATGGACCGCGACGACGGCCCCGCCATCGTCGAAGCCGCCCGCAACCAAAACCCCCAAGGCCTGCTGCTGAACGCCCCGCGCCCGAACCTGCTGCGCTTCATGCCGGCGCTGAACGTTACGGCCGAAGAAATCGACCTGATGCTGACGCAACTGGACGCGCTGATCGCGCAGGTGCGCAAGGCTTGATTGGTGCAGGTAGGTAGGAAATGAGCAAGGGCCGCGGATTTGCGGCCCTTGTTCTTATCGGTGTACGAACATGCGGGGCGATCAACGAGCATTCACGTTTGCTCTAGTGCTGTTAGCCTATGTCGCCGCCCGCATCCATTCGCAGCTGAAAATGCCGCCTCACCCACCCCTCGCATTCTTCCCATAGCCGGGGCGCGCCCCTTTTGATGGCAGGCCCATACCGCGCCAGCACCTGTTCAAGCGACACGCCGCTTTCTGTCCACGTGCCCCCACCCGTGTAGATATTGACCAGCAGCGGCTGAAAGCGATCAAGCGCTTTCGCAAACCTGGCGTCCTCTGTTTCCGCCCGCTCGAATTCTTGCCACAAGCCAAGGAATTCATCGCGTTGCGGCGGCGGCAACAAGCCGAACAAACGCTCGGCTGCCTTCTGCTCCAGCTCTGCCTGTAGTTCGCCCGACGATCCGCCGTGAATCGGAAAATCGCCGACATCTATCTCCACGATGTCGTGCAGCAAGAGCATCCGCATGACCCGATTCGTGTCCACGGCGCCGCTGGCGTACTCGTTCAGGATCAGGGCATACATCGCCAGGTGCCAGGAATGCTCGGCAGAGTTTTCCTTTCTGCTGCGGTCCAGCAGCGGAGACTGCCGCACGACGGTCTTGAGCCTGTCGATCTCTCTTAGGAAGGCAAGCTGGTTTTCCAGGGGGCTTGGTGGCATGCGCGGCTACCCGTGATGTGGAACGTAAAGTGTACGGAAATGCTTGTCCGACGAACACGCCGCCAAGCGCCTCGCCGGACCGCCTCGCTGCCTACCGTCGATTGAATCCCCCAATCAGTTGTATTCTTTTGGCCGTTGTCATCATTCGCGAGGAAGCGCGTGCATTGCGAAACTTGTGGGGCCGCGTATCGCGGCCGTGGCCGTCTTTGCGACGAATGCACCAAGACCTTGTCCGGCCTTTCCGAGCCCAACAAGCTTCCGCCCCTTGGCGACTTCAATACCGATCAAACGTTTCCCGCGCCGCAGCCGCAACAGCCGCCACCGAACGAAGACGGCTGGAACGAGCCGAAAAAGCCGCTATCCAAGGAAGGCGGCTGGGATGAGCCGCAACTGGTTCGAACCGACGTCATTCCCCTGGCCCTGGGCGGTCGCCCAATCAAGCGCGGTTGGCTCACCGCGCTTGGCGCGGCCGGCGTGCTGATGACAATCGGCGAAATGGCCTTCAGATGGGGCGTCTGGTGGTTTTGGCTGATCATTCCAAGCGGCATCGCGTTCCTTGTCGGGCGTGGCCTGATGCGTAAAGGCTTCGTTCGCTTATTGGGCCTGTTCAACGTCGAAGCCGATAAGGCGGGGCGCGTCTATCTCACCACCTTGAGTGGAGACTGCCCGGTATGTGATGGCGAGATCAAGTTGAAGGACGTTGGGCCGAGCCGAACGGTCAAAACCGTCATCCAATGCACGGCGAACAACACCCACCAATGGGCGTTCAACCCCAAGCGTCTGGATAAGCTGTAGCGCCAGCGTCAGTGCGACGACACATACGTGGCGTCGGCAAACGACGCCGGTATCGCGAAACTCTCGCGCATGCGTTTCGCTTCGGCTGCCGGCGTCAACCCGAAAAGCCGCTTGAACTCGCGGCTGAATTGCGATGGGCTCGTGTAGCCCACGGCATGGCCCGCCGCTTCCGCCGTCAAGTCCTGGCGCACCATCAACAACCTGGCCTGATGCAGTCGCGTCGACTTCACGTATTGCATCGGCGACACCTGCGTAACCGCCTTGAAATGGCTGTGGAAGCTGGGCACGCTCATGCCCGCCTTCTGGGCAAGCAGCGTCACATCAAGCGGCTTGGCGTAGTCGGCATGAATCTGCCGTAGCGACATCCCTATCCTGCCGAACTGTCCTCGCATTGCCAGCGCCTCTCGCAGCGCGCCGCCCTGTGGACCGGTCAGCACGCGAAAGTACAGTTCGCGCAGCAGGCCCCGTCCCAGCACGGCGGCTTCGATTGGCCGGTGCATGGCTTCAAGAAAACGCAGAACGGAGGCATGCATCCTGTCGTCCATCCGCGTCGACATCATGCTTTGAGGCACGTCTGCCCCATCGCCCATGCCTGTGTTGCCGATCTGCGCGGCCAGCTCGGCAGCCACCGTGAAATCAAGATGCAGATACAGCGCTAGCAACGGGCGGTCCGGCGTGGCATCGGTTTCCATGCTGAACGGAACCGGCACCGAGACGGCAAGATAATGATCCGCGTCGTACTGGTACAGCCGCCCGCCAAAGTACCCGCGCTTACGCCCTTGGCACACGATCACGATGCCTGGGTCATACAAAACCGGGGTGCGCGAAAGCGCACGGTCGGAACGCAGGATACGCACGCTGGGCAGCGCGGTCAGGTTATAGCCTTCCGTGGGCGCCAAGTCGCGCAGTAGCGCGACCGTGCGCTTTCGCGTATCGGGCAGTGTGGCCGAATCCTGATTCGGGGTGTAGTCATGGCTCATAGCTTTATGCAAGAAATTCAGCGAATTTTGGCTGATAAGTCGTCTGTCGCAAGAATAGTATGCAGTCTCTCTTTCGTATTCTGGAGACGCATCATGGCGTTGAGCAAGATATTTCTGATCACCGGAGTCAGCAGCGGATTCGGCCGCGCGCTGGCACAAGAAGCGCTGGCCGCCGGCCATACCGTGGTGGGCACGGTAAGAAGCGCAGAGGCAAAGCGCGATTTCGAATCGATTTCCGAAGCGGCCCATGGGCGCGTGCTGGACGTGACCCACTTCGACCGCATTGACGACGCCGTATCCGAAATCGAAACCAGCGTGGGACCCATCGACGTCCTGGTCAACAACGCGGGCTATGGGCACGAGGGCGTGCTGGAAGAATCGCCGCTCTCGGAAATGCGCCGGCAGTTCGACGTGAACGTATTCGGCGCCGTCGCCATGATGAAGGCCGTGCTGCCCTACCTGCGCGCGCGACGACGCGGCCACATCCTGAACATCACGTCGATGGGCGGACACCTCACCATGCCGGGAATCGCCTATTACTGCGGCAGCAAATTCGCGCTGGAAGGCATCTCGGAAAGCCTCGGCAAAGAGGTCAAGCCCTTGGGCATCGCCGTCACTGCCATAGCGCCGGGTTCGTTCCGTACGGACTGGGCCGGCCGTTCCATGACGCGCACCCCGCGTTCCATCCCGGACTACGACGTCATCTTCGACCCCATCCGGCAGGCGCGTGAAGAGAAAAGCGGCAAGCAGCTTGGCGACCCGGTGAAGGCGGCACGTGCGATGCTTGCAGCGATCGAGGCTGAGAATCCTCCGGCACATCTATTGCTGGGCAGTGATGCGTTGATGCTGGTGCGAGCCAAGCTTGCTGCGTTGGAAGACGAGTTTCAAGCGTGGGAGGCGACTACGGTATCGACGGATGGGTGAAGGCGGATTGACGATGGAATTTGGCGGCGCGGCGTTCGAGTGTCAGACTGCAATCCATACATCCCTTCGTAGGAACAACCTGGAGAACCGCCGATGAGCCGACCGGAATTCATCAAGCACTGGACCGAACTCGAAACCCCCGACGCGCATTCCTACCAGGGCGATACCGAACCCATGGCACTGGACGCGGCGCTTTCCGCGGCGCTCGGCATCACACGCATCGGCATTCATCACGTCAGGCTGTTGCCCGGTCGACGTACCTCATATCCGCACGCCGAAAGCACCGAGCAGGAATTCGTCTTCGTGCTTCAAGGCAAGCCCGATGTCTGGATCGACGGCGTGTTGCATCCCATCGCCGAAGGGGACGCTGTTGCGTTTCCCGCCGGCACCGGCATCTGTCACACCTTCATCAACAACACGCAGGACGAAGTCAGGTTGATGGTGGGCGGCGAACCGACACGCGCCGACAACCTTGTGCGCTTTCCGCTCAACGAAGCGTATGAGAGTACCCGCGTGAACCGCTGGGTAGACTGGCCCGCCAGGCCGCTTGGCGACCATGATGGGAAGCCGGATTGAGTGCGTGGTCAACGGCACAAGGTCGAAGAGGCAGGCTGACAACTACATTCGCAATCCTGAGTTTCAGGACTTCAGCAGCAGAAGAATCATGGCAGATATTCGAGCCACCTATGAGCAACAGCTTTGCGATTTAGTCGAGGCTTCTGATCCATTAATGGTGGCGCTGCGAACCGTGCGCTCGCTGGGTATGTCATCCTGGTGTATCGGGGCCGGGACAATTCGATCCTTGGTATGGGATGCCCTGCATGGCTTCCAGAATCCGTCCAAGGTGGACGACCTTGACGTCGCCTACTTTGATGTCGATGCGGCTCCGGGGCAGGATGCTGAGCTTCAAGAAAAGCTCTCGCTTTTGGCCCCGCATCTGGCCTGGGATGTGACGAATCAAGCGAAGGTGCACGAGTGGCTCGTTGACGCATCAGGTCGGGCCGTTGCACCCCTGACCTCGTTGCAAGACGGACTAGCCACGTGGCCGGAGTTTGCCACTTGTGTGGGTGTTTATTTGGATGACGACGAGTCGCTGCACGTCATAGCGCCACATGGATTAAATGATCTATTCGGCCTGCTCGTTCGACATAATCCTAGACGAGCCAGTGTGGCGACGTTCACGGATCGCGTTCGTTCCAAACGATTTGGCGCACGATGGCCGCGCCTTTCAATTTGCGTCCCGTGAGCGTGCATTCCCGCGGCGGGGCAGAAATTAACTTTCGGGCGTCCGCCAGCACATTCCGCACCGATCTCCGCGTCTCTCAAGCTTTCCCTCATTGCCCTATACTCCACTCACTACCGCACCAACGGTAGTCCGGAGTGGAAGCCGGCAATGTCTTTGGCGGACAGCCGCCGCTTAGGCGGCGTTTTTACGTCTGCGCGCCTTTGCACGTCCCTATGGGCGGGCCTTGGCGAGGGTGCGTTCGCGCACGCCGGTTTCCAAAGACGCCGGTCTTCCAACCTTGCCTTGCGCCCGCCCACCCCATTTGGAAGTGGGGAGCGGGTTGACCTGTCTTTGGAGAAAGCCATGCAATCCCATCCCCTCACCCAAAATCCCTGGGCCATCGACACCGATCCCGAGTTGGGCGTCGTTTCACTCGCGAATCTTCAGCATATCGACCGCACTCGCCACGCCATCGACGCCATTGCGCGCCTGGTTGGCAACAGCGCTTGCGAACCGGACGCGACCGGTGCTCAGCCTTTGGGCGCGTGGACAGTCGCGGCGTTGATGGGTGGGGTGCAGAGTTTGTGCGATCACCTTGGGACGCTGAACGACACCATGCTGGAACAGGCGCGAGCGGAAGCCGCTGATGTCAGCACGGCGCATTCGTCGTACGACCTGCCTGCATCAATCCAGTAGAAGGCGGCCTGGATTCCAGATGTCAGACTGCAATTTTTGACGTTGAAAAATCCGCGAAAGAAATTCAACTGGAAAAGCGTGTTCTGAAACCGTAAAGTTCAGCGGGGCGCTAGGCAACGCCTGCTGATCATTTCGCCAACACTGTCGAAAAAGTAGAACCTAATTTCATGTCGCCGCTTCAGCTAGATATCAACTCACTCATCGAGCAGGCACAAGCCGCACTGATCAACTCACCCCCTTTTCCAGTGAGTCATCATGACGTGGAAGACTTGGCAGCAGGTACGCATCCCGAAGGAGTCGCTGGCCGAAAATTTAATGTGTATGCGCTGTGGTCGCGTAGGACCGCGCAGTCCGAGTGGATGCTGATGTACATCGGCGAGCGCCACAGCGCTGCCGGTTTGAGGCGCCTGCGTGAACACCTATTCAAGGTAGGTAAGGGAACGGCCTCTAAACTGGATGAGGTTCGAACCATAGTCCGAGGCGGGGCACAGATGGGAGTTACCGCCATCTTGGTACAACCGGAATCCCTGCGATTGGCGATAGAAGAGGAGCTTCTGCTGCAAAACTCTCGCTACGTCGGGCAGCTGCCATGGAATAAGAGAGGCGTAACGAAGCTTGCCTTGCGATTGCAGCCGACTTCCTCGAATAGCGCATCCGATTGCGCCTCCTGAATGCTTATTCGGAAAACGAAGATGCCCTCATCCGCCGCTGACGTTATCGCCCTCTATCAAGACCATGCAGCGGCGTTTGAAGCGCTGCGCGGGACGGAGCTTGTCGAGCTCGGCTGGTTGACGAAATTCCTGTCATTACTGCCCGGCCCGCACCCGCATGTGCTCGACATCGGTTGCGGCAACGGTGTCCCGATCGCGCGTCATCTGATCGAAAGCGGTTGCGCGATCACAGGCATCGATACATCGTTGCCCTTATTGTCGCGGGCGCAATCCACTTTTCCCGACCATCGATGGATCGCCGCTGACATGCGGCGGTTGCCGTTCACCGAGCCCTTTCACGGCTTGATTGCCTGGCATAGCTTCTTCCATCTGAGCCCCGAAGACCAGCGGCCCATGTTCAGCACTTTTGGGCGTCTGGCGGCGCCCGGGGCGGTACTGATGTTCACCAGCGGTACGTCGCTGGGGGAAGCCATTGGCCAGTTCGAAGGCAAGCCGCTTTATCACGGCAGTTTGGATCGCGAGGAGTATCAGCAACTGCTCAACGCCAATGGCTTTACCGTGAAGCAGCATGTGGAAAACGATCCGGCTTGCGGTGGTGCGACGGTGTGGCTGGCGCAGCGGGACGCTGACTAGTCCTAAGCTATAACGGTCACACCACTATCCAATAGGCACAATCCCATGACCTTGACCCTGCGCCCCGAGAACGCCGAAGACATCGCCGGTATTTCCGAGCTGACCCGCGAGGCGTTCGAACATGAAGAACATTCCAGTCACACCGAGCAATTCATCGTGGATGCGCTGCGGCGTAGCGGGCAATTGACGATTTCGCTGGTGGCGGCAGAGGGCAAGGATATCGTCGGGCATGTTGCCATATCGCCCGTCACGGTGTCGTCGGGGGCGACTGGCTGGTTCGGGCTGGGGCCCATCTCCGTGCAGCCCGGGCGGCAAGGCCAGGGTATCGGCTCGCGCTTGATGAACGGTGCGCTGACCGCGCTGCAAGAGCGCGGCGCCGCGGGTTGCGTGGTGCTGGGAGACCCGGGCTTTTATGGCCGCTTTGGCTTCAGTGCCTGTCCGGGGCTTGAGTTGCCGGGAGTTCCACAGGAGTATTTTCAGGCCAGGGCGTTCTCAGGAGAACCGCCGGCGGGCAGCGTTCAGTACCACGCGGCTTTTGAGGCCACTGAATAAGCGTCCATTCGCCAAGCCTTGTACTCGCGCACCCTATTCCGTATGTCCTGAAACGGTAGGACGCCATCGCCGGGCGGCGCGCGCCAGCAGTCACATAGCCGCTATCGCGCAAAAACCTCTACGACGCGAAAGCGCTCGCACACCAGCATCATGTCCGGCGCATATCCGCCGTTGCGTTCAAAGTAGGCAATGTGCGCCTCGCGCCAGACGGGGTACGGGCCCTCGCCTTCTGCCAGCGCAAAGGCCTCGTCGACCTGGTCGAAGCGCTGGATCAACACGCCGGTGGTTTCGATGACGCAGGCGGGTCGGCCCTGGCCATCCAGCACGACATCGCGCCGGCCTGCTTGCGGCACGGGTTCTTCGTCGTCGAAGTGATGCAGCGCGCCGCAGGTGGCTGTCTTCGTGCCCGCCAGAACCAGCGCGAGCAATTCGTCGGCGAGTTCGGGCGAATCGCCGAATTGAAACGTCACGGCGTCTTCGTACGGGGCAGGCGGCTTGATGCTTGGTTTGGTCATGGGGATAAGGATAAGGGTTGAGGCGTCAGGCATGCTGGCACGGCAACGTAGTCTGACACGTTAATTCTGCTGCCACGGCAACGTAGTCTGACACGCTAATTCATAATGCAGTCTGACACGTTAATTCACCCGTCGATCCCTTCAGCCCGTCTCTTTCTCCGTGATGCCCAGCTCAGCGGCATAGCCCGCAAGCTGCTCGCCCACATGCAGCTTCAGCGCGTCCACGAATAGCTTGATCTTGGCGTCGACAAACTGACGCGATGGGTACAGCGCATACACGTTGCGCTGGTTCGTGTAGTGCCCGGGCAGTACGCGTACCAGCGTGCCTCGGCGCAGATCGTCGATCGCCGAGAAACCCGCCAGCAGGCCGATGCCGGCCCCATCGCGCAGCGCGGTGGCCATGGCGTCCATGTCGTTCACGCCAAGGTGCCCGCCCGCCGGCCGATGGGTGAAAGTGCCGCCCTCGCCTTCCAGATGCCATTCGTCCGGGGCATAGTCCACCGTCGTCAACAAGACGCAAGCGTGCTGGGCAAGGTCCTCGGGGGTGTGCACCGGGGGATGCTGCGCCAGGTACTCTGGCGATGCCGCCAAGATGCAGTGGCTGACGCCAATCTTCTGGCTGACGTAGGTCGAATCCGGCAAGGCGCGCGCGATCACGATGCCGACATCGAGCTGTTCTTCAAGCAGATTCGGCATGCGCTGCGACAGAAGCAGGTCCACCGAGACGTCGGGGTAGGTCTTTCTATACGCCAAGGCTGCGCGGGCGACCAGCGTACGCCCCAAGCCGGGTACGGCGTGAACGCGCAATACGCCGCGTGGCGACACCGTTGCATGCCCCGCCTCGGCTTCGGCTTGCTCGACGTCGCCCAGGATCGCAATACAACGGTCATAGAAGCGATGCCCCACATCGGTGACGACCAGGCGGCGGGTGGAGCGCTGAATCAGCCGGGCATTCAGGCCTTCTTCCAGCACCGTGACGGCGCGTGAAATGTTGCCGACCGTGGTGGAAAGATGGTTGGCCACGGCAGTGAAACTGCCCATCTCCACCACTTTCGCAAAAACCGACATGTTGTATAGCTTGTCCATCGTGGGCCCATTGTGTTCGTGCGACTTTTCCTCTGGAAGGGAAAGTCATTCTTCCGCAAGGGGCTAAATCCGCGCGCCGCTCACGCCTAGACTCCGTTCCGAGGTTCACCAACAATCTTATCGGAGTTTGCAACCATGAACGGCAACTATGACCCGCTTTACCTCTTCATCAATGGCGAATGGATCGGCGCTGGCGAGCGCGACACGGCCGGCGTGGTGAATCCCGCCACACGTCAGGAACTGGGCCGTGTGCCGCTTGCGACGACGGCGGATCTGGATCGCGCGCTTGCCGCGCCGCAGCCGGCCTTCAATGCCTGGCGCACGACGGTGCCCAACGAGCGCGCTCGTGTTCTCAAGCGCGGGGCGGAATTGATGCGCGAACGTGCCGAGCACATTGCCACGCTGATGACGCTTGAAGAGGGCAAGCCCTTGGCTGAAAGCCGTGATGAAGTGTTGCGCGCCGCCGAGTATTTCGAATGGTTTGCCGAAGAAGCCAAGCGGATCGACGGCCGCGTCGTGCCCGCCAACCGCCCCGGTGTGCAGCAACTGGTCAAGCGGCAGGCGATCGGTCCGGTGGCCGCGTTCACGCCCTGGAATTTTCCCGCGATCACGCCGGCGCGCAAACTTGCCGCCGCCCTTGCGGCCGGTTGCAGCGTCATCATCAAACCCGGTGAAGAGAGCCCGGCAACCGCGCTGGCGCTGGCCCGCGCCCTGGACGATGCAGGCTTGCCCAAAGGGGTGCTGCAAGTTGTCTTCGGCGTGCCGGACGATGTGTCGCGGCATCTGATTGCGTCGCCGGTGATCCGCAAGGTGACCTTCACGGGCTCCGTACCGATCGGCCGCTTGTTGTCGGCGCGTGCCGCCGAAGGCGTGAAACCCATCACGCTGGAACTTGGCGGGCATGGGCCGGTTCTGGTGTTCGACGATGCCGACGTCCAGCGCGCCGCGGTCGAGGGTGCGGCCAACCGCTTCCGTGGCACCGGCCAGGTCTGCATTTCGTCCACGCGCTTTCTGGTTCAGCGTGGCGCCTATGACGAATTCCGTGAACATTTCGTCAAGGCTACCCGCGCCCTGAAGGTCGGAAACGGGCTTGATCCCGATACGCAAGTTGGGCCGTTGGCGAACCCGCGCCAGTTGGAGAAGATGCAGGCGTTGATTGCTGACGCGGTGGCATGCGGCGCCACGGTATTGACCGGAGGCAAGCCCATCGACGGCGCGGGCTACTTCTTCGAACCGACGGTGCTGGCCGATGTGCCGATGCATGCCAAGATCATGCACGAAGAGCCCTTTGGCCCGATCGCGGTACTGATGCCCTTTGATGAATTGGCGGACGGTTTGCAGGAAGCCAACCGGCTGCCTTATGGCCTGTCGGCCTATGCGTTCACCAGCAATGCTCGCACGGCGATAGACGTGGCCGACGGCCTGGAAGCCGGAATGATCGGCATCAATCAATACCGCATCGTGGCCACGGAACTGCCGTTCGGCGGCATGAAGGAAAGCGGACACGGTTCGGAGGGCGGCGTGGAAGGCATCGAGTACTACCTCACGCACAAATTCATCAGCCAGGCTTGAACCAGGAGCACACCATGTCGAGTATCGATTTCAGCCGTCCGCGCGAAGCCGCGCGTGCCTTCACCCCGGCGCTGTCGGCCTTTGTCGACAACACGCTTTACCCCGATATCTGGAGCGACCCCGCGTTGGCGCCGCGAGACCGCAGCCTGATTACCGTGGCCGCCTTGATTGCCGCGGGCCACACGGATGAGTTGCCGGCGCACCTGCGCCGCGCGGTCGGCAATGGGCTGACGCAGAATGAGCTGTCGGCCGCCATCACGCACCTGGCGTTCTACGTCGGATTTCCCGCCGCGATCACCGCCTCGGCGATTGCGCAAGCCACATTGGCCGTGTCACACGAAGGCGCCCTGAAGGATAAGCAATGAAAGCGATTATTTTTGAACAGTTTGGCGAGGCGGATGTGCTCCAGGTGGCCGACGTGGCCCAGCCCGACATGCGGCCCGATGACCTTATCGTGCGCGTCCATGCAGCGGGTGTGAATCGTGCCGACCTGACCCACCGCCGTGGCGGCTATGGCCGGCCGAATTTTGGTGACTCCACCATCATGGGTCTGGAGATCGCGGGCGAAGTGCTGCAAGCCGGCAGCGCCGTACGCGGCTTCAAGGCGGGCGACCGCGTAATGGGCGTGGTGGGTGGCGGTGCGTATGCGGAGGTCGCCCGGTTGGACTGGCGCATGGCCTTGCCCATTCCCCAGGCGCTGGACTACGTACACGCGGCCGCCATCCCCGAAGTGTTCGTCACCGCGCACGAAGCCATGCTGCACCTGGGCCGTCTGAAAGCCGGAGATTCCGTGCTGATTCACGCGGCAGCGGGCGGCGTGGGGTCGGCGGCGGTGCAGCTTGCTCGGGCAACGGGCGCCACCGTGTACGCCACGGCCGAGGCCAGCAAGCTTGAGCAGGTTCAGCGGCTGGGTGCCGATTGCGTCATCGACTATCGCACGCAGGACTATGCGCAGGTCGTGGCCGAGCGGACATCGAAGCGTGGCGTGGACGTGGTGATCGACTTTATTGGCGCACCCAACTTTGCGCGCAACATTGCCTCGCTGGCCAACGGCGGGCGGCTGGTTCAGGTGGGTATCCTGGGTGGCGGCGGCCAGGTCAGTATTGCGTTGGAAGACATCCTGTATCGCCATCTGCAAATTTTCGGCACTGTCATGAAATCACGTCAGCAGACTGAAAAGCACGCGATGGTGCAACGCTTTCGCGAGCATTGGCTGGACCGCTTTTCCAGCGGCGCCGGTCTGGTGCCCGTGGTTGACAGCACCTATCCGCTTGAACGCGCAGCGGACGCGCATCGCCGAATGGAGTCGTCTCAGAACGTTGGGAAAATCATTCTGACGATGTCGGATGACGGTAGGGATGGCAATTGATAGGGTGTCAGACTGCAATTCCTGATGCCGTGATGCAGGCTGAAACTTGACGTTGCGGAGCGGGGAACCGGGGAGGCCGAACAAGGGGACGGCTCCATGGGCGATATCATTTGGAAATTGCCGGCGTCCCCACCGCGATCGCGCGCCGCGATTTTCTGCCCTGATCGCCTAGGAGATTTATTAGTGGTTCTATCCGCAACGACAGCATCCGCGTCTTCCCTGTTCCGCAACCATGCCGCCAGTCTCTGGCGGCGCCGACGAGAAAGACCCTGGCTGGCGGCCCTGCTGCTGGCGGCGATGCTGAGTTGCCTGTCGTTGCTCTGGCAAGCCCCCGCCACGGCCGCATTGCCGCTGCAAGCCAAGGAACCCGCTGCCTCCCCCTCGGCGCTGACTCCCGCCGCGCTGGCCGACCTGTTGGAGAATCCCGAGGCGCGCAAGGCGCTGGTGGACGAGTTGCGTGCGCAGGCGTCCGAGACCAAACCAGCGGCCTCCCGCGCTTCGGGCGCGGCCGAGCCGGCCGAACCCGCCGTGCCGGGCTTGCAGGCACGCATGGCCGACGGCGTGCAGCGTTTTCTGACCGGTGTTGCCGCCGACATGGGCCAGGGCGTGGACGACATGCGCGTGCTGGCCTCGGGGCGCAGCCTGCGCATGGACAGCGGCACGGCGGGCCAGGCCTTGCTGCCCCTGACGTTGGCCGCCGTGGCCACCATCATTGCCTTCCTGCTGTTGCGGATGATCGCGATGCGCATCTACACCCGCATCGATCGCTGGGTGGCGCATCAGGGTGCGGGCGAGCCCGTCACGCCGCCCAAGCGCGGCGTGCCCGCCTCCATGCGTGTGCTGTATCGGCGCGGCGGAGCCATCGTGGGCGCGGTGGCGATCGACGCGGGCGTCGTCCTGCTGGCGGCCATGGCGGGCGGCGCGGCTGCCCTCTGGGGCACGCCGGGGCGCGGCACGCTGGACCCCTTGGCGGCCGTTTTTCTGCAAGCCTTCGTGGCGGTGGAGATCGTCAAGGTGCTGATCCGCACCGTGTTCGCCGTGCGGCATCCGCACCTGCGCCTTCTGCCCATGTCAGACGAACTGGCCAAGTACTGGAACGGCTGGCTGGTGCGCGTGGTGGCGGCGGCGGGCTATGGCACGTTGCTGATAGACCCCGTGATCTCGGCCACGCTGTCGCCCGCCCTGGGTCGGCTGGCCAACATGGTCATCATGCTGGCGGTGTACGTGTATGCGGTGCGTGTCATCTGGCAGAACCGCCAGTCGGTGCGCGAACGCCTTAGCCGACGCGCCGCCAATGCCGCCACCTTCATGGGGTCGCGGCTGCACTTTCTGTCGCGCGTGTGGCACGTGTTGGGTATCGGATACTTCACCGTCCTGCTGGTGGTCAGCCAGATCGACCCCACCAATGCGCTGCCCTTCATGGCCCGCGCCACCGCGCAGACCTTGCTGGTGATCGGCGTGAGCAGCCTGTTGGTGCTGTTGGTGAACACCGTACTGGCCAAGCCCATCGTGTTGTCAGACGACCTGCGGCGGCGCCTGCCGATGCTGGAGACGCGTGTCAACGCCTATGTGCCGGCCCTGCTGAAAGTGCTGGGATGGATCATCCGCATCGTCGCGGTGCTGCTTATTCTTGACGCCTGGCAGGCGTTTGACCTGTCTAGCTGGCTGGCCTCGGATGCCGGAGGCGCGGCCATCAAGGTGGTGCTTAACATCGTCATCGTGCTGCTGATCGCGGCTCTGGTCTGGACGGTTATCGCCAGCGTCATCGAACACCGCCTGAGCCAGAGCGAGGGGCGCGGCATGCCCACCGCGCGGGAACGTACCCTGCTGGCGCTGTTTCGCAACGCCGCGTTGATCGTCATTGTGACGATGACGCTGATGGTGCTGCTGTCGCAGATCGGAATCGACGTGGGGCCGCTGATCGCCGGTGCCGGGGTGGTGGGCCTGGCGATCGGTTTCGGCGCGCAGAAGCTGGTGCAGGACATCATCACCGGTGTCTTCATCCAGCTTGAAAATGGCATGAACGAGAACGACGTGGTGCAGGTGGCGGGCGTGTTCGGCACGGTCGAGAAGATGACGATACGTTCGGTGGGCATCCGCACGCTGGACGGCGGCTATCACCTGGTGCCGTTCTCGTCGGTGGACGTGGTGGCCAACCACATGCGTGACTTCTCGTACCACCTGGGCGAATACACGATCGCGCATCGCGAAAGCGTGGACGACGCCATCGAGCATCTGCGCGCGGCCTTCGCCGAGCTGATGACAGATTCGGTGCTGGGTCCGGAGATTCTGGAAGAGATCACCATTGCCGGCGTCACGGCGGTCAACGACAAGGGCGTGACCATCCGCATCCTGATCAAGACCACGCCCGGCATGCAATGGGCCGTGCAGCGCGGCTACAACCGCTTGTTGAAGAAGCACTTCGACGCCGCCGGCATCGAGCTGCCCTATCCGCACACGGTGGTTTACTTCGGCCAGGACAAGCGGGGCTATGCGCCTGCGGCAAACGTGGCGTTGCAAACCGAGCGCCCCGACGAGGGCGAAGACGCCCGCGCCGCGGGCCACACGCGCCGCTGCCTGACGCCGGAAACCAGTGGCGACGATGCCGCCGAGGTGCTGGGCAACGAGCTGGAGGCGCGCGAGGAAGCGGAGCTGGATTCGGAATCGCCAGGCACCCATGACCATCCGCGCAGCCAGTGATTCGCAGCCGCTTGCCGCCGCCTCGGTAACGGACTCATCCCGTCCGTTGGAGGATGCGGCGCTGCTGCGCCGCCTGCTGCGTGCCAAGGACCGCATGGACGCGGCGTCCAGCGAGGCTTGGCCGGTCAGCCGTCTGGCCGAAGTCAGCGGGGTTTCACAAGCCTATTTCGCGCGCTCGTTCAAGCGCGCCTTCGGGCTTCCACCGCACCGCTACTTGCTGACACGCCGGATCGAGCGCGCTATCGCCCTGTTGCGGGATACCGACATGAGCATTACGGAGATCGCGTTCGAGACCGGCTGGCAGAGTTTGGGTACCTTCGGCCGCATCTTCCATGACGTTACAGGGCTTAGCCCAGGGGGGATGCGCGCCCAGCTTCAAGCTCAGCCCGAGGAACTTGCCCGTGTGCCGGCCTGTGTGGTCAAGGCGGCGCAACGCCCCGACCTGGACAGCGCAGTTTTGGAGAAGCGCCGTCGCGCCGCCGCCGCTACATTGCGTGAATCCACCAAGGAGGAGTCATGAACGAAGGAATCAATGTTGTCGGCTTGTACGTGAACGATCAGGACGAAGCGCTGGCGTTCTACGTCGAAAAATTGGGCTTTCGCGTTCACACGGATGTGCGCAATGGCGACTACCGCTGGCTGACCATCCAACATCCGGACCAGCCCTCGTTTCAGCTTGGCCTGTTCAAGCCCGGCCCGCCCATCCATGACGACGCCACCGCGCAAACGCTGCAAGCGATGGTTGCCAAGGGCGCCATGCCACCGTTGGTGTTGTCGGTGGCTGACTGCCGCGCCAGCCATGCCAGATTGCAGGCGCTGGGCGTTGAGTTCACCCAAGAGCCAACGGACCGTTACGGCAGCGTCGATGCCGGTTTCCGCGACCCGGCCGGCAATGGGTGGAAGATGATCCAGGCGGGCTAGCTTCCCGGCCCCTGTTCACCTGCCGTGGCGCCTAAGCGACGCCAGCAGCCAGTTGGATACTCAAGCCGACCAGCGCTAGGCCGGCGCACCGGGTGGCCAGCAGCCTGGCGCTTGGAAACGTCGCAAGGCGCAAGGCCAGGGCGTTTCCGATCAGCACCAATGCGCTTTGATAGAGCAGGCTTAGCACGGTCACATGCAGCATCATCACCGCCAGCGTTACCGGGGATGCCGCCGGTTTAAGAAACAGGGGAAAGAACGCGACGAAGAACAGGATCACCTTGGGGTTGGTCAGGCTCACCATGAACGCCCGGCGAAAGTACACCCAGGGTGATCGGTCGCGTTCGCGTTCCTGATCCTGCGCACTGGGACGTGTGCGGATAAGTTGCGCGCCCAGCCATAGCAGATACGCGACTCCCGCCCATTGCAGGCCTTGAAAGACTAGCGGATGCGTCCGCATGATCGCGGCCAGGCCCGCCGCCGCCGCGACCATGAACAGGAAGTCGCCCGCGATGGTGCCCATCACCGCGGCCATGCCGGCGCTTTTGCCATGGCGCGCCGTGGCGTCCAGGATGGCGATGGTGCCCGCGCCAGGAATGGCCTGGAATACCAGGATGGCGAGGATAAAACTGCCGTAGTGCTGGATGTCGAGCATGCCGCATCGGGATTCGCAATAAGAAGAATCGATTATCCCGTCGGTCCCATTGCCAAATACAGCGCATTATTCCGGTGAATGCTAAATTTAGCCGTCGGTTTTCTGGTAGAAGCGCGCCATGGCAAGAACGGATAAAAATGAACTGGATGACGTGGCGTGGCGCTTGCTGCGCGCCCTGCAGGTTGACGCGCGCGCGCCACTGAAGACCCTTGCCGAGGCCGCCGGCTTGTCGGTTGCGGCAACGGCGGAACGGCTCAAGCGGTTGCAGGATGCCGGCATTGCGCAGCGATTCACCCTTGAGGTGGATGCGGCGCAAGTGGGCTACCCCGTAAAGGCGATTGTGGGGATCACCGCGACACAGCCCGGCAAGAAAGCCCTGCTTGACCGGCTGCGCCACGCACCCGAAGTGCTTGAGTGCCACCATGTGGCCGGGGCCGATTCCTACCTGATGACCGTGGTGGCAACGGGCTTGATGGATCTTGAGCGTTTTATCGGGACCATCAACGGATACGGAGAAACACGGACTTCCATTATTTTCTCTACCCCCATCGAGCGGCGCGGCCTGGTGCCGCCCGGCACTGCAAAACGCCAGTAGGGTTATCAGGGATTATTTATTTCGGGTTTTTTTGCTTGCCTGAAAATGGCATCGGGATTCACCCGAGCCATATGGCTTAACCCGTATCAAAGCGTAATTGCCCATGGTAATGTTGACGCCAGGGGTTAATGCGTATCCCTTGCCTTGCATGTGACACCCAATATGCTGTTTGCCAGGCCGGCTTGGCCAGAGGGACATGATGCTGCGAACGGAATTTCCCATCGTGGGTCTCGGCGCGTCCGGCGGCGGAATCCAGGCATTGGAAGCGTTTTTCCGTGGCGTGCCCCTGAATCCCGGCATGGCCTTCGTGGTGGTTTCCCATTTAAGTTCTGGCCACGAACAACACCTGCTTGACGCCATCGCGCGCCACACCTCGCTGGCGGTGATGATCGGCGTTGATAATCAGCAGCTTGAACCAAATTGTGTATATCTGCTGCCGCGCGACGCCCTTATGTCTATTGGCCAGCGGCGCTTGCGCGTGATTAAGCGTCCGGCGAATCTGTCGGTTCGCCGCCCTGTTGATTTATTCTTTTCCGCCTTGGCGCAGGATTGCCTGGATTATGCGGCGGGCGTGGTGTTGTCCGGCGGGAATTCAGACGGCACGCTTGGCATCAAGGCCATCAAAGAGTATGGCGGGTTAACCATGGCGCAGGCCACGGACGAAGACGGCCCGGTCAATCCTGAAATGCCGGCCAGCGCCATCGCCAGTGGGTGGGTCGATTTTGCGCTGCCCGCGAGCGAAATGGCGCGCAAGCTGGCCGAGCTTGGCGTGGGCGTATCGCTGCGGGGCGAGGCGAGTCCCGACACGCAAGAAGGGGGTGAACCGGACGGCTTGGGCGCTTCGGGCATGAAAATCCGGGAGTTGCTGCGCGCCAGCATCGGCCACGATTCCAGTGGCTACAGCGATCAGGATTTCATGCGCCGTGTGCGGCGCCGCATGCAGGTCAAACAGCTTGGCGCCGTTGATGCCTACATCGACCATCTGAGCCAAGAACCCCAAGAGGCCATTGCGCTGTTCCGAGATCTATCGGTCGGCATCACGAACTTCTTCAAGGACGCCGAGGCGTTCGACGTGCTGAACCGGCTGGTCATTCCGGAACTGCTGCAAAGCCGGGGGGCGACGGATACCGTGCGCGTATGGGTGCCCGGCTGCGCCACGGGCGAAGAGGCCTATTCGCTGGCCATGCTATTGCGCGAACACATGGACACCATGGCGGCGCCGCCTCGTGTGCGTTTGTTCGCCACCGATGTGGACGACTGGGCGCTGCTTGCCGCGCGCGCGGCAAGATACCCTGGCCAGTCGCTGGAAGGAATGTCGCGAGAACGGCGTGACCGTCACTTTCTTGCGGACGGCGACGGCTATGTCGTGAACAAACACCTGCGCGACATGTGCGTCTTCGCGCCCCATAGCGTGCTGCGTGACCCGCCCTTCGCCCGAATCGATCTGATCTCGTGCCGCAACCTGCTTATCTGTTCTGATCGCCAGGCCCAACAGCAGATCATCCCGACGTTCCATTATTCGTTGCAGCCCAATGGCTTTCTGTTGCTTGGCGCGGCAGAAGACGCGGGCGAGGTCGGCAGCTTGTTCAAGGCCATTGAACGCAAGCACCGGATCTTTCAACGGCGCAACGGGCAACCGGTTGCGCCGCGCCTGGCGTTCTCGTCGTGGCCCTTGCAGGCGGCCAGCCTGCCCAGTTCCATGCACCGCCCCGGCGATGCGGTCGGCGCGACGCTGCACGCGGCGATCGAACGCCAGGTGCTGACTCGGCATGCCCCCGCGCATGTCGTGATCAATGCTAACGGCGACGTGCTGTATTACTCGAACGGCACGGGCAAGTTCTTGCAGGCCGAGATGGGCGTACCCAGCCATCAGGTGCTGGCCTTGGCTCGCAAGGGCCTGCGGCCGGATCTGCGTGCCTTGCTGCACGAGGCGGCCGAGACCTGCAAGCGCGCGCGACGGGAGGGCGTGGCCTTTGAAGACGACGAAGGACGCTTGCAGCGGGTCTCGCTAGAGGTCGAGCCCTTATGCTGGCAGCGAGACACGGAAACGCGATATCTGGTCCTGTTTTTTCAGCGCGGCGTGGATAGCGCGGGCGGCGCCCCTTCCCCAGCAAATGCACCGCAAGACGGCGCAGCCCGCCATGTGGAAATCGAACTGCTGCAAGCGCGTGAACGCTTGCAGTCCATGGCTGAGGAATACGAGGCCGCGCTGGAGGAATTGAGCGCGTCCAACGAAGAGCTGCTGTCCGTCAACGAAGAACTGCAATCCGCCAACGAAGAGCTGGAAGCCTCCAAGGAAGAACTGGTTTCGCTTAACGAAGAGCTGCACACCGTCAACGACGAACTTCACGGCAAGGTCGACGAGCTGGACCGCTGCAACAACGATCTGAACGTGCTGTTCGATAAGGCGGCCATCGCAACCTTGTTCCTCGACCGCAACTTGATCATCCGCAGCTTCACGCCGGCAATAAGCGATGTGTTCAACATCCTGCCCAGCGACTGCGGCCGGCCCATTACCGATTTGGCCAGCCGCTTCGACCTGCCCGCGTTTGCGAACGATATCGAGCACGTCTATACCGACTTTCGGCCCGTTGAACGCCGCATCGCCAGCCCCCTGGACGGAAAGCACTACCTGCTGCGGATGGTGCCGCACAGTGGCGCCGATAATCACGTGGACGGTGTCGTCGTCACGTTCATCGACATCACCGACATCATCAAGGTCGAGCGGCGCCACCGCGTGCTGATCGCGGATCTGCAACGCCACACGCGCAGCTTGTTCGCGATTGCGCAAACCGTGGCGCAGTCCCCGCTGGATGATGGCGACGCCTTCAAGCGTTTCAACAATCGCCTATCGGCACTTGAGCGGGTGCGAGGCATGCTCGACGTCGAATGGCGCATCGAACGCCGCGACGCCACTGATTACCTGCTGCTTGAAATCCCTTTGGACGGCTCAAGCGCTAGTCAGGATGGCTCGGAATCGGTGCTTTCCTGACGGCCGGCGCGCAGCTTTTTCCATAGTGTCGTTCGAGAAATTCCTAGCCGCTTGGCCGCCAACCCCATATGACCGCCGGATTCGGAAATGGCTTGCTGGATGGCGCGCTGTTCGGCGTCCAGGCGCGTGGCGGCCAGGTCCGGTTGTTCCGTAAGCCGCCTTTCAGGGAACAGGTCGCTGGCATGTAGCGTGGCGCCCTCCATCATGACGAGGGCGCGCGCGATCCGGTTCTTCATCTCCCGGATATTGCCGGGCCAGGCATGGTCATGCATCGCCTGCATGGCGTTCGCCGAAAACGTGACACCCGCCGTGTGTTGTTCTTCCAACAAGGCGCTGGCCAGCACGTCGATCGCCGCCGGCCGGTTTCTGAGCGGCAAGGTCGCAACCCTTGCCACGGCAAGCCGATAGAAGAGGTCGGCGCGAAACGTTCCCTGCGCCATCGCCGCTTCCAGGTTCGCGCAGGTGCTGGCAAGGATCCGGCAGTTCGTCTGGCGGCTGGAAGACTCGCCCAAGGGTCGATACTCTCCATTTTCCAGCACACGCAACAGGGCGGCTTGCGCTCTGGGTGTCAGCTCGGCCACTTCATCCAGATACAGGGTGCCACCCGCCGCTTGGGCAAACAGGCCCTCCCGCGCCGCGCCGGCGCCGCTGAAGGCGCCCTTGGCATGGCCAAACAACAGGCTCTCGACCAGGTCGGTGGCCAGCGTGGCGCAATTGACCGCGACGAAGGGGCCGGACGCAAACGCCGAGCGCGCGTGGACGTATCGTGCCGCACGGTCTTTGCCCGTTCCAGTTTCTCCTTCAAAGAGCACTGGCAACGCGCTGACCGCAAACCGTTCCAGCTCTTGCGCGACAGCGTGCGTGGCGGCGTCAAGCAAGAACGGATTGTCCTGGACGGCAGCGTTGCTGCCTGCGGGCTGAGCGGCGATGACGGAGCGGATGCGTGCAACCAGCGCGTCGGTGTCATAGGGCTTGGTCAGGTAGTCGTTCGCGCCCGCTGATACCAGGCGCACCGCCTGGGCAATTTCCCCATAGGCGGTGGCAAAGACCACGGTGGTGCGCGCCAGATGCGGAATCAGGCGGCGATACAGGTCTTCGCCCGACCCGTCTGGAAGCCGGATATCGGCAAGCAGGAACGCGGGCCGCATGCGCGTTCGGCGAAACAGCTCGACGGCCTGCGCGCAGCTTTGCACCCATTGCGCCGAGATGCCCTCCAGCCGCAAGCGCTGCAAGAGCGCCGCGCCCAGCAAGGCATCATCTTCGATGAGCAGCACCTGGATATCGTTCACGGTGTGGGTTCCTCTGTGGCGAAGGGTAGGCGCACCGAGATGCGCGTGCCGCTTCCAAAGCGCGTCACGCGCAGACGGCCGTTCAGGGTGGTGATCAGGTCCGCAACGATGCGCAAGCCCATGCCGTCGCCGTCGGACGGATGGCCCGCCAGCGCGCGTCGCGCCGCGATCGGCAAACCAGAGCCGCTGTCCGCCACGTGTAGCGTCAATGCGTCGTGCTTGGCGCGCGCAAAGATCCGCACCCATGCACCGGGCGGCGATGCCTGGATCGCGTTCAAGACCAGATTCAGCAAAACCTGGCGGACAGCGCCAGCGGGCAGGGCCAAGGCCTGGTCGTGGAGCATGCCCTCGCTATCGAGTTGCACGCGTACGCCTGCCTTGCCGGCTTGAGCATCCACCATCAGGCGGATGTCGGCGATATCTTCCTGGCGCAACCACGCGTTGCCGGGGCGAAACGTGCGTAGGCTTGCATCGACAACGGCCTGCAACGCCTGCACACCGCGTTCGATGAAATCCAGCGATTCGGCTCTGACCTCGCGGCGTTCACCGAACTGCCGCAAGGTTTGCACGGCGGTGCGTAGGCCGCCCAATGGATTGCGTACCTCGTGCGCGAGCGCCGCCGACATGCGGCCCAGCACCGCTTCGCGTTCGATGCGCGCGTTGCGTTCGGCAAGCGCCTCGCGTTGCAGGGCGCCTTCCGCCATCCAGTTGTAGGCCGAGAGCAGTTCCCGGAGTTCCGGGTCTGTGGTGTCAACGCGCATGGGGCGCAGCCGTTCTTCCGGCCCCGCGCGCAGTGCTTCGGTCAGCGAGATGATCGGGCGTTGTAGGCGCCGAGCCATCCCGAAGCACAGCACGGCGCCAAGCAGGCTGATCGCCAGGCCGACCAGGCCAAGCTCAAGGGCCAGTTCCTGGCGTTGCCGATGGAAGGCGCTGACGTCCAGGTTGGCCACCAAGGTGCCAAGCTGGGGCTGGTTGGTGTCCAACAGACGCCACGTCCACACGCCTTCCGAGCGTGCGCTGATCCGCGTGCCGGACGTGTCCGAAAGCCGCGCGAGCGGAACCGGCTCTACCTCGGGATAGCGCGCAACGTGCGCCAGCAGACGCTGATCGGCGCCCACCACGGCAAGCGTGCGATCAACCACGCCCAGATGGGTGTCCAGCGCCCGATTCAGCACCTCCACCATTTGCTCGGCGTCGTGGGCGCGAACGGCCGGAAGAATCGCAGCGGAAAGCCCGTCCAGATACACCTGGCCCAGGTTGGTGATCTGCCGGTCGAACTGCCGTGATACGCCATGCAGCGCCAGGGAAATGAGCGCGGTGGAGATCACAAGAAATAGCAAAGCGACCGCAAGCGGAATTCGCGCGGTAAGAGACAGGCGGAGCATGGCGGCGCTTCTGGACCTCGAAAACGAAATTATGCCTCGCGTTCTACCTGCTTCGGATTTGCAATATTTGGCAAGTGCGAGACGCTTGGGAAAAATCCGTGCCAAGCGGGATTTCAGCGCGATAGCACGCATCAATGTTCACTTTTGTGAACATCGACATTGAACCGCTGTTCACACTTGTTCACTCGGACTGCCGCCCTCATGCCCACGCCATGGTTATCCCGCATAGTCGCCGGCAAAGCGTGAAAGCAGTTTGCAAGCCCCTCTCCTTAAAGTGCCCGCTCCTCCGGCATGCAACGGTTGCATGCCCGGAGCAAGTCAACAACAAACCGGGGAGCAAGCCGTGGGCAGCACCATATTCTCTAGAAAGCGCGATCTGTGGGGAGGTGCGTTCATAGCACTCTGCGGCGCGCTCACCATACTTGAAGCGACGTCATACAACATTGGAGAACTGGCCCGGATGGGGCCAGGCTACTTCCCCCTGATGGTGGGTTGTTTCCTTGTGGCGCTGGGCATTCTGATTCCGCTTAGCCCGGACCCGGACGAGGTGCAGGAGGAACTCGTCGAAGAGCATCTGCCGCAGCCGTCGCGCCGCGATCGCATCCGTGGCATGGCCTGCATTGCGGCGGGCATCGCGCTCTTCATCATCCTGGGCAGCTTCGTGGGCTTCCTGCCCGCGACCTTTGCGCTGGTGTTTGTGTCGGCGCTGGGCGATACGTCGAATTCCATTAAATCCGCCGCCATTCTCGCCATTGCGATGACGGTGTTCGGCGCGGTTGTGTTCTCGTGGGCGCTGCAATTGCAGTTCCCGATGTTGCGCTGGGGGTAAGCCATGGATCTGTTCGACAACGTATTGCACGGCTTTTCCGTGGCGCTGCAGTGGGAGAACCTGCTGTGGTCGCTGTTCGGCGTCTTCATGGGCAACATGATCGGCGTGCTGCCGGGCATGGGCGTGCTGGCCGCCATTTCCATCCTGCTTCCGCTTACCTACGCCATGACGCCGGTGGCCGCCCTGATGATGCTGGCCGGCATTTACTACGGCGCCCAGTACGGCGGCGGCATCACCTGCATTCTGCTCAACCTGCCGGGCACGCCTTCCCATGCGGTGACCTGCCTGGACGGCAATCCGCTGGCGCGGCAAGGCAAGTCCGGTTCGGCCTTGTTCATGCTGGTGATGTCGTCTTTCGTGGGCGCCAGCGTGGGCATCGTCATCATGATCCTGTTCTCGCCCTTGCTGGTCGAAGTGGCGTTTCAGTTCGGCCCGGCCGAGTACTTTTCCATGATGATGCTGGGCCTGTTCGCCGGGGCAACCTTGGCCAAGGGTTCGGCCATCAAGGGCATCGCGATGGTGTTTCTGGGGCTGCTGCTGGGCGTGGTGGGCACCGACGTCAACACCGGCACCATTCGCTATGCCTTCGGCGTGATCGAGCTCAGCGATGGCGTGCAGTTGGTTGCGCTGGCGATGGGCCTGTTCGGCTTGGCGGATTTCTTTGCCAACGTCAATCGCATCGGCAAGGCCACGACCGTGGGCGCCGGCCCCAAGATGTCGGTACGGCCGGAACCGGGCGACATCAAGAAATCGGCCATGCCGATTGCGCGTGGCAGCGCCATTGGCGCGGTGTTGGGCATCCTGCCGGGAACGGGCGCGACCATCGCTTCGTTCATGTCGTATGCGGTTGAGAAGCGCGTGTCGAAGACGCCCAAGCGCTTTGGCAATGGCGCCATCGAAGGCGTGGCGGGCCCCGAAGCGGCGAACAATTCCGCCGCGCAGACGAGCTTCATTCCCACGATGAGCCTGGGCATTCCCGGCGACTCCGTCATGGCCTTGATGCTGGGCGCGCTGATCATTCACGGCATCCAGCCCGGCCCGCAGATGGTGACCGAGCATGCGGATTTGTTCTGGGGGCTGATCGCCAGCTTCTGGATCGGCAACATCATGCTGGTGGTGATGAACCTGCCCTTGATCGGCATGTGGGCAAGGCTCTTGAAAGTGCCCTACAAGTATCTGTTCCCGTCCGCGCTGTTCTTTGTTTGCGTCGGCGTGTACAGCACCAACAACAACCTGTTCGACGTGGGCATGGTGCTGGCGCTTGGCCTGGTGGGCTACCTGTTCCTGAAGCTGCGCTTTTCTCCCGCTCCGCTGCTGTTGGGTTTCGTGCTGGGCCCCATGGTTGAAGAGAACTTCCGCCGCGCGCTGTTGCTGTCGCGGGGCAGCATGAGCGTGTTCGTTGACCGCCCGATCAGCGCGGGCTTCATCTACGCGATTGCTGCGCTGGTCATCTGGCTGGTGTTTTCGACGGTGCGCAACAGGAAGAAGGTGCGCGCGCTGCAGGAGGCGCAGGCTCAAGCCTGATCGCGCAACACAGGCAGGACTGAACGGGGGGCCATTCGTGAGCCCCCTTTCGATTAACAGGAGGGTGTCGTGAAGCAATGGGCGCGCGGTCCACGCGGCGATGAGCCAAGGGTGCCGCTGATGGTGATACGTGAGCTGGCCTTTGTTGAACTCATCGAATTGCTTGAATTCAGCCACCTGCGCTTGGATGCGCCAACACAAGGGTCGGGATCGACTTGGGGCGGCACGCAGGAATGGCTGCGCCGCATTGAAGGCGAATCCAGCGACCCTGGCGCGGTCTACGTCTGCACCACGCTGGATGCACTCCATGACGCCGTCCTCGCGCCCGAACATGCCGAACTGAAGATCGATATGCCGACGCAAAGTCGCGTCCGCCTGCGCACCCTGTCAACGCGGCAGGGGGTGTCGCAAGCGTGCCTGCGCGTCGACTTGCAGGCCCTGATCCGGCGTGTCCTGGTACCCGCGAGCGCACCCGCGCATCTGTTTGATCTGGTCAAGCACGTTGTCATGACGCGGCTATGGGTGGAAGTGGCGCGCGTTTGAACTGGCGGCCACGGGCGACGTCACGCGAGCCGGCGCATCGATTAAACTTTCCGCCATGCTACGCATCGACAATCTCAGCAAGCGCTATGGCGACCACCTTGTATTCCAGGGGCTGACTCACACGTTCCCGCCTGGATGCATGGCGCTGTGCGAAGAAGACAGCACCGGCAAATCCAGTTTGCTGGGCATCATCGCGGGCGTGATCGCGCCGGATGGCGGTGAGGTATGGATCGACGGGCATTCGCTGGCCAACGCGCCGCAACAAGCCCGCGCCCGCCTGGCTTACGTGCCGGATAACTGCCTGGCGTTCCCCACGCAGACCGGGCGCGAATTCCTGCTGAACGCCGCGGCCGAGAAAAACGTGAGTCTGGACGATAACGTCCTGGATCTGGCTTTCCGCCTGGGGCTGGAGCCGCATCTGGACAAGCGCTTTGAGCAAATGTCCACGGGCACGCGGCGCAAGGTCTACCTGACCGCCGCCGCGCTGGGCGCGCCGGCCGTCGTCATTGCGGATGGTCCCAGCAGTGGCCTGGACGCCCAGGCGCGCGGGGTGTTGGCCGAGGTTTTCACGACCTGGGCGAGAGACCGCGTCGTGCTGTTCGCCAGTCACGACCCCGAGCTGGTGCAGGCCTGCAACGCGCGCACGCTTAACGTGGGCGACCTGCGCTAGCCGCGCCTTGGTTGAACTAGCCGAGCCTTGGTTAAGCTCGCGCGTCAGCGCTTGGACGCCTGCAAGACCTCGATGAATGCCGTGCTGAACGCCGGGATGTCGTCGGGCTTACGGCTGGACACCAGCGCGCCGTCGACCACGACTTCCTGATCCACCCAGTTGGCCCCGGCGTTGCGCAGGTCGTCCTGCAGCGACGGCCAACTGGTCATGGTGCGGTCACGCACCACGCCGGTGGACACCAGCAGCCACGCGCCGTGGCAGATGACCGCCACGGGCTTGCCGGCGTCGAACATGGCGCGCACGAACGCCTGCGCCTTGGGGTGCATACGGATTTCATCGCTGTTGACGACGCCGCCGGGCAATAGCAGCCCGTCGAACACCGAAGGTTCGGCTTCGGCTTGCGCGAATATCAGATCCACCGGAAAGCGGTCGCCGGGTTTGTCGTGATGCATGCCCAGGATCGGATCATTGCGCGCCGACACCAGTACCGTGCGTGCGCCTTCGGCGTGAAGACGATCACGTGGACCGGTCAGTTCTACCTGTTCGAATCCGTCGACCGCCAGAATGGCGATGGTCATATCTTGGAGTGTTGCCATGATTGCTCCCTGTGCTTGGCCCCGTGCAAGCGATGCGCGGCGGGCCGGGGCGTGCTCGCCGAAGCCAAGGTGCAGCAAGTGGCATGCCGAAGGGGGTGAGGCAGATGGGAGGGAGGCGGATGGGGGGGGCGGATGGAGGGGGACAGAGGGGAAGGAGACAGAGGGGAGGTCGGCAGATGGGTTTCGCGCGGCATGCGGTAGCGCTTTTTGCGTCGGTCCGCGCGCGCTACACCCATCCTGCGGGCATAGCCGCAACAACATGGGCGCTGCCGAGGCCGTGGGTCAATGCGCAGCACCGTCATTCGTGCGACGGGGCAACATCTTCATTCGTAGGATGGGTGAAGCGCGGCAAGTTCGTCGCTAGAACGTGATGTCCAACGCGCGCAACCCATCACCACCCCCGCCTCAAGCCACGCCCGCGAAGCGCTTGTCCAGGTACGCAATGATCTCGCTGGATTCATACATCCAGCGCGTGCCGCCGGCCTCTTCAATACGCAGGCAAGGCACCTTGACCTTGCCGCCGCCAGCCAGCAGTTGTTCACGGGCCTGCGGGTCGTTCTTGGCGTCGTGCAACGTCACCGGCACGTTCAAACGATGCATTGCACGCCGCGTCTTCACGCAGAACGGGCAGGCATGGAATTGATACAGCGACAGCGCGGCGGCTTCCGCATTCACCGTAGCCTGGCCTTGTGCTGAACGTTGTTGCGGGCGCGGACGGGTCAGCGCGTCGCCAAGAACGATCAATTGACCCAGGCCGACACGCAAGGCTTTGACAAACATGGATGTTCAACTCAAACAAAGGAAAGAGGCGGTCAGTCTACTCTTTTGCAGGGTTGCGCCCCTGCAAGGTCCTTAGCGCGCTGACGGCATCCACAGCGCCCCAAGGGTCCATGCTCCACATCGACGATGCCCCGATCAGTGATGCCCAGCGGGCTAGCCCCCGATCGACACCAGTTCCGCGCCTTCGGTCACCTGGTCGCCCACGCCATAGAACACTTCTTCGACCTTGCCGTCGGCGGGCGCGGAAATCGTGTGTTCCATCTTCATGGCTTCCATCACCAACAGCGGCTGGCCTTTTTCCACCGTGTCGCCCGCCTTGACCGAGATCGAGATGATCTTGCCCGGCATCGGGGCCGTCAGGCCGCCGCCGTGCTCGCCCTGGGTGTCCTGGGCATGCGCCAAGGGGTCATACAGTTCCAGCACGTGCACGCCGTCGTCGCCGAAGACGTGGGCGCGGTCGGCATGCAGCACGACGGTGCCGGCGTGCTCATGGCCGGCCAGCGTGACGCGCAGGCCGTAGGCCAGGTTGGGGTTGGCGCTGGCATGCGAGCGCCACAGGAACGGTTGCGCACCGGCGCCGGCGTCCAGCGTCCACGCGCCGCCTTGGCGGGCCACGGTAACGCGGCGCGTTTCGCCGTTGTCCACCCATTGCAGGTGACGCTGGTACTGGCCGCCCAGGCGCCAGCCGTCGCGCGCATCCCAGGGGTCGGCGGGGGCTTTGCCCGGGGATTGCGCGCCGGGCTGCGCCAGGCCCTGTCGCACCAGCACGGCGGCCGAGGCCAGCGCCAGCGTGGCGGCGCTGGCCGCTTGCGGTTCGGGCAGCAAGGTGGCGCGCTGGCGTTCGATCAGGCCGGTGTCGAGGTCGGCGGCGGCAAAGGCGGTGTCTTTCATCAAACGCGACAGGAACGCCACATTGGTCTGCACACCCACGGCCTGCGTTTGCGCCAGCGCTTGAAGCATGCGGGCACGCGCCTGATCGCGGTCGGCGCCGTGCACGATCAGCTTGGCGATCATGGGGTCATAGAACGGCGTAATCGTGTCGCCCGTGCGCACGCCGCCATCCACGCGGATGTCGGCATTGGTGAACGCGCTGTGCGGGGGCAGGCCCAGGTACGCCAGGGTGCCGATCGACGGCAGGAAGCCTTTCTCGGGGTTCTCGGCGTAGATGCGGGCTTCGATGGCGTGGCCGTTGATGCGCAGGTCTTCCTGGCGCGCGGGCAGCGGCTGGCCGGCGGCCACGCGCAACTGCCATTCCACCAGGTCGTGGCCCGTGATCATTTCCGTGACCGGGTGTTCGACCTGCAGGCGCGTATTCATTTCCATGAAGTAGAAGCGGCCGTCGGGTTCGGCAATGAACTCCACCGTGCCCGCGCCCACGTAGCCCACGGCGCGCGCGGCCGCCACGGCGGCTTCGCCCATGGCGCGGCGGCGCTCTTCGGTCATGCCGGGGGCCGGAGCTTCTTCGATCACCTTCTGGTGGCGGCGCTGCACCGAGCAATCGCGTTCGAACAGGTAGACGCAATTGCCATGTGTGTCCGCGAATACCTGGATTTCAATGTGGCGAGGCTTTTGCAGATAGCGTTCGATCAGCACGCGGTCATCGCCAAAGCTGGATGCGGCTTCGCGTTGGCACGAGGCCAGCGCGTCCAGGAACGCGCCCGACGATTCCACCACGCGCATGCCCTTGCCGCCGCCGCCCGCGCTGGCCTTGATCAGCACGGGGTAGCCGATGCCGTCGGCCTGGGTCTTCAGGAATTGCGGGTCCTGGTTGTCGCCGTGGTAGCCGGGCACCAGCGGCACGCCGGCTTTATCCATCAGCGACTTGGCGGCCGACTTGCTGCCCATGGCGGCAATGGCGGACGCCGGTGGGCCCACGAAGGCAATGCCGGCTTTCTCAGCGGCTTCGGCAAAGGCTTCGTTTTCCGACAGGAAACCGTAGCCAGGGGGGAGGGCGCCCGCGCCGGTATCCCGCGCGGCTTGCAGGATGGCGTCGGCGCGCAGGTAGCTGGCGCGCGGCTCCGATCCGCCGATGTACACGGCTTGATCGCAGGCGGCCACGTGGCGCGCGTTGGCGTCCGCGTCCGAGTACACAGCAACTGTGCGGATGCCCATGCGGCGGGCGGTGGCGGCGACGCGGCAGGCGATTTCGCCGCGATTGGCAATCAGCAAAGTGTCGAACATGAATGTCATCCTGGCTGTAATTCTTCTTGAACTGCGGGCACGAATAGCGCGATGGCGCTACATGCGGAAGACGCCGAACTTGGTGTCTTCGATGGGGGCGTTCAATGCGGCGGACAAGGCCAGGCCCAGCACGCGGCGCGTGTCGGCGGGCGCGATGATGCCGTCGTCCCAGAGCCGCGCGGTGGCGTAGTACGGGTGGCCTTCGTGCTCGTATTGGTCGCGGATGGGCGCCTTGAAGGCGGCTTCCTCGTCCGCCGACCATTGGCCGCCGCGCGCTTCGATGCCGTCGCGCTTGACGGTGGCCAACACGCTTGCGGCCTGTTCGCCACCCATCACCGAGATGCGGGCGTTGGGCCACATGAACAGCATGCGCGGCGAATACGCGCGGCCGCACATGCCGTAGTTGCCGGCGCCGAACGAGCCGCCGATCAGCACGGTGAACTTGGGCACGGCGGCGGTGGCCACGGCCGTCACCATCTTGGCGCCGTGGCGCGCGATGCCTTCGTTTTCGTACTTGCGGCCCACCATGAAGCCGGTGATGTTCTGCAGGAATACCAGCGGAATCTTGCGCTGCGCGCACAGCTCGATAAAGTGCGCGCCCTTTTGCGCCGATTCGGAAAACAGGATGCCATTGTTGGCGACGATGCCCACGGGCATGCCCTGAATGTGCGCAAAGCCCGTGATCAGCGTGGGGCCGAAGCGGGCCTTGAATTCATCGAACTCCGAGCCGTCCACGATGCGCGCGATGACTTCGCGCACGTCATAAGGCTTGCGGGTGTCGGCGGGAATGATGCCGTTCAGTTCGTTGGGGTCGTAGCGCGGTTCGCGCGGGGCGATGGTGGCCAGTTGCGCGGGCTTCTTGCGATTCAGGCGCGCGACGGCGTTGCGCGCCAGTTGCAGCGCATGCATGTCGTTGGCGGCCAGGTGGTCCACCACGCCCGACAGGCGCGTGTGCACGTCGCCGCCGCCCAGGTCTTCGGCGCTGACTTCTTCACCCGTGGCGGCCTTCACCAGCGGCGGGCCGCCCAGGAAGATCGTGCCCTGGTTCTTTACGATGATGGATTCATCGCTCATGGCCGGCACGTACGCGCCGCCCGCGGTGCACGAACCCATCACCACGGCGATCTGCGAAATGCCTTGCGCGGACATCTGCGCCTGGTTGTAGAAGATGCGGCCGAAGTGTTCGCGGTCGGGGAACACTTCGTCTTGCTGCGGCAGGTTGGCGCCGCCCGAATCCACCAGGTAGACGCAGGGCAGATGGTTTTGCGCGGCGATTTCCTGCGCGCGCAAATGCTTCTTGACCGTCATCGGGTAGTACGTGCCGCCCTTGACGGTAGCGTCGTTGCAGACGATGACGCATTCGGTGCCCGACACGCGGCCGATGCCAGTGATGACGCCCGCGCCGGGCGCGTCGCCGTCGTACATATCGTGTGCCGCCATGGGCGACAGTTCCAGGAACGGGGTGCCCGGGTCGATCAGGTTTTCAACGCGATCGCGAGGCAGCAGCTTGCCGCGCGCCACATGCTTGGCGCGCGCGGCTTCACTGCCGCCCAGCGCGGTCTGCGCCAGCTTCTGATTCAGATCATCCAGCTGCGCCTGCATGGCACGCGCATTGTCGGTGAAATCTTGCGACCGCGGATTGATGCGGGATTCGATGATGGGCATGGGGTACCACCCGTCCTGCGAAATGGGGATTTGAAGGCGTAGGATGGGTGAAGCGCGAGAGACCAGAGGCAAGAACGCCAAGGTCTCAACGCGCGCAACCCATCAAACAGACGTTAAGTTGTGGCAGAAGATCAAAAGAACCGGGGTGTAGCGATGATGGGGTGTGGGGGCCATCTTTTTTTGGCGTAGGTCGTCCGAGAAATTTGATGTTGCTTGATGGGTTGCGCGCGTTGAGGCTTCTGGGTTTTTGCCATCGGTCTCTCGCGCTTCACCCATCCTACGGCGGAGCTTTGCGCTCCGCCATTTTTCACACCATCTCGATGGCCATTGCCACGGCTTCGCCGCCGCCGATGCACAGCGTGGCCACGCCGCGCTTGCCGCCGGTCTTGCGCAGCGCGCCGACCAGCGTGGCCATCAGGCGGGCGCCCGATGCGCCGATGGGGTGGCCCAGGGCGGTGGCGCCGCCGTGGACGTTGACCTTGTCATGCGGCAACTTGAAGTCGGTCATGGCGGCCATGGTGACCACCGCGAAGGCTTCGTTGATTTCGTACAGGTCCACGTCCTCGGCCTTCCAGCCGGTCTTGGCGAACAGGTTCTTCAGCGCGCCGACGGGGGCGGTGGTGAACCAGCCCGGCTCTTGCGAGTGCTGGCTGTGGGCCACGATGCGGGCCAGCGGCTTCACGCCAAGTTTCTCGGCGGTGGACGCGCGCATCAGCACCATGGCGGCGGCGCCGTCGGAGATCGACGACGAGTTCGCGGCGGTGATGGTGCCGTCCTTCTTGAAGGCGGGCTTGAGCGTCGGAATCTTTTCCGGCATGGCCTTGGTGGGGGCTTCGTCGGTGTCGATCACGGTGTCGCCCTTGCGGCCGGCCACGGTCACGGGGGCGATTTCCCACTTGAAGCTGCCGTCTTCCGTGGCGGCGCGGGCGCGGCGCAGCGATTCCAGCGAGAACTCGTCCTGCTGTTCGCGCGTGAATTCATATTTGGCGGCGCAGTCTTCGGCGAACACGCCCATGGCCTTGCCCTTGTCGTAGGCGTCTTCCAGACCGTCCAGCGCCATGTGGTCATACACGGTGTTGTGGCCGAAGCGGTAGCCCTGGCGCGCCTTCAACAGCAGGTACGGCGCGTTGCTCATGCTTTCCTGGCCGCCGGCCACCACGACTTCGGCGCTACCGGCCGCCAGCAGGTCGTGGCCGAACATGGCGGCCTTCAGGCCCGAACCGCACACCTTGTGGATCGTGGTGCAAGCCACGCCCAAAGGCAGGCCGGCGCCAAGTGCGGCCTGGCGAGCCGGGGCTTGGCCCTGGCCGGCTTGCAGCACGTTGCCCATGATGACTTCGTCGACTTGTTCCGGCTTGATGCCGGCGCGTTCGATGGCGGCCTTGATGGCCACCGAGCCCAGCTCATGCGCGGCCAGGCCGGACAGGCTGCCAAGCATGCCGCCCATGGGCGTGCGGGCGATGGAAACGATAACGATGGGATCTGACATGACTAACTCCTGTGAGGGTCGGGACAGCGTCTGGGTGTCGGCACTGCGCGGTCGCCAGGAAGGCGTGCCGGACGCAGGCGTCTGTCTGTATCGTAAGGGAAAAATTCTTCAATCCGGCCCTGCGCCACGTGGGCGCGGCAGGCCTGCCACCAGTCCGGTTCCAGCAAGTCGGCATGGTGACGCATGAAGGCGCCGCGCACGCGCGGGTCGCCTAGCAGAAAGCGGCCGAATTCTTCGGGAAATACGTCGTTCGGTCCGATGGCGTACCAGGGTTCGGAGGCCATTTCCGCTTCTTCGTTCGGGGCCGGCGGGATGCGCCGGAAATTCATTTCGGTCATGCGCTGGATTTCGTCGTAGTCATAAAAGACGACGCGGCCCAGGCGCGTGACGCCGAAGTTCTTGTAAAGCATGTCGCCGGGGAAGATGTTGGCGGCGGCAAGCTGGCGGATGGCGTCACCGTATTCGCGCACGGCGGGGTCCAGCAAGGCGTCGGAGGCCTGGCGCAGATAGATGTTCAGCGGCGTCATCCGCCGTTCGATGTAGACGTGGCGGATGACGACGGTGTCACTGGTTTCTTCGATCAGGCTGGGCACCAGGCGGCGTAGTTCGTCCAGCAAGGCGGGGGCGAAGCGGCTGCGCGGCAGCGCCACTTGTGAATATTCCCAGGTGTCCGCCATGCGGCCCACGCGGTCGTGCAGTTTCACCATCTGATACTTGCGGCGCACGGTGGCGTGGTCCATGCCGTCTTTGTCGATGCGGTCCTTGATGAGCTTGAACACGTAGGGGTAGGACGGCAGCGTGAACACGCACATCACCATGCCCTTGATTCCGGGCGCGATGTCGAAGGCGTCGCGCGAATGGGCCAGGTGATGCAGGAAGTCGCGGTAGAACAGCGTCTTGCCCTGCTTTTGCAGGCCGATCATGGTGTAGAGCTCGGCCTTGGGCTTGCGGGGCAGCAGCGTCGCCAGGAAGTTGACGACGGCGGCGGGCGTTTCCATGTCCACCAGGAAATACGCGCGCGTGAAGCTGAACAGCGTGCTCAGGTCGTCAGCGCCCAGCAGCAGCGCGTCCAGCGTCACTTGCCCGGCCGGGTTGCGCGTGAGCGCCACGGCGAAGGGGTAGACGGTGGTCTGGTTGATCAGCCGGCCGACGATGTAGGCGCCCTTGTTGCGAAAGAACAGCGAGCCCAGCGCGTGGACCTGGCAGTCGCTGGCGATGCGCCGGCCCACGTGGCGCGGCAGCAGCGTGCGCAACTGCGCAACCGCCGCGCGCGCCAGCATGCGGGTATCGCGCGGCAGGTCTTCAAAGGGCAGCGCCAGGCCGAAGTCGGCCACCATGCGGATCAGGCTCTTTTCAAGGCCGTCTGTCGCCGGGTAGTACACCCGGTACGACGGCATGCTGCTGTCCAGGTAGTCGGTGGCAACGGCGGGCCGCACGAAGAGGAAATCGTTGTGGAAATAGTCGCGGTGCAGCAGGCGGCACGTGACCGAATTGAAGAAGGTCTCGGCGCATTCGGGCTGCTTGTGTGCGCCCAGCAGGCCCACGAATTCCTGTTTGATCTGTTGCCAGTAGGCGGTCTGGGCGTCGGTCAGGGTGGGTACGGCCGTGCCCTTGCCGTTGCCATTTCCGCTGCCGCTGCCGTTGCCGGTGTGGCTCGGGATGTCGTCCAGCGCGCCTTCCGGGCGGCCGCGCAGCACGCTTTCCAACTGCGTGGCGCATTCGCGCACGCGCATGTCGTAGTACTCGATACGTTCCCGCGACAGGTGCTGGATGCCGTGCCAGTCGCCCGATTCAAACAGCGCCTTGGCGCGCTGCGCGCTGTAGCGAAACAGGGCGTAGTGGCGGTCGAAGCCGGCCAGGATCAGCCGCGCCACGTCCAGCGGAGAGGGCCCCGGGGCGGGGGCCTGCTCGATGTGCTGGACGTCGGACATGCGGATCATGGCGTGGCGCTCGGCCGAAGGATCAGGCGGTTTCGTTGAAGAGTTCGCGGCCGATCAGCATGCGGCGGATTTCGCTGGTGCCGGCGCCGATCTCGTACAGCTTGGCGTCGCGCCACAGGCGGCCCACCGGGTATTCATTGATATAGCCGTTGCCGCCCAGGATCTGCACGCCCTCGCCCGCCATCCAGGTGGCTTTCTCGGCCGTGTACAGGATCAGCGCGGCGCAGTCCTTGCGCACCTGGCGCACGTGTTCGGCGCCCAGCTTGTCCAGGTTCTTGCCCACCTGGTAGCAGAAGGCGCGGCTGGCTTGCAGGGTGGTGTAAAGGTCGGCCACCTTGCCCTGGATCAGCTGGAATTCGCCGATGGCCTGGCCGAACTGCTTGCGGTCGTGGATGTAGGGCACCACCACGTCCATCACGGCTTGCATGATGCCCAGCGGTCCGCCGGACAGCACGGCGCGTTCGTAGTCCAGGCCGCTCATCAGGACCTTGACGCCGCCGTTGACCTGGCCCAAGACGTTTTCTTCGGGAATTTCGCAGTCCTGGAATACGAGCTCGCCCGTGTGGCTGCCGCGCATGCCCAGCTTGTCGAGCTTTTGCGCCACCGAGAAACCCTTGTAGCCCTTCTCAACCAGGAACGCGGTGATGCCGCGTTGGTGCGCTTCGGGGTCGGTCTTGGCGTAGACCACCAGCGTGTCGGCGTCCGGGCCGTTGGTGATCCACATCTTGGTGCCGTTCAGCACGTAGCGGTCGCCCTTCTTGTCGGCGCGCAGCTTCATGCTGACCACGTCCGAGCCGGCGCCGGGTTCGCTCATGGCCAGCGCGCCCACGTGTTCGCCGGAAATGAGCTTGGGCAGGTACTTGGCTTTTTGCGCCGCCGTGCCGTTGCGGTTGATCTGGTTCACGCACAGGTTGGAATGCGCGCCATACGACAGGCCCACCGAGGCGCTGGCGCGCGAGATTTCTTCCATCACCACCATATGGGCCAGATAGCCCATGTTGGCGCCGCCGTATTCCTCGTCGGCCGTCATGCCCAGCACACCGAGTTCACCGAATTTGCGCCAGAGATCCATGGGGAACTGGTCGCTGCGGTCTACCTCGGCCGCGCGCGGCGCGATCTCGGCTTGTGCGAAATTGCGCACGGCGTCGCGCAGCATGTCCAGGTCTTCGCCCAGGTCGAAGTTCAGGCCGGGAAGGTTCATCGATGTCTCCGTGATAGTGGGTACTTACATTCTTATGGGCGCCTGTAGCCGACGCCGCGTCGCCGTCGTGTGGCTCATCATGCGCCGATCACGCACCGCTACGCAATGATGCACCGCAAATATTACGTTTACGTAAACGTAAAGTGGAGTCGGGTAATCCCTAGGGAATGAAAATTCCCCGGCAAGAAGATCTGCTTATGTTTTGACGGCTGGCTGGGTAGCTCGTCTGCGCGGTTTGTGCGGCACGCCGCGGTCGTCCACGGGCAAGTCCATCACCCGATACCGCATGACCGCCAGGGACTTGGGGTTGGTGATCCGCGCCATGTGTGCGCACTGCGCGCACCAGTGGCCCGCCCTGATCGACGCGAACGGCGCGTGCCAATCGTGCCCGCGATGGCACAGCCAATGCATTTTCTTGGTGGTGTTCTGGTAGACGGACGTCAGGCATTCACCGCCCCGCTCTCGCGCCGCCTGATGCGCCGCTTCGATGCCCAGGCGCTTGTTCAGGTTGGCGCACACGCCGCACCAACTGCCCAGCATGACCTTGCCGCCCGTGGTGAGCCATTCGTGGCCGTCGGCGCAGCGGAAGCGGTAGCGCACCCCAAGCCCGCCATAAGCGTCCGCCAGACAAGAGCCGCCGCGTTCGGCGGCCTTGCGCTGCAAGCGCTCCAGGCCGTCGGGATGCCGATAGCCTTCGACTTTGCGCAGCCGCGCGCATTCCGGGCACCAGGTGCGCCGCAACACGTCGACACCAGCCGCTTCCCATTCATGGCCCGCGCCGCAGCGAAACAGGAATGTTCTTTGGCCACGGGGGCTAGAGGTGTCCAGGCATTGCCCGCCGCGCGAGGCCGCTGTTTGGTGGATGCGCAGCAAGAGATCGTCGCGCCTGCGCCGGTAGCCCGCGTCGCGGCCGCAGACGGCGCAGCCTATCCGTTGCAGTGCCTTGTTGCCCTTGCGGTTCCAGGCGTGCCCGGCGTCGCACTGGAAGCGATGCGGTGCATCCCAACCCAGCCAGTGCGGTTCCAGGCAAGTCACGCCATTCGGTCGCGACAGCTCGCGCAAGCGTCCGAAATTCGACACCGCGGCGCACAGGGGGCATTTGACCTCGAGCGCGCGGCCAAAGGTTTGCAGCGTGCGTTGGAACAAATGCCCTTCTCGGCATTGAAAGCGATACATCGCCGATAAACCGCGCCAATCGGTGTCCAGGCAGTCGAAACCGGCGGCGTCCGCGGCGGCGCGTAGCTGGGGTTGGCGGTCAAGGATGGGGTGACGACGACTCTTGTGCATGAGGAATCCTGTTGCCAAAGACACCGCCATGACTGTCGTGCGCGCAGCCACCGAACACCGCTTGGGAAACAGGACAGGTGCAGGCAACGGGCAGGACTTGCTCCGGACAATCGCAAGCGCGACGCGCCGGGTATGGCGATCGCCGATCTTGCCTTCCTGTGGGGAGCAAAGATATTGGATAAATCTTATTTTTGGGCGGAACCGTCTGATCCGCCGGCCCTGCCCTTTAAGGCTTTTTCGCGAGCAGCGCGCGGCACTCGCGTTCCTGCTGCTCGATTTCTTGCAGGGTGTCTTCGATGTCGCGGCGCTGTTGTTCCAGCGTGGCGCGATGTTGTTCCAGTACGCTCAGGTACTGGCGCAGTTGCACCTCGGTGTCGCCCGGGCTGTCGTACATGTCGATCAGCGTCAGGATTTCAGACAGCTGCAGTCCCAGGCGCTTGCCGCGCAGCGCCAGTTTCAAGCGCGTGCGGTCGCGCGGGCCGAAGATGCGGTTGCGTCCCTCGCGCGCCGGGCTGACGATTCCCTGGTCTTCGTAGAAGCGGATCGTGCGGGGCGTGACGTCGAACTCGCGGGCGAGTTCAGAGATGGTCCAGGTTGACGAGGGCATGCGACGTGTGGCAGTTTACGTAAACGTAAATTATGATGACTTGACGTGAACGTCAAGCGTGGAGCGCGAGGCAATGAACCCCAACGAACAGAAATTGCAGTACCCCTGGGCAGACTTCCAGCCCGAAGCCGGCCGGGCCCAGGTGGTGGCCGAAGGCGTCAAGTGGATACGGATGCCACTGCCGTTCGCGCTGGATCATATCAACCTCTGGCTGCTGCGCGACAACATCGATGGCCAGGATGGCTGGACCATCGTTGACTGTGGCATCTCGCGCGACGAAGTGAAGTCGCTGTGGGAAGACGTATTCAAGAACGAGCTGGAAGGCCTGCCCGTGCTGCGCGTGCTGGTCACGCACATGCATCCCGACCACATCGGCCTGGCCTATTGGCTGTGCGAGCGCTGGAATGCGCGTCTGTGGATGACGATGACGGACTTCATGGTGGCGTCGTTGTGGTCGTCGCGCCGCAACGATGCGGGCGCCGGCCCCGGTGGCCAGTCGGCGGTGGAGCACTTCGCCCGCCATGGCTTGACCGACCCCGACGCGCAAGAGCAGATCCGCCAGCGCGCCAACTACTTCCCGAACCTGGTGCCCGCCGTACCCGCGCGCTACACGCGCATCATGCACGGCGATCAGGTCCGCATTGGCGGCCACGACTGGCGCGTGATCGTGGGCTATGGCCATGCGCCCGAGCATGCGTCGCTGTTTTCGCCCGACCTGAACGTGCTGATCTCCGGCGACATGGTCTTGCCGCGCATCTCCACCAACGTCAGCGTGTTCGACTACGAACCCGATGCCAACCCCCTGCCCCTGTACCTGCGGTCGCTGGACGGCTATGCCGGCCTGCCCCGCGACACGCTGGTGCTGCCGTCGCACGGCCGCCCGTTCAAGGGCCTGCACGAACGTATTGCACAGCAGCACGAGCACCACCGCGACCGCCTGGCCGAAGTGCTGGAGGCGTGCGCGGCGCAGCCGCAGTCAACGTCCGACATCGTGCCCGTGCTGTTCAAGCGCAAGCTGGACCTGCACCAACTGACCTTCGCCATGGGCGAGGCGCTGGCGCACCTGCATGCGCTTTATTTCGAAGGCAAGCTCAAGCGCGCGACCGGCGAGGATGGCATTGTGCGGTTCACGGCCGCGTGATCTGCAGGCAAGTCGCGGCAAGCAATGCGCGGCAAGTAAGACGTGGCAAGCAAGACGGGTTCCAGGCGGAACCCGTCACTGTCAGCGCGTGGCGGTGGCCAGCCTGACGGCCAGGCCCACGAACACCAAGGCGGCGATGCGGTTCAGCCAGCGCTTGGCCGTCACCGAGCGTTGCAGCAGTTCGCCAAACGCGCCCGAAAAGAAGGCGATGGCGCCGAACACCAACAGCGTCGACACGATGAACACGGCGCCCAGTTGCATGACCTGCAAGCCCACCGGGCCCAGCGCCGGCGTGGTGAATTGCGGCAGAAAGGCAAAGAAGAACAGCAGCACCTTGGGGTTGGTCAGGTTCATGACGATGCCGCGCCGGTACAGCGCGCCGGGCTTCAAGGGCTCGGGCGCCTTGCCTGCTTCTGATTCCACCGGCGCGCGCAGGATCTGCCAGGCCAGATAGGCCAGGTACGCGGCGCCCGCCAGCTTCAATGCCGTAAACGCCATGGGCGACGCGGCAAACACGGCGGCTAGCCCCAGGGCGACAGCGGCCGTGTGGCCCAGCAGCCCCGTGCACAGCCCCAGCACCACTAGCATGCCTGCCTTGCGTCCCCAGATGGCCGATTGCATCAGCACGAATACGTTGTCCGGCCCCGGCGTCAGCGCGAGCAGAACGGCAATGCCGAAAAAGGCGGTCAGGGTGTCTAGGGGCAGCATGGGTGTGGCCTGGTTGGGGGTGGGCGCCGGTCAGCCGGAGAATGGCATCATAAGGGCAAAACCACACCGTTCAGCCCCCGGCACGGGACACAAAGGACACAGAGACACGCCATGACGACACACGCCGCGCAAAGCCAGCAAGTCCCCGAGGATGATGACGGGAATCCCGACGCGATCCCTGACTCGCCCTCGGTCTTGAATCCCGACGCGAATGCCGACGCGAATGCCGACGCGAACCCCGCCGCCGCGCTGCAAGCCCTGCTGCTTGCCCGTCATAGCTGTCGCGCTTTCCTGCCCGCGTCGGTGCCGCGCAATGTCATCGAACGTATTCTGACGCTGGCGCAGCGCACGGCGTCCTGGTGCAACTGCCAGCCCTGGCAGGTGGCCATTACCGAAGGCGCGGGCACCGAGCGCCTGCGCGCGGCGCTGCAAGCGCGGGCGCAAGCCGCCGATGCTGGCCCCGGCTTCACCCCTGACTTCCCTTTCCCCCGCGAATACCGCAACGAATATCTGGCGCGCCGCCGTGAATCGGGCTTCCAGTTGTACGGCGCGGTGGGCGTGGCGCGCGGTGACCGCGACGCTTACCGCCGGCAAGAGATGCGCAATTTCCAGTTGTTCGACGCGCCGCACGTGGCCATCATCACCACCGATGAGGCGCTTGGCGAATACGGCGCGATGGACTGCGGCGGCTACGTCGCCAACTTCCTGCTGGCGGCCCAGGCCAACGGCGTGGCCACGGTGGCGCAGGCTTCGCTGGCCATGTATCCGGAAGTGCTGCGCGAGGTGCTTGGCATCGGCCCCGACCGGCGCGTGGTCTGCGGCATTTCCTTCGGCTACGCCGACGCCGCGCATCCGGCCAACAGCTACCGCACGCGGCGCGCGGAATTACCGGAAGTCGTAAGCTGGATTTCTGGCTAAAGCGACTGCTCAACGATACGGCCCGGGACAGGCATCCCTACGCCTGATATGGTTCATCCTGTTTGCCGCTAGCCCGGCTCCATCAGGCAGGCGCCGTTGGCCCCGTCCGGCCCTGTTCATTTCTCCAGCATTTCCCTTGAAGATGACCTCCAAACACATCGATACGGTATTGCAGCACGCGGGCACCGCCCCGTTCGACCCCGAAACCGGCACGGCGCCCGGGCCGCTGCCGCCCATGCGCGCCAGCACCGTGCGGTTCCAGAACCTGGCTGCGTTGGAGCAGGCACAGCGCAGCAAGGCCGCTGGCGACCGTGCCACCACTTACGGCCGCATGGGCATGGATACCCACGCCGCGCTGGAAGAGGTCTTCACACACCTGGAAGGCGGCACGCACTGCTATCTGGCATCGTCGGGGCTATCGGCGATGACGATGGTGATGATGGCGCTGTGCTCGGCGGGCGACCATGCGCTGATTTCCGATTGCGTCTACGGCCCGATGCGAGAGCTGGATGACGCGGTGCTCAAGCGCATGAACATCAGCATCACCTACTTCGCGGCCGATGAAGACCTGGACGCCTTGGTGCAACCCAACACCAAGCTGCTGTACGTGGAATCACCGGGCTCGCTGCTGTTTGAAATGCTGGACATGGGCGCCATGGCGGCCGTTGCCAACCGCCACGGCCTGGTGCTGGCCACCGACAACACCTGGGGCTCCGGCTATATCTACCGCCCGCTGACGCTGGGGGCGCAGGTGTCCGTCATTGCCGGCACGAAGTACGTGGGCGGCCACTCCGACCTGATGCTGGGCGCGGTGGTGACGAACGACGAGGCCATCGCCAAGAAGCTGAACCGCACGCAATACGCGATGGGTTATTCCATCAGCGCCGACGACGCCTGGCTGGCGCTGCGTGGCGTGCGCACGATGCCGATCCGCATGGCGCAGCACGCGCGCAATGCCATGCAAGTGTGCGAATTCTTCAAGAACCGTCCCGAAACCGTGCGCCTGTTCCACCCGGCGTGGCCCGAAGATCCGGGCCATGCGCTGTGGCAGCGCGATTGCACCGGCTCCAACGGCATGCTGTCCGTCGAACTGCGTCTATCGCCCGCCGCTGCGGGCGCCTTCGTGGATGCGCTGACCTTGTTCGGCATTGGCTTTTCGTGGGGCGGCTACGAAAGCCTGGTGCAACTGGTGTCGCCCAAAGACCTGTCCAAGCATCGCTATTGGGGCGAAGGCGACAACGCGTTGGTGCGTTTGCACATCGGCCTGGAGTCGCCGGACGACATCATCGCCGACCTGACCCAGGCGCTGGAGAAGGCGGCCGCGGTCGGCGCATAACGCTGACGCCGCCGCGACGGCTTCACACCGACGCGGCGCGTATCCACGCGCCGATGCGGGCGGCGATGTCGTCGCTGTTGTCGTCCATCATCGGCATGTGGGAATTCCCGGCAATGCCCATCTCGGCCAGCCGCCAGGTGTCGACCCTCGCGCCGTGGCGTGCCAGCGTATCGGCATAGTCCCGGCCGCTGACGCATAGGCGTTGCCACAGCGGTGTGGCGTCCAGATAGTCGCCATAGACGAACAGAAACGGTTTGGCCGCGACGGCGGCGGCCGCGACGTCGCCGGAGAAACCCGATGGCTCAATGCCGATGACGCCGCGCACCAGATCGGGCCGCGCGTGCAGCGCCCGGTAGGCCACTTCGCCGCCATGGCTGTGTGCCACCACCAGGCAGGGGCCGACGCGGTCGAGCACCGCACAGAAGCCCAGCAGTGCCGCGTCGTTGTTGCCCAGCCAGCGCGGCACGGCATGTCGGATGAAGTCATCGAACGCACTGACCGGAAAGCGCTGCCCGGCGAAGGCACGGCGCGCGTCGAAATCCTCGGCGCGGCCCAGCCGGAACAGCGACCAGCTTTCCTGCGCGTTTCGGATGATGGGCGGTTCGGGCCACACCTGTTCGAACGGCGCCCAACCCGCGCGCCCTCGCTCGACGTTATCCACCACATACACCGCATGCCCCTGGCGCAGAAAATGCTGCATCCAGCCTGGGCGTCCGTCGGGCGTTTGCTCCCACATCGCGCCCGTCATGCCGCCGCCGTGCAGCAGCACGACGGGCAGCGGATGCGCTAATCGCGCCGGGATGAAGTACTGCACGTAGGCCTGTTCAAAGTGGTACAGGCCGTTGGGGTCATAAGCCAGTGACGCGCTTTTGGTGAACGCGATCTCGCGCTGGGCCAGACCAGTGATGGTCACCGGCCTGCCACCCGCATAGAAGCTGCCGAAATCGGCCAGCGTGACGGCCTGGGTCTGGGCTTGCTGGGTTTGGGTCAGGCCCTGCGCTTGCATCATCGTTTGACCAGCGGGCATTGGCTGTCCGCCAGCGGCCATGCCAGCGTGTCGCCGGGGATGTTGCGCACGATGTTGTAGTAGTCCCAGGGCCCCTTGGATTGCGCAGGCGTTTTTACCTGAGCCAGCATCATGTCGCGCACCACCAGGCCGTCTTCGCGAATATGCGCGTTGATACTGAAGGGGTCATCGATAGGCAGTGATTTCATTTTCGCCATGACCACATCGGCATCCACCGTACCGGCCGCCTTCACGGCTTGCAGGTAGTGGCGCACCGAGCCGTAGACGCCCGCCTGCAGGAAGGTCGGCGGCCGACCGACGCGCGCTTCGAATTTTTTCGTAAAGGCGCGCGTGCCATCGTTCATGTCCCAATAGGACGGCACGGTCAGATAAGTCTTTTGCGCCGCCTGCAGGCCCAGGCTGTGCACGTCCGTGATCAGCAGCAGCATGGCCGCCAGTTGCTGCGCGCCGCCGATTCCGAATTCCGCGGCTTGCTTGATGGCTGAGATCGTGTCTCCGCCCGCGTTGGCGATGGCGATGATTTGCGCCTTGGTCCCCTGGGCCTGAAGCAAGAAGGACGCAAAGTCCGATGCGTTCAGCGGATGGAAGACGGTGCCGACGACTTCGCCGCCGTTGGCTTTGACGACGGTCTCGGTGTCGGCCGCCAGTTGCTTGCCAAAGGCGTAGTCCGACGCCAGGATGAACCAGCGCTTGTTGCCTTCGTTGACCACGGCGGTGGCCGTGCCGCGAGACAGGGCGTAGGTCGTGTACGTCCATTGCACGCCGTAGGGCGAGCACTGCGCTTGTGACAGCGCGGTAGTGCCGGGGCTGGAGAACAACACCAGCTTCTTCTTTTCGCGCGCGATGCCCTGCACCGCCAACGCGACTGACGAATTAGGCACGTCCACCACCACGTCCACGCCGTCGGTGTCATACCACTTGCGGACCATGCTGCTGCCGATGTCGGGGCGATGTTGATGGTCGCCCGAGACCAGCGAAATCGGTTTGCCCAGTACGGTGCCGCCCATCTCTTCGATGGCCAGCCGGGCGGCCTCGACCGAGCCCTTGCCTGTGGCATCGGCAGTCACGCCCGCCATGTCGGTAAGCACCCCGATTTTCACGCCGTCAGCCGCACTGGCGTGCGTGGCGTTGGCACTGAACGCCAGGCACAGGCCCAGACACCATGCGGCGCGTTTGCGCAGGAATTGCTGTTTCATTTGTCTTCCACCCATGTGATGCCGTCTTTGCGGCGAATTCTTGTGGCGAAAGTGTAGCGCCGTGGGTGCAAAAGGGCGGCGCAATGTCTCAACGATTTCCCAAAAGAAAGCGCCCCCGCCATGTGGCCGGGGCG
>NZ_JBHFIZ010000039.1:176360-236546 GCF_057334535.1 Achromobacter colocynthidis
GGCCATGGGGCGGGGCCGCTCTGCAATCCCTGCGCAAACCGAATTACTTGTTGCGCGCCATCGGGATCAGTTGGTTGACTTCCTTCAGGGCGCCTTCGTAGCTGTTGCCCGCCATGACCGGCGACGTCATGAACTTGCCGCCGACGGCAAACGACGGCGTGCCGTCGATGCGGTAGGCGTCGGCCAACTGGGTGGCGCGCTGCACCTGGGTTTGCACGCTGAACGAATCGAACACGGAATCGAACTTGGCGCGGTCCACGCCTTGCGTGGCAACCCAGTCGCCCATGGACTTCTTGTCGAACAGGCGCTTGTGTTCACCGTGGATGGCGGTGAAGAACTTGGCGTGCAGGTCGGGGCGTTCCAGGGCCAGGAACGTGTAGTAGACCTGTTGCAGCGGCTTCATGCCGGCGTTGAACGCGATGGGGACTTGCTTGAGGACGACGTCCGAAGGAACCGTCTTGGCCCACTCTTCAACCATGGGTTCCATGGCGGCGCAGTGCGGGCAGGTGTAGGCGAAGAATTCCAGCACTTCCACTTTGCCCGGGGTGTCCGACGGCAGCGGCGGGTTGATTGCCACATAGGCTTGCGTGCCTTGAGCGTGGCTTACCGGGCTGAAGAACGCCGAGGCGCTCAGCGCGGCCGCGGCCATGATGCGAATAATCTTGGGGGACAACATGGATGAGAGGTTCCTGAGTAAAAAGTTACAGACAGGCTCGGGGCCGGATAAGTTCAATGCAAAAAATAGCGCCGGATAGGTTTACTGGCGGACCACGGCGGTTTCGATCTTGTTTTCGCCCAGGCGGCCACGCGCGCGATTCATGTCGTCCAGCCGCGCAAACGGACCCACCCGCACACGGTTCAGCGGCTTGCCGTTGACTTCGGCCTTTTGCACCGCCACCGGCAGGCCCAGCAGGATGATGCGGGCCCTTAGCGATTCAGCGTCGCTTTCACCGCGAAACGCACCCGCCTGCAAGTAATACGAACCCGTTGCCGCCGGCGCGGCCTTGGCGGCTGGGGCTGGGGTGGGGGCGGGCTTGGACAGCGGTGTCGGGCTTGGATTTTGCGTTTGAGCCGGCGTTTGACCCGGCGCGGCGGCCTGCGGCTTGTTGGTGGACGGCAAGGTGGCGATCAGCGCACCCAGGTCATCCAGCCGGGATGGCGTTTCGTCGGGCTTGGACGCAGTGCCCGCACCCGGCAGCGGCATCGGCGCGGTGGCGGTTGGGCCGGTGGGCGGTGCGCCCGCCGCCCCGTCGCGGCCGTACAGGCCCGCGTTCGGGTCCGGCGCCTGGCGCGGGTCGGGCAGCTTGCCCGTGTCGCCCTGGCGGGTGGCCCGGTCCACGAAGGGCACGGGAGCCTTGGTGACATAGAAGGCCACGACGGCGGCCACGATCAGGCCGAGGAGCAGGCCGGCGAGCGCCCCGTAAAGGGTGCTGCCGCTTTCGCCAGAGGAACGGCGGGTGGTTTTGCGCTTGGTTGCCATGAACCGATGTTACATCCGCTCGGGCGCGGACACGCCCATCAGCGCCAAGCCATTGGCCAGTACCTGGCGCGTGGTGGCGGCCAGGCGCAGGCGCGCCAGCTTCAAGGCCGCGTCGTCCACCAGTACACGTTCGGCGCTGTACCAGGCGTGGAAGTCCGACGCGCAATCGCGCAGCCAGAAAGCAATGTGGTGCGGCGACAGGTCCTGGGCGGCCAGCGCCACCACGTTGGGGAATTCGGCCAGGCGTTGCATCAGCGCGAATTCAGACGGCGCGGTCAGCAAGGACGTATCGGCGGCGGCCACGTCGGCGGCGGGCATGCCGGCGTTGTTGATCATCGTGCAGATGCGCGCGTGGGCGTACTGGATGTAATAGACCGGGTTCTCGTCGCTTTTCGACAAGGCCAGATCTACGTCGAACACGAATTCGGTGTCGGCGCGGCGCTGGATCAGGAAGTAGCGCACGGCGTCGCGGCCCACCCAGTCGATCAGGTCGCGCATGGTGACGTAGCTGCCGGCGCGCTTGGAGATCTTGACCTCTTCGCCGCCGCGCATCACCTTGACCATCTTGTGCAGCACGTAAGACGGGTAATCCTTCGGGATGCCTTCGTTCAAAGCTTGCAGGCCGGCGCGCACGCGGGCCACGGTGCCGTGGTGGTCGCTGCCCTGGATGTTCACGGCGCGGTGAAAGCCGCGTTCCCACTTGGCCTTGTGATACGCCACGTCCGGCACGAAGTACGTGTAGCCGCCTTCGCTTTTGCGCATGACGCGGTCTTTGTCGTCGCCCGTGCCCAGTTCGGTGGTGCGCAGCCAGAGCGCGCCGCCCTCTTCATAGGTATGGCCGCCGGCAACCAGCGCCTTGACGGTGGCTTCGACGCGCCCCGACGTGTACAGCGAGCTTTCCAGGTAGTAGTTGTCGAACGCCAGGCCGAACGCCTGCAAGTCCAGATCTTGTTCGCGGCGCAGATAGGCCACGGCGAAGACGCGGATGTCGTCCAGGTTGTCGATATTGCCGGTGGCGGTGACGGGCTCGCCGTCGGACGGCTGGATGGTCTTGCCGGCCTGGAAGTCGCGCGCGATGTCGGCGATGTAGTCGCCCTTGTAGCCGTCTTCAGGCCAGTCGGGGGATTCGGTCGTCAGGCCACGGGCGCGCGCCTGCACGCTGATGGCCAGGTTGTGGATCTGGTTGCCGGCGTCGTTGTAGTAGAACTCGCGGGTGACGTCCCAGCCGATGGCGTCGTACAGGCGGCACAGGGCGTCGCCCAGCGCGGCCTGGCGGGCATGGCCCACGTGCAGCGGGCCGGTGGGGTTGGCCGACACGAATTCAACCAGGATCTTCTCGCCGCTGCGCGGGGCGCGGCCAAAGCTTGCGCCCTGCTCGGCCACCGTGGCGATGACGGCCTGGCGCGCCGCAGCGGTAATGCGCAAGTTGATGAAGCCGGGGCCGGCGACTTCGGCGCTATCGACCAGATCTCGGGCCTCGGGGGTGGCGAGCAGCGCGTCCACGATGGCTTGGGCCAGTTCGCGCGGGTTGCGGCGGGCCGGCTTGGCCAGTTGCATGGCTACGTTGGTGGCAACGTCGCCGTGGGCGGCGACCTTGGGGCGCTCGAGCAGCACATTGGCCTGGGCGTCGGGAAGGCTCTGCGCAACGGCGGCCTGGATCAGGGAGATAAGCTGTTTTTGTTGCTCGGGGAGCATGGGCGTCTGAAGAAGTTCTGGGTGAGTGACCAAGGCGGGGATCAAGCGGACGGTGTCCGGGCCGGCGATGTCACGGGAATCATCCGGAATGATAGTTGATTTGGCGGTCCAACCGGCGGGCACGGGGGCGCAAACTGTCCGGCAAGCGTTCGCGCGGGCGGCGGAACTCTCAATAAAATCAATCGCCTAGGTTTCCGGGGACGTGCCGGCGGTAGCGGCCCCTGCACCCGCCCCGTAGCGCCAGTTGGCATCCCTGGGGCGTTGGGGTAGTGTATGTAACGTATTCATTGAGGGAGACCGCAACATGCTGATTACCTTTCACTCCAAGGTCGTGGCCGAAGTTCTGATGGTGTCCGACCACGCCATGCCCATCCTGCAGGCGGCGGGAAAGCCCATCGGCGACAAAATCCCCGAACGCGGTGTGTTCACCGCCGAGCAACTGGGCCCCGCCATCAACGGCATCGAGCGCGCCATTGAAAGCGCTGAGCGTCCCGACGAGGACGAAGACGACGAAGACAAGGCCCCGCGCTCGGCCATGGCGCGCGCGGTGGGCATGAAAGAACGCGCATATCCGCTGCTGGACATGATGCGGCAATCCCAGGCCGCGGGCGTTGAAGTCACCTGGGAAGCGTCGCGCGGCTGGTAGGCAATGTCGCCCGGCGGACAATCTGCCCGGCGTTTTTTGCCTACCCTTGCCGCCTGACGCCCTTTCAAGGAACCCTTTATGCGCTGCGACATCACCATTGTTTTCGACACCCGCCGGTCGCTGGACCTGAACGCCACGGTGGAAACGTCTCCGCAACGCCAGAGCGATGCGCGCGACTGGTTCGACGGCGCCTGGGAAACCCTGGGCTGCGAACCGTTGCGCCCCAGCGGCAAAGTGCTGCTGCTGGACAAGGTGCTGGGCGTGGCCGATGCCCTGGGCTACGACACCCTGTCCAGCGACGCCAAGGAAGCCCGCGAGTTCGCGGAGCACCTGGCCATGGCGCTGGAGCGTCCGCGCATCACCGTTGACCTGCCGGGTTTGACCGTCGGCTACTGACGGCACCGGCGCGGCACACGTGAAAATCCCCGCTCGCAAGGCGGGGATTTGTTTTGGGCGGCGTCCGCGCGTAACGCGGCAGCAGGAAAACCTAGCGAATCCCCGCCCGCATGAATGACTGCACGAACTGCCGCTGAAACAGCAGGAAAGCGATCAGCAGCGGCGCGGCGGACATCAGGGTGGCGGCGGTAATGACCGACCAGTCGATGCCCTGGTCGGTGGACGAGAACACCTGCAAGCCCACGGTCAGCGGCCGGGACTCGACCGAATTGGTGATGATCAGCGGCCACAAGAAGTTGTTCCAGTGGTGGCTGACCGACACCAGCCCATAGGCCACATAGATCGGCTTGGCCAGCGGCACGTACACCTTCCACAGAATCTGCATGGCGTTGGCGCCTTCCATGCGCGCCGCTTCCTCCAGTTCGCGCGGCACGGTCTTGAAGGTCTGGCGTAGCAGGAAGATGCCGAATGCCGACGCGAAGTACGGCAACCCGATGGCGAACACCGTGTCGCGGATGCCCAGTTGGCTCATCGAACGGTAGTTCTCCACCAGCAGCACGTCCGGCATGATCATCAACTGCAACAGCACCAGCATGAAGACGAAATCGCGGCCGCGAAATTCGAAGCGCGCGAAGGCGTAGCCCGCCAGCGTGGACAGCACCAGTTGCGCCGCCAGCACCATCGTGACCAGCATGAAGGTGTTCAGGAAGTAGCGTGGAAACGGCGCCGCGTGCCAGGCGCGCACGAAGTTATCCAGCGTCAACGGCGCGAACAGCTCGAAGCGGGTCGCGTAGGCGGGCGGGTGGAAGGCCGCCCACATCGCGTAGGCCAGCGGCAGAATCCACAACAGGCCTAGCGCCCAGGCGCCCAGGGTATCTAGCTTGTCTTTCATTGATAGTGCGTCCTGCGATCCAGCCAGCGGAACTTGAACAGCGCGGTCAGCGCCAGTACCACCAGCAACACGACGGTCAGCGTGGCGGCGTAAGCCGTGTCCCAGAAACTGAACCCCACCTGGTAGATGTAGTACAGCAGCAAGGTGCTGGCGTTGTCCGGCCCGCCGCGCGTCATGACCACAACATGGTCCACCAGACGGAAGGCGTTGATCAGCGCATTGATCAGCACGAACAGCGTGGTGGGCATCAAGAGCGGCCACAGGATGCGGCGGAAATACTGCCAGCGCGATGCACCTTCCAGCATGGCGGCCTCGCGCAGCGACGGCGACACGGTCTGCAAGGCGGCCAGGTAGAAGATCATGAAGAAGCCGGCCTCTTTCCACACCGTCACCAGCATCAGCGCCGGCAAGGCGGTTGCGCTGCTACCCAGCCAGTTGGCGCCGGGCGCACCGAACCAGCCCATCACCTGCGCAATCAAGCCGTATTGCGGCGTGTAGAAGAACAGCCAGATGTTGGCCACCGCCACCATCGGCAACACCGTCGGCGTGAAGTAGGCCATGCGCAGAAAGCCGCGGCCGCTCAGATTGCGGTTTACCCACAGCGCCATGATCAGCGCAATGCCGATGGACGTGGGGATCGTGCCCAGCGCAAACCACAGGTTGTTCCATAGCGACTGCCAGAACACCGGATCGTCGCGCATGACGGCGTAGTTCTCCAGCCCCACGAAGCGCGCCGGACGCGCGCCCTTGGGGGTAGAGAAAAAGCTGTGCCAAAGCGTCGCCACCGCCGGGTAATGCGTGAAGGCGGCGAGCAGCACGATGGCTGGCAGCAACAGCAGCCAGCCATAAAGCGCATGTAAAGAGCGGCTCATCGTGCTTGTCGGTTTACTTGTAGGAACGCAGGATGCGATCGGCCTCGCGCTGTGCGTCGGTCAGCGCCTGCTGCGGCGTCTTCGACCCGATCAGCGCGGCTTGCAAGGCATCGTTCAGGGTCTTGGTGACGCGCTGGTTCTCATGCGTGGAGAATTCCGCCACGCTGACTTCCAACTGGTCGCGCGCGACCGCCGCGGCCGGCACTTCCTGTGCGTACTTCTTCATCTTCTCGGTCTGCCAGGCGGCCGGCGTCACGGCGACGTAGCCCGTGGCGATGCTCCAGTCAGCCGCGCGTTCCGGCGTGGTGACCCACTGCGCGAACTTCAGCGCGGCCTGTTGCTGCGCCGGTGTACCGCTCTTGAAGATGTAGAAGTTGCCACCGCCCGTCGGGCTGCCGCCGCGCTTTTGCTTCGGCATCATGGCCACGCCGAACGGGAAATCGGCATTCTTGCGGATGTTGGTGAGGTTGCCGGTGGTGGTCCAGACCATGGCCGCCTTCTTCTCCAGGAAGTCCTTCGGCGTGGTGCCCCAGTCGATCGTGCCCGTGGGCATGATCTTGTGCTTGGCGGACAGGTCGCGCCAGAACTGGGCGGCTTCCACCACCGCCGGCTTGTCCAGGTAGACCTCGTTGCCGGCCTCGTTCATCAGGATGGCGCCGTTGGGCGTGGTCAGCGCCTGGAACAGCCAGTAGGCGAACGCGCCGCCCGACGGAATTTCGATGCCCCACTGCGTGGTGTTGCCCGAGGCGTCCTGCTTGGTCAGTTTCTTGCCGTACTCAACCAGTTCGGCCCAGGTGGCCGGCGCGCGTTCGGGATCCAGCCCGGCGGCCTTGAACAGGTCCTTGTTGTAGTACATGACGATGGTCGAACGCTGGAACGGCACGCCCCAGGTGTGGCCGCCCGTGCGGCTGTTCTGCATGAAGGCGTCATAGAAGCTGCCCAGCCACTTCTTGTCGGCATCGGACTTGGCCAGCGAATCGATTGGCACGATGGCGTCTTCGTCGATCAGGGTGAACATGTCGGTCGACAACAGCACGGCCAGTTGCGGCGGCGTGCCGCCCTTGAGCGCCGTCAGCGCCTTGGCGATGGAATCCTGGTACGAGCCGGCGTAGATGGGCTTGATCTTGATGTCGGGGTTTTCCTTCTGGAAGTCCGCCACCATGTCGTCGACGATCTTGGTGATGGGGCCGCCCACGGCCACCGGATAGTAGAACTCGACTTCAACAGGCTTGTTCTGCGCCTGTGCCGGCAGGGACAGGCAGGCGGCGGCCAGGCTGGCGGCCAGGGTCTTCAGTACGATGCGTCGCATGGTGCGTTTCCTTTCCTGTGGATTGGGCGTCTTTCAGCGCCCGACGGTGTTGATGACCGCCGAGTCGGCGGCAAAGAAATGCTGTTGCTCGGTCGGCCACGTCAGGCCCAAGGCCTCGCCGGCGCGGGCGCGCAGATGGCCGCCAACCCGCACGGCCACGCCACTGGTGTCTCCCACGCGGCACACCACGATGGAGTCCGCGCCGAAGTACTCGACGCTTTCGACAATGGCGGGTATGCCCGCGCTGTCGATGCGGATGTGTTCCGGGCGCACGCCCAGCTTGACCGCGCCCGCTGGCGCGTTCGCGATGGTCGGGCCTTGCGTGCCGGTGATGACCGTCGAACCCTGCTGGCTGGTCAGCGCGATCAGGTTCATGGGCGGGGTGCCGATGAAGCGGGCCGCGAATTCGCTGGCCGGGCGCGCGTACAGGCCGTCAGGCGTGTCGTGTTGTTCGATCTGGCCGCCGCGCAACAGCACCACCTGGTCGGCCATGCTCATAGCCTCGGTCTGGTCGTGCGTCACATACACCATGGTGATGCCCAGGTTCTGCTGCAACGCGCGGATCTCGCGGCGCATCTCGTGGCGCAGTTGCGCGTCCAGGTTGGACAGCGGCTCGTCCATCAGGCACACGGGCGCTTCGGAAATCACGGCACGTCCCAGCGCCACGCGCTGTTGCTGCCCTCCCGACAACTGCGACGGCTTGCGGTCCAGCAGATGGGCCAGGCCCAGCAACGCGGCCACGCGCTGCAAGCGGCGATCGAAATCGCGCGCGGGTTCCTTGCGCACCTTCAAGCCGAACAGGATGTTCTCGCGCACGGACAAGTGCGGAAACAGCGCGTATGACTGAAACACCATCGAGATGCGGCGCTTGGCGGGCGGAAGTTGCGTCACGTCGCGGTCGCCGATGCGGATGGTGCCCGACGTGGGCGTGTCCAGCCCGGCAATCATGCGCAAGGTGGTCGACTTGCCGCAGCCCGACGGGCCCAGCAGCACGGTGAAGCTGCCTGCCGGCACCGTGAAGCTCACGCCGTGGATGGCGGCGGCGTTGCCGTACTGTTTGGTGAGGTTATCCAGAACGATGGATGACATGCTGTCTCGAAGATCTAATTGTTAGATCCGCATTGTTGCCTGTTATGAAAACCTTTTCATTGTGCAGCGCAAACATGACGGATTCGTGGCAAGCTCTACGGCTTCAAACTGCGCTTCGCGTGTCGGGCGCAGCGCTCATGCAAAGGGATACGGGCCGGGGTAATCCCCGATAACGGCGTGATGCGTGACAAGGTTCGCGCCCTGCCACCAATGCAACTGGTAGCCCGGCGGTTCCATGATGTATTGCAGTGTCGGGCGGGGGCCAAGCTCCAGCGCCAACTGATGCGCGGTGCCGGGGCACGTTGAGGCGATCGTGCCGCCGAAGCGCTGGAAGATCGTGCGGTGCAAATGGCCGCACAGCACGCGCTCTACCTTGGGAAAGCGCGACACGATGCGCTCCAGTTCCGGCGCGCCCGCCAGCAAGCCGATGGCGTCCATGTGCTCAATGCCGGTCAGGAACGGCGGGTGGTGCATCAACACCAGCGTGGGGCGGTCGGGTTGTTCCGCCAGGCGCGCCGCCAGCCAGTCCAGCCGGTCCTGGCAAAGCTCGCCATGGCTCTTCATCGGCACCACGGTGTCCAGCGCCAGCAAGCGCAGCGGATACGTTTCGATCGCGTACTGGATGAACGGGCCGCCGCCTTGCAGATAGTGATGATCGGGAAACGCAGCGCGCAGCTCCGCACGATCGTCATGATTGCCCGGCAGCAGAAAGTACGGAATCTCCAGCGCGCTCAAGTGGTCGCGCAACACCTGGTATTCATGCGGGCGGCCCAGGTCGGTCAGGTCGCCTGTGATCAGCACGCAATCGGGGCGCGGCGTCAGCGCGTTCAGCGCGCGCACGGCGGGCGCCAGGAACGCTGCGGGGTCGATGATGCCGTAGGCCTTGTCGCCCGGGGTGCGCATGTGCAGGTCGGTGATTTGTGCGATGAGCATGATGCGTACGGAATGTTGGAGATGGATAAAAGCAGCGGAATACGGTCCGCGGTCAACGACGCACGGACGCCGCGGTGCCACCGACCACGATGCAATGCGGCAGGCGATTCGATTGCGGGGGCTGGCCGTGAATCTGCGCCAGCAGGTTCGAGCACGCCGTCTGCCCGATGCCATCGCTGGGTTGCGCCACGGTGGTCAGCGGCGGGGTCAACAAGGCGCCAAAGCGCATGCCGTCAAAGCCGCAGACCGAAATGTCCGTGGGCACGCGCAGCCCCAGCGCGACCAAGTCGGCGATGACGGCGGTGGCCAGCAAATCGTTCGAGCAGAACAGCGCGGTGGGCGCCTGCTTGCCGCGCAGCGCCGCCTTGAGCACGTCGGCGTCGCTGCCGGTATGCGAGCTCATGGCGATGTGCTGCACGGTATCCAGATTCAGCTTCTTGGCGCAGGCGCGCGCGCCCATCAGGCGGCGTCGTGCGCGGTCGGACGCGGTCAAGGGGCCGGTCACCAGCGCAATGCGGCGGTGCCCCAGCGCGGCCAGGTGCGCCACCATGTCGCTGGCCGCGGCGCGATTGTCGACAGAGGCGAATGGGTGCGTGGACGACTCGTTGTAGACCAGCACATAGGGCATGCCCGCGCTGTCCAGATCGTCCAGTGTGGCGCTTTTGTTTACGTCGGCAACCGTAAGGATCAAGCCATCCACCTGGTGATCCATCAAGCCTTGCACCGCCGCCGATTCAACGGCGGGGTCATAGCCGGTGGCGGTCAGCATGACGCTGTAGCCGGATTCGCGCGCCCGCCGTTCCGCGCCTTCGAAGCATTCGGCAAAGACGGGGTTGGACAAGGTGGGCAGAATCAAGCCGATGGTGCGGGTGCTGCCCGACCGCAGGCTGCGGCCCACGCGGTTGGGCCTGAAGCCGGCGCGCTTGGCCACGTTGCGGATATGCGCCAGCGTGTCGGGATGCACGATCTCGGGCTGGTTGAACGCGCGCGAAACCGTCGCCGGCGAAACGCCTGCCTTGCGGGCCACTTCAATAATGGAAAAGCGGGGCGACGGGCGCGTGGCCATATCTTGATGACTGTCAATTTGCTGAAAACGATTTCATCTTACAAGACAAATATGACCTTTGTGTTGCACGGGTTTGCGCTATGCTGGTGCGAACGCAACAACATAAAGCCAGGGCGCGGCGCAGACGAATGACTCGGGAAAACACGGTGTTTTTTCGGTGTTTTTGGTGTTTTTCCCAATTGACGCGGCGCGCACAATGGCTGGGATCTGTCCGCTGAATCCGCGTGGCGATAATGCCGCGCGGCAAGCAAGGACTGACCCCTCGGTCAAGGGGACCGGGTGCGCTTCAGCCGCCACGCAATACGTGGCGCCGGGATAGAGGAAAAAGAAAATGTCTATTGCCTTGAACAGACTTGGCGCGCTTGAAGCCGCGCGCAAGCTGCAACGGCGCGAGTTAACCGCGGTGCAGCTGGTGCGGGCGTGCTTTGCCCGTATCGAGCAGCGTGAGAACACCATTCATGCCTGGACGGCGCTGCAAAAGCAGGCGGCGCTGGACCACGCCCAGGCCCTGGATGACGGCGCCCTGCGCGGCCCGCTGCACGGCCTGCCCATCGGTGTGAAAGACTTGTTCGACACCGTCGACCTGCCCACCCGCTATGGTTCGCCCATTTACGAACGCCACCGCCCCGGCCTTGACGCCGCGTCAGTGGCGCTTTGCCGTGGCGCGGGCGCTGTTGTTGTGGGCAAGACCGTTACCACGGAATTCGCCACCTACCAGGCTGGCCCCACGCGCAACCCGCGCAACGAAGCCTATACGCCGGGCGGCTCGTCCAGCGGTTCGGCGGCCGCCGTCGCCGACGACATGGTGCCCTTCGCGCTGGGGTCGCAAACGGCGGGCTCGATCATCCGTCCGGCCTCATACTGCGGCATCGTGGGCTTCAAGCCCACGTTCGGGGCGATTCCGCGCGCGGGGGTGAAAAGCCTGGCCGAATCGCTGGACACCGTCGGCGGGTTCGCGCGCTCGGTGCCGGACGTGGCGCTGTTCGCCTCGGTCATGATGCGCGATGCGCGCATGCTGAACCTGTCCTACGACGCCAAGCCGCGCATCGGCATGTGCCGCACGCTGCAATGGCGGCATGCGCAGGCCGAAACCAAGGAAGCCTTCGCGCAGGCCGCGGCCACTTTGTCGCGCGCAGGCGCCGTGGTGCAAGAGGTGCCGCTGCCCGCGCAGGATTGCATGCTGGTGCAGTTGCACGCCGACATCATGGCGTTTGAGGCCTCGCAGTCGCTGGCTTACGAACGCCTGCAACACGCCGGCCAGCTCAGCCCCAAGATTCAGGCGGTGCTGGAAGCGGGGTCGCAGATTACGGCGGAACAACACATCAAGAATCTGGCTCGGGCCGAGGAGTCGCGTGCCCGTGTGAATGGTTGGTTCGAGGACTACGACGTGGTGCTGGCGCCCAGCGCTGCCGGCGAAGCGCCGTTTGCCGACCTGGGCACCGGTGACCCGCAGTTCTCGCGGCCCTGGACCCTGTTCGGCCTGCCCTGCTTGAACCTGCCCTTCGCCACAGGCCCGCAAGGCCTGCCCGTGGGGCTGCAGTTGATCGGGCAACGCTACGACGACTACCGCGCGCTGGCAATTGGCGCCTGGGTCCATGAGCGGCTGCTAGAGGCCAATGACACGGACATCGGCGCCTCCGACATGTGGCCGCGTGGCTGAACGCTATCGGGATAGCGTTGTGCAGAAAGCAGAAAGCCCGCCGATAAGGCGGGCTTTTGTTTTGCCGGGTGCGTCAAAGAGAGGTGTGTCTTTGGGTGGCGGCCAGCCCATGTTTCGGGCTGGCTGTGGGCGTTCAGTTCAGGTTGCGCAAACGGAGTGCGCGTCGCAAGCGGAATGCGCGGATCACGCGGATTCGGCTTCTGCGGCTTCCTGCTCAGCGGACGCCACGGCGCCCGCATTGATGTGACGGTTGACGGCGCTCAGCACGGCCTGGAACGAAGCGGTCACGATGTCGCGGTCGATGCCCACGCCAAAGCCCGTGCTGGACTCGCCGACGCGCAATTCCACGTAGGAAGCGGCGCGCGTGTCGGTGCCGGTGCCGATGGCGTGCTCGTGGTAGTCCATGATGCGCACAGGCACGTCCAGCGCGGCGACGAAGGCCGAGATGGCGCCATCACCCTTGCCCGTCACGATGCGGCGTTCGCCGTTGTATTCAAGTTCGGCTTCGATGCTGAAGTGCTGGCCTTCGCCGGCCGACGGATTGCCGTCGATGCGGTGGCGGATCAGCTTCCACGGCGTCTTTTGCTCAAGGTATTCGCGGTTGAAGATGGTGTGCACATCGTCGGCGGTGACTTCGCTGCCGGTCTCATCCGTGACGCGCTGGATGGCGCGGCTGAATTCAATTTGCAGGCGGCGCGGCAAGACCAGGCCGTGTTCCTGTTCAAGCAGGTACGACACGCCACCCTTGCCGGACTGGCTGTTCACACGGATCACGGCGTCGTAGCTGCGGCCAAGGTCGGCGGGGTCGATCGGCAAGTACGGCACTTCCCAGACGGCGTCGGCCTGTTGCAGCGCAAAGCCCTTCTTGATGGCGTCCTGGTGCGAACCCGAGAACGCCGTGAAGACCAGATCGCCCGCGTACGGGTGGCGCGGGTGTACGGGCAATTGGTTGCAGTATTCGGCGCAGCGGCGCACTTCGTCGATGTCGGAGAAGTCCAGGCCCGGATGCACGCCTTGCGTGTACAGGTTCAAGGCAAGCGTGACGAGGTCGACGTTACCGGTGCGTTCGCCGCTGCCAAACAGGCAGCCTTCGATACGGTCGGCGCCGGCCATCACGGCAAATTCAGCGGCGGCAACTGCGGTGCCGCGGTCGTTGTGCGGGTGCACGCTAAGCACGATGCTGTCGCGGCGCGCCAGGTTCTTGTGCATCCATTCGATCTGGTCGGCGTACAGGTTGGGGCTGGTGGCTTCGATGGTGGCGGGCAAGTTCAACACCATCTTGTGGTCGGGCGTGGGCTGCCAGACATCGGCCACGGCATCCGACACTTCCAACGCGAATTCGGGTTCGGTGGTGCTGAACACTTCGGGCGAATACTCGTAGCTCCATTTGGTTTCGGGGCGCTGCGAGGTGTATTGCTTGATCAGGCGCGTGCCGGTGGTGGCGATGCCCTTGATCTCGTCCTTGGACATGTTGAACACGACCTTGCGGAAGGCCGGCGCGCAGGCGTTGTACATGTGGACGATGGCCTGCTTGGCGCCGGCGGCGGCTTCCACGGTGCGGCTGATCAGGTCTTCACGCGACTGCGTCAACACGATGATGGTGACGTCATCGGGGATGCGCTTTTCGTCGATGAGCTTGCGCACGAAATCGAAGTCGGTCTGCGAAGCGGACGGGAAACCCACCTCGATTTCCTTGAAGCCGATCTTCACCAGTTGTTCGAAGAAGCGGAGCTTGCGCTCGACGCTCATCGGTTCGATCAATGCCTGGTTGCCGTCGCGCAAGTCGGTGCTCATCCAGATCGGCGCCTTGGTGATGCGGCGGCTGGGCCAGGTGCGCTCGGAGAAGTCGCGGGTAAAGGGCGCGAAGGGGACGTATTTGGTGGCGGGGTTGGCAAGCATCATTACTACACCTCGATCGGTATCTTTTGAATCCCGTGAGCACTGAGTCTCGTCGGCGCCTGTGACCGGATGACGGTCTTGCGCCAGGGGTTGCCGTGATTAACCGGCAGGATTCACAAATAAATGGGGGAAATCGCGTGTGGCAAACGTGGCTGCCGAGCTACCACGGGGACACTAGGCCCGGCAACCGATCGGTAGGTATAGCGATAGCGCGGCGGCGAAGGAGGAGCGAGCGCGCAGGCCGGCGACCGGAGCGGCGAAGCGTCCGGTGGCAATCGCGGGGAGGGTGCGGTAAGCGGCCATAGGGTGCTAGTCAAACATACTTTTTCGACAAGCGCAAACAGAAACTGCCAGGTTGGGGGTCAGCGCGCCGGGCCGATACGCGGTTCGACGTAGCGTTCGGTGCGCGCGTCGCCGCGCGGTTCGCGGCGGCCGTCATCGCGCGGATCCCGGGCTGGCAGGCTGGCCGATCCGTCCAGAATTTGCGCCTGTTCCGCCACCATGGCGATCTTGCCGATGCGATTGTGGCGAATTTCAGACAATGCGCGGCGCAAGTCGCCTACAGTGAAGGGTTCCTGGCGGTCGCCCCAGGTCCAGCGCAGCACGCCCAGCGATTCTTCAGTCAGATTGGGGGCCAGGTCGGCCAGAACGTCGGTGCCTACCGGCGTCGCGGCGCCCGAGGCCAGGCTGGCCGAAAACCAGGCCCGCACGGAGAAGAAGACGATCAGGGTCCAGATACCGGCGACGACCCACCAGATGTAAGGATTGACCTTCTGCGCCATGTCCTGGGTGGGTTGGCCCAGGGTATGCAGGAAGTCGTAGTTCATGCGCTTGCCGAAATCCAGTATCCACGAGGCAATCAGATACCAAAGGACGACGGCGACGGCGATGACTATCGCGCGCACAACGATTCGGGGTAGCGCCAGTTTGAGCAGGGTCTGGCCGATAAGTCGGCTGTCCTGGCGAACGCTTGCGGGCGAAGTCAGATTCATCATGCAAAATATTGTACCTATGACCCGTCCAATTTTAGAACTGCGACCTGGCCAGCATTTGACGCTGACCCCTCAGCTACAACAATCGATACGATTGTTGCAGTTGTCCACGCTCGACCTTGAGGCCGAGATCTCGCAAGTGCTCGCGGACAATCCCCTGCTGGAGCGGGAAGACGACACCCCCGCCGCCGAGGCGCAAGCCGAATCCGAGCGCGAATCCTCCGTGCAGGACGATGAACCCGCGGTGGAGCGCGAGACGCCCGTGGACGAAATGCCCGGCTCGGGCGGGGTGTATTCGGATGATGACTCCGGCCTGCCCGAGGCGGCGCGCCCTGACACCCTGCGTGAGCACCTGCTGGGCCAATTGATGTTGACGCGGGCCGCCCCGCGCGACGCTGCGTTGGCCGCGCTGCTGATCGACGAGCTGGACGAAAACGGATACCTGGGGTCGCCGCTTGAGGAAATCCTGACCTGGCTGCCCGCCGACATGGAGCCGGACCTGGACGAATTGCGCGCCGCGCTGTCTTTATTGCAGTCGTTCGATCCCCCCGGCATCGGTGCGCGCGACATGGCCGACTGCCTGGTGTTGCAGTTGCGCCACCCCGACCTGTCCCGGTTGCCGGAAGCGGCTGACCCGGCGGTCCTGGCGTGCGCTCGCGCAATCTGCGCACAGCATCTACCCGTGCTGGCGACGGGCAACGCCGCGCGTCTGTGCGCTGCGGTGGGCTGTGACGAGGCGACCTTTCGCGCCGCCCATTCCCTGATTCTGCGGCTAGAACCCCGCCCCGGGCGGGCCTGGACGGTGCCGGCAGCCGATTACGCCGTGCCGGACGTCATCGTGCGCAAGACCCGGCGCGGCTGGCAAGTCACCCTCAATAGCGCTGCGGTGCCCCGGTTGCAGATCAACGGCCTGTATGCGCAGATGTTGGGCAATCAGAAGGAATCCGCGCACGCGGGCCTGCAGACCCAATTGCAGCAAGCCAGATGGATGATCCGCAACGTGGAGCAGCGCTTTGACACGATCCTGCGGGTTGCCCAGGCGATCGTGGAACGCCAGACCGCGTTCTTCAGCCAGGGGCCATCCGCCATGCGTCCGTTGATCCTGAAAGACATTGCTGGCGAACTCGGTTTGCACGAATCGACCATTTCACGGGCCACAACGCAGAAGTACATGCTCACTCCGTTCGGCACGCTGGAGCTTAAGCGCTTCTTTGGCACGGGCGTGTCCACCGACGGCGGCGATGCGACTTCCGCCACGGCGGTGCAGACCTTCATCCGCCAAATGGTGGCTGAAGAGAACCGCGCCAAGCCCTTGTCCGATAGCCAGATCATGCAGAAATTGGCCGATCAGGGGATAGTCATCGCCCGTCGGACGGTGGCAAAGTACCGCGAAGCACTGCGGATTGCCCCCGCCACGCTGCGCAAGGCACAGGCCAGCGCGCGTTGAAATAGGGGACGATTCCGCGCGGATTCGTCCTTTGTTTCAAGGGCTTGCGTGACAATTCCGCTACAACTTTTTTTGTGGACGGGGCTTGTCATTCGTCGAATAATTTTCGATAATCATTCGCATGTACATTTGCGTATGTAATGCCATCACCGAACGCCAAGTCCGCGCCAGCGTGGACGGTGGCGCGACGACGCTGTCCGACCTGCAATTCGAGCTGGGCGTAGCCACGTGCTGCGGCTGCTGCGCGGCAACCGCCGCCGAATACCTGCCGGGCGGCCGCTGTTCCAGCGTGTGCGACGTTCGCTCCATCGCCGTTCCGGTCAATGCTCCTGCCACTCTGGTTGAGTCGGGCGCGGCTGCCAACAACAGCAGCTTCCCCATTCCGCTGGTCGCCGCGGGCTGAGCATTGCCGTCCCCTTCCGGCTCGCTGAGATTTCCCAGCGGGCCGCGCTGTTTTTCCTGCCGGTTTTTCCGCCGCGCATTCCCGCTGTTTTTCCCGCCGTTTCTCTATCGTCCCCTTTTGCCCGCTTTGGGTTGCAAAACCGCAACCTGACGGCATCAGCGCGTTTCTCACCGAAAACACCCCGTCTTCCTCCGATTTCCCAACCCCCAGCGCGCAATATGCCGAGCGTTTGCCGTGGATGGGTGCGCGCAAGGCCGCATATCGCTTGCCTTGCATGAGCAAGGCATCAAGGTCGCATACTCATTCTCATTGGCTTGTCGCTTTCTTGTAGCGGTCCTAAAGCGGTTTACCAAATGCAGAGCAAGGCTAGGCGCGGCCCCGCGCCAGGTGGTAGTCTGCCGGGGTTGCGTACGCGCGGCATCGTGCGCTCCTTTGTCGCGATGCACTCGCGTCGCGCCTGACTGCAAGGAGTCCATTATGAAAGGCGATAAAACCGTCATCCAGTTCTTGAACAAGCAACTGACCAACGAACTGACGGCCATCAACCAATATTTCCTGCATGCCCGCATGCTGAATCACTGGGGCTTCGACAAGCTGGGCAAGCACGAGTACGAAGAATCCATCGGTGAGATGAAGCACGCGGATCGCCTGATCGCGCGCATCTTCATGCTGGACGGCCTGCCCAACCTGCAAGACCTGCACAAGCTGCTGATCGGTGAAGACGTGCCCGAGCTGCTGGCCTGTGACCTGAAGCTGGAGCAAGCGGCGCACACCACCGTCGTGGAAGCCATCGCCTATTGCGAATCGGTGCGTGACTACGTTTCGCGCGATCTGTTCCAGGACATCCTGGACGACACCGAAGAGCACATCGATTATCTGGAAACCCAGATTGAACTGATCGACAAGGTCGGCATCCAGAACTACCTGCAAAGCCAGATGTCCGTGCCCGAGTAATCGGTCCGACAGCCAGGCAATGAAATGGCGCCCCTCGGGGCGCCATTTTCATGTGGGGCTTAAAAAAATGCGGAGTTACTGCGGACGGGCCGGGCATTCCGCCATCGTGCCCCAGGCGCGGTTGGGCGCACAGTACTTGTTGCGGGCGTTCCAGGAGCACGAGGGGCGCTCGAAGAAGCCTTGCGTGGCGCACTGGGCCAACTCGCGCTTGAGCGCGTCCTGCCAGCCGGGAACCCCGGGGGCGGGCGACGTGTTGGGCGGAGGGGGCGGCGCCTGAACCATTTGGGACGTGCCGTAGCCGCCGGCCTGCATTTGGCCACCATTGATGGCGGTGGAGGTGCCAGGCACTTGCAGATCCATCGTGGTGACGTCCGACGAGCCGGACGGCAGCGGCACTTCCGAGGCCGCCGCGATTTCGCGGGCCTGCTCAGGCGTGATGCGTTCGCGCGAGAGCTTCACGGAGGGATCGCTGACGGTGTCGAATAGCGACACCGTATTGACCTGCCATTCCCGATCAGCGGGCTTGTCCGGCACGCCTAGCGTGCCGTCGATGCGGGGCTGCGGGGGTTGCGCCACATAAGGGCGTCCGTTGGCGTCCAGCACAGGCTGCTGCGAAGCCGCCGCGTCCTGTCCAGGAGCCGGTGCAGCGGGCGGCGCGTGTGCTACCAGCCAGTCACCCAGTTGAATACCGCCCCAGGCCGACGCGCCAAGCGCGATCAGGAGCGTTGCGAATAATAAGCGCCAAGACATTGCTACCCTCATCTGCCGTGCGGAGCCCGAACGGGCCTACGCCTTGTCCCCGAAAACTTTGCCTCCATGCTCGCGCATGGCATGGAATTTAACCTCGGGATACAGATCCTCGGCTACGCGCAACTGCGCATGGGAACTGATCAAAAACGCCGCCGCATCGACAACATCATAGGCGATATGGGCGGCATTGGCATCCATGAACTTGCGCAGCGCCTTCGGGTTTTCAGACGTAATCCAACGTGCCATTGTGTAGCGCGAAGGCAGCATCCGGGCGTCCGCGCCGTACTCGGTTTTCAAGCGGTGAGCGACCACTTCAAACTGCAATTGGCCGATGGCGCCCAGCAGCAATGAGCCGCCGGCGGCCTCGGGGCGGAACACCTGAATGGCGCCCTCTTCGCCCAGTTGGGTCAGGCCGGTGCGCAGTTGCTTGGTGCGCAGCGGGTCCTTCACTTCGACCGCCTGGAACAGTTCCGGCGCGAAGAACGGCAGGCCGGTGAACTGCAGCGTTTCGCCTTCGGTCAGCACGTCGCCCAGTTGCAGCACGCCGTGGTTCGGAATGCCGATCACGTCGCCGGCATAGGCCTCGTCCAGCAGCTCGCGCCGTTGCGACAGGAAAGACACCACGTTGTTGGGGCGCATTTCCTTGTTGGTGCGGGCTACCTTCAAGCGCATGCCGCGTTCAAAGCGGCCCGAGCTGACGCGCACGAATGCAACGCGGTCGCGGTGGGCCGGGTCCATGTTGGCTTGCACCTTGAACACCACGCCGGTGAACTTGGGTTCCTCCGGCAGCACTTCGCGTTGCAGCGCCATGCGCGGGCCGGGGGGCGGCGCGTGGTCGACCAGCGCGTCCAGCACTTCCTGCACGCCGAAGTTATTGATGGCGGACCCGAAGAACACCGGGGTCTGCTTGCCGGCCAGGAACTGGTCGCGGTCGAACGGGGGCGCGGCTTCGTTGATGAGTTCGATCTCGCCGCTGGCCTGGTCGAACGCCGAGCCGTAACGGCGGGCGATTTCGGGGTTGGTCAGCCCTTCGATGACGTCGTCATTGTCCGAGCGGCGTTCCTGCCCGGGGCGGAACACGCGCATGCGGTCGCGGCGGATGTCGAACACGCCGCCAAATGCCTTGCCCATGCCGACCGGCCACGAGAACGGCACGGCGTCCATGCCCAGGTGGCCTTCGATTTCCGACAGCAGTTCCAGCGGCTCGCGCACTTCGCGGTCCATCTTGTTGATGAACGTGATGATGGGCGTGTTGCGCGCGCGGCAAACCTGCAGCAGGCGGATCGTCTGCGGTTCCACGCCATTGGCGGCGTCGATCACCATCAGCGCGGCGTCCACCGCCGTCAGCACCCGGTAGGTATCTTCCGAGAAGTCCTGGTGGCCCGGGGTGTCGAGCAGGTTGATGACGCAGTCGCGGTATTACATCTGCATGACCGACGAGGCCACGGAAATGCCGCGTTGCTTTTCGATTTCCATCCAGTCGGACGAGGCATGGCGCGAGGCTTTGCGCGCCTTGACGCTACCGGCGATCTGGATCGCGCCTGCGAACAGCAACAGCTTTTCGGTCAGCGTGGTCTTGCCCGCGTCGGGGTGGGAAATGATCGCGAACGTTCGGCGCCGCGCAACTTCTTGAGGGATATTCATGGTCGGGGAGATTGTACTTAACGCCGCTTTTGGAGCCGGCGCGGTACGGCATCGTGCATGAAAAAGCCTTGGGGCACGCGCTGTCGCCAGCGAGCACCGCAAGGCCCGAAAATTCAGGAATGGCGGCGGAACGACGCCAGGAATACACCAGCCAGAATGAACAGCGACCCAAAGGTGCGGTTCATCCAGCGGATGTGCTTGGCGTCGCGCAGCAGGCGCAGCACGCGCGCCGCCAACAACGTGTAGACACCCATGGCGATCAGGTCGGTGAAGGCCAGCGTACCGGCCAGCGCCATGTATTGCGGCGTCAGCGCCAACGCGGGGTCCACGAACTGCGGCACCACGGCCAAGAGGAACACCGTGCCCTTCGGGTTCATGGTGTTGATCAGGAAGCCGCGCATGACGAGCTCACGGATCGAGGCCTGCTTGGGGTCGCCTGCATCCACCGCAACGGGCGCGGCGTCGGTACGAATCTGACGCACGCCCAGGTAGATCAAATACGCCACGCCCAGATACTTGACCACATTGAAGGCCATTTCGGACGTCGCCAGCACCGCGCCCAAGCCCACGGCCACGACGACGAACTGGAACAGGATGCCCAGGATGAGGCCGGCCGTGTTCCAGTAGCCGCGTGCAAAGCCGTATTTCAATCCAGAGGACATCGCGGAAATCGCGCCCGCCCCGGGTGAGAACGAAATGGCCCAGGAGGCCAGGAAGAACGTCAACCAGGTGGATAAGGGCATGATGGCGCGGGTCCTTGGATCGCAGGAAAGAGGTGCCGGGATATTACTCGCTTGGCTTTACTTGCCCAGCAAGGCCGCGCGCGGACGACCCGAACCGCCATTGCCCGCCGGACGCGGGGCGCCTTCGGCACGGCGCGGGGCCTGCTGCGGACGGCTTTCGCCGCGACCCGCGTGAGCCGGACGGTCAGCGGGCTTGCTGTCGCGCTGGCCACCATTGCCACGGCCTTCGCCGCCGGCGCGAGCCGGTGCGGGGGCACGGCCACCGGTGGATGCGCGAGCCTGGCCCTGGGCCGGACGCGAACGACCGGCGCCAGCGTTGCCGCCGCGGCCGGCGTTACCGCCATTGCCGCCACGACCGCCGTTGCGATTGCCGCCGCGCGGGCTGCGCGCGTCTTCATCGCGTTCCTGGCGTTCGAAGGCGGCGGCGCTGGTGGGCGACGGGGTCCAGCCTTCGACCGGCTTGCGCTCGATCGTCTTCTTGATCAGGCGTTCGATGTCCTTCAGCAGCTTGATTTCGCTGTTGTCGACCAGCGAGACGGCAGCGCCCGTGGCGCCGGCGCGGCCGGTACGGCCGATACGGTGCACATAGTCTTCCGGCACGTTAGGCAGTTCGAAGTTCACCACCTGGGGAAGTTGGTCGATGTCCAGGCCACGGGCGGCGATGTCGGTCGCCACCAGCACCGTCACGGTGCTGTCCTTGAAGCCGGCCAGCGCGCGGGTGCGGGCCGATTGGCTCTTGTTGCCGTGGATGGCGGCGGCGGTCAGGCCGTCCTTGACCAGCTTTTCAGCCAGGCGGTTGGCGCCGTGCTTGGTGCGCGTGAACACCAGCACCTGATGCCAGCCGCTTTCACGGATGATGTGGCTGATCAGGTCGCGCTTGTGATGCTGTTCCACCATGTGCACCGTCTGGGTGACCAGTTCGGTGGCGGTGTTGCGCGGGGTGACCGAGACTTCGCCCGGGTTGTTCAGCACGCCACGCGCCAGCGTGCGGATTTCGTCCGAGAACGTGGCCGAAAACAGCAGGTTCTGGCGTTGCTTGGGCAACAGGGCAAGAATCTTGCGGATGTCGCGGATGAAGCCCATGTCCAGCATGCGGTCGGCTTCGTCCAGCACCAGGATTTCGACGCCGGACAAGTCCACCGTCTTCTGGCCGCAATGGTCGAGCAAACGGCCCGGCGTTGCCACCAGGATGTCCAGCGGCTTGCGCAGCGCGGAGATCTGGGGGTTGATATTGACGCCGCCAAACATCACCATGGACGTCAGCGAGGTGTATTTGCCGTAGGTTTGTACCGATTCGGCCACCTGCGCGGTCAGTTCGCGCGTCGGGGTCAGAATCAGGCAACGGGGGCGGCCGGGCTTGCGCGCTTCCGGCTTTTGCTGCATCAGCAAATGCAGGATGGGCAGCGTGAAACCGGCGGTCTTGCCGGTGCCGGTTTGCGCGGCGGCGAGCAAATCGCCACCTTTCAAAACTTGGGGAATCGCCTGGGCTTGAATAGGCGTGGGTGCGGTGTAGCCGGTATCGGCAATGGCGCGCAACAGGGAATCAGCCAGCCCGAGGTCGGCGAAAGGGGAAGAGGTAGTCAAAACAACTCCAGCGGCAGCCCGTCGCTCAAGTTGAGAGACTCCAATCCAGGCGGACGAATAAGGAGAAAAGGGAAGCGCCCTGATGGGCGAAGCTTGGCAGCGAAGGGCCATAGCGGACGTGTGCAGATTGGCAAAGCACACTCGGCGATTGTAGCTGATGTGGCGGTGCAGCAGCGGATTGCTTTACCGGTGCTGTATTGCGAAGTAACAAATTGCAGCGTATCAGAACGAAATACGTGTTTTCCCTAGGGCGCACTCCCTATAATCGCTGCGCATCTATCCATTCAAAGAAATAAAGGGTCGCTATGAAGAAATCGGCATTAGTGGGCGTCGTGGTTGTTCTGGGCGCGGTGTGGACCGGCACGGCCTGGTACACGGGCCAAAAGGCCGAGGCGTTCGTCAACCAGTCCATCGGCGACGCCAACGTTGAACTGAAGAAGTTCAGCGACCAGTGGGGCATTGCTTCCAGCGTGGAATTGATGTCTTTCGAGCGCGGCGTGTTTTCGTCCACCGCGCGCTATCGCGTCAAGTTCACCCTGCCGGCCGCCGAGGGCAAGCCCGCCGAAGAGCGCGACGTGGTGTTCGTCGAGCATTTGTCGCATGGCCCGCTGCCGATGTCGAACCTGAAGTCGGGTTCGTTCGCGCCGGCCATGGTGGCCAGCGACTTCGTGCTGGAAGAGACCCCGACCGTCAAGGAATGGTTTGCCGCCACCAAGGGCGCGGCGCCGCTGTCCGGCCACTACAGCGTCAGCTACGGCAAGGACATCACCGGCAAGTTCAACATGGCGCCCGCCGACGTTGCGAAGGATGGCACCAGCCTGTCGTTTTCGGGCATGACGGGTAACTTCGACTACACGATCGACACCAAGCACGGCATCTTCGACTTGAAGACCGACAAGCTGGTGCTGGCCGGCCAGAGCGAAAACAGCGACGTGGTCAACATGACCATGCAAGGCATTGCGCTGACCAGCGACATGACGCCGGCGTCCAACGACATGTACGTGGGCAACCAGAAGCTGACGCTGAAGGACTGGACGATCACGTCCAAGGAAAAGCCGCCCGTCCAGTTCAAGGACACGTCGATTGCCGTCGACATGACCGAAGCCGGTTCGGCCATGGGCGCGAAGATGGCTCTGGACTTTGGCATGATCAACGTGCAGGCCAAGGACGTGGCCGGCATGAAGCTGGGCATTGACGTGCAGAAGCTGGACTCCAAGGCGTTCAAGGCGCTGAACGACGTCTACGAAGCCGCCTCGCGCCGCATGATGCAAAGCAACGGCGAAGAGCAACTGCCTGAGTTCACGCCGGAAGAGCAGCAGGTCATCAAGGCCAATGTTGAACAGATCCTGGCGGGCAACCCCACGCTGGCCGTGTCGCCGCTGGAAGTGCGTACCGCCAACGGCACGTCCACGTTCAACCTGAATCTGGACTTCGCCAAGCCCGCGTCCATGGACGGTGAAATCGCCGATACCCTGACGCAAGCCGTGCGCAAGCTGGACGCCAAGCTGGTGCTGTCCAAGGGCAACCTGGGCGACCTGATGGCTGTTGAACCGCAGATGCGTGGCGTGCCGGCCGAACAAGCCGCGCAAACCGCCAAGGGCCAAGCCGAAATGGTCGCCACCATGGCCACCGCGATGGGCATGGCCAAGGTCGAGAACGACAACATCGTCACCTACCTGAACTACGCCGACGGCCAGGTCGACTTCAACGGCAAGAAGATGCCGGTTGAACAGTTCCTGATGATGGTCATGAGCGGCGCGATGGGTGGTGCGCGTTAAGCGTGTTGTGACCCCACGGCGCCGATAAACATCGGCGCCGTCGCATGAAGACTGCTGCGCCGTAAAGGCGTGGCAGTTTTTTTTTGTGAATGCCCAGTCAAGCAGAATAAGAAAAATCTCGGAATCGGTATGAGCCGGACATGTGGGGTCACGTTCGCACATGCCCGGCGGGCCTCCCGATAACGGTTGCTGTCCATACTGTGACGTCAGGTCATCGGGTATGGGAATCATGAAGAAAACATGGATTGCAGGCGTGCTGGGATTGGCCCTTGGCGCGACGGTCACCGCGGCGGCCTGGTACACAGGCAAACGGGCGGAAAGCGATCTGGACCAGACGTTGGGACAGATCAACGGCGTGTTGCAGGCATTGGGCGAATGGGGCGGGCAAACCGTGCCCGTCATCGAGCTTGTTGCGTCCGAGCGTGGCGTTTTCTCGAGCACGCGGCGATACCGGTTGACGTTGATGCCCGCCGGCGGGGGCGCGGGCCCGGCGCAAGAGATCAAGCTTGTCGAAACCCTGGACCACGGCCCGTTTCCGTTTCAACGCCTGAAAGCGGGAATGTATGCGCCGGCGTTGGTGGCCGGCCGCATCCAGTTGGAAGATTCCGCCTTCGTCAAAGATTGGTTTGCCGCTGCCAATGGCAACGTACCGGTGTCAGGCGAATACGCCATTGATTACAGCAAGCAGTACTCGGCCCGCTTCGATGCAACGGTGATGGCGTTGCAGCAGGGCACGGCCATCCTGCGGGTCTGGAACCTGACAGGCAACGTTGCCTACTCCGCCGCCCGGCAACGCGGCGTGGCGCAGTGGCGTGCCGACAAGCTGTTGGTGTTGTCGCAACGTCATCACCATTCAAGCTTTGAGCTGCTGGCTCCGACCTGGCGCCAAGAGCTGAGCAGCGAGCCGGACGGCGCGCTTGCCACGCAGCAGCAGCTGGCGTTCAAAATGGCCACACTGACCGCGCACGGCCAAGCTCTGTGGGTGGCAAAAGACACATCTCTTGCCTTGGGCACTATGCAATTGGGCCGGCTCTGGGGCATCGACACGAAGATTGATATCGGCGCGTTCAAGGGGCGGGAAACAGGGAATGAAACCATCGGCCTGCAACTGACGGCAGCCGTCAAGAACTGGGACCAACACGCCATCAAGGCACTGGTCGAGACTTCCGCGGCCTTGGCTGGCCGTTCGGGCGAAACGGAATACGGGGCGGGCGCGCAGCAATTGATGGCGTCGATGGCGCTGCATCTTCAGGCGTTTCTTGTCGGCCAGCCCACCCTGTCTTCATCGCTGACGGTGCGCTCGGCGTCGAACACGTCCACCCTGAAGTTGGATCTTGGCCTGACCGCGCCCGATCCCGCGCAGTCGCTGCTTCAGGCCCCCATGCTTGGCATGCTGAAGACGCTGGATTTCAGCATGGCGCTATCCAAGCCGATGCTGCGCCAGGTGATCGCCCTGCAGCAGCGTCCGCCTGGCGTGGTGGTTCCGCTGGTCATCCACAAGGCGCTGGCCGCAAGGCAGGTCGACGCCATCGCGCAAGCGCTGCGTGAAATGGGCCTGGCCAGCATCAACGGCGACGCCATACTGGCCCGTGTGCGCCTTGCCGACGGCATGGTGGAATCCAACGGCGCCGTCATGCCATTGGATGCCTTCCTGGGTCGGCTTGGCGGCATGATCAATCTTGAAAATTGAGGCTTAACCTTCCACCACGTCCAGCCCGTCGCGCGACATGGATTGCAGGCGCGGCATCAAGCCAAGCAGGTGCTGGCTGTACGGATGTTGCGGACGCTCGAACAGGCTTTCGGTTTCAGCTACCTCGAGCAGTTCGCCGTAGCGCATCACGCCGACGCGGTCGCACATCTGGCGTATCACCGGCAGGTCGTGGCTGATGAACAGCATGGTCAGCCCAAGCTCTTCTTGCAGGTCTTTCAGCAGGTTCAGAATCTGCGCCTGAATCGATACGTCCAGTGCCGACGTGGGTTCGTCGCAGATCAAGAAGCGCGGCCGGGTGGCCAGCGCGCGGGCGATGCAGATGCGTTGGCGTTGGCCGCCTGAAAATTCATGTGGAAAGCGTTCGGCCGCGCGGTCGCCCAGGCCCACCACATCAAGCAGGTTGGCGACGATACGGCGCGCTTCGGCCTCGGATGCCGCCAGCTTATGAAAGCGAATCGGTTCGGCAATGATGTCCAGCACGCGCATGCGCGGGTTCAGCGACGAGAACGGATCCTGGAAAATCATCTGGATCTGCCGGCGGAACGGATTCAGCTGCTTTTCGCCTTTCAGCGCGGTCAGGTCCGTGCCGCCGAATGTCACCGAGCCTTCCGACGGGGTGTACAGGCCGGATATCAGCCGCGCCACCGTGGACTTGCCCGAGCCGGATTCACCCACCAGCCCAAATACTTCGCCCTCGCCTATGGAAAAGTTGACGCGCTTGACCGCGTCCAGCGTGCGCTGGTTGCGCTTGAACAGCGCGCTCTTCAACACGAAGCGCATGGACAGATCACGCACCTGCACCAGCGGGCCATTCGTCTGCGCGCCGAAGTCGCGCCGCTGCCCCAGCCAGTGCGTGGCCAGGTCCAGCGGTTGTGACGGCGTCTTGACGTCTTCGATGTAGGTGACCAGCGGAAAGCGCTTGAGCTTGATGTCCGGACGCGGCACGGCCGAGATCAGGCTGCGCGTGTAGGGATGGTCGGGGTCGCCCAGGATCTTGGCGGTGGGGCCTTGTTCGACAAGCTTGCCGCGATACAGCACCGCCACGCGGTCGGTCACGTCCGCAATCACGCCCATGTCGTGCGTGATGATGATCATGCCCACCTGCTCTTCGCGGCACAGCTTCTTCAGCAGTTCCAGGATCTGCGCCTGAATGGAGACGTCCAGCGCGGTGGTGGGTTCGTCGGCAATGATGACTTCGGGCTCGCAGCACAGCGCCAAGGCAATCACCACGCGCTGCCGCATGCCGCCCGAGAACTGGTGGGGGTATTGCTTCACGCGCAGTTCCGGCTGGTCGATGCCCACTTGCACCAGCAATTGCACCGCGCGCGTCTTGGCCTCGGCGTGTGTCAGGTTCAGGTGGACCTGCATGGTTTCCACCAACTGGCTTTCCACCGTTTGCAGCGGGTCCAGCGAGGTCAGCGGATCCTGGAAGATCATGCCGATGCGGCGCCCGCGCACCTTGCGCTTTTGCGCGGGCGTCAGCGTGTCGATGCGTTCGCCGTTCAGCAGCACCGAGCCGCCCGCCAAGCGCCCGGGCGCTTCCAGCAAGCCGATCACCGCATTGCCGATGGTGGACTTGCCGGCGCCCGACTCGCCCACCACGCCCAGGATCTCGCCCTTTTCCAGGGCCAGCGATACGCCGTCCACCGCCACCAGCGTGCCGCGACGGCTGGGGAATTCGATGCGGATGTCTTCTATGTTCAACAGGGCCATGACGTCCTCAGCGCAGCTTGGGGTTGAGCGCGTCGCGCAGCCAGTCGCCCAGCAGGTTGACCGATAGCACCAGCGCTACCAGCGCAACCCCGGGGAAAATCGAAATCCACCACATGCCCGAGAACAGATAGCTGTTGCCGATGCGGATCAGCGTGCCCAGCGACGGCGCGGTCGGCGGCACGCCCACGCCCAGGAACGACAGCGTGGCCTCGGTGATGATGGCAATCGCCAGGTGAATGGTGGCGATGACCAGCACCGGCCCCATGACGTTGGGCAGGATGTGACGGCGCAGGATGGTGATGGGCCCGATGCCGATCAGTCTTGCCGCCTGCACGTATTCCTTGTTGCGCTCGACCAGCGTAGAGCCGCGCACGGTGCGCGCGTACTGCACCCAGCCCGAAATGCCGATGGCGAAGATCAGCACATACAGCGCCAGTTGATCGTGCATGTCGCGTGGCAACAGGCCGCGCGCCACGCCGTCGATCAGCAGCGCCACCAGGATGGCGGGAAACGACAGTTGCACGTCCGCGATACGCATGATGAAGCTGTCGATGCGGCCGCCGGCGTAGCCGCTGATGAGGCCCAGCGTGACGCCCAGCACCATCGAGAACAACACCGACGCGAAGCCCACCAGCAAGGACACGCGCGAGCCATACAGCACGGCGGAAAGTATGTCGCGGCCCTGGTCGTCGGTGCCCAGCAGGAAGTCAGGGCTGCCGCCCTCTTCCCAGGCGGGCGGCGTGTTGGCGTCCATGATGCTCAAGGAAGCCAGGTCGAAGGGGTTGTGCGGCGCGATGATGGGCGCGAACAGGGCGCCCAGCAGAATGGCCAGCGTCACGATGGCGGCGATGATGGCGCCGGGCGACCGCTTGAAGCTGTGCCAGATGTCGCTGTCGGCCGCGCGGGCAAACATGGGAGCGATGCGAGCAATCATGTTGATTCCTTTACTTGCTCTGCACGCGCAGACGCGGGTCCACGGCGAAGTACAGCAGGGCCACGACCAGGTTGATGACCACGAACATGAAGGCGATCAGCACCAGGTAGGCCGCCATGACGGGGATGTCGACCATGCTGATCGCCTGGATGAACAAGAGGCCCATGCCGGGCCACTGGAACACGGTTTCGGTGATGATGGCGAACGCGATGATGGAGCCCAGTTGCAGGCCCGTGATGGTGATGACGGGCACCATCGTGTTCTTCAGCGCGTGGCGGAAATTGATCAGCCTTTCCGGCAGGCCGCGGGCGCGCGCGAACTTGATGAAGTCGGCGCGCAGCACTTCCAGCATCTCGGCGCGCACCAGGCGCATGATCAAGGTCATCTGGAATAGCGCCAGCGTGATAGCGGGCATGATGAGCGCCAGCCATCCGGATTTGGTCAGGAACCCGGTGGTCCACCATCCCAGGCTGACGACGTCGCCGCGCCCGAAGCTGGGCAGCCATCGAAGCTGCACGCCAAACACCAGGATAAGCAGGATGCCGATCAGGAAGGTGGGCAGCGAAATGCCGGCCAGGGACAGCGCCATGAAGGCCTTGGACACCACGCCGTGACGCCGCAGTGCCGTGTAGATGCCCATGGGAATGCCCAGCGCCAGGGCCATCACGGCGGATACGAACGACAGTTCAAGCGTGGCGGGCATGCGTTCTTCAAGCAGCTCGCTGACGGGCCGGCGCTGCCGGTACGAGATACCGAAGTCGCCCTGCACCGCGTTGCCGACGAAGCGCGCGAATTGCACCACGAAGGGGTCGTCCAGGCCGAGCCGCACGCGCAATTCCGCGCGTTGTTCAGGCGTGGTGTCCTGGCCGACCATGCTGGCGATGGGGTCGCCTACGTAGCGGAACATGGAGAACGCGATCAGCGCCACCGTCAACATCACCAGCACCGACTGGATAAGCCGTTGCGCAATAAAAGAAAGCATTATCAGTTGCCCTCGTTTGCAGATAACGCCGGGCCGCGCTTGCCATGAAAAGCCGAAAAGCGGGGCTGGGCCGGGCGCGCCCGGATGGCTTGCGCCATCCGGGGCTCAGGTCGTCAAAGGATTACGACAAGAGGGCTTACGGCAACACCACGTCGCGCAGGTCAAGCACGTCGTCGGCGCGCTGGATGACCTTGATGTTGTCCTTCACGCCCCAGGACATCGGCTGCTGGTGCAGCGGCAGGTAGCCGAAGTCGGTGCGCACGATCTCGAAGGCTTCCTTGATCATGGCGTTGCGCTTGGTCTGATCGGTTTCAACGCCGATCTTGTTGGTCAGGTCGTCCACCTTCTTGTTGCAGTAGCCGCCCAGGTTGAACTGGCCGGCGGCGGTCTTCGCGTCGCGGCAGGCGGCAAGGTTCAGCAGCACGTTGTGCGCGTCGGTGGAGCTGGGCGTCCAACCCAGCATGTACATGCTGGTCTGGTTGCCCGCTTGCAGCAGGATCTTGCCGAAGTACTTGGACTTGGTTTGCGCCAGCAGGTTGATCTTGATGCCCACGCGCGCCAGCATGCCGGCGACCGCCTGGCAGATCTTTTCGTCGTTGACGTAGCGGTCGTTCGGGCAGTCCATGGTGACGGTGAAGCCCTTCGGATAGCCCGCTTCGGCCAGAAGCTTCTTGGCGCGTTCGGTGTCGGGCTTGAAGGGCGCGCCGTAGGAATCCGAGTAGCCGTTGATGGCGGTGGCCACCAGCGAGCCCAGCGGCTTGGCCGCGCCGCGCATGATCTTCTCGTTGATGGCCTTGGTGTCCACGGCCAGCACGACGGCTTCGCGCACCTTCGCATCCTTGAACGGGTTCTTGCCCTTTACATCCGAGAACAGCAGTTCGTCGCGGCTTTGGTCCATGCCGATGAAGATCGTGCGGGCTTCAGGCGCGGTCAGCGGCTTGACGCCCTTGGCGTCTTCCAGGCGCTTCCAGTCTTGTACCGGCACCGGTTGCACCAGGTCCATTTCGCCGGAGATCAAGGCGGCCACGCGCGTGGCTTCCTGCGTGATGGGCTGGAAGATGACTTCGTCGACGTTGGTCTTGATGTTCTTGTTCCAGTAGCCGTCGTAGCGCTTGAGCACCGTCTTCACATCCGGCTGGCGCGACACCAGCATGAAGGGGCCGGTGCCGTTGGCGTTCAGGTTGGCGTAATTGCCCTGGTTGTCGCCCTTGACGTTGGTGGCTTCGGTGGTCTTGTTCTTCTCGGCCCACGTCTTGCTCATGATGTACAGAAACACCCATTCGCGCGGCAGGATTGGGTTGGGCGTGGGCGTCGTGACTTCAATGGTGAAGTCGTCGATCTTCTTGATGTCGGAAGCCTTGGCGCCATAGCCCTTCATGTCGGAGCCGGGGGTCAGGCTGCGCTTCCAGGAGAAGATGACGTCATCGGCGGTGAAGGGCGAGCCGTCGTGGAACTTGACCCCTTTGCGCAGCTTGAACACCCACTTGTTGGGCTCGGGGTTTTCCCAGCTTTCGGCCAGAAGCGGCGTCAATTTCAGTTCGCCGTCATAGCCGGCCAGTGTTTCGTAGATATTGCCCTGGAAGCCCAGCGTGAACGTTTCGTTCAAGGCCATCGGGTCCATGGACGTGGCGTCGCCTTGATACGCCCAGTGGAAGGTCTTGGCGGCCGCGCCGGCGCTGAACGCCAGCGATGCGGCAATGGTTGCCGCCAGCGCAGCTTGCTTTAGGTGGGGAAAAGTACGCATAGCCCTCATGCTCCGTGTAGTGCGCGGATCGCGCGACAGAAGTGACAGAGCCCCGGCCCCGACGGGGTCCAGGGCATGGCGTTGCTGCTTACTGCGAAAGACGGCGCGGGGTCGAGCGGCGCGTGGCGCGAACTGCGCACAGGCCGTGGAGGGCGATGCCGGGTATCACTGCGGGTATCACTGCGGAAGACTTCGACTTCACGATAGACCCAACCCCTTTTGATTGTCATGACCGGGACGGGCCCGCGCCAATGCAGATCGAATCTTATAGACGCATTCGTTTAAGCGTCAATCGGTTTGGATTGGGGATAGTCCGTGCTTGCCGTCTGCCTTGAATGGTGCAGGTTGGTGGCCATTCAGGTGGCGTCGGCGGGGCCGGCGGCAAGGGAGCGCGCCAGGTCTTGAACGATACGTTTGCGGCGGTCGCTGTCTTCATGGTGCTTGCCCAATGCTGACCATTCCGGGCGGCTGCGTGCTTCTTTCAGCGCGTCGGGCAAAGGCCCTTTTTTCCAGGCCTCGTCGTCGGGCGGGGCAAGCTTCAAGGGTTCACGCGCGGCGTGGCCGCGGCGTTCCAGCGCGTCGATCAGTTGGCGTTGGCGCAAGGCCAGCAAGCGCAGCACGGCGTCGTCGACACTGATCTCGCGCCAGCCGCGCAGCTTGCCCGCGACACGCTTGCCCAGCTTTTCCACGCCCTGCCACAAGCCGCCCGCCGCCGCGCCGATCAGCATGCCCGTGCCTAGGCTCAGGCCCGCGCTAAGCAGGTCCACCGCCGCGCCGGCCATGGCGCCGGCGGCGGCGCCCATGCCCACTTGCACGCCCATGTCCTTGAGCGCCTGCGGATGGAAGAGGTCCATGCCCCAGCGTTCACCTTGCAGCGGCAGCGCGTCGTCGTTGAAGTCGGACGCGCGGAAGTTGTAGAGCGCCAGCAAGGCGTTCACGCAGGCCTGTTCGCGCTGCCGCACGAGGTCGCGCAACTGGTTGGACGCAGCGGCCAGCGCGCTGTCATCGTTGGGGCTGGTGAGATGCAGCGCCGCCACGTCGATAAGCAGATCGGCCAGCAGTTCGTAGGCGGCGGCGTGGCGCTCGCGGCGCTGCGCGGACAGGCTGTCGGCCAGGCGTGCCAGTGCGCCGGCGTGGCGGTCCAGCAGCACGCCCAGCTTGGCGTAAAGCTGCTGCTCGCCATCCAGCGGGGGCGCTACGGTGTCGAATTCCACCACGGCGTGCAGGCCCAGCCGCGCCATGGCGCCGCGCCATTCGTCGGCGCGGTGCGCGGGTGCGTTCACGAAATTCAACACGGGCAGCAGGGGGCGGCCGCAAGCGGCAAGAATGGCGAGCTCGTCGCGGTGCTTGCCCAGCACGGGATCGCGCGCGTCGATTACGTACAGCGCCGCGTCGCACTCCAGCATTTTTGCCAGCACGCGGGCTTCTTGTTCGAAGCGGCCATGCGCTTCGGGTGTATCCAGAAAGCGGCGGATGCGCGCGGGGCCGTCCAGCCGCTCGTCCGTGGCGCCCAGCCGTTCCAGGTATTCCAGCAGCGCGATGCTGTCTTCCATGCCCGGCGTGTCGAACCATTCCAGCACCGCGCGCCCGTCCAGGCGCAGGCGCGCGCCTTCCACGTGGCGCGTGGTGCCGGGGCTGTCGGCAACCTCGCCAAAGCGGGTGTCGCGCGTCAAGGTGCGCAACAGCGAGGTCTTGCCGGTATTGGTGTGGCCGACCAGGGCGATCTTGATGATGTCCTCAGCCATGGCCGGCCTCCAGCCACGTGAGCGGCAGCGTGGGCGTTTGCAGGATGGCGTCGGCCGGCAAGCCCAGCGCCAGCAAGCGTTCGCGCCACAGCGCGGCGCGCGTGGCCGCGCCGTCTTCGACGGAAGCGATCAGCCAGACGCCGGTGTGGCCCGCGTGGGCGGAGAGTTCGGCGATCAGCGACAAGGTGCCGCGGTCTGGCGTTTGGCGCGCGTCGCAGGCGATCAGCAGACGCGACGCCGCGGCTTGGGCCAAGGCGTCCAGCACGCGGTTGCGTTCTTCGCGCGTGTCCAGGTTGCCGGCCATTTGCACGCTGGCGGGCAGGCCGGCGGGTGGCCAGGCCAGGTCGGCGGGCAGTTCCAGCCCCAGCAGCACGGGCTGCCCCGCCAGGCCGGACAGGGGTGCGGACTGCATGCGGGGCTGATGCAGCGCGTCTACCGGGCGGTCGATACCGGTGGATTGCACGGGCGGCTCCAGGCGGTCGCGCAGCGGCGAGAAGCCGGCAAGCCTAGGGTCGATGCGCAAGCGGCGCAACGCCCGCAGCGTGGCGCCGACGCACAAGGCCCCGGCCAGCAGGCGCGGCAAGATGCCGTAGACCACCAGCACGCCGATCAGCCACCACGACCAGCGCACCTGCGCGTTGGCCGCCACCGTCTGCGCGCCGTCGCTGGCCCGGATGACGTCGGCATCCGGCATCGGAAAGCCCAGATGCGCGGGCAGCCAGCCGATGGCCTGGGTCAGCCAGACAAAGGTGTCGGGCGCCAGCAGCGTGGTGGCCCAGACGAAGCGGTAACTGGCGGTGGACAAGGCCACCAGCAATGCCGCCAGCGCGGCGCACAGCGCAGTCAGCCACAGCAGATGGCTGACCGCGCCAAACAGCCAGCGCAAGGCGCCCGCGCGGGCCAGCAGGTTCAGAAAGGCTTGCGGCACCAGCGCGCTGTCGGGCCCGCGCGCCAGCTTGCGGGTGGCCCAGAGCCAGAGCCGCCCCAGTCCGGTCGCGGCGGAGGGCTTGAGCAGAAAGCTGGCCAGCCACAGCAGAAAGGTCAGCGCGTGCAGACCCAGCAAGGCGCCCAGCGCCCACAGCACGTTCACGGGGCGGGAGCCGTCGCCCAGCGCGCCCAGGGCCACGGCAATGCCGGACATCAGGGCCAGCACGAACAGCGCCGCCAGCATGGCCTGGGCGCTGCGGCGCCAGCCGTCCACTAGCGGGGAAAGGTTTTCGCGTTGCGCCAGCAAGTCGGCGCGGGCCAGGATGCGCGACGGCAGATCGGTGTCAAGCTGGCGCACGCGCCGGACCGCGTCCGCGTCGTCCATCGGACCCCAATGCGTTTCACGCAGGCGGATGAGTTCGGCCAGCCAATGCGCGCGCAAGGGGCGCGGGGTGGCGGGGCCAGGCGGCGAATCAAAAGCGCGAGAGGTCGAGGGCGGCATCGCGTCGGTAGGCAGCGCGGTCGGACCGCGGCGTGAGGCCGCAAAGGGCGATGCGCCATTGTAGACCGGGCGCATTCGGCAACGGGGGCGGAACGCGTGCTGACAGCGGGCTACACATCGGACCCGACAGCGAACCGAGGCGTGGCCGAGGTCAGTGCTGGCGGTGTGCGTTGCGGTATTGGCCGGGGGTAAGGCCGACGGCCTCGCGGAACACGCGCGACAAGTGGCTGGCGTTGCCGAAGCCGCTGGCCTGCGCGATGCCGGCCAGGTCGCCTTTGCCGGCCGCCAGCAGCCCGCGCGCATGCGCCAGGCGCCGTGCGCGTACCCAGGCGTGCGGCGGCTCGCCGAACGAGGTGTGGAACATACGGGCGAAATGGTAGGTGGACAGGGCCGCCACGCCCGCCAGTTGGTCCAGCGTCAAGGGCTCGTGCAGGTGCGCGTCCACATAGTCCATGACGCGTCGGCGCACGGCGGGCGCCAGGCCCCCGCGCGCGGGTTGCGGCGTCTTGCGCGCCACGCCCTGTTGCAGCAAATGATGCAGCACGGTTTCGGCGGCGCTGCTGGCGGCCAAGCGGTCGGCGGGTTGCGCCCAATCGGTGCCCAGCAGTTGCCGGCACACGTCGATCAGCGACGGGTCCTGGATGTAGGTGCGGTCGCGCAGTTCCAGCGCGCGGGGTTCGCAGTCCAGACGCATGACAGCTTCGCGGGCCAGCCGTTCGGGGGCGATGTACAGGTGCAGGAAGTGCACGGTGTCGTTCATGCACCAGCGCGAATAGTGTTCGGCCGGCAGCACGCAGAATTTTCCGGCGCCGCCATGCAGCGTGTCGCGGCCGACGCGAAACGACTTGTCGCCGCCGTGCAGATAGAGCGACAGCGTGTGATGGCCGGGCGTGTCGTAGCCCAGCGTTTCGTGCGCGCTGCGCCGCCATTGCGAGATGGCCATGCCTTCGCCCAAGGGCGACGCGCGTTCCAGCGTGGCGGTGGAACGCGACAAAGTGCGAAAGACGGAGAAGTCGGCCGGGGCCGAAGCAGCGGTGCCCATAGTGGCGAAATGCTAAGCGATCTTGTGCGCGCCGCGCCGCCTGGCCGCGCAAAAACAGCAAGATCCGGCAATCGCCTTGAAAGGGGCCGGCGCACACTGGCGTTCCGGCGGGCGGCCTAGCCACGGCGGCTTCATGTCCCCTTTTTTGCGCATCGCATCGTGAACCTGTTTCTGTATTTCCTGACTGTCGTCATCTGGGGCACCACCTGGATCGCCATCAAGCTGCAACTGGGCGTGGTGGCCATTCCCGTGTCGATCTTTTATCGCTTTGCGCTGGCGGGCCTGGTTTTGTTCGCCGTGCTGCGCTTGACCCGCAAGCTGCAGAAACTGGACCGGCGCGGGCATTGGCTTTGTGTTGGCCAGGGGCTATGTCTTTTTTGCTTGAATTTCCTGTGCTTCTACACGGCCACGCAATGGATCCCCAGCGGTCTGGTGTCGGTGGTGTTTTCGGCCGCCACGCTGTGGAACGCGCTGAACGCCCGCCTGTGGTTCGGCACCCGGATCGCACCCCGCGTGATGGTGGCGGGGGCGGTCGGCTTTTCGGGCCTGGTGCTGTTGTTCTGGCCCGAGCTTGCCAGCCAGCAGGCCAGCCATGAAACCTTGCTGGGACTGGGCTTTGCCCTGCTGGGCACGTTCTGCTTTTCCACCGGCAACATGCTGTCGTCCTTGCAGCAGCGTGCGGGTGTGCGGCCTCTGACCGGCAATGCCTACAGCATGCTCTACGGCGCGGCGATTCTGCTGGCGGGCTGCCTGGTGGCCTGCCTGCCGTTTCAGTTCGACACGTCGACGCCGTATGTCGGCGCCCTGCTGTATCTGGCGATTCCGGGGTCGGTGATTGCGTTCACGGCGTATTTGACGCTGGTCGGGCGCATGGGGCCTGCGCGCGCGGCCTACTGCACGGTGCTGTTCCCGGTGGTGGCGCTGGGCGTGTCGACGGTGGCCGAGGGCTACCAGTGGACGCCGCCCGCGCTGGTGGGCCTGGTGCTGGTGATGGGCGGCAACCTGCTGGTGTTTTCCAAGTGGTCGCCGTTTGTGCGGCGGGTGGCGGGATAGATTGATCTCGGACTCAAGGCGAGGCCAGAGTTTCGAGTTCCGAGTTCCGAGTTCAGCCCGGCGCTGATCGCGCCAACAGCCCCAACGCATCCAGCAGGCGGTCGATCTCGTCGCGGCTGGTCAGGGGGCTGACCGACACGCGCGCAATTTGCGACAGGCCGCGCGCTTCCATGTCCAGCGGCGTGTAGGGCACGCCATTGCTGCCGATAGTGATACCGTCCGCCGCCAGCGCGCGCTGCACGTCGGCGGCGTTCCAGCCTTCCAGATTGAATGCGATCAGGCTGGATTTTTCACGGCCCTGGTCCAGCACGGTAATGCCGGGAATGGCCGCGAGCTCGGCGCGCAACGTTTGGGCGGTGGCGTCCAGCGTGGCGCGGATGGCATCCACCCCAAGTTCCAGCGCCTCTTGCAAGGCATGGGCCAAGCCACAGCGCAGCGCCATCGAGGCTTCGGCCGGCTCCAACCGCGCGGCGTCCGCCCGCAGCATGGGCCGGCCGTCCATGCCCAGGGGGGCGGAGTGGGTGTCGACGAAGGCGGGCGTCAACTGATCTAGGAAGCCGCGCCGCACATACAGCAGGCCGGTGCCGCGCGGACCGCGCAGGGCCTTGCGGCCCACGCTGCTGAGTACGTCGCAGCCGATGTCGGCCACATCAATCGGCAACTGGCCAAGCGCTTGCGCCGCATCCACAAAATAGGGAATGCCGGCTTTGCGCGCGACGCGGCCGATGGCGGCGGCCGGGTTGATCAGGCCGCCGTTGGCCGGTAGCCATGTCAGCGTGATCAGCCGCACGCGCTCGTCCAGCATGGCGGCCAGTGCGTCGGCGTCCACGCAGCCGCTGGCGTCCGACGGAATGGTTTCCAGCACCGCGCCCGCGCGCTCGGCGCTAAAGCGCATGGTGGCCAGGTTGCCGCCCCACTCATGGCGCCCGACCAGGATGCGATCGCCCGGCCGCCACGGCGCAAGCGCCGCGAAGGCCGCGCCCCAGCCGGCGGAATTGCCGCTGGTCAGGGCAATTTCTTCCGGCTGTGCATTCAGCAGTTGGGCGGCCAGCGTGCGGGCGCTTTCCGTCAACGCGCGCGAGGCCACGCCGGCTTCCATGGGGCCCTGGGTGGCTTCGCGATGCAGATGCGCCTGGATGGCTTGCACGGTGCCGGACGACGGCAGCGAGGAACCCGCGTGATTGAAGTGGACGCTGGTTTGCGTGCCCGGCGTCTGGGCGCGCAAGGCCTGGATGGTGGCGGGGCTGAGGGGGGCGGGGCTCGGGGCGGCGGACATGGTGGCGGTTATGGGAGGCTCAGGCGGAGGTCAGGGCGATGACGGCTTCGATTTCCACCGCCACGCCTTGCGGCAAGGACGCCACGCCGACGGCGCTGCGCGCATGGCGGCCGGCATCGCCGAACACCTCCACCATCAGGTCGGAAGCACCGTTGGCGATGGCGCTCTGGCGATTGAAGTCGGGCGTGCTGGCCACAAAGACGCCCAGGCGCACCACGCGCGCCACGCGGTCCAGGCGGTCGCCGGTGGCGGCGGCAATTTGCGCCAGCAGGCCCAGCGCGGACAGGCGGGCCGCTTCAATGCCGTCGGCATCGGAAATCTGGTTGCCCAACTGGCCCAGGTACTGGGGTTTGCCGCCCTTGCGCGAGATCTGCCCCGAGATGGTGAGCAGGTTGCCTTCCAGCACAAAGGGCACGTAGTTTGCGGCGGGCGCGGCGGCCGCTTCCAGGGTGTAGCCCAGTTCGCTGACGCGGCCGGAAATCGTTTGAGTCATGGTGGATCACCTGTGAACAAGTTGAGGATGCATGCGGTGCGTGGGTCGCACGGCGAGTGCACGGAGGCAATTGTTGATGCTATCGGCCGCGCCGCCGCCTGACCAATCAATTCTTGCGCCCGACGCATGAGTCAAACTAATGCGTGCCGGCGTCGTCCGGCTCATCCGCCCGGGCGGCTTCGGCCAGCCAGTCGCGCAAGGCGAGGGCAGCCGGAGACAGCGCTCCGCGTGGTGTCACAAACCACCAGCCTATGCGGGGGTCTTGCAGGACGGCGTCGGGCAATGCCTGCACCAGCGCGCCGCTGGCCAGATGCGGGGCAATCAGCCGGTGCCGGCCCATGGCCAGCCCTTGTCCCGCCAAGGCGGCTTCGACCACGATGTTGTAGTCATGCAGGCGCACCGTTTGGGCGCGGCCCAGGTCCATGCCGAACCGCCGCGCCCAGGCATCCCATTCAAAGGGTTGCCTGGCGTGCGAGGTCAACAGGGGGTGGCGCAGCAGATCGTCCGGGGTGCGGGCACGCTTGCGTCCCCGCCCAAGCGCCGGCGCGCAAACCACGGACAGGGTTTCCGTCATTAGCAGCCGCGCGCTCACGCCGGGCCATGCTCCGCGACCATAGCGTATGGCCACGTCCACCTCGCCGCCCGCCACGTCGGCCAGACCAATGTCGGGCTGCAATTGCAGGTCGATGCCGGGATGCGCGGCGGCAAACGCGGGTAGCCGAGGAGCCAGCCAGCGCGTGGCGAACGAGGCCAGCAAGCCCACCTTCAGCGTGACGCGCGCGGCGGCGGGCGCACGAATCTGGTCGGTGCCTTGGCGCAGCAGTTCGAATGCCGCGTGCACATGGTCGTAGTAGGCCTGCCCGGCGGGCGTCAGCGCCACCGCGCGCGTGCGGCGTTCAAAGAGCGCAACGCCCAGTTCGCTTTCCAGCCGCTGGATGTGGTGGCTGATGGCGCTTTGCGTGACGAAGAGCTCCTGCGCGGCCAGCGAAAAACTAAGGCGCCGCGCTGCCGCTTCAAAAGCGCGCAGGGAGACCAGGGCGGGCAGGGATCGCGTGGAACGCATGGGGAAGGCGGTGGTGTGGCTCGGTGGTGTTGCGCTTTGATGTCGCTAGATGGCGTTGCGGGGTGATGTCGCGGGGTGACGTCGCGGGGTGACGTCGATACGGATGCCCGTCATGCTACGCGCTTCGAATACCGGGAAGCAAAGCACGGGTGCAAAACGCTTGTGGCAAGCACTTATGCCAAGCACCAATGCAAAAAGCCCGCAAACAAGTTGCGGGCTTTTTTAGGGGTACTGCTAGCGGTGCGGGTTTTGCTGCGGTCTTGCTGCAAGCATTACATGCACTGCTGAATTCTTGGCTCCCCGAGCTGGGCTCGAACCAGCGACCTGCGGATTAACAGTCCGTCGCTCTACCGACTGAGCTATCGGGGAACAGGTAGAGGGGCCGAATTATGCACAAAAAATGGGAAGAATGCAAAGCGGCCTGAAAATTTTGTTCAAGCGTGCTGGATCGCGTGGGCCGTGCGGAACAGTTGCGGCACGATATCGCGCAGCAAACGATCGCTGGGGTAATCATGCCGAGGCGCGCTGACACTGATGGCCGCCAGCGGCACATCGCGCGCATCGCGCAACAGCACCGCCGCGCCCACCTGGTTCTGCAACACCTGGTCTTCGGTCAGCGCATAGCCGTCGTCGCGCGCTTGGCGGATCAGCGCCAGCAAGGCGTCGGGCTCAACCACCGTGCGCGGCGTGAAGGCGCGTGGCGGCGCGTGCAGCAGCGCCTGACGGATGACGTCGTCGTCCTGCTGGGTCAGCAGCATGCGGCCGCCGCTGTTGCACCACGCGGGCATGCGCCGGCCCGGCAGCATTTCGGCCAGGGTCAGTTGGCGACTGGGCAGGCGCAGCAGATAGATCATGTCACTGCCCGCCAGCACGCTCATGTGCACGGCCAGGCCGCAGCGGTCACGCAGCGCGACCAGATGCGGCGCGGCCATGGACACGAGGCGGTCGTTGCGCAAAAAGAAGTAGCCCAGCTCCACCACGCGCGGACCCAGCCGGTAGCGGCGCGTGGCCGCGTCCTTGACCAGGTAGCCCAGGCGTTCCCAGGTATGGACGAAGCGCTGCGCGGCGCTTTTCCCCAGCCCGGTCAGGGTGGCGATGTCGGTCAGCCCCAGTGAATCCGAGGCGTCGCGAAAGGCATCCAGCACCCGCATGCCTTTTTCCAGCGAGGCAACAAACAAGGCGTCGTCCGCGTCGGGCGTGGCGGTGGCGGCAAGCGGGGTTTTGCGAGTCGTCATGAAGGGGAAGCCTAGGGGGCGCAAGGGGCTGAAAGCAAGGGTGGATGAGGCGCGAAGACGTTGCCGGGGCTAGTTTCCCCGAATTGTCCGGGCGTCTAATACGCACTATAAAGTTGATTATTCAATACTTTGTATCGCATAGCAATACACCAACGCCGCTGAATGAGTCCCCGCATGAGCCCCGTTTTATGAGCAACACCTCTTCCCTTTGCGACCTTAGCGCCGTGGCGATGCGCGCCGAGATCGCCGCCGGCCACCTCAGCGCCCGCGACGTCACCGCCGCGCACCTGGCGCGTATCGACGCCTGCAATCCCCACGTCAACGCTGTCGTGACCCTGGACGCCGAAGGCGCGCTGGCCCACGCCGCCTTGGCCGACGAGCGGCAAGCGAACGGCCACCCGCTGGGCTTGCTGCATGGCCTGCCGATCGTGCACAAGGATTCATTCCTGACGGCCGGCATGCGCACGACTTACGGATCGCCGCTATATCGCGACTTCGTTCCCGAGCGCGACAGCCTTATCGTTACCCGGGAACGCGCGGCCGGCGCCATCACGCTGGGCAAGAGCAACCTGCCCGAATTCGGCGCGGGCTCGCAAACCTTCAACACGGTCTTCGGCGCCACCCGCAACCCGTACGACCTGCGCATGACGGCGGGCGGCAGCAGCGGCGGCGCGGCGGCGGCATTGGCCGCGCGCATGGTGCCCCTGGCGGACGGCACGGACATGGGCGGCTCGCTGCGCAACCCGGCGTCGTTCTGCAACGTGGTGGGCCTGCGCCCCTCGCCCGGCCGCGTGCCGCAATGGCCAACGGCCAGCCCCTACAACGCGTTGACGGTTGCCGGCCCCATGGCGCGCACCGTGGCTGATGTGGCGCTGCTGCTGGCCGCCACGGCGGGCCCCGATGCGCGCGACCCCCTGGCCATCGAACAGGACCCCGAGCGCTTCCTGGACAGCCTGTCGCGCGATTTCAAGGGCGTGCGCATCGCCTACGCGCCCGACTGGGGTGGCCTGCCGGTGCAGCGCGCGGTGAAGCAGGTGCTGGAGCGTCAGTTGCCGGTCTTCACGGACCTGGGCGCACGGGTGGAGCCGGCGTGCCCGGATTTCACCGGCGCCAACGACGCCTTCCACGCGCTGCGCGGCCAGGTTTTCGCGGTGGGCTACGAGGCCGCGCTGCGCGAACATCGCCATCAACTGAAAGACACGGTGATCTGGAATATCGAACTGGGGCTGACCCAGTCCCCCGCTGCCGTCTTGCAGGCCGAGCGCGACCGGGCGGCGCTGTTCGCGCGCATGCATGCCTTCATGCAGACCCACGAATTCCTGATCGGCCCGGTCAGCCAGGTGCTGCCATTTCCGGTGGAAGAGGAAACCGTCAGCCGTATTGAAGACACGTCGATGCAGAACTACATCGACTGGATGCGCTCGGGCTATTACCTGTCCTTGACCGGCCATCCCGCCATTTCCGTGCCCTGTGGCTTTACCGATGAGGGCTTGCCGGTCGGCATCCAGATCGTTGGCCGCTATCGGCAGGAACACGCGCTGCTGCAATTGGCGCATGCGTTCGAGCTTGCCACCCAGCACTGGCGCCGCACGCCCGTGCTGCCCGACTGACCATTCCAAACACAACACAAGGGGAAATCCATGAAGAAAGCCTTTTCGAGCGCCCTCGCGCTATGCGTCCTGGCCGCCACGCCGCTGCTGGCGTCGGCCGACACGTATCCGTCCAAGCCGATCACGATGGTGGTGCCGTTCCCGCCTGGCGGCTCCACCGACGTCATCGGCCGGCTGTTTGCCGCCAAGCTGGGCGAGCGCCTGGGCCAGACCGTCGTGATCGAGAACAAGCCGGGCGCCAACACCAGCATCGGCGCGGTGGCCGTGGCGCGCGCGGCGCCTGACGGCTACACCTTGATGATCACGGGCGCGCCCACCTTCACGTCGAACCCGTTGCTGTATTCGAATCTGAATTACGACCCGCTCAAGAGCTATGAATATGTGGCCGTGGCGGGCAGCACGCCGTTCGTGATCCTGACCAATCCGCAGACCGGCATCGGCACGGTGGCCGACATCACCAGCAAGTCGGCCACGCAGCCGCTTAGCTTCGGGTCATTCGGCAACGGCTCCACGCCCCATATCGCCGGCGAATCGCTGGCCCAACGTACCGGCGCCAAGCTGCTGCACGTGCCCTATCGCGGCAGCGCGCCCGCCATGACGGACCTGATCGGCAACCAGATCCCGTTGTCGATCGACACGCTGGTGGCGGGCCTGCCGCAGATCAAGGCAGGCAAGGTGCGCGCGGTGGCCTTGACCGGCGGCGAGCGCTCGTCCTTGGTGCCCGATGTGCCCACCGTGGCGGAAGGCGGCGTGGCGGGCTACGACTTCCAGACCTGGTTCGGCGTGGTCATGCCCAAAGGCACGCCCGAGCCCGTCGTGCCCAAAATGTCCAAGGAAATCCAGGCCGTGATGGCCGAACCCGACACGCGCGCCCGGTTGCAGGAACTGGGCTTTGATGCAACCTACCAGGACCCCGCCGCGTTCCGCGCCAAGGTGCAGAGCGAACTGGAGCGCAATGTGGCCATCATCAAGGCGGCGGGAATCAAGCCGGATTGATCGGCTGAACGCGCTTGGCGCACATGCCGGAATTTGCCTATTCGTCCGGCAGTTCCGGCGTGACCGATGTGCGTCAGGCTGATCCCTTATCATGGCAACCAGAAGGCTCGCGACCTCTCTCGATTTTTCTGGATTACTCCATGTCTTCGTTCGACATTCAGTTGCTGCTCACCGCCCTGGTGAGCGTCTTGGTGCTGGTCGCCCTTATCGTTTCCCGCATACGCATGCATCCGCTGCTGGCGCTATTGATCGTGTCGATCGGTGTCGGTTTCGCCACGGGCATGGCGCCCACGGCCATTGTGAAGAATCTGACCGACGGCGCGGGCAAAACGCTGGGCGCGGTCGGCGTGGTCATCGCGCTTGGCGCCATGCTGGGCAAGATCCTGGCGGATTCCGGCACCACCGAGCGCCTGGCCAACGCCATTTTGCGGCGCACGTCCGTCCGCATGATTCCGTGGGCCATGACGCTGGTGGCGTTCGTCATCGGCATTCCCATGTTCTTCGAAGTGGGCCTGGTGGTCATGCTGCCGCTGATCTTCAGCGTGGCGCGCAAGCTGGAAGGCCAGCAACGCTTCAAAGGGTCGGCCTACATCTACGTGGGCGTGCCGGTCATTGCCGCCTTGGCCGCCATGCATGGCATGGTGCCGCCGCATCCCGGCCCGCTGACCGCCATCGCCACCTTGAAGACCACGGTCGGTCCCACGATGATCTACGGCTTTCTGGCCGCCCTGCCGGCCATGGTGCTGGGTGGCCCGTTGTACGGTGCATTCCTCACGCCGCGCATGACGACCCGCCCCGACGAGGCCTTGCTGGAGCAGTTCACCGCCACCACGGAACACGGTTCGGGCGCGTCTGCACCCAGCGTCGGCCTGGGTGTCTTGGCTGCCTTGCTGCCCGCCCTGCTGATGTTGGTACACGCGCTGGCCGAGATGCTGCTGCCCAAGGATTCCAGCCTGATGCACGTGGCGGCCTTCCTGGGCAACCCGCTGGTCGCCATGTTGCTGGGCGTGTTGTTCGCCGCCGTGACGCTGGTGTTCATGCGCGGCGGCGACGCCGAAAAGCTGCGAGACGGCCTGGGCAAAAGCCTGAAGCCCATCGCCGGCATCATGCTGATCATCGCGGGCGGCGGCGCGTTCCAGCAGGTGCTGACCAGCGCCAAGGTGGGCGACGCCATCGTGCACCTGACGCATCAATTCGCGTTCCCGCCATTGATCCTGGGCTGGCTGATCGCCATGCTGTTATCGGTGTCCACCGGCTCGGCCACCGTCGGCATCGTGGGCGCGGCGGGCCTGTTGGCGCCGCTGGCGGGATCGGACCCCACCTTGAACCTGCCGCTGCTGGCGCTGTCGATCGGCTGCGGCTCGCTATTCTTCAACTACGCCAATCACGCCGGCTTCTGGATGGTGAAAGAGTCGTTCGGCATGACGATGGGCGAAGCCACCAAAACGATTTCCGTCGTGCAATCGATCGTGGCGGTAGCAGGCTTGATCATGGTGCTGCTGTTCAACATGCTGCCGGCGTTGGGTTGAGGGCGGCGGGGTGCGGTTGAAAAGCAAAAATCCCAACCGGATGGGCTGGGATTTTTTTTGGCAATCGCGCGGTAGTTTCTGGTGCCGGTGAAAGGAATCGAACCCTCGACCTTCTCATTACAAGTGAGCTGCTCTACCAACTGAGCTACACCGGCACGGCGTGCCGGGGCACGCGCAGGGACTGCATTGTAATGAAAAATCGGCGGCGCCGCGTGCGGACTGGCACGGGACGCCGCCAACATTCAATTTGAATCCCACAGGAGCGCGGTAGCGGCGTTCACGGAGAGGGCGTGCCGGGCACGCCATCCCCGCGTAACGCACACTACTTGACGATAGTCAGGCGCGGGCGCTTGGGTTCGTCGTCGTTGCCGCCGTCGTCGCTGGGCGTGGCGTCGGCCTGGGCCTCGACGCCTTCCAGGGCAGCGGGTTCCGCCGCGCCTTGGGCGCCTGCTTCCGGCGGTTCATAGGGCTGTACTTCGAAGCCCATGCCCGCGCCGGTTTCGCGCGCGTAGATGGCGCTGACGGCGCCGACGGGTACGTAGACGTTTTCGGTCACGCCGCTGAAGCGGGCTTGGAATTCAATGAATTCGTTGCCCAGCACCAAGCGGTTGGTGGCCAGCGTGCCCACGTTCAGTGTGATCTGACCGTCACGAACATGCGCGACGGGCACCATGGTGTGCTCATCGACCTGCACGGTGATGTACGGCGTGTAGCCGTTGTCGGTGCACCATTCATGCAGTGCGCGGATCAGATACGGTTTGGTCGAAGTTTCACCCATCACACAGCCAGCCTTAACGACGCATTACTTTTTCCGAAGGCGTCAGCGCTTCGATGTAGGCCGGGCGCGAGAAGATGCGTTCGGCGTACTTTTGCAGCGGAGCCGCGTTCTTGGGCAGTTCGATGCCGTAGTGATCCAGGCGCCACAGGAGCGGGGCCACGGCCACGTCGAGCATCGAGAACTCTTCGCCCAGCATGTACTTGTTCTTCAGCAGCATCGGGGCCAACTGGGCCAGGCGATCGCGAATGTTCTGGCGCGCGTTGGCCAGCTTCTTCTCGTCGGGCTTGGTGCTGCGGTCTTCCAGCGTCGAGACGTGAACAAACAGTTCTTTCTCGAAGTTGTACAGGAACAGGCGGGTACGGGCACGCATGACGGGATCGGCCGGCATCAGTTGCGGATGCGGGAAGCGCTCGTCGATGTACTCGTTGATGATGTTGGACTCGTACAGGATCAGGTCGCGCTCGACCAGGATGGGCACTTGACCGTACGGGTTCATCACCGCGATGTCTTCGGGCTTGTTGTACAGGTCGATGTCACGGATCTCGAAGTCCATACCCTTTTCGAACAACACGAAGCGGCAGCGTTGCGAAAACGGACACGTGGTTCCGGAATAGAGCACCATCATGGTGAAAGTCCTTTATGAAAAACGAAAGGCCAGCGCCTAAATCTAGCAGGCGCTGGCCCCGATTGCCAGGCGGGATAGGCGTACGGCCCTATCCTCCGTTGCCGTCCCTTATTAATGAGGTAGCGGCTTGCATGCCTGGCGGGGCGTTGCGGTTAGCGCACGTGTTTCCAGTACGAGGCGTTCAAGCGCCACGTAACCAGGAAGAACAACAGCAGGAACAACATGACGCCGACGCCGATGCGGACGCGCAATGTCTGGACGGGCTCAGCCATCCAGGACATGAATGCGGTCAGGTCTGCGACGTCGTTGTCGTATGTTGCGACTTGGGCCGGGTTGGCGGCCTTAAATTTGGCATCAAAGGTGGCATGGCCGTGGTAATCAGCTACCGGTTCGGCCTTGACCGTGGAAAAACCTTGAGCATCGTACACCGTCGTGATGCGTTCCCAGTTTTTGGGTGCGCCTTCCTTGGCATCCTTGACTTCCACTTCATGCATGGCCACGGTCGTCAGCTCGCGCGGACCCTGGCGTTCCCAGAGGGCGTGCGGCATGCCCACGGACGGGAAAACCAGGTTGTTCCAGCCCGTGGCGCGCGACGTGTCGCGGTAGAAGGTGCGCAGGTAGGTGTAGATGTAGTCGGCGCCGGACGGGCCGGCGTTGACCGATTTGGCGCGGGCGATCACGGATAAATCCGGGGGCGTCGTGCCAAACCACTTCTTGGCGTCCTGGGGCGTCATGGCGATATGCATCATGTCGCCCACCTTTTCGCCGGTGAACAGCAGGCTTTCCTTGATTTGCTGGTCGGTCAGGCCAATGTCCTTGAGCTTGTTGTAGCGCATCGAGGACGCGCTATGACAGTTCAGGCAGTAGTTGACGAACAGCTTGGCGCCGTTTTGCAGCGACGACATGTCGTTGACGCGGTACGGCGCCTTGTCCAGGGGGAAACCGCCTTCGGCGGCAAATGCGGTGGTACACGTGAGCATCAAGGCCACGGCACCAATCAGCTTCTTGATCATGGTTAATCCGTTATCTGGTGGGCTCAGTGGGCGTGGAACGTAACGCGCTCGGGCACTTGCTTGAAGGTGCCAAGGCGGCTCCAGACCGGCATCAGGAAGAAAAATGCCAGGTACAGCAGCGTGCCGATTTGCGACGTGATGTTCAACGGCGGACTGGGCGGCTGCGTACCGATGTAGCCGAGCACCAGGAAGTTGACCATGAAGATGCCGTAGATCCACTTGTGCCACGTGGGCCGGTAGCGGATCGACTTGACCGGGGAATGGTCCAGCCAGGGCAGGAAGAACAGGATGACGACCGTACCACCCATGGCCACCACGCCCCAGAACTTGGCGTCGATCACGCGCAGCAGCACGGCCACGACGATGAGGATGCCGGGGATGGCAATGCGCAGGATGCCGCGCAGGTTGCTCTTGATCAGCAACGCCAGCGCGCCCAGTACCGACGCGCCCGCCAGCACCCACGTGAATTCGTCGGTGGTGGCTCGCAGCATCGAGTAGAACGGCGTGAAGTACCAGACCGGCGCAATGTGCGGAGGCGTCTTCAGCGAGTCAGCAGGAATGAAGTTGTTGTACTCGAGGAAGTAGCCGCCCATTTCCGGCGCGAAGAACACGATGAACGCGAACACGAGCAGGAAGCCCGCCACGCCCATCAGGTCATGCACGGAATAGAACGGGTGGAACGGGATGCCATCCTTGGGCCGGCCGTACTTGTCTTTCGGGCCCTGCTTGATTTCGATGCCGTCCGGGTTGTTCGAGCCGACTTCGTGCAGCGCCACCAGGTGAGCCGCGACCAGGCCCACGAGCACCAGCGGAATCGCGATGACGTGGAAGGCGAAGAAGCGGTTCAAGGTGGCGTCCGACACGACGTAGTCGCCGCGGATCCAGATAGACAGTTCCGGGCCGATGAACGGAATGGCGGCGAACAGGTTCACGATCACCTGGGCGCCCCAATACGACATCTGGCCCCACGGCAGCAGGTAACCGAAGAAGGCTTCCGCCATCAGACAGAGGAAGATCGCCACGCCGAAGATCCACACGAGTTCGCGCGGCTTGCGGTAGGAACCGTAAAGCAGCCCGCGCAGCATGTGCAGGTAGACGACGACGAAGAACATCGATGCGCCGGTTGAATGCATGTAGCGCACGAGCCAGCCCCAGGGGACCTCGCGCATGATGTATTCAACGGATTGGAACGCGCGTTCGGCGTCCGGCTTGTAATGCATGACCAGGAAAATGCCGGTCACGATCTGCAGCACCAGGACCAATAAGGCCAGAGAGCCAAAGAAATACCAGAAGTTGAAATTCTTTGGTGCGTAGTATTCGGACAGATGGGCTTTCCAGGTGGATGTCACCGGAAAACGCCGGTCCAGCCACCCCAACAGGCCTGTTGTCTCGACGGTTTTCTCGCCAGCCATGTAACGGCTCCTTCTCTAATACGTGGCGTATTTGTTTTACTTACGTAATCGGGAAAAAAGCGCGACGCGAGCGTCAGGCCTTGTTGTCTTCATCGACGCCCACAATGATGCGGGTATCGCTCAGATACTGGTACGGCGGAACTTCGAGATTATCGGGAGCAGGCTTGTTCTTGTAGACCCGGCCAGCCAGGTCGAACGTGGAGCCGTGGCAGGGGCAGAGAAATCCGCCTTGCCAATTGGCGCCCATGCCGCCACCGCCGCCTGTTTCGAAGTGCGAGGTGGGCGAGCAGCCCAAGTGAGTACAGATGCCGACGCAAACGAAGATCTCGGGCTTGCGCGAGCGAACTTCGTTCTTGGCATATTCGGGAGTGAAGCCTGGCCGCTCGGATTCGGGGTCGGCCAGCAAGGGGTCCAGCGTCTTGAGGGCGGCGAGCTGTTCGGGAGAACGGTGCATGATCCACACCGGTTTCCCACGCCATTCCACGGTTTTCATGGAGCCGACGGGTATATCGCCGATATCCACTTCAACGGGGGCCCCGGCCGCGCGGGCCGTTTCAGAGGGAGAAAATGTGCTCACAAGCGGCACTGCCGTTGCGACACCTGCTACGCCACCCACAGCACAGGCGGTGGTAACCCAGAAACGTCGCGAAGGATCGGGTGGCAGGTTGGGATCAACCGCACCGTCATCATCGTGCACCAGCGTATCCTGACTCATCTTCCTATCCTTGTTGATGCGCCCGCTCTACGAGTAGCATCATTTCTGCGGCATCGGGTTCGCGGGAATATGTAACAACATAGCAACCGCGTATTATAGCGCCAGCCCACTCAAGGGCGTATCACGATGGGAGTGCTTTTATGAGCAAAAAGACTGGTTTCATCAAAGAATTCCGAGATTTCGCTGTAAAAGGCAACGCGGTTGACTTGGCGGTGGGTGTGATTATCGGCGCTGCCTTCGGCAGGATCGTCGATTCGATGGTGAAAGACATCATCATGCCCTTGGTCAATTTCATCTTGGGTGGCGCAGTCGATTTTTCGAACAAGTTCTTTGTGCTGTCGATGCCTGCCGGCTACAACGGCCCGATGACGTATGCCGACCTGACCAAAGCGGGCGCTTCTGTGTTCGCCTGGGGTAATTTCGTGACGATCCTCATCAACTTCGTGTTGTTGGCGTTCGTGATTTTCTGGATGGTCAAAGCCATCTACAAGGCCCGCACCAAGGCCGAGGAAGCACCGGCCGCGCCGGCCGCAACGCCCGAAGACGTGGCGCTGCTGCGCGAAATCCGCGACCTGCTCAAGAAATAAGACACGGCAAGCGCTGCGTGGCGCGCGCGCCACGGGCTTGCTGCCCGCTGGGTACTGAACCGCAGCGGGCGCCACTGCGTTATGCCGGGTTATCAAGGTCGATGAATTCGACCTTGATGCCGAACTGCTCGGCGACGGCCTGGCCCAGCGCCTGGGCGCCATAGCGCTCGGTGGCGTGGTGGCCGGCCGCGATAAAGCCGACGCCGGTCTCGCGTGCAAGGTGCACGGTGGATTCAGACACTTCGCCTGTGATGTAAGCGCTGGCGCCGGCATCCACGGCGTCGGCCAGCATGCCCTGCGCACCACCGGTGCACCACGCCACGCTTGATAAGGGTTGATCCGGGTCGCCCACTACCAGCGGCTGCCGGCCCAGCCGTTCGGCCACGCGCGCGCCCAGTTGGCCCAGGGTCTTCAGGCCGGCGGCCTCGCCCAGCCACACCAGATTGTCTTGCCCACAGGTGCGCGGCGACCCATCGTCGCGCCGCGCGGGAGTCAGGCCCAGCACGCGGGCCAGTTGCGCGTTGTTGCCCAGCGTGGGATGCGCATCCAGCGGCAAGTGGTAAGCGTATAGATTCAGGTCATTCTTCAGCGCCAGCGCCATGCGCGTGCGGCGCGTGCCGATCACGCGCCGGTCTTCGTTGCGCCACATCCAGCCGTGGTGCACGAGCACCGCGTCGGCGCCCCGTTCAACTGCCGCGCGCAGTAACGCTTCGCTGGCGGTGACACCGGTGATAATGTGTGCGACTTCGGATCGGCCCTCCACTTGCAAGCCGTTGGGGCAATAGTCCTTGAAGCGGGCGGCTTGCAGGGTGTCGTCCAGCCAACTGGCCAGCACGTGAGAGTCCACTTTTTTCATTGCTCGTCCTATCAGAATCATGCGCCGATATTGGCTGATATTTGCTCAGGCCGTCACGGTCTGCCTGGCTATTCTATTCGTGGTCACCACCTTGCGGCCCGACCTGCTGCGCCTTGCCGGGCCGGGGGCCGCGCAGCCTGCCGCCGCGGCGGCCGCGCGCCCAGCCGCCGGCAGTGGCGTGGGGCCGGTATCGTATGCGGACGGCGTGGCGCGCGCGGCGCCGTCGGTGGTGAACGTTTACACGACCAAGCACGTCAATGTGCCGCTGGTGCCGCTGCCCGACGATCCGGTGCTGCGCCAGTTATTCGGCCAGGTGCCGGGCATGAGCCGGCGTCAGGCAACGACCAGCCTGGGCTCTGGCGTCATCGTGAGCCAGGACGGCCATGTGTTGACCAACTATCACGTTGTGCAGGCGGCTGACGCCATCGAGGTGGCGCTGACCGACGGTCGGCGCGACACCGCGAAAGTGGTGGGCGCGGACCCGGATACGGATCTGGCCGTGCTGAAGCTGAGTTCCTTGAGGACGCTTCCGGCCGCCACGCTGGCCGCCGATCGTGGCCTGCGGGTGGGTGATGTGGTGCTGGCGATAGGCAACCCGTTTGGCGTGGGCCAGACCACCACCCAGGGCATCGTGTCGGCGTTGGGGCGCAATGGGCTGGGGCTGAACACCTACGAAAGCTTCATCCAGACCGACGCTGCCATCAACCCGGGCAACTCCGGCGGCGCGCTGGTGGACGCCGAGGGCAATCTGGTGGGCATCAACACCGCTATCTATTCCGAATCGGGCGGGTCGATGGGCATCGGCTTTGCCACGCCGATCGAGATTGCGCGCAAGGTGATGGACGACATCGTCAAGACGGGCTCGGTCAAGCGCGGCTGGCTGGGCGTGGAACCGCAGGACGTGACGCCGGAGCTTGCCCGTGCGTTTGAACTCAAGAACGACACGCGCGGCGTGATCATCGCTGGCGTGATGCGCGACGGCCCGGCCGCGCGCGCCGGCCTTCGCGTGGGCGATATCGTGCAGACGGTCAATGGCAAGCGCATGACCGATACCACCCAATTGCTGGCCGAGATTGCGCAGTTGCCGCCTGGCCAGCGCACCACGCTGGGCGTCTTGCGCGCAGGCAAGGCGGTCGAGGTGGCCGTGGTGGTTGGGACGCGTCCCGGCAAGCCGCGCTAGCGGGCTGCGGTGCGCCCTGCCTGGCAGATCGCTAGGCATCGGGCGGTTGCCGTTCGGCCAGCAGGCGCACCATCGACAACACGGCTTTTTTCGTGCTGTCGGGTTGGCTCTGCAGCAATGCGCCGATCTCGGCGCAGTAGCTGTCCGGGGCGGCTGCCGGCGCATCCGGCGTAGCGGTTGTTGGCAAGCAGCTTGCGCCGAATTCCGTCACGCTCACCACGCCGTCGCTCAACCACGGGACGGTGGTGTCCAACGCTTTCGCCAGCCGCAGCAAGGTGGCGCGCGAGGGGGCGTAGTGCTCATCGCGGGTAAGAATTCGGTGGATGCAGGATTGCGGCACGCCGGAAAGGCGCGCCAATTGGTTTTGGCTGTGGATGCCGCGCCACCGCATCAGGGCGCGCAGCCTTTGAGCAGGCGACATGCCATCAATGTAGGGTGGCGGCCGGGCGCCGACAAGAGTGAAAGAGTCCGATACTGTGCCGCGTCTGCATGGAGTCTTGCGCCGCTTCTTGCGCCATGTATTGCGCAGTACGAGCGGCAGATGCAAGCGGCGGATGTGAATAGGGCCGCCCGAAGGGGCCCCCACGCAACGCAGGCTCAGCGCAGCTCTGTCAGTGGCGTTCTGTCAGTGAATCAGAGACAGCGTCGTCGGCCGCGCCGGGCTTGGGCGTGACCATGCGGGCGCAGATCAGCCCAACTTCATACAGCAGGCACAGCGGCACGGCCAGCATGAACTGGCTGACCACGTCGGGTGGCGTGACCACGGCGGCGATGATGAAGGCGCCCACCACCACGTAACCGCGCGCGGCCCGCAGCTTGGACAGTTCGACGACGCCCATCTTCACCAGCAGCACCACGGCCACGGGCACTTCGAAGGTGATCCCGAACGCCATGAACATCGTCATGACGAAGCTCAGGTAGGCCTCGATGTCCGGGGCCGGCGTGATGGACTGCGGCGCGAACGTGGCAATGAAATGGAACACCGTGCGGAACACCACGAAGTAGCAGAACGCCATGCCCGCGATGAACAGGAACGTGCTGGAGACGATCAGCGGCAGCGCCAGGCGCTTTTCGTGGCGGTACAGACCGGGCGCCACAAAGGCCCAGGCCTGGTAGAGCACGACGGGCAGCGCCACGATGAACGCGGCCATCATCGTGACCTTGACCGGCACCATGAACGGCGTGATGACGCCCGTGGCAATCATGCGCGTGCCTTGGGGCAGCGATGCCAGCATGGGGGCCGCCAGCACGTCGTAAATGGCTGATGCGCCGGGATAGATGAACAGCACGATGAACACGGCCACTACCGCGCCGACGGCGCGCATCAGGCGGGTGCGCAATTCAACCAGGTGAGAGATGAAGGTCTCTTGCTGGCCTTCTTCTTGGGAAGCGTCCTGGGTCACGTCGGTGTTCCGGAGGGCGGGACGGGCTTGGCGGCGGGCGCGGCGTCGTCAGCCTTGGGCGCGCGGGGCGCCGGGGCAGGTTGTTGAGAGGCGGGGGGCGCAGCCGGGCTGGATTCGGCCGCGGGCGGCAGATCCAGGTCCAGGTTGTGGCTTTGCCCGGGGGGCGCGATGGTGCGTGCGGGTTCGGGCGCGGGTTCGGCCGGGGCAGCGGCAGCGGGGGCCGGGGCGTCGCCCACGATCACGGGTGCGACCTTGCCATTGGCTTCACGGGCCACTTCGTCGAGTTCGGCACGGAATTGCTGAACCGGCTCTTGCAAGGAAGCGTGCGTTTCATTCAGCGACTGTTGCACGCCTTGCGCGGCGTCTTCCATTTCGCTTTTGAATTTGCGCAGCTCGTCGATTTCGATTTCGCGTTGGATATCGGACTTAACGTCGTTGACGTAACGCTGCGCGCGACCCAACAGGTGGCCGATGGTGCGGGCAACCTTGGGCAGGCGTTCGGGACCGATGACGATCAAGGCGATGACGCCGACCACCATCAGTTCAGTGAAACTGACATCAAACATGCGACGGCCGCTCGGGAAATGAAGCAATAAGGGCCGGCCCTTTCAGGGCGGGCCCGGGATAAGAGCCGTGGCTCAGGAGTTGGTCTTTTCCTTGGCCTGCACGTCGATGGTGTCATCGGACACGCGCTGCTGCGCGATCGGGTCCGCCGGCTTGTCGCCGTTGGCGTCCTTCATGCCTTCCTTGAAGCCCTTGACCGCGCCGCCCAGATCCGAACCGATGTTGCGCAGCTTCTTGGTGCCGAAGATCAGCGCCACGATGACCAGAACAACCAACCAATGCCAAATGCTGAAACTACCCATGATGTTTCTCCGAATTACGCGGTGGGGGCCACGCGTCCTTTCCAGGGTCGCGAGCCGCCAATGATGTGGAAATGCAAATGCGGGACTTCCTGGCCGCCTTCGACGCCAGAGTTGATCATGATGCGAAATCCGCCATCAGGGCCCGGACGGCAACCGTTTTCGGCTGCTAGCCGCGGCGCCAACGACATCATTCTACCCAACCAACCTGCGTCCTCGCCCGTAATATCCTGCATGGATGTGACATGACGTCGAGGGATCAGCAGCAAATGCACCGGTGCTGCCGGATTGATATCGTGAAATGCAACAAAGTCCTCGTCCTCATAGATCTTCTTGGACGGGATCTCGCCAGCGGCGATCTTGCAGAAAAGACAGTTGTCGCTCATGTTTCCGGGCTCCGGGGTCAGTCTTTGGGGCGGCTGGCTTTTTCGGCCAGACCCGACAGGCCTTCGCGGCGGGCCAATTCGGCCAGCACGTCTTCCGGCCGCAGCTTGAAATGCGTCAGCGCGACCAGGCAGTGAAACCACAGGTCGGCCGTTTCGCTGACAATGCGTTCCGGCACGCCGTCTTTCGCGGCCATGACCAGTTCCGTGGCTTCTTCGCCGATTTTCTTCAGGAAGGAATCGGGGCCCTTGGCCAGCAGCTTGGCGGAATAGGACGCGGTCGGGTCGCCGCCGTTTTCTGGGCGGCGGGTTTCCAGCGTGTCGGCGATGCGCGCCAGGATGTCGGCGGCGCTTAGCGTTTGATCGGTCATTTGTAGATCAGTTCGGGGTCTTTGAGCACGGGGGCGACCGTGACCCAGGAGGCGTGGTCCGTCGGCCCTTCCAGGCGGCGGAAAAAGCAGCTTGCGCGGCCGGTGTGGCAGGCAATGCCGCCTTCCTGGTGGACCTTTAGCAGGATGACGTCGCCGTCGCAATCCAGGCGCAATTCGTGCACTTCCTGCACGTGTCCGGATTCCTCGCCCTTGCGCCACAGGCGTTGGCGCGAACGCGACCAGTACACTGCGCGGCCGGTGGCGGCCGTTTCGGCCAGCGATTCGCGGTTCATCCAGGCGACCATCATGATCTGGCCGTTTTCGGCGTCTTGGGCGATGGCGGGAATCAGGCCGTTTTCGTCGAAAACGACGTCAGCCATCCAGGCGGGTTCGGTGCTCATAGTTAATCCAAGCGTACGGAAATGCCTTGTTCGGCCATGAAGCGCTTGCACTCGCCAACGGTGTGCTGGCCGAAGTGGAAGATGCTGGCGGCCAGCACGGCGCTGGCGCGGCCGGTGGTGACACCATCGGCCAGGTGCTGCAGGTTGCCCACGCCGCCCGAGGCGATGACGGGCACCGGCACGGCGTCGGACACGGCGCGCGTCAGTTCCAGGTCGAAGCCGGACTTGGTGCCGTCGCGGTCCATGCTGGTCAACAGGATTTCGCCCGCGCCGTAGGCGGCCATGCGGCGCGCCCAAGCCACGGCGTCCAGCCCGGTGGCCTTGCGGCCGCCGTGCGTGAAGACTTCCCAGCGCGCCGGTTCGCCCGCCGCCGATACGCGGCGCGCGTCGATGGCGACCACCACGCATTGCGAGCCGTGGTAGTCGGACGCGGCCCGAACCAGCTCGGGGTTGGCCACGGCGGCGCTGTTGATGCTGATCTTGTCGGCGCCAGCGTTCAGCAGGCGCTGGATGTCAGACACCTGGCGCACGCCGCCGCCCACCGTCAGCGGGATGAACACCTGGGACGCCACCTGCTCGATGATGGGCAGGATCAGGTCGCGGCCGTCGCTGGTGGCGGTGATGTCCAGGAAGGTGAGCTCGTCGGCGCCCTGCTCGTTGTAACGGCGGGCGATCTCGACGGGGTCGCCCGCGTCCAGCAGGTTGACGAAGTTCACGCCCTTGACGACGCGGCCGGCGGTAACGTCAAGGCAGGGGATGATGCGGCGGGTCAGCGCGCTTGGTACAGGCGCGCCGGCCTCGGTGCTGCTGGGAGAGATGGTCATTTTGCCAATTCGTCGGCGCGAGCCTGGGCTGCCTGGAAATCAAGCGTGCCTTCGTAGATGCTGCGGCCCAGGATGGCGCCTTCGACGCCCTCTTCTTCGACGGCGCACAGGGCTTCGATGTCCTGGATGCCGGCGATGCCGCCCGAGGCGTACACGGGAATGCGCACGTGTTGGGCCAGGCGGACCGTGGCTTCGACGTTGACGCCCGACAGCATGCCGTCACGGCCGATGTCGGTGTAGATGATGGCCTCGCAGCCGTAGTCTTCGAACTTCTTGGCCAGGTCCAGCACGTCGTGGCGGGTCAGCTTGCTCCAGCCGTCGGTGGCGATCTTGCCGTCGCGGGCGTCCAGGCCAACGATGATCTGGCCGGGGAAAGCGCCGCAGGCGTCTTGCAGGAAGCCCGGGTTCTTGACCGCGGCGGTGCCGATGATGACGTACGAAATGCCGGCGTCAAGGTAGCGTTCGATGGTGTCGAGGTCGCGAATGCCGCCGCCGATCTGGACGGGGATGTCGTCGCCGACGGCCTCCAGAATGGCCTTGATGGGCGCTTCGTTCTTCGGCTTGCCGGCAACGGCGCCGTTCAAATCGACCAGATGCAGGCGGCGCGCGCCCTGGTCTAGCCAACGAGTGGCCATGGCGGCGGGGTCTTCGGAGAACACCGTTGCATCGTCCAGGTCACCCTGGCGCAGGCGCACGCAGCGCCCGTCTTTGAGATCGATGGCGGGGATCAGCAGCATGGTGGGCAGCAAAAAAGAAAGAGGGGTTGAATGGGCTGGCGCATGCAGGTCCGTGACCTACGGCTGCCAGTCTACAAAATTGCGATACAGGCGCAAACCGTGTTCGGCGCTCTTCTCGGGGTGGAACTGCACCGCGAAAATGTTAGCCGCCGCCACCGCGCAGGTAAAGGCGACTCCGTAATCGGTTTCACCAACTGTCAGGCTGGAATCATCCGGATCGGCGTAGTAACTATGGACGAAATAGAAGTGCGTGTCGTCCGGAATACCGGCCCAGATGGGATGAGAGCGCGTCTGGCGGACTTTGTTCCATCCCATGTGCGGCACTTTGAGCCGTTCGGGGCGGGTGTCGGCCAGACCCGCGTCGCCGGTGTCGGCCAGGCAGGCTTCGTCATCGGCGGGGATCAGGTCGGCAAAGCGCGGGCCCGAAAAACGGCGCACCACGCCGGGGAACAGGCCCAGGCACGACGTGCCGCCTTCTTCGCTGGAGTCAAACAGCATCTGTTCGCCCACGCACACGCCCAGCAAGGGCTTGTTGCGGGCAGCGCGCACGACGGCTTCGCGCAGGCCGGATTCATTCAGGGTGCGCATGCAGTCCGCCATGGCGCCCTGCCCGGGAAACACCACGCGGTCGGCCGCGTCAATGTCTTGGGGCTGGTTGCAGATGCGGATGTCCGCGTCGGGCGCGGCGAACTTCAGGGCGCGGGCGACGGAGTGGAAATTGCCCATTCCGTAGTCAACGATGGCGATAGTGGTCACTTCTTTTGCCTGCTGCGTTGGGGTTGGCGAACGTTACAGCACGCCCTTGGTGGAGGGCACGACGTCGCCCATGCGCGGATCGACTTCCATGGCCATGCGCAGGGCGCGGCCACAGGCCTTGAACACGGTTTCAGCCTGATGGTGGGCGTTGAAGCCGCGCAGGTTGTCGATATGCAGGGTGATGAGGGCGTGGTTGACCAGCCCCTGGAAGAACTCGCGCGTCAGGTCTACATCAAAATTGCCGATGTGGGCGCGCGTGAACGGGATGTGATATTCCAGGCCCGGGCGGCCCGAGAAGTCGACCACGACGCGCGACAGCGCTTCGTCCAGCGGCACGTAGGCGTGGCCGTAGCGGCGCAGGCCGGCCTTGGTGCCGACGGCCTTGGCAATGGCCATGCCCAGCGTGATGCCCACGTCTTCCACGGTGTGGTGCGCGTCGATGTGCAGGTCGCCCTCGGCCTTGATGTCCAGGTCGATCAGGCCGTGGCGCGCGATCTGGTCCAGCATGTGGTCCAGGAACGGCACGCCCGTGTCGATCGTCTGCTTGCCGGTGCCGTCGATATTGATGGCCACGCGGATGCGGGTTTCGTTGGTGTTGCGGGTGATCTCTGCGGTACGCATGTTAAGCACTCAAAATCTCTTGCAGGGCAGCCAGCAAGGCGGCGTTCTCGGCCGGGGCGCCCACCGAGATGCGCAGGCAGTTTGCCAGGAGCGGATGGGCGTTGGAAAAGTTGCGAATCAATATTTTGCGCGTTTTCAGCGCAAGATGCACGGCGTTGCCATCCAGCTTGCCGGAAAAGCGGGCAAGCACAAAGTTGCCGGCGGAAGGGAATACCCTGACGCCGGGCAAGGCGGCCAGCGCGTCGGCCAGCGGGCCGCGGGCGGCGCGCAGGCGCGCGGCCTGTTCGTCCAGCACGGGCTTGTGGCGCAGCACCGCCATCAACGTGGCCTGCGTCAGCACGTCCAGGTTGTAGGGCGGGCGCAGCTTGTTCAGTTCGGCGATCCAGTCGGGATGGCCGGCCAGGTAACCGAAACGCAGGCCGGCCAGGCCGATCTTGGACACCGTGCGCATGACGACCACGTTGGGGGCGTCCAGCACTTGTGGCATCCAGGTACGGTCGGCGAAGGGCTGATAGGCCTCGTCCAGCACCACCAGTCCGGGGGCGGCGGCGATGATGGCCTGCACGTCTTCGTCGGACCAGAGGCCGCCGGTGGGGTTGTTGGGCACGGCCAGGAACACCACCTTGGGCTGATGTTCCTGGATGGCGGCCAGCATTGCCGGCAGATCCAGGGTCAGATCCTCGGTCAGCGGCACGCCGACAAAGCGGGCGTGGTCAAAGCGCGCCGCCATGTCGAAGTAAACGAACGACGGCCACGGCGACAGCACCACGTCGCCCGGGTTGCAACAGGCCTGGACGATGATGTGGATGAGTTCATCCGAGCCGTTGCCAAACAGCACGTCGGCCGCGTCGGGCACGCCGAACCCGGCCTTCACCGCCTGCTGCAAGGCGGACAGATCGGCGGCGGGGTAGCGGTTCAGTGGCGTGTCGCGCACGGCGCGGGCGATGTCGTCGCGCACTGCCTCGGGCAGTTCATACGGGCATTCCATCGCGTCCAGCTTGATGCAGCCATCCGCGTGGGCGACCGGGTACGCGGCCAGTGCGAGGACGTCCGCGCGCAGGGTGCCTTGGATGCGGCCAGCGACGCTTGCCGCCGGGGCCGCGCTCATGGCTTGTCGATCCGGTACTGGGCGCTGGCGGCGTGCGCTTGCAGGCCTTCGCCCAGCGCCAGTTCGGCGGCGATGCGGCCCAGCGTTTGCGCGCCTTGGTGCGACACCTGGATCAGGCTGGAACGCTTCTGGAAGTCGTACACGCCCAGCGGCGACGAAAAGCGCGCGGTGCGCGACGTGGGCAGCACGTGGTTGGGGCCGGCGCAGTAGTCGCCCAGCGCTTCCGAGCTGAAACGGCCCATGAAGATGGCGCCGGCATGGCGGATCTTGGCGGTCCAGATCTCAGGCTGTTCGGTGGAGATTTCCAAGTGCTCGGGCGCGATGTCGTTGGCGATCTGGCAGGCTTCTTCCAGGCTTTGCACCTGGATCAGCGCACCGCGATTGGCCAGGCTGACGCGCAGAATGTCGGCGCGCGGCATCGTGGGCAAGAGACGCGCGATGGCGGCTTCGACTTCTTCGATGAAGGCCGCATCCGGACAGAGCAGGATGGATTGCGCCAATTCGTCGTGCTCGGCTTGCGAGAACAGATCCATGGCGATCCAGTCGGCCGGCGTCTTGCCGTCGCAGATGACCAGGATTTCGCTGGGGCCGGCAATCATGTCGATGCCGACCACGCCGAACACGCGGCGCTTGGCGGCGGCCACATAGGCGTTGCCGGGGCCGACGATCTTGTCCACGGCGGGCACGGTGGCGGTGCCGTAGGCCAGCGCGCCCACGGCTTGCGCGCCGCCGATGGCGAACACGCGGTCCACGCCGCCGCGGGGGG